>JAHBWC010000107.1 GCA_019637225.1 Labilithrix sp.
CGAGAAGGCGTCGAAGACGCGTCGCAAGAAGAAGGACGTCGAGATCGCGATCCGCCTCACGAAGATCACGAAGCGCTTCGGCGTGAAGACCGCGGTCGATCAGGTCTCGCTCAAGGTGAAGGCGGGCTCCGTCTACGGCCTCATCGGACCGAACGGCGCCGGCAAGACGACGACGTTCTCGATGCTCGCCGGCTTCCTCCGCCCGACGGACGGCGCGATCGAGGTGCTCGGCTACGAGCCCACGCAGATCGACGAGCTCCGCTCGCGCCTCGGCGTGCTCCCGCAGGACGCCCTCTTGCCGCCCTGGGACAAGGTCGGCGAGTTCTTGATGCACATGGCGCAGCTCCAGGACGTCCCGCCGGACCGCGTGGAGGCCGAAGCGCGCGAGGTCCTCGAGGAGGTCGAAGGCAAGGAGTGGTGGGGCCTCCGCTGCGGTCAGCTCTCGCACGGCATGGCGAAGCGCGTTCAGCTCGCGCAGGCGCTGCTCGGCGATCCGGAGATCGTCCTGCTCGACGAGCCGACCGCCGGCCTCGATCCGCGCGTCGCCTACGAGGTGCGTCAGCTCATCAAGCGCCGCAAGGGCCGTTGCACGCTGGTCGTCTCGAGCCACAACCTCCAGGAGCTCGAGGAGATCTGCGACGCCGCGTGCATCCTCGACCGAGGTCGCGTCGTCGCGAGCGGCTCGATCGCGGAGCTCACGGCCTCGAGCGAAGAAGTGCGGATCAAGCTCGGCGCCGGCCCCGCGCCGATCGCCGTCGTCCGCGAGCTCCCGATGGTCAAGCGCGTCGAGTTCGACGAGGAGCGCCGCGAGCTCGTCGTCTACTTCGACCGCGGGCACGTCGACGCCGAGACGGTCATCGGTCACGTGCTCTGGGCGCTGCTCCAGAACCAGGCGCGCATCAGCGGCGTCACGAAGGGCAAGGGCCTCGAGCAGCGCGTGATGGAGCTGACCTAAGCTTCCCCGTTCGGCGAGCTCGGCAGCGAGCTTCTCGAGGAGGGGGTCAAAAGTGTCAAGACGACGGAGTCGCCGTGCGCCCAGCGCCGGTCGAGCGCCGCAGGACCCGGCGCGCGCGGCGGCGTGGGGTCGCCGGCCGGCGGGCGCACCGGTCGCGCCGGAACGCGGCCTTAGACCCTTGACGGCTTCGCCCTCGACCCCGATAGTTCGTACGCTAAACTTTTAGCTCTCACGGAGTTCACACCATGTCGGATCTGCGTTTTGACGGGCGCGTCGCCATCGTCACCGGTGCGGGCAACGGCCTCGGTCGGTCCCACGCGCTCCTGCTCGCCGCGCGCGGCGCTCGCGTCGTCGTCAACGACCTCGGCGGAGGCGCGACCGGCGCCGGCAAGTCGAGCTCGGCGGCGGACAAGGTCGTCGAGGAGATCAAGGCCGCGGGCGGCGAGGCCGTCGCGAACTACGACTCGGTCGAGGACGGCGACAAGATCGTCCAGACCGCGCTCGACACGTGGAAGCGCATCGACATCGTGATCAACAACGCGGGCATCCTCCGCGACACCTCGTTCAAGAAGCTCACCGACGAGGACTGGGAGCTCATCTATCGGGTGCACGTCCGCGGTAGCTACAAGGTCACCAAGGCGGCGTGGGACCACATGCAGGAGGCCGGCTTCGGCCGCATCATCTTCACCGCGAGCGCCGCGGGCATCTACGGCAACTTCGGCCAGGCGAACTACGCCATGGCGAAGCTCGGGCTCGTGGGGCTCTCGAACACGCTCGCGATCGAGGGCAAGAAGAAGAACGTCCTCGTCAACACGATCGCGCCGATCGCCGGCTCGCGCCTCACCGAGACGATCCTCCCGAAGAACATCACCGACGCGCTCAAGCCCGAGTACGTCTCGCCGCTCGTCGCGTGGCTCGCGCACGAGAGCTGCGAGGAGACCGGCGGCCTCTTCGAGGTCGGCGGCGGCCTCTACGCGAAGCTCCGCTGGGAGCGCACCGAGGGCAAGCTCTTCAAGCTCGGTCGCGAGATCAAGCCGGAGCAGATCAAGAAGAGCTGGGGCGTCATCACCGACTTCGACAAGTCGACGCACCCGGCGAACATCAACGAGTCGATGGGGCCGATCCTCGGCAACCTCGAGTCGAAGGCGCTCGGCGGCAACGATCTCATCGACGTCGACGCCGCGCTCGGCTTCGAGATGGCGCCGCAGAAGTCGCAGTACGACGAGAAGGACCTCGCGCTCTACGCGCTCGGCGTCGGCGCCGGCGCGAACCCGCTCGACGCGGGCGAGCTCCAGTACGTCTACGAGAACGCGTCCGACTTCCGCGCGCTGCCGACGTTCGGCGTCGTTCCGGCGCTCGGCATGGTGTTCGAGGCGCTGAAGCGCGGCGAGAACGCGCCGGGCATGAACTACGGCTTCGACCGCATCCTCCACGGCGAGCAGCTCACCGAGCTCCGCCGCCCGCTCCCGCCGAGCGCGAAGCTGACGCACAAGGCGAAGATCAAGGAGATCTGGGACAAGGGCAAAGGCGCGGTCGTCGTGACGGCGATCACGTCGTTCGACGAGGACGGCAACGAGCTCATCTACAACGAGCTCTCGACGTTCGTGCGCGGCGCCGGCGGCTGGGGCGGCGAGCGCGGACCCTCGGCGGAGATCAACGTCCCGCCGAACCGCGCGCCGGACGCGACCGTCGAGGAGAAGATCAGCGCGTCGCAGGCGCTGCTCTACCGCCTCTCCGGCGACATCAACCCGCTCCACGCCGATCCGGGCTTCGCGAAGGCGTTCGGCTTCGACAAGCCGATCCTCCACGGCCTCTGCACGTTCGGCTACGCGGCGCGCCACGTGATCAAGGCGTTCTCGAACAACGACCCGCGCTTCTTCAAGAGCATCAAGGTCCGCTTCTCCGACAGCGTGTTCCCCGGCGAGACGCTCGTGACCGAGATGTGGAAGGACGGAGAGAAGATCGTCTTCCGCTGCAAGGTGAAGGAGCGCGACAAGACCGTCATCTCGAACGCCGCGATCGACCTCTACAAGGAGATCCCGAAGGCGCCCGAGAAGAAGAAGCCCGCCGCGGCGGCGGCGCCGGCGGCAGGCGCGGCGGCGTCGGGCGAGCCGACGAGCGCGGAGGCGTTCGCGGTGATCGGGGACTTCATCGCGCAGAACGGCTCGCTCGCGAGCGAGGTCGGCAAGACGTTCCTCTTCAAGCTGTCGGGCCCCGACAGCGCGTGGACGGTCGACCTGAAGAACGGAAAGGGCTCGGTCGCGCCGGGCGGTGACAAGGCCGACTGCATCCTCGAGCTGTCGGACGCGGACTTCTGCGCGATGGTCGCGGGCAAGGCCGATCCGATGAAGCTCTGGACCGACAAGAAGCTGAAGATCGGCGGCGACGTGATGGCGTCGCAGAAGCTGATGTTCCTGAAGAAGATCGATCCGAAGCGCGCGATGGAGGTCGTCGCGAAGCTCCGCGGCGCAGGCGGCGCGGCGGCTCCCTCGGCGGCGCCGGCGGCCTCGGCGAAGCCGGCGGCCTCGGGCAAGGCGTCCGCGGCGCCCGCGATCGTGAAGGCGCTCGGCGAGCGGCTCGCGAAGACGCCGAACCTCGCCAAGGAGGTCGGCGCGAAGGTGGCGCTCGTCGTGGGCGACCACGCGTGGCTGCTCGATCTGACCGGCGCCGGCACCGTCGCCGAAGGCAAGGGCGCGGCGGACGCGACGCTCACGCTTGGCGACGACGACCTCGTCGCGCTCGCGAAGGGTGAGGGCCTGCGCGATCTGTATCAGCACGGACGCGTTCGCATCGACGGCGACCCCCGCGTCGCCCACAAGCTGAACTTCTGGAAGGGCCTCGTCTGAGCCCCCGGCGCACGAAGGAAAAGGAGCAAGACCATGACTCGTAGAGTGAATGTCATCGGCGTCGGCATGACGAAGTTCCAGAAGCCGGGCGCGAGCGACGAGTACAACGTGATGGCAGTGAAGGCGGCGCGCGCGGCCCTCGAGGACGCGAAGGTCGACTTCAAGGAAGTGCAGTCGGCGTACTGCGGCTACGTCTACGGCGACTCCACCTGCGGCCAGCGCTCGGTCTACGAGCTCGGCCTCACGGGCATCCCCGTCTTCAACGTGAACAACAACTGCTCGACGGGCTCGACGGCGCTCATGCTGGCGTCGCAGGCCGTGGCGGGCGGTCTCTACGAGTGCGTCCTCGCGCTCGGCTTCGAGAAGATGGAGAAGGGCGCGCTCGCCTCGAAGTTCACCGATCGGACGAACCCGCTCGAGTGGCAGGCGAACCTGATGAGCAAGGTCCAGGGCTTCAACGCGGCGCCGCCCGCGGCGCAGATGTTCGGCGGCGCCGGGCGCGAGTACCGCTGGAAGTACGGCACCAAGCGCGAGACCTTCGCCAAGGTCAGCTCGAAGGCGCGCAAGCACGCGGCGAACAACCCGTACGCGATGTTCCAGGAGCAGCTCAGCGTCGAGGAGGTGCTCGCCTCGCCCGACGTGTTCGATCCGCTCACGCGCTACCAGTGCTGCCCGCCGACCTGCGGCGCCGCGGCGGCGATCCTCTGCTCCGACGAGTTCGCGAAGAAGCACGGCATCACGAAGCCCGTGTGGATCGCGGCGCAGAACATGACGACCGACTACGACTCCTCCTTCAAGGAGGACTCGATGATCAAGATGGTCGGCTTCGACATGGCGCGCGAGTGCGCGAACAAGGTCTACGAGCAGGCCGGCCTCGGCCCGAAGGACGTGCAGGTCGTCGAGCTGCACGACTGCTTCACCACGAACGAGGTCCTCACCTACGAGGCGCTCGGCCTCGCCAAGGAAGGCGAAGCCGAGAAGATGATCGACGACGGCGACAACACCTACGGCGGAAAGTGGGTCACGAACCCGTCGGGCGGCCTCCTCTCGAAGGGCCACCCGCTCGGCGCCACGGGCCTCGCCCAGTGCACCGAGCTCGTCTGGCAGCTCCGCGGCACCGCCGACAAGCGTCAGGTGCCGGGCGCCAAGGTCGCTCTCCAGCACAACCTCGGCCTCGGCGGCGCCTGCGTCATCACGATGTACCGCGCCGACTGATTCGACGCCTCGAGCGAACGACGCCGCCGTCGACCCTACGTCGCGGCGGCGTTCGCGCGTCTAGGCTCGCCGGATCACTTGCCCGAGCCGCAGCTCGGGAATCGCTTGGTGCAGTTCTTGGCGAACAGCACGACGTCGTTGCGCGTCGGGAGCTTGCAGGTGCCGTCACGCTCGGTCGAGCTGATCCACTTGATGAGGCCGCCGTCGCCGCGGTCGCCCTGGAAGAGCCAGAGCTCCGAGTTGTTCTTCGGCACCTTCACCGACGCCTTCGCGTCGGTCATGTCGTTGTTCCAGAACCAGAACTGCCGGACGCCGTGCGCCTCCTCGAGGTCCTTGAGCTCCTGCGGCGGATCGTTCGTCAAGATCGCCTCGAGGGTGCGGAAGGACTCGGCCATGCACGCGCGCGACGCGTCGGTCGGCATCACGCCCGTCTTCGGCTCGCCGTCGCCGTTGTAGCCCCAGGCGACCTCGTTGCCGCCCGCGTACGGGTCGGGCTTCTTCCACTGCCAGTACTCGAAGCCGGTGAGGACGAAGCCGTTGATGGTGCGGCCGCTCTTGAGGTCGGCGGGGGCCGGGGTCGGCTTGCAGATGTCGGCGACGGCGTCGCCGTCCTCCTTCATGCACTCGGTCTTGGCGGCGAAGGTGCTGGCGAGCGTCTTGACCGAGGCCCGGACGATGCCGTCCTCGACCTTCGTCGCGAGGCCCTCGAAGACGCCTTCTTCCTTCGTGCCCCAGCCGATGACGGGCATCGGCGTGTCCGCCGGGATCTTCGTGTAGATGACCTTCGCGGCCTTCGCGAGCTTCAGGCCGGCGGGCTCGATCGTGTAGATCGGCGTGACGCTGGCGTGCTTCTCGGGCGCCTGCGTCTCGGTCTTCGTGATCGTGATCTCGGTGTCCTCGGAGAGCGCGCCGGCGGGGATCTCGAGGGTCAGGCCGTCGGCTTCGATCGTGCCGCCTTCGGCCGCGCTGATGGTGCTCGTGGCGGTGGCCGAACCCCCGGGCGTCTCGCCGTTGCCGTCACCGGGCGGCGGAGCGTTCTTCTGAACCGTCTCGGTCGTGCAGGCGAGGATCGGGAGCGCAAGCAGCGCAATCGACACGAGCTTCTTCATGGTCGTCTCCACCCTTTGCGGCCTCGCCCCGCCCTCCCAGCGGGCTCGCGAAGCTCGAGCGCCGTCCACCTACACCGGAAATCGGGCTCTGTCGAGGCGACCTCGGCGGATTTCTGACCGGGCCCGGGCGTCCGAAATTTCGAGGCGTTCGAGGCGTCAGGCGCCCGTCACGGGCACGCGGGGCTGGTGTCGCAGCCCGCGCACGAGACCGACGCGCACGCGGTGCCGCCGGCCGCGCAGCTCAGGCCGCACGCCGCCGGCATGCTGTTGCACATGAGGCTCGTGCAGCCTCGGTTCGACGCGTTGCCGTTGCACGTGATGCACAGCGCGGACGCCGTGGCTGCGTTGATGGCGACGCTCGCGCACGCGCCGCCTTCGCATCGGAGGCGGCACGGTTGACCGTCGGCGCAGTTGATCGTCTTGCTCGCGCACGCGTTGGCCGCGCCGCACTGGATCAGGCAAGGCATCCCGGCGGGGCACGTGATGGTCGTCCCGCACTCGGTCCCCGGACAATCGATCTGGCAGCGGCCGCCCGTGCACGACGAGCACTCCGCGGGGCACCCCGCGTCGCCGCCGTCGTCCGCTCCCGCCTCGCCCTCGGCTCCGCCGTCGCTCTCCGCGTCGGCGTCGGCGTCGGTCGAGCCGCTCGAGCCGCTCGAGCCGCTGGTGCCGCTCGAGCCGGGCAGTCCGCTCGAGCCGCTCCTGCCGTCGGGACCGGCTTCGACGATCTCGGGATCGCTCCCCACCGTATCGAGCCCGCAGCCGCCTGCCGACGCGAGCGCGCCGGCGCTGCCAATCACCGCCAGGGTCACGACGAGGGGAGCGCGCACCCGCCAAGCGTATCGCGGACGGAGCGTGCCGGTAACCCCGGCGCGACCGAGGACGTCGGCCCCGTCGCGACCCACATCCGCGCAGGTCAAGGCGGCGGCGGCGGCGGCGGCGGCGGCGGCGCGCTCCCGTCGCGGACCACGGCGAGCGGCGCGAGCGGGCCGCCCGGCGCCGCGATCGCGAGGTCGAGGGCCTTTCCTTCGCTCCCCTGGAAGTAGGTCACGCGGATCCGGTGGTAGCCCTTGCGAAGGGCGATCTCGCCCTCCGAGTCGCGCGCCTCGTGCTCGCCGTCGTCTTCGAGGATCCGTTCGCCGTCGATCTCGACCCTCACGCCGTCGTCGGCGTGCGCGACGACGCGGTGGACTCCGTCGACGGTCGCGTCGACGAAGCCGTCGAACACGAGGGCGAAGCGCTCCTTCCGCATCCGTCGACCGAGCGCGCTCTCCACGCCGGCGAGCCCGATGCTCGCGACGTGCCCACGCGCGCTGGCAGCCGTCCGGGTGAAATCGGGCAGGCGGTGGAAGTCGCCTTCGACGTACACGAAGCTCGCGCCGGCGATGGGCGCGTGCAGCGTCATCGGAGGGCGCAGGGCCTCGCGGACGATCATCGCGCGGACCGGTGCGCTCGCGCGCCCGCTCGGAAGGAAGAGCGCCGCCGTGATCGTCGTCGTGTCGCGCACCTCGAGCGGCGCGCGGAACATGGGTGACGAGCGGCTCGGCTCCGATCCGTCCGTCGTGAAGCGGACCACGCCGCTCGGAAAGAGCCGGGGCGCGGCGAGCATCACGGTCTTCGCATCTCCCTCGACGAAGACCATGCGCTCGCGCAAGCGCTCGTCGCCACCGGACCGAGGAGGCTCGACGAAGTACCGAACGCCCGAGGCGTCGAGCGCCGGCAGCTGCGCGCCGAGGCGAGCCGCGAAGTCGGCCTCGACCGCGTCGCGCCCGGCGGGACTCTCGTTCGCGCTCGGCGTCCCCGTCCACAGCGCCTCCGCGAGCGCCGCCACGCGTGGCATCGCCATCGCGTCGATCTCCTCGGGGGTCTCGACGTACTCCGTCCAGAGCGTGCCCTCACCGCCGAGGACCTTGGACGAGCGCGCCGCCTCGAGCCCCTCGGGGACGGGATCGAACCCGCGGACCTTCGTCCACGGGAGCAAGCCCTCGTGCCCCGGCTCACCCTTCACGTGCGACTGGCGGATGTTGAGGTAGACGTGATCGTGCGGTGCCATCACGACGTCGAAGCCGCGCTCGGCCGCGTCGCGTCCGCGGTCCTTCGATTGCCAGGCGAGCACGACGGCGTCGCCGGGCAAGGCGTCCGACAGCGCCTCGTCCCAGACCGCCGCGCGGCGGCCGAGGCGCGCGAGGATCGACGCCGCGCGCTTCATGAACAGCCCCTGGAGCGCGCTCGCGTCGAAGCGCCCCGGCTTCGCGCGCGCGAGCGCGGCGCGGCACTTGGCGCAGGCCGACCAACGCGCCGGCGGGACCTCGTCGCCGCCGATGTGGACGAGGTGCGAGGGGAAGATCGCCGCGACCTCGCCGAGCACGTCCTCGACGAGGGCGTAGGTCCGCTCGTTCCCCGCGCAGAGGACGTCTTCGAAGACGCCCCAGGTGCGCGGTACGCTCTGCCGCTTGCCGGTGCACGACAGCTCGGGGTGCGCGGCGAGGATCGCGCGCGCGTGGCCCGGCATCTCGATCTCCGGCATCACGGTGATGAAGCGCTCGCGCGCCTGGCTCACGATCTTCCGCGCGTCGTCACGCGTGTAGAAGCCGTCGGCGCCCCCGGTGGCCGTGAGCTCGGGGTGGCCTCGAACCTCGAGGCGAAAGCCCTGGTCGTCCGTGAGGTGCCAGTGAAAGACGTTGAAGCGGTAGAACGCGAGGAGATCGATCCACCGCGCCACGACGTCCGGCGTGAAGAAGTGGCGTGCCACGTCGAGGTGCATCGCGCGGAAGGCGAAGCGAGGCGCGTCGTCGATCACGACGCACGGGACCGACCAGCTCGCGGCCTCGGCGTCGAGCGGCGCCGCCGTCTGGCCTATCCGTCGCGCGCCCGCGAGCTCCGCGATCGTCTGCGCGCCGTAGAAGAGGCCTGCCGGGCGCCGCGCGCGGACGATCGCGCGCTCGGGCGATACGTCGAGCGTGTAGGCCTCGTCGCCGACGTCCCGCGGCGGGTCGATCGCGGCGTCGCGCGCGGGCCGCGCCGAGTCGCCCGCCGACCGCTCGAGGCGGAGCACGATCCCGCGCATCGGCTCGGCCACCGCCCCGGTCGAGGCGTCGACCGCCGCGGGCGGTAGGCCGAGCCAGCGAGCGAGCCGCTCGCCGATCGCGCGCGCCTCCGGGGCATCGGCGAGCGCGCGCGCGTCGTCGATCGCGATCCGCGTCGCGCGATCGATCGTGAGCGCGCCCTCGCATCGCGTGAGCGAGCGCGGTCGTGGGACGAGCGGGAGTGTGTCCGGCGTGCGGGTCGACCGGCCGCTCGAGCCCACGCGACCCGCGTCGCGAAGACCCGCGACGACCGGCGCCGCGGACGGCTCGGCGGCGTGGCGCCCGCGGTCGCCGCCGCACGCGAACGCGACCGAAGCCGCGATCGCGATCGCGATCGCGCCGGACCCCGTCGGGAGAGAACCCTTCGCGAAGGGAGCGCGCCGCCTCACGGGGTCACCATAGCGCGCGGCCTCGGGATCCCGCGCGCCGCTCGAAGCCCGCGCCGGAGGTGTGCCAGGCGGGCCAGCATGACGGCGATGTCCGGGGGCTCTCCCCGCCAAACCGCGCGGAGCGCTGGAATTTCAGGGCAACAGACGGCCCTCCGCTCTGGCACGAGGCCTGCTGGCCGCTCTCCGTCGCTCGCGGACGCCGTGAGCGCCGATCGGCTACGCTCTCCCTCGGGGGTCCTCGTAATGAACCGCCTCGTCGCTCTCGCTGCCGTCCTTCCCGTCGCGCTCCTCACCCTCGTCGGCTGTCCGGGCGAGCCCGACGCCCGCGTCGAGATCACCCCGTCGACGCTCGAGGCGCCCGCTCGCGGCCAGGGCCTGCAGTTCCGGACGCCGCTCTTCCAAGTCAACGCCGGCGAAGAGGTCCAGGACTGCTACTTTTTCAAGGTCAGCGAGCTCGCGAAGCAGGGCGGTCTGCCCGAGAACGAGCCGGTCAACCTCCACCGCATCCAGATGGTGCAGCGCTCGGGCTCGCACCACATGAACCTCTTTCGCGTCAAGTCGATCAAGGGCCTCGACCCGAACGCGGGCCCGGTCTCGCGCGGCCTGAACGGTCAGGGCGAGTGCTTCAAGAGCCCGAACTGGGCCGACTGGCCGCTCGTCGCGAACACGCAGCAGGACGGGGAGGTCGACTGGACGTTCCCCGAAGGCGTCGCGAACGTCTTCCAGCCGGACGAGTGGATCATGCTCCAGACCCACTACGTCAACGCGAGCTCTCAGAAGACGCCCGACGACGCCGAGGTCGCGGTCAACTGGTACACGATCCCGAAGGAGAAGGTCGTCCACCAGATGGGCACCCTCTTCGCGACGAAGCAGTCGATCCGCGTCTGCAAGAGCAACCCGACGCCGGAGTTCAGCGGGACCTGCCAGTTCAAGAACCCGAGCCAGGAGGTCAACATCATCGGCGCCAACGGCCACTTCCACGGCCGCGGCAAGACCTTCGACATGTACTCGTGGGACGGCGTCTCGATCGCGAAGCCCGGCGACGACGCGCGCTTCTACCGCTCCGAGGCGTGGGACGAGCCGCCGATGCTGCGGTCACCCGAGCTCGACTTGAAGGTGAAGCCCGGCGGCGGCGTCTTCTTCTCCTGCGGCTACCAGTGGCGCCCGCCGGCCGACGAGATCGGCGGCTGCAAGGCGCTCGACGACGCGGACAAGAGCGCCGAAAAGGACTGCTGCTACACGTTCGGCCCGATCGTCGAGAAGAACGAGCACTGCAACATCTTCGTCTACTACTGGCCGCAGCAGGCGACGGGCGACGTCTTCTGCAACTGATCGAGACGTGCGTGCGCTCCTCTTCGTCGGCGCGATGCCGCTCCTCTTCCTGGCCGCGGGGTGTCCCGAAGACGAAGCGCCGCCCGCGACCGACGGCGGCGCGGACGCGCCGCTCACGAGCGTCTGTCCGACGGGCTACCTCGGCGATCCGGACGCAGAGGCCGAGATCGAGCTCCGCGCGCTCCGCGCGGACGGCACCGACGTCCCCTTGAACGACGGCGACGACCTCGCCGTGCTCTTCCCTCCGCAGGGCGGGCGGGTCTCGTTCGTCGGCGTCCGCGCCATGAACGTCGACGGCTGCGGGATGCAGATCGTCGGCGCGCTCCGCGATCCGCGCTCGAAGCAGATCCGGCTCGACGGGCGCACCGTGAACCTCCGGCGGGAGCCCGACGGTTGGGGCACGACGGGCCGCGGGACGACGACGAACATCGAGGACTCCGCCGAGATCGGCGACTACTCGAACATCCCGCTGTGTCCGAACCAGTGGGCCGATCAAGACGTGTTCGACGTCGGCTTCGAGCTCGAGGTCGTGGTCACCGATCGGCGGAAGAAGACGGCGACCAGGAAGATCACCGTCGTCCCGCGCTGCGCGGAGCCGGGCGACAAGGAGACCGCGTGCCGTTGCCTCTGCAGGAACGGCTACGTGCTCGGCGAGACGTGCGGCGAGGACGCCGGCGTCGACGGAGCCGCGCCGTGAAGCGAGGCGCTGCGACGCTCCCCGCGATCGCGGCGCTCTTCGCCGCCGTCGCGTTCGTCGCGTGCGACGGCGACGACACCGCGCGCCCGGTCGACGGCGGCGCGCCCGAGGCCTCGCCCGACGACGACGCGGGAGCCGCGTGGCGCCCGGTCTTGACGGATCTCGACGGCGCGCTCCTCTCCGTCTGGGGTAGCTCCGAGCGGGACGTCTGGGCGGTGGGCGGCGCGCTCGGCAACGGCTTCGACGCGCTCGTCGTCCGCTTCGACGGCGCGACGTGGCGGCGCCTCTCCCCCGGCAAGACCGAGACGTTCTGGTGGGTGCACGGCACCGGCCCGTCCGACGTGTGGCTCGTCGGCGAGAAGGGACGCGTCACCCACTGGGACGGGGCGGCGTTCACCGAGATCGCCTCGGGCACCGACGCGACGCTCTACGGCGTGTGGGCCGCGGCGCCCGACGACGCGTGGGCGGTCGGCGGAACACCCGAGCAGCCGAGCGGAACGAACGACGTCGTCCTCCACTGGGACGGAGCGAGCTGGAAGCCCGAGCCGCTCCCCGAGCCGAAGGGAGCCGCCCTCTTCAAGGTCTGGGGCTCGAGCGCGAGCGATCTCTACGTCGTCGGCGAGGCGGGCGTCGTCTGGCACCGGACGAACGGCGCGTGGCGACGCGAGGCCGAGGGCCTCGCCACCGGGCGGCTCACGACCGTCACGGGCTGCGGTCCGAACGAGGTCTACGCGGTCGGAGGGCGCGATCTGCTCGTGTCGAACGGGACGGCGTGGAAGCGCGCGGAGATCGATCCGCGGATGGTCGTGAACGAGCTGAACGGCGTCTCGTGCAGCGGCGGTCGCGTGGTCGTCGTCGGCGGCGGGAGCCTCAAGCTCCGCCTCGTGAACGGCGCATGGGAGAGCGACTTCGGCTCCGAGCCGTACACGGATCTGCACGGCGCGTGGGCCGACCCGACGGGCGCGTTCTGGGGCGCCGGCGGGCAGTTCGCGGCCGGCGCGCGGCCGGGAGCGAAACGCCAGGGCGTGATCGCGCGGTACGGCACGGGCACCGTCTCTGGCATCCTCGCGCCGTGAGATGAAACGCATCGGCCCCGATCGCATTCGCGACCAGGGCCGATCGGGAAGTCCCGCGAAGAGATGCTTCGGTCAGCCCGTGAGGGCGCGTCGCTTCGTCGTCGTCTTTCGTGTCTGTACGGTTCCGGTGCCCGGCGTCACCAGCACCTCGAGATCGATCGCCAGCGCACCGCAGATGCGATTGGCGACGAACAACGAGGGACCGAGCTCGCCGCGCTCGAGCCGTGCGATGTAGTTCGGGGACAGCCCCGCCTGCTCCGCGAGAAAGGCCTGCGTCCAGCCATGCTCTTGTCGAGATCGCCGGATCGCTTCGCCCACCGTGACGTTGAACGAGCGATGCTCGTCCTGTGGATCCGTCGACCCACGCGCGTCCCGCTGATCTGGATCGAACTTCGGTCTACGTCCGCTCTCTTGGCCCACGCTGAAAAGGTAGCGCAACACCCTTGCCGTCGCAGGTGAAATTGTGCTTCTCGGGATGAGGCGGCGCGTCTCAGGCGACCCGCGCTCGATGTGGGTGCGCAGCGCCTGTCCCGAGCGAGTCAGTCGGGCTCGCGCGAAGTCGCAGCGTTCCTGTACTCTTCGGTCCGGGGCATCGTCGCGCAGGATCGACAGTGAACATCGACGTCGGCCAAGTCATCGCAGGCAAGTACGAGCTCGTTCGGCTCCTCGGCAAAGGAGCGATGGGCGAGGTCTGGCTCGCCAACCACAACTCGCTCGGCGGTCAGTTCGCGATCAAGCTCGTCGAGCCGACCGACGACGTCGAGGCCGAGACGGCCGCCGGGCGCTTCCAGCTCGAGGCGCAGATCGCGGCGAAGCTGTCGCGGCGGACGCGGCACATCGTCTCCGTGAGCGATCACGGCGAGGAGAGCGGCCTCGCCTACCTCGTCATGGAGCTGCTCGAGGGCGAGTCGCTCGAAGAGCGGACGAAGCGCGTCGGATCGCTCGCGATGCCGGACGTGGCCGCGATCGTCTCGCAGGTCGCGCGCGCCCTCTCGCTCGCGCACGAAGAGGGCATCTTCCACCGCGACCTCAAGCCCGCCAACGTGTGGCTCGGGCGCGACGAAGACGGCCGGCTCCTCGTGAAGCTGCTCGACTTCGGGATCGCGCGATCGGCGAAGCCGTTCCGCACGCGCTCGCCGTTCGCCACGAGCAAGGACATGGTGCTCGGGACCCCGAGCTACATGAGCCCGGAGCAGGCACGCGGCCTCGACACGCTCGACCACCGCTGCGATCTATGGGCGCTCGCGGTGGTCGCGTACGAGGCGCTGACGAATAGGATCCCGTTCGAGGGCGAGACGGTCGAGGACATCTTCCTCTCCATCTGCACGTTCCGCGTCGTGCCTGCGCTCGCGCGGCGCGCCGATCTGCCGCCGGCGATCGAGGCGTTCTTCGCGCGGGCCTTCGCGCCGACGCTCGACGCGCGCTTCACGACCGCCGCCGAGCTCACCGAGTCGTTCGAGCGCCTCGTCACGCCCGAGGAGCTCGAGGTCGCGCTCGGCATTCCCCTGACGCCGACGAGCGCGCGTCGTCTCGAGGCGGCGCGCGGCAGCTCGCCCAGCTTTGGCAGCTCGCCGGACCTCGGCAGCGCGCCGGGCTTCGGCAGCGCGCCGGGCTTCCGCAGCGCGGACCCGTCGAACCCCGGGCAGACGACGAGCGATCCGATGAGGATGCTCTCGCGCGGCTCGTCGCCCGACTTCGAGAACGTCGCGCTCGGCGAGCCGACGTTCATCACGCCGCGCAGCCGGACGACGGGCTGGCTCCTCGCGATCGCCGGCGTCATCGCGCTGCTCGGCGTGGGCATCATCGCGCTCGTGTCGTTTCGTGGACCGAGTCGGACGGTGGGGACGCAGCCCCCCGAGACGACGGCGAGCAGCGAGATGACGGCGACGCCCCCACCCACGGCGGTGGCGACGGCGGAGACGGTCACGCCGCTCGAGACGTCGCCGCCGGCCGATCGCGCCGCGCCGCACCCGCCGCCGACCGCGTCCGCCGCCGCGGCGCGGCCGAAGCCGACCGATCCGAAGACGGCGGCCGTCACGCCGCCAGCCCCGCCGACTCCCGCCACCGTGCCGCAGCCGGCACCGACGGCACCGACGCCGCCGCCGGCGAAGACCGTGAACAAGGCCGAGGTGTTCTGACCTCCGCGCCTCCCGAGGCGGAGGCGGCACCCGGAGGTGAGCGGCGGCCTCCTCCGAGGCGAACGGCGGCAGCCGGAGGCGAGCGGCGGCCCCCCCGAGGCGAACGGCGGCAGCCGGAGGCGAGCGGCGGCCCCCCGAGGCGAGCGGCGGCTCCCGGATGTGCGCCTCGCAGCGGAAGTTACGACGCGGTCGCATCGCGCGCGCGGGAGACGGCGCCCCGCGCGTGGGCCTTTCTCGACTATCCCGTTCCGATGTATCCTCCGACTGTGACTACCTTGCGCTTTCGGCGTGTCGCGGCGTCCGTCACCCTCGGTCTGACCGCGCTCCTCATGGCGCCCTCGGCGAGCGCGTCTCCCGAGTCGGACGCGAAGGATCTCTTCGCGCGGGGCCGCGACCTTCGCAGCGCGAACGACTGCGGCAGCGCCGCGCCGCTCTTTCGGAAGGCCTGGCAGGTCTACCCGCAGGGACTCGGGTCGCTCCGCAACCTGGCCGAGTGCGAAGAGCAGCTCGGGCACTTCGCGTCGTCGCGGCGCGCGTGGCTCGATCTGAAGCGCGCGCTCATCACGGCCCCGAACGATGCGAAGTACGACGGATGGGACAAGGACGCCGAGGAGGCCGCCGCGCGGCTCAAGCCGAAGGTGGCGGCGTTCGTCGTCGACGTGTACGTCAAGTCGCCCGACGGCGAGGCGCTCGCGAACGAGAACACGGGCGTCGAGATCTTCGTCAACGGCGAGTCGGTCGGCACGACGCTCGTCGGTACGCCGCTCGAGCGCGATCCCGGCTCTTACCGGATCCGCGCGCAGATGCCGGACGCGCAGCCGGTCGAGCAGACCGTCAACGTCTCGGCGGGCGACAACCCGCACGTCACGATGCGCCTCACGGTCACGCCGAAGCCGAAGACCGAGGTCGTGAAGGAAGACCACGGGACGCGTCGCACGATCGGCTGGATCGTCGCGGGCGTCGGCGCGGCTTCGCTCGTCGGCTCCGGCGTCACGTTCCTCCTCCGTCAGGGCGCGCTGAGCGATCTCGACGATGGCTGCCCCGAGCGGCGGAACTGCCCTGACGGCCTCCGGAGCACCGTCGACACCGGCAAGACGATGAGCACGCTGACGTCGATCCTCCTGCCGGTCGGCGTCGTCGGCGTCGGCGCGGGCCTCGCGCTCGTGTTCACGAGCGGTTCGTCGACGTCGTCCGCGGACTCCGGCAAGGCCGCGCGCTCGGTGCGCGTCGCGCCGGCTCTCGGCGGGCTCAGCGTGTCGGGGAGCTTCTGAGATGAGCCGGCGCCTCCTCGCCGTCACGATGTTCGCCGCGCCGCTGGTGATCGTCGGCGTCGCCTGCTCGTTTCCCGAGGTGACGTTCGGTTCGGGGGACGGCGCCGAAGGCGGTGCCGAGGCCGCGCCCGACGACGCCCAGGGCGACGCCGCGACCGACGACGTAAGCTTCGTCGCCGACGCCGTGGCGCGCGAGGACGGCCGCGGCGCCATCATGGACGCGAGCGTCTGCGAGGCCCGTCCGAAGTGCGACTGCGACGACGACGGCTTCGCGGCCGTCGACTGCGACGTCGACGCGGCCGGGCTCACGTCATCGAAGGGCGCTCCGCTGAAGCTCGGCGACTGCGACGATCTCGACCCGCTCCGATTCCCAGGACAGGACTACGTCTCCGAGGTCCCCGAGCCGGGGAAGGACGGCGACTGGAACTGCAACGACGTGGTCGAGCGCTTCCCTCCGGCGAAGGTGACGTGCGCCGGCAACGGCCTGGGCGGATGCCGCGGCAACCCCGGCTTCTTGATCGAGCCGGTCTGCGGGACCGCCGAGGACGTCTACGCTTGCGAGGCTCAGGGCATCGGAGCGTGCAGGTCGATACCCAAGGGCAAAGCTACCCAGCTCTGCAAGTGAGACCCGAATGCGAAGGCTCGTCATCATCGTGGGTTCGATCTCCGTCGTGTTCGGTGCGACGTGGGCCTGCACCTTCCCCGACGTGACGTTCGGTCCCGCCGACGACGTCGAGGCCGGGGACGGCGACGCGGAGCCGGCGCCGGCGTCCGACGGCGCGCTCGACGCCCCGGACGCCCCCGAGGAGGAAGTGGACGCCGGGCCGATCCTGATCGACGGCAGCACGCTCGACGCGCTCGTCGTGGTCGACGCCGGCGGCAAGGTCGACGCCTCCGGGTGCACGGGCTGCGACTGCGACGGCGACCAGTACAACGACCTCGGCAAGGCCGGCTGCGAGACGGCGGGCGGCGCTCCCGACTGCGACGACACCGACCAGCGGTCGCACCCGAATCAGGGCTTTCTGTTCGACAAGGCCGAGCCGCCGCGCAACGGCGACTGGGACTGCAGCGGCAAGGTCGAGAAACTCTGGACGAACGAGCAAGCGACGTGCGCCGGCCTCACGCTGGGCTTTGGCTGCGCGAACATCTTCGGGTTCACGCAGCCCGTCGCGTGCGGCGAGAAGGGCACGTGGATCCGCTGCAAGAAGCGGCCGGGCGTGCTCACGGTCGACTGCGTCGTCGACGAGCAGAAGCTCGAGACGCAGCTCTGCAAGTGAGCGTGCCGGTCAGCGAACCTCGCCCTGCGAGAACGCGGTCGCGCGGTAGGTGCCGTTCGTGGGGAGCGGAGGGAGCGCGTAGCTCGCGAACGGGAAGGCGTAGTCCGCGATCGCGCTCTGCGTCCGCCGGAACAACGCGTACGAGGGGATCGTGTCGGCCTCGATGAACACGACCGTCGGCCTCGAGAAACGGCTCGGGCTGTCGTTCGTCGGATCGGGCAGGAAGCTCTCGGCCTCCGCGGGCATCGCCGGCGCCTTGACGGACGTCGAGCCGGGCGCCACCACGAACGTCCACGAGGACGACGTCTCGTCGGCGGTGTAGTACCGCACGCGGACGAGCCCGCCGTCGGCGGCCGCCGTCGACGTCGACGTCCAGCTCACCACCGGGCGCGCAGCGTCGTTGGCGGAGATCTCGGCGCCGGAGATCGGGGGCAGGAACAGCGCCGCGTCGAGCGTGATGGAGGCCGCCGGCGCGCCGCGCTTCGCGATGACGCGCTTCGCCCAGCCCTGCTGGCCCGAGGAGATCGACGCGGTCGCCTGGAGGGCGTCGGCGAAGCCCGTCGCGGTCTGGAGCGTCGCGGGCTGGCTGAGGCCAACGGAGCCGCTCGGGTAGCCATGGCCGTCGGAGATCTCGAGCAGCTCGGCGTTGCCCTCCGTGTCGGGCGGGACGTTGCTGACGGAGAGCGTCACCGACGCGGGGACGCGCCACACGCCCGTCGCCACCGCGACCGTTGCCCCGTTCGTCGGCACATTGTTGCCCTTGCTGAACGAGTGGCCGACGAGCTCTCCCTCGTAGCTCTTCGCCCGGACGAGGACCGAGCTCTTCGCGCCGCGGGTGCAGTACGGCATGAGCGGGAGCGTCGCCGTCTGGCTGCTCTCGGTGAAGGTGAAGCACTCGCCCGCCACGATCTCGTAGCCCGAGGCGCCCGCGTCGGAGAAGGCGCCGGGCAGCGCCACGGCGAACGATCCGCCCGAGGTCTCCTCGTAGGGCTCGAGGTCGCGGACGACGAGCTGGTCTCCGTCCTCCACGCCGGTCCACGTCATGATCTGCCGCTGGCCCGCGACGGCCAGGAGCGCGCTCGCCATCGCGGGCGCAGCGCCGGCGCTCCTCGTCGCCTTGCCGTCGGCGCCCGTGAGCTTCGTCTCGAGGACCGCGCCGTCGGCGTCGTGAAAGACGACGCGCACGTCGGCCGACGGGCCCGTCTTGCCGACGACCGTCACGCTTACGGCGGGGATGACGACCGGCGCGTCGGGCTCGGCGTCCTCCTCGGCGTCCGGCGCGGCGCCGTCGAACGGCGCCTGGTTTCCGTCGAACGTCGCGGTGCTCCCGTCGAGGAGGAACGTGGGGCTGCTCGGCAAGCCCGAGTCGTCCTCGCACGCGAAGACGGCGCCGGCGAAGAGGACGAACGGACCAAACACGAGAATGGCTCTACGCATGACCTCGCAGCATGCCGCGGTCCGCTCGTCCGTACAAGACACTCGAATGGGGGACTCGCGCCCCGTGTCGAGGTCGACCGCGTGGGTCGGGGCGGGTGGGGAGCGCGGCGTCGGCGTCGCACGAGCCACGCTCGAGCTCGAGTCGCGTCGTCGGCGGGGGCCGCGCTATCATCCGCCCATGAGCCAGGCGGTGCACCGCGCGATCGTGCAGTACGACGTCGCCCGCTCGCGCGACGGCTGGGAGATCTCGGAGGAGACGATACCCGAGTCGGTGCTGCACGACGAGGCGGTGGAGCTGCTCAAGGCGTTGCTCGCCGCGTGGGCAGCCCGCGCCGGCGGCTCGGCGCGCGTCGTGCGGAACCTCGCCGTGCGCTGGGACGAAGCGAACCCGAGGATCGGTGTCGATCCCGACGTCTGCGTGCTCTCGCCGTCGCCGCCCGATGCGCAAGACCTGAGGAGCGTCCATACCTGGCTCCCCGAGCACGCCGCGCCCGCGCTCGCCGTCGAGGTCGTGAGCGAGACGAACCCTCACAAGGACTACTCCCTCGCGCCGGAAAAGTACGCCGCCAGCGCCGTCGGCGAGCTCTGGATCTTCGATCCGCTCCGCTGCGGTCCGCGGAGCCACGGCGGTCCGTTTCGCATCCAGGTCTGGTCGCGAACCCCGGACGAGACGTTCGTGCGCCTCTATGCCGGTGAAGGTCCGGCGTTCTCGCCCACGCTCGGCGCGTGGCTCGTCGCGTCGGACGAAGGGCGCAAGCTGCGCATCGCGGCCGACGAGGCGGCCACCGCTTTCTGGCTCACCTCGGAGGAATCCGAGCGCGCCGCGAAGGAGACCGAGCGTGCCGCGAAGGACACCGAGCGCGCCGCGAAGGAGCAGGCGCTGGCTCGCGTCGCCGAGCTCGAGGCCGAGCTCGCGCGCAGGCGGTGAGGCCCTCGACGATCAGGGCGGCGGCTGGAAGCGCAGCACCTGGCGCCACTCGGTCACCATGTTGTCGTCGGTGATGACGCGCGCGCCGGCCGCGTCGACGCGCGCGAGCACGCTCTCGCGCTTCTCGATGCCGTCGTCGCGCGGCGGATCGTTGACGCTGTCGGCGTAGCGAACGAGGTCCTCGAGGAGGCTCTGGTCCTCCGCGGCGTCGAGGATCGGCGCGCCGTCGATCGTCATCGTAGTGAGCGTCGCGCGCCAGCGCTCCTTGTCGAAGGCGAAGGGCGAGTCGCCGACGGCCATGAAGTTGTAGACGCGGAGCGCGTGCGGAAAGACCGTGCTCGCGGTCTTCTTGGCGTCGTCCGAGGACGTCGTGTTGAAGTAGAAGATGCCGCCCGGCGCGAGGCGCGAGCGCACGAGCTCGAGGAACTCGACGGAGAGCAGGTTCGTGCTGTGGGCGCGCCAGTTCCAGGTGGTGTTCATCACGACCGCATCGAACCTCTCGTCCGCGTGGCGGTTCAGCCAGCGCCGTCCGTCGTCGACCGCGATCTCGACCTTCGGGTTCGACAGGAGGCTCTTCACCTCGTCGTACTTCGAGATGAGCGTGAGGTAGCCGGGGTTGATCTCGACGACGGTGAGCTTCTCGACGCGCGGGAGGTGCGCGACGACTTGCGCCCAGGCCCCCGTCGCGAGGCCGATCATCAGGACGCGCTTCGGCGCGGGGTGCATCGCGCCGAGCGCGTGGGCGCGGAAGATGCCGTTCCGGTCAAAGCGGATCGACGTGCTCACGCGACCGTCGTAGGCGCCGCCGCCGTACACGGTGCCGTCCTGGGTGACCGTGATGACGCCGCTCTTCGTCTCGACGATGTCGAGGAAGCGCGTGCTCTTCGCGTCGAAGTCGTGCTTGTAGAGGAGGCGCTCCCAGATGCGGTCGTAGACCGAGGGCGTCGCCTTCACGAGGCCGACGGAGACCCCGAGCAGCACGACGAGGCTCGCGAGGCGGCTCGAGCGCGGCAGCTCGGCGATCGCCACGAGCGCCGCGACGAGCACCATCCCGACGCAGGCGACGACGGCGCCGATCGTCTGTATCGGCCACAGATCGAGGAACACGAAGCCGGTCACGAGGCTCCCCGCAGCCGAGCCCACGATGTTCGCGAGGTAGACGTAGCTGAGGTTCACGCCGGCCCTCTCGTCCGGCTTGATCCCGAAGTGCGCGACGAGCGGGAGGATCGCGCCGAGGAGCGCGGCGGCGACGGCGACCGCGGCGAGCGCGGGCGGCCAGTCGTACGTCTTGGCGGTCTGGCCGAACGCGGGCACGACCAGCCACGCGACGACGTTCGCGACGAACGTGAAGATCGCGAGGGCGCGGAGCTGCTTGGTGTCGCCCGCGCGCGTCTTGTCCTTGCAGAAGGCTCCGGCGATGCGCGAGCCGATCGCGAGGCCGAACAGGTAGGCGGCGAGGAGCAGGCCGAACGCTCCGGGGAGGCTCCAGCTCGCGTAGGAGATCACGCGGTACCAGAGGATCTCGTACGAGAGCGCGATGAAGCCCGCGGCGGCGGCGACGGCGAGCGCGACGGCGAAGCCCATCAGACGGTCTCCACGGTCTTCGGCTGCTCCGCCGCGTCGTCCGCGCGCTCGTCGTCGCTCGCGTGATCCACCGTCATCGCTTTGGCGAGCGTCTCGGCGACCTCCCGCGGGCGCATCGCGCGTCGGTGCGCGACGTAGGCGAGGAGGCTCACGGTGACGTTGAGGAGCGCCGCCAGACGCACCGAGCCCGCCTGGCCGGCGCGACCGAGGATGAACAGCACGGACGCGGCCGACGCGAACGCCGAGCCGAGCGTGTTGACGAAGTAGAGCGTGCCGACGCTCTTTCCGACGTTCTTGTTCTCGCGCACGAGGTGCGCGACGAGCAGTGGCAACGTGCTCCCCATGAGCACGGTCGGCACGAGCACGAGGAGGAACGTGACGAAGAACGTCGCCAAGGCGCCCATTCCCAGCGTCACCTCGCCGACCGCGTGGAACACCGAGAGCGAGGCGATGCCGAAGAGCCCGATGCCGAGCTCGACGAGCGAGAAGTAGAGGAGGACGGGGCGCTTCGCGTCCTTCGAGACCACGCCGCCCGCGAGGCTGCCGACGCCGAGGCCGAGCATGAACGCCGTCACCACCATCGTGACGCTCTCGATGTTGATGCCGTAGATCGCGTAGAGCGCCCGCTGCCAGACGATCTGGTAGAGGAGCGCCGCGAAGCCCGAGAGCAGGAAGACCAGGTAAATCCAGGCCCGCATCGAGGCGGCACGGTAGCACGACTCCGCCGCCGACTGGCGGAAGGACGCGGAACGGCTAGAGTCGCGACGTGCCTACCTTTCCTTCACGCGCATCACGCGCCGCCCTCTGCGGGATCCTCGCTGTCACCCTCGCGATCGCGCCCGCGTGCTCGAGCGAAGATCCGGTGCCCAACCCCACGAGCGGCGCGACGTCGTCGTTCGATCCCGCCGCGCGCTTCGACGCGCCCGGCGCGTTCTTCGACTTCCCATATCCCTCGGATCGTCGCCTCACGGCCGACGGCGCGCCCGACGTCGCCGCGTTCCCCGACGAAGGGATCCCGATCCTCCAGGGCGTCAAGGTCGGGGCCTCGCAGCGCAAGGGCTTCCCCGTCCTCGCCGCGGGATACTTCCGATTCAACCGCAAGCTCGCGCCGCGCGATCTCGAGGTCACGATCGCCGGCGACGCGCGCGCGCCTCTCCTCCTGATCGACGTCGACGAAGCCTCGCCCGAGCGGGGCAAGCTCTTCCCCGTCGTCGCGAGCACGCCCGAGCCCGATCCCTACATCCCCGAGTTCTTGCTCGCCGTTGGCGCGCGCCCGGGGATCGTGCTCATCCCCAATCGAAAGTACGCGTTCGTCGTCACGAACGAGATCGGCCTCGAAGACGGGAGCCTCCCCGCGCCCGCGCCCGCGTTCGCCGAGATCGCGCGCGGCGAAGGCGACCCGGCGCTGCAGAGCCTCTACGCCCCGCTATGGTCGACGCTCGACACGCTCGGCGTCCCTCGCGCCGTGGTCGTCAACGCGACCGTCTTCACGACGGGCGACGTCGTGGCCGAGAGCGCCGCGCTCTCCGATCGCGTCGTCGCCGCGCACCA
>JAHBWC010000108.1 GCA_019637225.1 Labilithrix sp.
CGGAGCCGGCTCCGCCTTCGGGGGGAACGTTGATGATGGCGCCGGGCGCGTTCGGGCAGGTCCCGCCGCCGCCCGCGCACCGGATGCAGCCGCCCGCGCCGCCGGAGCTCGCCGCGCCCGCTCCGCAGCCTCCGCCCGACGCGTCGCCTCCTCGCGGCGGCGGGCACCTCGCGCAGACGCTGCCGCTCACCGGTCCGCATCCGCTCGGGCTCCCCGCACAGCCGTCGCATGGCGGCCCAGCGCCCGCCGCGGGAGCGCAGCCGCACGTTCCGCCCCAGCAGCAGCCGCACGCGCATGCTCCGCCGCACGCGCACGCGCACGCGCACGCGGCTCCGCAGCCGCACCTCAACGCGCCTCCGCAGCCGCCGCCGCATCACTCGCCGCCGCAGCACCCGCACGCTCCGCCGCCTTACCCGTCGCAACCGAACCTGCTCGCCTCACCGCCCCATCATCCGCATCCGCCGCAGCAGCATCATCAGGCGCAGCCTCCGCAGCAGCAGCTTCAGCAGCCGGTGACGCCAGAGCACGCGATGGGGCCGTACGGAGCCGGCGCCTCGTTTGGACACCCGCAGACGCACGGGCGGCTCGGCGACTCGATGTCGATGGCGCCGGCGTCGGTCGCCGGCGTTCCGAAGAAGCAGAGCGGTGTGCTCTTCATCGGCCTCGGCCTCGGCGCGCTCGCCCTCGTCGGCATCGTGCTCGGGCTCGTGGTCCTCGTCGGCGGTAAGGGCGACGGCGCCGGGCCGGGCACGTCCGCCTCCGCACCGCCGGCGTCGATCTCGGTCGCCTCCGCGCCGCCTCCTCCTCCGCCGCCTCCCGTCGCCGAGCCGGCCGTCGAGCCGGCTGCGGTCGCCGAGGAAACGGCCGACGCCGGCGCGATCGCCGCGAACGAAGAAGTGGACGCCGGCGCCGAGGTGCCCGCGCCGGCCACGGCGACGGCCGTCGCGCCGCCGCCGCCGACCCCGACGGAGCTCCCGCCGGCGCCGGTCGTCGTGAAGGACGCCGGCCCGCCGCCCGATCCGAACGCGTTCAACGAGGCGGCCGCGCGCTCGCGCCTCGGTCAGGCCAACGGCGTCCTCGTCTTCTGCAAGAAGGAAGGCGGCGTCACCGGGCCCGGCTCCGCGAGCGTGACGTTCGCGCCGGACGGCACCGTCAGCGCCGTGTCGATGGAGGCGCCGTACGCCGGTACACCTGCCGGCGACTGCGTCGCCGGTCAATTCAAGCGTACGAAGGTGAGCCCGTTTCAGGGCGCGCCGCGCACGGTCAAGCACGCCTTCGACGTCCCGAAGTAGCGCGTCGCGCCCGACACCGCCGCCGCCAGAGAGGGGAGAGAGTCCGCGGACGCGAGCCCAAGGAGAGAGAGAGATGGGCTCGACGTCCGCTCGAGCCCCGTTATATAGAAATTGAAAGTCGTTTTCAATAACTGATGCGAGCGAGGAAAAATAGGGGATCCGCCGTCCGCGAGCGGCTCGCCTCGCGCCCCGCGCTTCGCGCGCCGGCGGCGCTCGGGTGGGCCTCTGTGGCCGGCCTCGCCTTCAGCGCCGCCACCGCGCGCGCCGCCGAGCCGAGCGCGAAGAAGGACGACGCCGAGACGGTCGTCGTCACCGGCACGCGCACGCCGGAGAACGTGCAGCGCGCGACCGTGAAGACCGACATAGTCACGCGCGCGGAGGCCGACCGCCGCGGAGCGACGAACGTGGCCGAGGCGCTCGCGACGCAGCCGGGCCTCCAGGTCAACCCCGGCTCGTACGGCTTCCTCGGCGGCGTGAGCGCGCTCCAGATCCAGGGCTTCGATCGCGATCGCGTCCTCATCCTCGAGGACGGCGAGCGCGTCGTCGGCGACGTCGGCGGCGCGATCGACCTCGCCGCGATCCCGACCGCCGATCTCGATCGCATCGAGGTCGTCACCGGACCCACGAGCTCGCTCTACGGCTCCGCGGCGCTCGGCGGCGTCGTCAACGTCATCACCGCGCCGCCGCGGACGCCGGGCTTCGGCGCGCGGGCGCGTGCCGAGTACCGATCGCTCAACGGCGTCGTCCTCCAGGGCAACGCCTCGGGGAAGCGGGCCGAGGCGCTCGGACCGCTCCGCGAGCCGTGGATCGGGCTCGACGCGAACTACACGCGCCTCGACGGCGTCGAGCGAACGCCGGGCCTACCCGACCTCCGGATCCCGGAGACGCACCGGCGGATGGTCGGCCTCCGCGCCGGCGCGCGCCTCACCGACACGATGGACGTGCGGCTCCGCATGCGCGCGTTCCGCGATCGCCTCGACGGGATCGAGAGCGAGAAGCGCCCGACCCTCGAGGAGCGCTTCGTCACCGATCTGCCGCAGCAGACCGACCGCTACACGCTCCACGTCATCCACGTGACGAAGCTCCCGCGCGGCGCGAGCCTCCGCCTCACGATGGGCCGGCAGCAGTTCGACAACTTCACGGCGAAGGACCGGCGAAACTCCCCGATCGACGAGCGGCGCGACCGCGATCATCGGATGCAGAGCTTCGAGGCGATCGCCACCGTGCCCGAGGGCACGCGGACCTGGGTCGCCGGCACGCGCTTCGAGGCGGAGCACTTTCAGCAGTCGCTCACGCGCACCGTCAGCACGTCGACCGTGCCCGTCACGACGAGCGGGCCTGAGGTCGTCCCGCTGACGTTCGGCGTCGCCGCGTTCTACGCGCAGCTCTCGTGGAAGCTCGCCCCGACGCTCACCGTGATGCCGGGCGTGCGCACCGAGCTCCACTCCCGCTACGGCGAGTCGGTCGCGCCGCGCCTCGCCGCGTCGTGGCAGCTCGCAGACACGCTCATCGTGCGCGCGTCGGGCGGGCGCGGCTTCCGCGCGCCGAGCGCGAAGGAGCTCGGCTTCGTCTTCGACCACTCGTTCTACGGCTACCGGATCGACGGCAACCGCGATCTCTACCCCGAGAAGTCGTGGGGCGTGAACGCCGACGCCACCTGGGCGCCGCTCGAGGGCGGGACGCTCCGAGGCTCCGTCTTTTACAACTGGGTCGAGGATCTCATCGATCTCGATCTCGGCAACGGCGTCTTCGACGGCGGCGTCGCGACGTATTCGTACACGAATTTCGGTCGAGCTCGGACCGCGGGCGGCCAGGTCGACACGCGCTTCAAGGCCACGTCTTGGCTCACCGCGGAATCGAGCTACGCTTACACCTGGACACGGGACGACGTGAACGAGCAGCCGCTGCCCGGCCGGCCGCCGCACTCGGTCACGTCGGCGCTCCGCGTCGAGCCAGGGTGGAAGCTCGAGATGTACGTTCGCGCTCGGGTCGTCACGGACGCGTTCCTCGATGCGGATCGGAGGTCGCCCGGCTTCCAGACGGTGGACGTGCGCCTCGCGCGTACGCTATGGCCCCGCTCGCAAGCTTACGTCGGGGCCCTCAACCTGCTGGACGTCCGGCAGGACCCCGGTCGCACCGGCGATACGCGCCCGCCGCTCGGTCGTATCCTCTACGTCGGTCTCCGCGCCGAGCTCCCTTGGGAGGAATGAGTCACCCATGAAGGTCTTCTTCTCTTCGGTCGTCCTCGCGTCTCTCTTCGCGGCCGCATCGCTCGGCGTCGCATGCAGCGAGGACGTCGGCTCCAGCGACGCAAAGAACGACGCGGCGACGAACACGGGCGACGCCGGCGACGATCCGGGCGCGGCCTTCAACGCCGGCGAGGAGCTCCTCGTCCCGGTGCCCGAGTCCGGCCGCGTCTACGCGAAGCTCGCGAGCCCGCCGGCCGTCGTCACGCCGGGCGAGCCGAAGACGGAGCTCGGCTGGGACCTCGCCTTCGAGGGCCTCGACGTCTACACGAACAGCGGTCCTTCGGGCTCGGGCGCCTCGCTGGCGTTCGGACCGCTCGACGCGATCGCCTTCCTCGACGACGTCGCGCCGCAGGTCCCGTTCCTCACCGCGGACAAGTCGGGCGGCGCGTTCGTCCGCTGGTACTTCTACGAGGGCGCGCCGAACCACGGCCTCTACAGCCGCTTCCACGTCTTCGGCGTGAAGGACGGCGACAAGCTCTACAAGGTCCAGGTGCTGAGCTACTACGGCAAGCGCGACGGCGCCGCCGTGAGCGCGCTCTACCGCATCCGCTACGCCGAGGTCGGCCAGCCCGCCAAGGAAGCCGTCGACCTCGACGGCACCGCGGGGGGCACGACCGCCGGCGATCCGAACGCGCCGAGCGAGTGCATCGACCTCGGCACCGGCGCGCGCACGATGCTCACCGCCGCCGCCGCGCGCACCTCGTCGGCCTGGCACCTCTGCTTCCGCCGTCAGGACATCTCGGTCAACGGCGAGGAGGGCGGTCCGCGCGGCGTCGGTGCGATCGATTTCGACGCCCAGAAGACGGCGACGGAGAAGTTCGAGGACGTCCTCGACCTCACGCCCGAGAGCGAGCTCGCGCGCTTCGACGCGATCGACGCCGCGAGCTTCGACGGCCAGACGCTGCGCGGCGACCGCGTCGTCAGCGCGTTCAGCGGCCTCTGGACCGAGCGCGGCGTGAGCCCTGCCGCACCCGGCAAGTTCGCCTGGCTCGTCGTCGGCGCCGATGGCAAAACGAGGTACCTCGTGGGCTTCGCGCGCTTCGACGGCGCCACGGCCACGAGCCCCGGCACGATCGTGATGCGCGTGAAGCCCGTGAAGTAACGCTGCTCGTTCGACTCTCTTCGTCCAAAGCCGCAGGAGAAACCGATGAATCGTCTCTTCCTTCTTCTCGCCTCCGCCCCGCTGGTCCTCGCGGCGGTCCCCGCGTGCTCGTCGACGCCCGCCTCCACGTCCGGGAGCAGCGGCGACGCGACGGGTGAGGACGCCGGGACGTCCGAGGGCGAGGAGATCCCCGCGGGCGGCACGCAGTGCACCGCGGCGCGGAAGACCCACCTCCTGCCGATCTCCAAGGTCTCGACGGGCGAGGTCAAGGTCGTCTCGACCGAGGGCGGCGTCACGACGCTCTACGTCGACGCCTCCGCGGGCGGCGCGATGGAGGCGGCGAAGAGCCCGCGCATCTACATCAAGCTCACCGGCGAGCGCGTCGACGTGAACGACAACGAAGCGTTCAGCTCGCCCGACTGGGACCTCGCGCTCAAGCGCGTCGACGTCTTCACCAACGGCGGCGACGCCGGGCCGGGCAAGGGCGGCGCCGCGAAGCTCTCGAAGAACTTCGACGACGTCACCGCGGAGGACGCGGACGGCGCGAAGATCGCGTCGGAGAAGTTCTTCGACGACGACTGCGTCGGGCGAAAGGACGAGGCCTCGTACATCATCACGACGTTCTCGGGCTGGTACGACTACGAGGTCGGCGCCGGGCCGAGCGTGAACAAGGGCGTGACGTTCATCGTCCGCGGCGCCGACGGCACGTCGCGCTACAAGGTCGCGGTCGTCAGCTACACCGGCAAGAGCGACGGCGGTACGGACGGGCAGGCCACCGGCCGGTTCATCCTGAAGGTCGCCGCGCTATGAAGGCCGCGGCGCTCGCGGTCTCGGCGGCGTTCGCGTGCGCGACGCTCCTCGCCGCGACCTCGGCGCGCGCCGCCTGCATGGGGCGGCCGACCGCGGGAGGCTACGGGAGCTACGTGTACCCCGCGGGTGAGGCCGAGTCGTTCGCGACGGCCAAGGTCCGCGTCCACTGGGCGAAGAGCGGGACGCACGCGGCGACGCTCACGAGCACGCGCGACGACGGGGTGCCCGACTCGGTCGCCTACGCGGCGGACGTCGCCGAGGGCGCGCTCACGAAGTTCGCCGAGATGGGCTACCGCCCGGTGCCGGCCGACACCACGTGCGACCCCGACGGCGACGGCAAGCTCGACATCTACCTCGTGAGGTTCAGCGGCGGCGACGGCGCGTGCATCGCCGAGTGCAACGGCGGCACGTGCTCGTCGTTCGCGCTGATCGACTCCACCTACCGGGGCCGCGGCTACGCGTCGCCCCAGGAGGGCTTCCGCACGGTCGTCACCCACGAGCTCTTTCACGCCATCCAGAACGTCTACAAGACGAACGACGATCCGTTCTGGGCCGAGGGGACCGCGCAGTGGGCGATGAAGACGCTCCACCCGGAGCTCAAAGACTTCGAGCGCAACCTGCCGAAGTTCTTCGACGAGCCGACGCGCTCGCTCGACGCGCCGCCGACGGGCGTGACCGCGGGCTACCTCTACGGCGCCGCGGTCTGGCCGCTCTTCCTCGCCACGAGCCACGGCCCGGAGACGATCCGCGAGATCTTCGAGCTCGAGGCCGAGGGCAAGCCGGCGCTCGAGGCGACCGACGCGGTCCTCGCGAAGAAGGGCTCGTCGCTCGCCGCGGCGTACCCGATGTTCGGCGCGTGGAACGCGGCGACCGCGGGCCTCGCGGGCACGGGCGGCTATCCGGACGGCGCGAGCTACCCGGGGATCAAGGCCGGGGCGCTCGAAGACGGGACGAGCAACATCACGTCGGGGCTCGCGTACTTCGTCTACAAGGGGACGCTCGACGCGCCCCGGCGGATCGCGCTCGAGACCGACGCCGAGCGCAACGGCGGGGTCGTCGTCCCGCTCGAGGGCGGCAAGGCGCGCATCGATCGGGCGGAGCGCCTGCCGGCCAACGCCGAGGGCGAGGTGCTCGTGGTGGTCGCCGGCACGACCACGAAGAAGACGGACGCGCCGTTCACCATCCGCTTCGAGGCGCCCGACGCGACGGCTCCCGGATCCTCGAGCGGCGCCCCCGGTGGCGGCGCCGCCGCGGACGACGGCTGTCGCGCCGCGCCCGGCCGGTCGCCGTCGGGCGGAGACCTCGCGCTCGCCTCGGTCGCCGTGGCCGTCGTGCTCCGGCGGGCGTCGTCGCGCCGCAAGCGCGACTAGAGCGCGCGCGGTGACCCAGAGAAGAAGGCCCGGACACGCCGGGTGGATCGCATCCGGAGGAAGGCACCCGTGACGTCTCGATCTCGCTCGACGCTGCTCCCGACGCTCGCGCCCTTCGCGCTCCTCGCGCTCGCGTGCACGTCCGGGACGAGCGCGACCGAGGGCGTCGAGGTCACCGCGTCGGCGATCGTCAAGGGCACCGAGTCGGACGCCTCGCAGGACGCCACCGTCCTCGTGATGCACTACGACGCGCTCGCGAAGGGGGGCGGCGCCGCGAGCGGCTGTACCGGGAGCCTCCTGACCCCGCGGCTCGTCCTGACGGCGAGGCACTGCGTCGCGATCACGGATCCCGGCGCCGCGTGCAGCTCCGAGGGAAAGCCGATCGCCGGTGGCGCCGTCGAGCGCGATCGCGAGGCGAGCGCCATCTACGTGTTCGCGGGCAGGGAGCGCCCCGACTTCATCGCCGGGACGGCGCGGCCCGCGCGCGGCAAGGAGATCCTGTCGACCGGCGCGGTCACGCTCTGCGACAACGACATCGCGCTCGTCTTGCTCGATCGACCGCTCGAGGGCGCGCCGATCACGCCGGTCCGCCTCGACGACAAGCCGGTGAAGGGCGAGCTCGTCACCGTCGTCGGCTGGGGCATCGCCGACGACGCGCCGAACCCGCCGACGCGGCGCCAGCGCGCCGACGTCGCCATCGTCGACGTCGGCCCCGCCCCCGAGCTCGGCCCGAAGGAGTTCCGGATCGGGGAGGGGACGTGCCAGGGCGACAGCGGCGGTCCGGCCATCGCGGCCTCGGGCGCGGTGCTCGGCGCGCTCTCGCGCGGGGGCAACGGCAGCGGCAACACCGGCGCCGAGGGGTGTCTCGGCGGGACGAACATCTTCACGTCGACCGCCGCGCACGCCGACCTCATCCGGAGCGGGTACGCGAAGGCCGGCCAGGAGCCCTGGCTCGAGGGCCAGCCGAACCCGCTCCTCGCGAAGGTCGGAGCCGCGTGCGAAGCCGACGCGGACTGCCGTTCGAGCGTCTGCGACGCCGACCGGAAGACGTGCGCGGAGGAGTGCAGCGCCCGCGCCTGTCCGGCCGGCTTCGCCTGCGTCGAGTCGGGCGCTCGAAAGCTGTGCGCGCCGACCGAAGAGGACGCGCACGAGGGCTGCTCGGTGGGGCCCGTCGCCGGCTCGCGCCCGACCTCGACGCGCTCGTCCGGGCCGGGTGGGTCGTACGTCGCGAGCGCGTTCGCTCTGGCTGTTATTTTGGCGTGGGGCTGGCGGAAAAGAACAGTGAGATCGAAGGGGTAGGGGATCACCGCGGAACGGCTGATCCACTCCTGATGCCTCGTAGACTCTAGGGAGGAAATGTAGGCATTCGCGGGATCGTGCGAAATCTCAGGGGTCGCTGCGCGAGACCGGGCTGGCAGGAGCCGTGCAGTACATGAGCTCGTCCTGACCGAGAGCTGATCGAGCCGATGAGGGCGGCGCCGAGCAGAGCGGTCACAGGCACCCGGAGGTTCAGAACGATGAACGGCATGCGAATTCTCGGAGCTGTCTGCGCAAGCATCCTCGCTGCTTCTCTCGGCACCCTCGCCGCCTGCGGTGGCACGCCGGATTCGAAGGAGCCCACGACGGCCCAAGCCGTCAGCGCCGCCAGCGTCTCGATCGCCCTGTTCGACGAGAACGGCACGCGCGTCGGCGAGGGCTCGGGCGTCATGATCGCCCCGCGCCTCGTCCTCACGTCGGGTCACCTGATCTCCGGCAAGCACAAGTGGGTCGTCACGTCGGCGGACGGCAAGCAGCAGGCGACCGGCTCGCGCGGCATGACCTACGACTGGATGAAGTACGACAGCGACAAGGCGCACCCGCGCCGGCACGACATCGGCGTCATCCACCTCGACGCGAGCATCAAGCTCACGGCGTACCCGAAGCTCGTCAGCGAGCGCTCGCCGAGCGGCTCCAAGGCGACGCGCCTCCGCGGCACGGGCGCCGGCTTCCAGCAGCACGACGCGACGCTCGAGAAGGTCCGCAGCTCGCCGAACGCGTGGCTCGCGGACGGTCAGGCGGGCGAGACGCTCGACACCGGCGGCGCCGTCTACGACTCGCGCGGCATCCTCGGCATCGTCTCCGGCCGCGGCATGACGACGGGCAAGCTCTACATCGCTCGCGTCGACGGCCTCGTGAAGTGGCTCGCGCCGAAGGTCGCCTGCGCAGGCGGCGCGACGGGCGTTCGTACGTACGCCGGTCCGGCGGTCGACAAGTCGAAGGAGATCTGCGAGGACGCGGGCGCGGGCACCGGCGGCGAGGACGGCGAGAACGCCAGCAGCGGCGGCCCCGGCGGCGGCTCGCCCGGCGACGACAACGGCGGCAGCTGCGACGGCAACAACGACGGCGTCTGCAGCGGTGAGTGCGGCGCGGGCGGCACCGACGGCACCGGCGGCTCCGACGGCTCGAGCGGCCCCGGCTCCGACGGCTCGAACGGCCCCGGCGACGGGACGGGCGGCGGCGCCCCCGGCACGGACGGCGACAGCAACGGCGGCACCAACAACAGCTCGGGCCCCGGCGGCGACAACGCGGGCGGCGCTCCGGGCAGCGAAGGCAACGGCGGCAACGACGGCAGCAACAGCAACGGCAACACCAACAACAGCGCGTCGCCGCCCGGCGGCGGCGGCGCCGGCAGCTCCGACGGCACCGTGCCCGGCAGCGACAACGACGGCGACGAGAGCGAGGCCTGCCAGGGCCCGAACGACAACCCGGACGTCTGCCCGCCCGAGCCCGACGGCTGCGTCGGCCCGAAGTGCGGCGGCGGCAAGCCGGACGAGTCGATCGACTACGGCAGCTGCGCGTGCGGCTCGTCCAAGAGCGGCGGCAACATCTACCTCCGCTGACACCACGCTGGGCTGACCCGCCCTCGACCTTGCTCTACGCCGTCCGCGAGTCGATCTCGCGGGCGGCGTAGTCGCGTTTGGGGGGCTCGACGGAGGAGGCCTCCGTCGCGCGGCGGGCACCCGCGATGCACGCATCGACCGCGTGGCTCGGCTCGTCGTGCTCGCGATCGTCGTCGTCGCCTTCGGCTGTGCCGCCGATGAAGCGCAAGAGGCCGGCGGCGCGGCGGTCGATCAGGCGGTGATCGGCGGGCGTCGCGAGGCGGAGCACGCCGGCGCGGGCTATCTCGTCCGCGACGGCGTCGTCGCCTGCAGCGCGGCGCTCATCGAGCCGGACCTCGTCCTCACGGCGGCGCACTGTGTCGAGAGGCATCGCTCGTTCGCGTTCGGCTGGGGCGAGGTGAGCGCCGCCACGACCGTGCGCGCGACGACGCGCGCGAGCCACCCTCGCTACGTGATGCCGCCCAAGAACGGCGGTGTCGCGTTCCAGGGGTTCGATGTCGCGCTGCTTCGCCTCGAGCGTCCCGTCGTCGAGATCGCACCCCTCGGGATCAGCAGCGCGCCTCCGACCGGGAGCGTCCGCGCGATCGGCTACGGAGCGACGTCCTACGTCGCGCGCGACGACGGGGCGGGCGAGGCGCACGGCGTGGGCACGGAGCGGAGATCGGCCGCGGGCCTGGTCGTCGGGCACAACGCGACGGAGCTGTTCGTGCGCTTCGCTCCGCCGTCGAGCACCTGCTACGGCGACAGCGGCGGCCCCCTGCTCGCCGCGGACGGGAGCGTCGCGGCCGTGCTCTCGCGGTTCACGGAGCTCACGCGCTGCCGCCCGCGCGATCGCTCGCTCATGGGCTACGTCCGCGTCGACACGATGGCGGCGTTCTTTCGGGAGGCGAAGGCGTGCTTCGGCCCAAGAGACGCGGAAGGGCCTGCGGCGCCCGTCGACGGCGCGGAGAGCCCGGCGGAGATCGCGGACGCGGCGAGCTGCCTCCGCGAAGACGCGCGCGGGCTCTGCGAGGCGCCGCGCTTCTCGGACCGCGAGTTCGCCGCGGCGGTCCGGGCGGACGAGGGCGATCTTCGCCGCGGCGCGACGCGCTTCGAGCTCGTCGAGAACGCCGAGCACGCGGTGCGGATGGCGCCGGCGGCGGACACGACGCTCGTGGCGGTCTCGAGCGGTGACGCGCGGATGCTGGTGCTGAGGGCGGGCGAGACGGAGCCGGTCGCGACGCACGCCTCGACGGTCGAGCTCGAAGGCGGCCGGACGTACGACGTCGTCGTCCGCTCCTGCAACGGGGCGAAGCAGAAGGTGACGCTGCGCTGGCAGCCGTCCGGCGAGCGCGCGGCGGAGGGCCGGCGCCCCGCGGCTACTGCATCGTCACGGTGACGCCGGTGGCGGTGCCGTAGCTGCTCGAGCAGCCGCTGAAGCCGGTGTTGGCGCCGAGCGTCTTCAAGACCGCCGTGCTGCCCTCCCACTTGCCGGCCGTCACGGACTTCTCGACGATCTTGGCGACGATGCACTTGGTCCCCTTGCACACGCGCGCGCTGCCGCCGCACTGGCTCCGCGAGAAATTCGCGCGGGGGACGGCGATCCACGCGCCGTCGTCGACGAACGAGCGCGACGGCCGGTCGTCGCAGAAGAACACCACGCGGCCCTTCGCGCGGGAGTACGAGTCGCAGCGCACGAGGAAGTTCCAGTTGCCCTGCCAGAGCATCGTCACGCCGGAGTACTTGCGGCCGTTGAAGGTGCCGCCCGTCGCGGGGGGCGCGTCGTCTTCGTCGTCGCCACCCTCGTCGGCGCCCGGCGCAGCGTTGGCGGCCTTCAGGTAGTTGCCGTGCGCCCAGCCGACCTCGCCGTTGTACGAGACCTTGTAGTAGGCGTTCGTCGCGGTGCCCGCGACGGCCGTGACGCTCGCGCCGCTCGGCATCGTCACGATGACGTCGTCGCTCATCGACGGGCCCTCGCGGAGGTTCACCCGTGCGGTCGTCACGAGCTCCGCGCCCACCGCGACCGTGCCGGTGATGGCGTCCGAGGAGGCGCCGACGTCTTCGGGCGCGCCGTCCTCGTCCGTGGCGCAGGCGACGAGCCCGATGGGAGCGAGGAAGACCAGGGCGGCGAGGAGGCGACCAGAGAGCATGGCGACACATGGAGCAACGGGTGTGCCGGTGTCCGACCCGTGGCCCACTCTGCGCTCCAGCGCATTTTCACGGGGAAGACGTGGGATGATCACGGTGCTCAGGGCGGTCGGGCACCCACCATGTCGTGCCTCCGAGACACCAGGGGGGCGCGCGACGGGTGTCCGCTCGGCGTGCCCCGCGTCGGCGCGCGGCTCCGACGCCCCTCCGGCAAGCTCGCGAAAGCGCACGTGTCCGCTCACGCGCGAACGCTTCGACCGGAGCGGAACGCGGCTCGTCGGACGAGCTCGGCTGTCTCGATCGGCGGTCCTTCGGAGGCTCGGGATGATCTAGAGTCCCCGCGCCGATGAAGCGCGCATCCATCCTCGGGTCCACGGGTCTCGCAGCTCTCCTCGTCGTCGCGTGCGGGAGCGATCCTCCCCCGCCGAAGACGCCCGCTCCTGCCCTGGGCCCGGAGCTCACGCCGGCCAAGGCGATCCCGGAGGAGACGCACCTCGGCGACGTGAAGCAGCTCACGCTCGCGGGCGAGAACGCCGAGGCTTACTGGTCGTGGAACGGACGCGAGCTCGTCCTCCAGTCGCGCACCGGCGACAACGATTGCGACCGCATCTACCGGATGCCGCTGTCGACCGTCCTCGGTCTGCCGCCGGGAGCGCGCGAGACGTTGCCGTCGCTCGTCCCCGTGTCGAGCGGCAAGGGCGCGACCACGTGCTCGTACTTCATGCCCGGCGACCAGAAGGTCATCTACGCGTCGACGCACCTCGGCGGTGACGCGTGTCCGCCGAAGCCCGATCACAGCCAGGGCTACGTCTGGCCGCTCTACGAGTCGTACGACATCTTCAAGGCCGACGCCGACGGCAAGAACGTCGTGCGCCTCACCGACGCCAAGGGCTACGACGCCGAGGCCACCGTCTGCGGGAAGGACGGCTCGATCATCTTCACGAGCCTGCGCGACGGCGACATCGACCTCTATCGCATGGACGCCGACGGCAAGAACGTCAAGCGGCTGACCAACACGCCGGGCTACGACGGCGGCGCGTTCTGGAACGCCGACTGCTCGAAGATCGTCTGGCGCGCCTCGCGTCCGAAGCCGGGCAAGGAGCTCGACGACTTCAAGCGCCTGCTCGGGCAGAGCCCGCCGCTCGTCCGTCCGTCGAAGCTCGAGCTCTACGTGGCGAACGCCGACGGCAGCGACGCGCAGCAGGTCACCTACCTCGACGCGGCGTCGTTCGCGCCGTACTGGCACCCGTCGCAGAAGCGCCTGCTCTTCTCGACGAACCACGGCGATCCGAAGGGCCGCGAGTTCGACATCTGGGCGGTGAACGTCGACGGCACGGGCCTCGAGCGCATCACGTACGCGGGCGGCTTCGACGGCTTCCCGATGTTCTCGCCGGACGGCAGCACGCTGGTGTTCGCCTCGAACCGGGCGACCGCGCCGGGCAAGCACGACACGAACGTCTTCCTCGCGAAGTGGATCGAGAACGCCGGCGAGCCGAAGATCGTCGAGACCGGCGCCGATCGCATCAAGAAGGACGTGACCTGGCTCGCCGATCCGGCGCGCGAGGGGCGCGGCGTGGGCCTCCCCGGCCTCGAAGCCTCCGGCAAGTACATCGAGGACCGGATGAAGGCGCTCGGCCTCCAGCCGGCCGGCGACGACACCGCGTTTCGCCAGGCGTTCCCCGTCGTGACGGATCTGAAGGCGGACGGCGCGACGGCGATCGAGATCGGCGGCAAACCTGCGGCGAAGGAGGACTACGTCGTGCTCGGGTACTCGCCGCACAAGGCGAGCGTCGCCGGCGACCTCGTCTTCGCCGACTACGGCATCGTCGCGAAGGACCTCGGGCGTGACGACTACGCCAAGCTCGACGTGAAGAAGAAGGTGGTCGTCGTGCGGCGCTTCGTGCCCGGCGACGCGAAGTTCGCGACCCCCGACGCGCAGCGACGCTTCGGCGACATCCGCCGCAAGGCGTTCTGGGCGCGCGAGAAGGGCGCGGCCGGGCTCATCGTGGTCGACGAGCCCGCGCGCCCCGCGGACGCTCCCGCGGACTGGAAGGCGCCGGAGGAGGCGAAGCTCCCGTCGCTCCAGCCCGAGGGCTACTCCGACGCGGGGCTGCCCGTCGTCGTCTTGAAGCGCTCGCTCGGCCAGCCGCTCGTCGCGCGGCTCGAGAAGAAGCAGGCGACGCGCGCGAAGATCGACGTCGCGCTCTCGCCGGTCAGCTCGCAGGCCTTCAACGTCGCCGGCCGCCTCGTGGCCGAGCCGAAGGACGGCAAGAAGCTCCCCGGCGTCGTCGTGATCGGCGCGCACTACGATCACCTCGGGCGCGGCGGGCGTCACTCGCTCGCCCCGCACGCGGACGCGCCGCATGTCGGCGCCGACGACAACGCCTCGGGCGCGGCGACGCTGCTCGAGGTCGCGCGCGACCTCGCGGCGAAGAAGACCGAGCTCCGCCGCGACGTCGTGTTCGTCGCGTTCTCGGGCGAGGAGTCGGGCGTGCTCGGCTCGGCGCACTTCGTCCAGAAGTGGATCGCGGCGGAGAACGCCGGCAAGCCCAAGAACGGAAAGGCCGCGAAGCCCTCGGACAAGGCGACGGGCATCTACGCGATGCTCAACATGGACATGGTCGGGCGCATGCGCGAAAACCGCCTCCAGGTGCTCGGCGCCGAGACGGCGAAGGAGTGGAAGGAGCTGGTCGCGAGCGCCTGCGAGGGCAACCGCGTCGACTGCGCGGCGAGCGGCGACGGCTACGGACCGAGCGATCAGATCAACTTCTTCTCCGCCGGCGTGCCCGTGCTGCACTTCTTCACCGGGACGCACACGGACTACCACAAGCCGTCCGACACGGCGGACAAGGTCAACGCCGCGGGCGCGATGCAGACCGGGAAGATCTGCGCCGCGGTCGCCCTCGCGACGTCGCAGCGCGAGGCGCCGCTCTCGTTCAAGGCCGACGCCGAGGGGCCGGCCCCGCACGGCGACATGCGGAGCTTCAACGCGTCGCTCGGGACGATCCCCGACTACGGCGGTCCGGGCGCCGGGAAGAAGGGCGTGCTCCTCTCCGGCGTGCGTCCCGGAGGCGCGGCGGAGAAGGCCGGAATGCGCAAGGGCGACGTCCTCGTCCGCCTCGGCAAGAGCGAGGTCGCGAGCGTCGAGGATCTGATGTTCGTGCTCAACGCGAGCAAGCCCGGCGAGACGGTGCCGGCGATCGTTATCCGCGATGGCAAGGAGACGAAGCTCGAAGTGACCTTCCAGGAGAGCCAGCGTCCGAAGTGAACGGCCGAGGTCGCGGCGCCTCGCGTCGCGCGCGCCAGGCGCTATCGCTCGACGCCGCTTGGCTGGTAACGTCCAGGCCCGTCAAGCAGAGGAGTCACGACGATGTCCGATCCGAAGAGCGTCGAGTTGCTCGCGCGCGCCGAGCGCCTCATCCCCGGCGGCGTGAACAGCCCCGTCCGCGCGTTCCGCAGCGTCGGCGGCAAGCCCGTCTTCGTCGCGCGAGCGGAGGGGGCCTACCTCTTCGGCGCCGACGGCAAGCGCTACACCGACTACGTGGGCTCCTGGGGGCCGATGATCCTCGGCCACGCGCATCCGGCCGTCGTCGAGGCCATCACCTCCGCCGCGAGGAACGGCACGAGCTACGGAGCTCCGACCGAGCTCGAGATCCGCTTCGCCGAGAAGGTCATCGAGCTCTACCCGTCGATCGAGATGCTGCGGGCCGTGTCGAGCGGCACCGAGGCGTGCATGGCCGCGCTCCGCGTGGCGCGTGGCTTCACGGGCCGCGAGGCGATCGTGAAGTTCGAGGGCTGCTACCACGGCCACGCCGACTTCCTCCTGGTGAAGGCCGGCTCGGGCGCGCTCACGTTCGGCGTCCCGGACTCCGCGGGCGTCCCGGCGCCGACGGCGAAGGCGACGATCACCGCGCCGTACAACGACGTGAAGGCGCTCGAGGCGATCTTCGCCGAGCGCGGCAGCGAGATCGCGGCCGTCATCGTCGAGCCCGTCGTCGGCAACATGGGCGTCGTGCCTCCCGACGGTGGCTTCCTCGAGGCGATCGTGCGCCTCTGCAAGGACCACGGCGCGGTCTCGATCTTCGACGAGGTCATGACGGGCTGCCGCGTCGCGCGCGGCGGCATGCAGGAGCGCGCGAAGGTCCGTCCGGACATGACCTGCCTCGGCAAGATCGTCGGCGGCGGCATGCCCCTCGCCGCCTACGGCGGGCGTCGCGAGATCATGCAGAAGGTCGCGCCGATCGGGCCCGTCTATCAAGCCGGCACGCTCAGCGGCAACCCGATCGCCGTGAGCGCGGCGCTCGCGTTGCTCGAGCGTCTCGACGGCGGCGTCTACGACAAGCTCGAGGCGCTCGGCGCGCGGATGGAGCAAGGCTTCGTCGACGGCGCCCGGAAGGCGAACGTCGCGGTCTGCGTCCAGCGCGTCGGCTCGATGCTCACGCCTTTCTTCACGAAGGGCCCCATCCGTTCGTTCGGCGACGCGGTCAAGTCCGACACCGCCCGCTTCGGCCGATGGCACACGGCGATGCTCGCGCGCGGCCACTACTGGCCGCCGTCGCAGTACGAGGCCGCGTTCGTCAGCGCGGCGCACACCGAGGCCGACGTCGACGCGACCGTGGCGGCCGCCGCCGAGGCGTTCGCCGCAGCGGCCGCGAGCTGAGCGCGTCGCGTGCGTCGCGCGGGCTGAGCGCGTCGCGCGCGGTTTCATTTCCTGTCAGGGGCGCGTTCGCGGCGCGCGCGGCATTCTCGACGTGTGCGAGCCGTCATCGTCGGAGCTGGAGCGTCGGGCGTCCTCCACGCGCTCGCCTTGCGCGCGGCGGGCGTGCGCATCGCGGCGGTCTTCGACCCCGACACCGAGCGCGCCCGCGCGCTCGCGGAGGCCTGCGGGGGCCGGGTGGTCGACTCGCTCGCGTCCGCGGCGTCCGTCGACGCGGCGATCGCGGCGGTGTGCGGGCCGCCGAGCGTGCACGTCGCGCAGGCCGAGGTGCTCTCGGCTGCGTCGAGCGGTCGGATCGTGCTCGTGGAGAAGCCCGTCGCGACGACGCGCGCCGAGCTCGACCGGCTCCGAGCGCGCTCCGGGTGCGTGCCGGTCCTCCAGTGGCGCGCCGGCCGGGCGCTCCGCGCGCTCCGCCGCGCCGTCGCCCACGGGGAGCTCGGCGCTCAGCCGGCCGTCTCGTGCGATCTCGCCTGGGCGCGCGACGACGACTACTTCGCCGCCCGGCGCGGCTGGGGCTGCGGCGCGCTCCTCTCCGTCGGCATCCACGCGATCGACGCGATCGGCTGGGCGCTCGGCCGTGACATCGAGGCGACCGCCGGCCTCACGTCCTCGAGCGCGTCGGTCGGAGGAGCGGCGCGCGGCGGCGGGGAGACCGCCGCCGTCGGCGTGTTCCGCTTCGCCGGCGGCGCGATGGCCTCGTTTCGTGTCTCGCTCGACGGCGCCGGCGACGCCACGCGCATCACCATGTGCGGCGACGGCAAGACGGTCACGCTCGAAGGCGGCGAGGGCGATCCCACGGCCGGCGCGCTTCGCTGGTCGGCGAGGCGCGCGCGCGATCGCGAGCGGCTCGAGGCGCTCGAGCGCGACACTCCGGGCGCCGTCGGCTCGCCGCTCCTCGTCCCGTACCTCGGCGCCGTCGTCGCGGCCGTCCGCGACGGCGAGGTGCCCGGCGAGAGCCAGCGATTGCCGTCGATCGCCGAGACGTTCGCTGCGCACGCCGCCGCGATGAGCATCGCAGCTCCGCCGCTCCGGCGGAGCAAGGCGAGCTGAGCCGCGTCAACCCGGCGGCGCGCCGTGCGCGGCGCGACCCGCCCGGCGCTTGGCCTTCCTGGCGACCGTCTTCTCCAGCCGCCGATTCGTGAAGCGAGCGTTGCCGAGGCCGGTGCCGATCGTCAGCACGGCCCACCTCTCGACGTCACGCATGAACGGCACCTCGCTCAAGCCTTGAACGACGGCGTCGTTGTGGATGATGACGCTGGTCTCGTGACCGCCGATCTCCGGGATGCATCTCTTCAATCGCTCGGCGAGGTTGAAGCGCCCGCTGTGCCAGTTCCCGGGGAGGTTCTGGCCGCCGCGCTTGATCGACCCGTCGCTGGCGATCACGCCGGGGCAGGCGACGCCGATCAGCGGCGCGACGGTGAGGTCGTGCTCCTTCGCGATTCGCATGAGATCGTGGAGCATCGAGACGAGCCGCGCGACGGCCTCGTCGCGCTTCGGGCGCGGGCGTTCGTCCGCGTAGCGCCACAGCTCGAACGCGTCGACGGAGCTCGCCGAGAGATCGCGAGCCTTGTCGAGCCCGAGGTCGACGAGGCCGACACGGATGTTCGAGCCACCGATGTCGACGGCGAGCATCGCGTCGCTGCCGCGGAAGATCCACGACGGCGCGAGGTGCGCCGCGCCGATGAGCGCGGCCTCGTCGGGGTGGTGGCGAATCGGTATCATGCCGACGGGATGCCCCGCGTCCTTCACGAGGACGGCGGCGCGCCCGATCGCGACCTCGCCGATGCGACTGGCGCTCAGCCCACCGCCGACGACGATGCGCTCCGTGTCGCGCCAGCCCTTCAAGCTCAGGAAGCGAAGGGTGATCTGGGCGAGCTCCGTCGAGAAGTCCTCGATGGCGGTGTGCAGGAGGCCTGCCGCGAGGGGCGAACCCGTCCTGAGCACGCGATCGAGCTTTTTCTTCGAGAGCGAGTCGCGCGCGCCCTCGCCGAGCGGGTCTTCGTCGATGATCTCGAGGATGCGCGCGCGCCAGCGATCGAGGATGGCTCGGAAGGCCCGCCGGCTCGCGCGATCGCCGATGAACCCTTCGGCGTCGCGCAGCTCTTCGTTGTACCTGTCGACCTCGACCAGCGGGAGCACCGACGCGCCGGACCAGCACTTGTCCATCTTGCCCCGTCGACGGTGCGAGAACCGTACCTGCCGCGCCGGCGCTCGAGCCGTCGTTCGAGCGGTCGGCGCAGAGGGGCCGGCGTTATCACGATTTCCGTTCAATTCGTCGGAGACGAGGGACCGAGGAGTGTTAACCTCCAGCGTCCATGAGCAGCGCCGACGGCCGCACGAAGAGCTTCGCCGAGAGCCTCGTCGAAGCGTCGCCGGACGCGCTGACCGCGCTCTCCCCGGACGGGAGGGTCCTCTCGTGGAGCGCGGGCGCTCGGGCGATGTTCGGCTACGAGGCGGAGGAGGCCGTGGGGAAGCCTCTCGACGCGCTGGTCGTCCCGAGCGACCGCCAGGAGGAGGCTCGAAGCAAGCTCGCGGAGGTCCTCGTTCGGGGCACGCTCGTGTTCACGACGAGCCGCACGCGGAAGGATGGCTCCGTCCTCGCCACCGACGTGTCCATGCGCGTCTTCGGAGACGGGCACAGAGAGCCGCGGTTCATCGCCGTGAGCGAGAGGGACGTCACCGAGCTCGCCCGCCTGCGCGAGGAGCGCGTCGTCGACGCGACCTTCAGGGCGTTGCTCGAAGCCGCGCCCGACGCGATGGTCATCGTCGGCGCGGACGGGCGCATCCTCCTCGTCAACGCCCAGACCGAGAAGCTCTTCGGACACCGGCGGGCCGACCTCATCGGGCGACCCATCGAGACCCTCGTGCCCGAGCGGTTCCGCGCGAGCCACCCGCGCCATCGCCGAGCCTACTTCGCGGACCCGCGGGTCCGCTCGATGGGGTCGAGCCTCGAGCTCTCGGGCCTGCGGAGCGACGGAACCGAGTTCCCCGTCGAGATCAGCTTGAGCCCGCTCGAGACGCCCGACGGGCTGCTCGTGTCGGGCGCGATCCGCGACATCTCCGACCGGCGGAGGGCCGAGGACAAGTTCAAGAGCCTCCTCGAGGCCGCGCCCGACGCGATGGTCATCGTCGATCGGTACGGGCGCATCGTCCTCGTCAACGCCCAGACCGAGAAGCTCTTCGGCTATCCGCGCAGCGAGCTGCTCGGCCAGCTCGTCGAGCTGCTCGTCCCGGAGCGCTTCCGCGCGAAGCACCCCAGACACCGGGCCTCCTTCTTCTCGGAGCCGAAGGTTCGAGCCATGGGGTCCGGCCTGGAGCTCTACGGCCGCCGCAAGGACGGGAGCGAGTTCCCGATCGAGATCAGCTTGAGCCCGCTCGAGACCGAGGAGGGGGCGCTCGTCTCGAGCTCCATCCGGGACATCACCGAGCGAAAGAAGGCCGAGGACAAGTTCAAGAGCCTGCTCGAGTCGGCCCCCGACGCCATGATCATCATGGGCCGGGACGGCCGCATCGCTCTCGTCAACGCGCAGACCGAGATCCTCTTCGGCTATTCGCGTGACGAGCTCTTGGGGCAATGGGTGGAGCTGCTCATCCCCGAGCGCTACCGGAAGGCGCACCCGGCGCACCGGACGGGGTACTTCGTCGACCCCAAGACCCGCTCGATGGGCTCGGGCCTCGAGCTCTACGGGCTCCGCAAGGACGGCTCCGAGTTCCCGATCGAGATCAGCTTGAGCCCCCTCGAGACCGAGGACGGCCTCATCGTCTCGAGCGCCATCCGGGACATCACCGAGCGGAAGCGGGCAGACGAGAAGTTCCGCGCGCTCTTGGAAGCGGCGCCCGACGCGATGGTCATCGTCGACGGCGGAGGGAAGATCGTCCTCATCAACGCGCAGACCGAGAAGCTCTTCGGCTACGCGCGTGAAGAGCTCCTCGGCCAATCCGTCGACGTGCTCGTGCCCGACCGCTTCCGGCGAGCCCACGCCGGGCATCGAGCGGGATACTTCGTCGATCCGAAGGTCCGCGCGATGGGCTCGAGCCTCGAGCTCTACGGCCGTCGCCGGGACGGAGGGGAGTTCCCCATCGAGATCAGCTTGAGCCCGCTCGAGACCGCCGACGGGATGCTCGTGTCGAGCGCGATCCGCGACATCACCGATCGCAAGAAGGTCGACCTCGCCCTCCGCGTCGCCAATCGCGAGCTCGAGGCGTTCAGCTACTCCGTCGCGCACGACCTGCGCGCGCCGCTGCGGGCCATGAACGGCTTCGCCAAGGTCCTCGCGGAGGACTACAAGGACAGGCTCGACGCCGACGGTCTCGACGCCCTCGAGGAGATCCAGAAGAGCGCGCTGCTCATGGCGGACCTCATCGACGCGCTGCTCTCGCTGGCGCGTGTGGCCCGGAGCGAGCTGCGCGTCACGCGAACGGATCTGTCGGCGCTGGCGCGCGACGTCGCCACGCAGCTCGCGAGGACCGATCCGGCGCACGCCGTGGACGTCGTCGTGCGCGACGGCCTCCAAGCCCACGTCGACCCGTCGCTCGCCCGCACGTTGCTCGAGAACCTCGTCGGCAACGCGTGGAAGTTCACGAAGAAGACGGAGAGGCCGCGGATCGAGGTCGGCGCCACGGGCGAGGCCAATCCGCTCACGTTCTTCGTCCGCGACAACGGGGCGGGCTTCAACATGGCGCACGCCGCCAAGCTGTTCGCGCCGTTCCAGCGGCTCCACGCCGCGCGCGAGTTCCCCGGGACGGGCATCGGGCTCGCGACGACGCATCGCATCGTGGATCGCCACGGCGGGCGAGTCTGGGCGGAAGCCGCCGTGAACGAGGGCGCGACGTTCTTCTTCTCGATTCCGCAAGCGACGGAGACCAGACCATGAAGATGATCCTGCTCGTCGAGGACAACGAGGCCGACGAGAAGCTCACGATACGTGCGCTCAAGAAGTCGAACATCGCCAACGAGGTGGTGGTCGCGCGTGACGGAGAAGAGGCGCTCGACTACCTGTTCGGCACCGGGGCCCACGCCGGGCGCGATACGAGCGCGGTCCCTGCGCTGACGCTGCTCGACCTGAACCTCCCCAAGCTCGGCGGTCTCGATGTCCTCCGGCGGATGCGCGCCGACGACCGAACGCGCCGCCTCCCGGTGGTCATGCTGACGTCGTCTCGCGAGGACGAGGACGTGATCCGGAGCTACGACCTCGGCGCGAACGCCTACGTGCGCAAGCCCGTGGACTTCGGCCAGTTCGCGGAGGCGACCAAGACCCTCGGGCTCTTCTGGCTGCTCCTCAACGAGACGGCGCCGCCGTCCGGGGTGCCGCGCTGAGGCGGAAAAGGCGTAGCCGGAAGACTCCGATGAGCCCCGGCCGGAGGACCGCCTCCGCGCGGCGCGGCGCGGTCAGGCGTTGGCCACGGACGTCATCGACGCGCGGCCCTTGCGGTGCGAGACCTCGGCCTGCGCGGCCGCGAGGCGCGCGATCGTGACGCGGAACGGCGAGCAGGAGACGTAGTCGAGCTTCGCTTCGCGGAAGAAGCGAATGCTCTCGGGATCGCCGCCGTGCTCGCCGCAGATGCCGAGCTTGATCGTGCTCTTCGTCTGGCGGCCGCGCTCGACCGCGAGCCGGACGAGCGCGCCGACGCCGTCGACGTCGATCGTCACGAACGGATCCTTCGCGAGGATGCCCGTCTCCACGTACGCCGGGAGGAACTTCCCGGCGTCGTCGCGCGACAGCCCCATCGTGCACTGCGTGAGGTCGTTGGTCCCGAACGAGAAGAAGTCGGCTCCGAGGGCGAGCTCTCCTGCGCGGAGAGCGGCGCGCGGCAGCTCGATCATCGTCCCGAACGAGAACGGCACCCTCGGGCGCTTCGCGAAGACCTCGTCGGCGACCCTGTCGACGATCTGGCGCATGCGCGCGAGCTCCTCGCGGGTCATGGCGAGCGGGATCATGATCTCCGGCTGAACCGCCGCGCCCTCCTCGCTGACGTCGGCGGCGGCCTTG
>JAHBWC010000109.1 GCA_019637225.1 Labilithrix sp.
TTCCGGGATGAACGACGACAGCGCGTTCAGCATCGACGTCTTGCCGGAGCCGGTGCCTCCGGCGATGAGGACGTTCAGCTTCGAGACGACGAGCGCCTGGAGCGCGAGCGCGGTCTCGTCCGTCATCGCGCCGAAGTTGATGAGGCGCTGGACGGTGAGCGTCTCCTTGAAGAAGCGGCGGATCGAGACGCACGGCCCGTCGGGGGCCGCCGGCGGGAGCACGGCCTCGATGCGGGAACCGTCGGGCAGGCGACCCTCGAGGATCGGCCTCATCTCGTCGACGTGCTTGCCGACGAACTGCGCCGCATTCCGGAGCGCCGCGATGAGCTGCTCCTTCGTCTCGAACTTCGCCGGGACGAGGTGCAGCTGCCCCTTCTTCTCGACGAAGATCTGGTTCGGCCCGTTGATCATGATGTCGCTGACGGCCGGATCGTCGAGGTACGGCCGGATCGGGGCAAAGAACTGGAGGAGCGTCTCCTCGAAGACCTCCTTCGGGATCTGGTCACCAACTCCACCGCTCAAGGCGCACCTCCTTCGGGTTGAACTTCGGGCGGGGCCTCGGGCGGGGCCTCGCGCTTGATCTCGGGCTCGACCCGCTTGAGGAGTGCGGCCTTGGCCTCCTCCGCGTGCGCGCCGCGCGGCTCGATCCGCAGGTACTCCCGGAAGTGACGATCCGCCGCGACGACGTCGTTGTCGCCGTCGCGCGCGACGACCGCCAGGAGGTAGTGCGCCTGCGCTTGGAGCTCGGCTCGGAGCGGAGAGGGGGCGCCCGCGTCGTCGGCCTCGTCGTCCGCCTTCACGACGGGCTCGAGCTGGGAGCGGGCCTGCTTGCTCTCGTTGATGGCCGCGTAGAGGGCGCCCACCATGACGCGCGTTCGCAGGTCGTGCGGGTGCTTTCGGAGGTGGTTTTCGCCGTGCTGGATCGCCGAGCGGTAGCGCCCGGTGCGCACGCAGACGTCCATCAAGAGCGGCAAGACGTCACGTGGATCGGCCCCGGCCTCGATGCCCGACGCGAGATACTCTTCGGCGCGCGTGTGATCGCCGACGGCGGCGAAGCCCTTGCCTCGCTCGACGAGGGTCTTCGCGTCGGACTCCTTGCGGACCGAAGCCATCTCCGCTTCGACCTTCTGCGCCGGGGTCGCGGCGCACGCGGCCGTGACCGCGGCGAAGGCGAGCGCCGGGGGATTGAGCCAGCGGGCTATTTTTTCTCCGCGCCGACCCTGAGTTTCAACTTGCGTTCCAGGGTTGAGAGCCATGTGACGTAGTCGCCGGAGGTCCCCTCCACGAATTGTAGAAGAACCCGGACCTCCTTTTGAGCACTTACGTAGTCCTCGGTCGCGAGCGCATGGTCGAGCCGCACCCGGCGCATCCGGAAATCATCAGTTATTTCGCGGCGAAGGTACTTGGCTGACTCATCCGCCAGGTTGCCCGAGGCCGTGTCGCCCCCGGCCCGGAAGCAGGCCGCGGCCATCTCGTAGGTCGGGACCGCGGACACGCCGTCCTGGACGTGGAAGGGCCTTCGTTCGCGCTTCGCGTCGGCGATCGCCATGCGCTCGCGTGCGAACCCCAGCGCCGCGCCGGGATCGCGCTGCGGGCACTGCCCGGAGGGCGCCGGCCAGAGCTCCGGGGCTTGCGGGGTCGTGCTGTCGCCGCCGCCGCCGCCGAACGCGTCGTCGCCGAAGAACAGGTAGCCGGCCGCGGGCACCATGAGGAGCAGCGCGACGAGCAAGAGCGGGCTCGACTTCTTCTGCTGCTGCTGCGCGCCTCCGGCCGCCGCGCCCTCGACCACCTCGATGTAGATCTGCGTGCCGGTGACGCCGAGCATCGCGCCGGGAGGCAGCGGCGCCTGGGTGAACGGGACGTTGTTGATCGTCGGCGGAGGCTCGAAGCTGAGCGCGCGCGCGAACACGCCGGCGGGACCAAGCTCGATGAGGACGTGCTCGACGCGCGCCTCCGCGAGCGGAAGGCGGATCTCGCAGTGCGCGCCGCTGCCGATGAGCACGCGCTCGCTCTCGATGCTGAGCTGCTCGATTTGTCCCGTCGGGAGGCGGGTCTGGAACTTGAGGACGCGCATGGCTGAACGAGGACGCCCGCGCGAGCGTCACAGACCTCCCATGATATTCATCAACGCCGGTCCCATGAGCAAGCCCATGATGCAGAAGAACACGAGCATGAGCGGACCGACCATCTGGACGCCTGCCTTGGCCGCGGCCTCCTCCGCGCGGACCGAGCGGCGCGTACGCGACACGGTCGCCTGGATCGTGAGGACCTCCGCGACCGGGTTGCCGCGCTCCTCCGCCTGAACGAGCGAGTTGACGAACTCGGTGACGGTCTCGACCGGCGCGCGCCGCGCGAACTCGACGAGGGCCTCCTTGCGCGTGCGCCCGAGGTTCATCGTCTGGAGGATGAGCGTGAACTCCTCGACGAGGGGATCGTCGGGGTTCGAGGACTTCTCGACGACCTGGCGCACGGCGCCGGGGAAGTCGAGGCCGGCGCCCATCGACAGCGCCATCAGGTCGATGACGTAGGGGAGGCCGCGTCCGACGTTCTTCAGGCGCTCCTGGGCGACGCCGCTGATCTGCATGTAGGGCATCGCGCCGCCGAGCATGACGCCGACGACGAGCGCGATGCCGCCGAGCTCGAGCACGTAGCCGCCGAGCGCGCCGACGACCGCGCCGCCGACGGCCGACAGGACGGTGAGCGCGAGGTACTCGTCGGCGGTGAGGCCCATGTAGTCGCCGGCGAGGCCGATCTGCCGATCGAGCTCGGCGCGCTGCTCGTCGGTGAGGATGCCGCTCATGCGGACGCCGAGCCAGCGGACGAGCGGCTCGATGCTGGCCCAGAGCTCGTTCTGCGCGAGGACGCGCTGGCGCTTGAGGCCGCGGAGCCCGAGCCGGTTCGCGACGCGGGTCGGCGCGCTCGCGACGCCGTACGCGAGCGCCATCGCGGCGATCATGAGGCAGACCAGCACGGCCACGCGCATGACCTGCAGCTGAACGCTCACGCCGGCTGTCCAGATGGAGGGGTTCACGTCAGATGTCCACGTTCAAGACCTTGCGGGCCAGGACGATGCTCGCGACCCAGCACGAGGTGCACGCGATGATGACGAGGTAGCCGACGAGGCTCTTGGTCAGCGGGTCGAAGTACCCCGGCCAGAGCACGTTGAGGCCCAAGAGCAGGCCGAACGGCATGAGCGCGATGACCCAGAGCTGCGCCTTGCCCTCGGCGGTCTTCGTGCGGACGACACCCTCGAGGCGCCGCATCTCGCGGAGGGTGCCGGCGGTGGTCTCGAGGACCTTCGGCAAGTTGCCGCCGACCTGACGGCCGATGAGGATCGAGCTGAGCGCCGAGTCGAGCTGGCGGCTGCCGACGCGCGCGGCCATGTGGAGCAGCGCCTGCTCGAGCGTCGAGCCGACCTTCATCTCCTTGAGCGCCAGATCGACCTCCTGGCGCATCGGATCGGAGATGACGGCGGCGACGGAGTTGAACGCCGCGCCGATGCTCGGCGTGGTCTTGAGCGCGTTCGCGAGCGCGAGGATGAAGTTGTCGAGCTGCTCTTCGATCTTCTCGACGCGCTTTCGGCGCATCATCTCGATGTACGCCGTCGGCCCGACCGCGATGAAGAAGAGGCCCACGTACCAGAACTCGATCGTGAGGAGCACGTGGGCGGTGATCACGAGGAACATCGCCGCGGCCTGCCCGTAGGCGATCGTGCGGCCCGGCGTGAAGATGAACATCGGGCGGAGCTTGCGCTCGAGCGACGCCGTGTAGCGCGCGCTGTAGCGGTAGACGGGGCCCGACTGGTCGGCGGCCGCGAGCCAGGTGGCCACGAAGAGCGCGAACGACGTGACTCCGAGGCTCGCCCACTTGAGCGACTGGGTGGTCTGCGAGACGTCTCCGAGGCTCATATGTAGGGCTCTCCCTTCTTCACGAGCCCCATGACGATGAACGTCTGGAGGAAGCTCGGCAGGTAACCCGTGGCGCGGTACTCGCCGACGACCTGCCCCTTCGGGCCGGTGCCGGTGCGAATGAACTCGAAGATCGGGCGGAGCTCGATCTCCGTCGTGTCGCTGTCGATGCCGGTGACCTCGCTGATCGCCGTCACCTTGCGCGAGCCGTCCGAGAGGCGGCTCTGCTGCACGATGATGTGCACGGCCGCCGAGATCTGATCGCGGATGGCGCGGAGCGGGAGATCGACGCCGGCCATGAGGACGAGCGTTTCGAGGCGGCTGATCGCCTCGGGCGGCGAGTTCGCGTGCGTCGTCGTGAGCGAGCCGTCGTGGCCCGTGTTCATCGCCTGGAGCATGTCGAGCGCCTCGCCGCCGCGGCACTCGCCGACGACGATGCGGTCGGGGCGCATGCGGAGGGCGTTCTTCACGAGGTCGCGGATGGTGTACTCGCCGCGGCCCTCGAGGTTCGCCGGGCGGGTCTCCATCGAGACGACGTGCGGCTGCTTCAGCTGGAGCTCCGCGGCGTCCTCGATCGTGACGATGCGCTCGTCCTCGGGGATGGCGCCCGAGAGCACGTTGAGGAGCGTCGTCTTGCCGGAGCCGGTGCCGCCGGAGATGACGATGTTCTTCTTCGCGTGGACGCAGCGGGTGAGGAAGCGCCCCATGCGCTCGGTGATCGAGCCGTAGTTCACGAGCTTGTCGAGCGTGAGCGGGACCTTCGAGAACTTTCGGATCGTGATGCACGAGCCGCGGAGCGCGATCGGTCGGATGACCGCGTTCACGCGGCTGCCGTCCTTGAGGCGCGCGTCGACGAGCGGCGACGACTCGTCGATGCGCCGGCCGAGCGGCGTCACGATGCGCTCGATGACCGCGCGGACACGCTCGTCGTCGGTGAAGCGCGCCTGCGACAGGAGGATCTTGCCCCCCTGCTCGATGTAGATCGTGTTCGGGTCCACGACCATGATCTCGGTGATGGTCCCGTCCGAGAGGAAGCGCTCGAGCGGTCCGAGGCCGAGCGCCTCGTCGGCGAGCTCGCCGATCAGGCCGTCGCGATCCATCTCCGGCGGGATGCGCGCGTCGATCTGCGCGATGATGCGGCGGAGGGCGTTCAGCACCTTCGGGCGCATCGACGGGTCGTCGAGCTTCTTGGCGTCGATCGTCGCGAGGTCGAGGTGCTCGAGGAGCAGCTTGTGGATCTCGCGGCGGAGGGCGACCTCGGCCTTGAGCTTGTCGTCCTCGCCGCGCGCCGGCAGGTGGACGCCCTTCGGCCCCGGCTGCGAGCCGACGTGGGCGATGACCGGGTTCATCCCGCTGACGTTCGGGATCGGCACCGCGGACGTCGTCATCGAGCCGCGCGGGTTCGTGGGAACCGGGCCGCGCCCGTTCATCCCCGGGTTCGACCCGGACTGCCCCTGGAGGCGCTGGCGCGTGTCGCTCTGCTGGATCTGCGCGGCCGTCGGGCCGATCGGGTTGCCCTGCTGATCGAGCGCGTAAACGAAGACGGTGAAGTCGCCGACGACGATGGGCGTCCCGTACGGCACCTCGACCGAGTCGCGGCGGAGGAGCAGGTCTCCCGCGATCGTGCCGTTCGTCGAGACGTCCTCGACGCGGAGCGCGCCGTGGCCTGCGCTCACGACGGCGTGCTGGCGGGAGACGAGGTCGCTGTCGAGCCTGAGCGAGCACTGCGGGTGGCGCCCGATCGTGAGCGGGCCGCTGGCCGGATAGAGCTCCGTCCTCTGCGCGCCCGCGTCTGACTGAACGACGACTTGCAAGTGCATCGCGGGAGCTACTTCGCGTTCGGAGGCGTCTTCGGGTAGGTGTCGACGTACTCGATCTCGCCCGAGAACTCCTTGTACGTCGTCATGGCGTTGTTGATGAGCTCGAGCGCGCTCTTCGGGACGGTGTCGACGATGCTCGGGACGATGAAGACGGCGCCCTCGACGTCGGCCTTCTCGTTGCCGTGAGAGCCGAACAGGACGCCGAGCACCGGGATGTCGGAGAGGCCGGGCAGGCCGCTGACCTGGTGGCGCTGCGTCGCGGTCTTGATGCCGGAGAGGATCAGCGCCTGTCCGAGCTTGAGCGTCACCTGGGTCTCGAGCTTCGTCGTCGATCGACCCGGCGGGCCGTTCGTCGACCGCTCCGGCGTGAGATCGGCGACGTCGGCGGCGAGCTTGAGCTCGACGTCGCGCGTGTTCGAGTCGTAGCGCGGGAGCACGGTCACGTTCGTACCGAACTTCACGCTCGCGATCTGCGCGGCGAAGCCCGTCTGCACGATGAAGTTCACCTCGCCGCCGTTCTGGAACGTCGCCTCGTTGCCGTTCGCCGTGATGACGCTCGACTGCTTTGCGATCTTCACCCAGCCGCGGCGTGCGGCGATGTCGAGCCGAGGCATCGGCTGGTTGACGATCGACGCCTGCGCCGTCGTCGACGTGCGGGTGATGAAGTCGAAGGTGTACTGGTTCTCGAAGACCGGCTGGTTGTTGGCCTGCAAGCCGCCGATGCTCGCCGGCCAGCCGATGCCGGCGTTGTAGCCGGACGTCTTTTCGTACTGGACGAAGAAGAAGTCGAGGCGGACGAGGAGCTTCCGCTCCTCGAAGCGGCCGATCGTGACGATCGACTGCACCTGCTCGCCGTAGAGGCCGGCGATCTGGTCGACGCGGGCTTTTTCCGCCGGCGTGGCCACGGCTCCGTCGATGAAGATGCGCGCGCCGATACGCCGCGTCTTCGGGCCGGAGATGTCCTTGATCAGCTCCTGCACCTCGCGCTCGACGAGGCCGACGTTGCGCTTGGCGACGTTGATCTCGTAGGTCGTCTGGCCGCCCGAGCTGTTGATGAGCAGGAGGGTCGTGGTTCCCTCCTTCTTGCCGGTGAGGACGAAGGTCTTGCCGTCCGGCGTCGGGATGACGTCGACGATGCCCTTCACGCCTTCGGAGTACTCGCGGATGCCCACCGCCGAGAGGGTGCGGGTCTCGCCGATCGCGAGGGCGATGTCCTCGTGACCGCCCGACTTCTGCGCCCACGCGTCGCGGGGAGCTGCCAGGAGCGGCGCTGCGAGCCCCGCGAGAGCAGCGATCAGTACGCCAGTACGCATGCGCCTCGAACGTCCCTTCTTGGGGGCGCCTTCGCCGTCCCCCACTCCCCCCTCCGTCACGTCTCTCGTCACGTCGCGTCGCTCCACGTCACCGCGCGCGGCTCCGCTCATTGCGGCTGTCCCGGAGCCGTGATGTCACGCGGGCCAGTACGCACGTTGCGGATCTTCGCGCGCTCCCTCTCGTCGACGATCTGGTTGAAGTTCAGATCGACGATGCCGCTCGTGCGCGCCTGGTCGTCGGGGTGACGGACGGCGACGGCGAGACGGCCGCGCTCGGCCGCGAGCGCGAGCACCTGCGCCTCCGTGAGCGTCAGGCTCAGCGTGAGCAGGTTCTCGGAGGCGTAGGGGTTCGCCTCCTTCGAGTCCTTCGCCTGCTCGGGCGACGTGTCGGTGCCGGTCGCGAGGACGAGCACGCGCTGTAGCAGGACGACGGCGTTCTTCGCCTCGTTGACGGCGCTGCTCGCGCCGAGCACGCCGATGACGTCGACGTAGTCGCCCGGCTTGATGAGCGCGATGCTCGTGTCGTCGCGCGCCGCCTTGATCGAGACCGCGCGGTAGCCCGGCAAGACGAGCGCGGAGAGGTCCTTGTGCTCGTCGGCGGCCGTCAGATCGCTCCAGAGCAGGAGCTGCTGCTCCTTGACGGTGTTGCCCACCTTGAGCCCGAGGATCTTGTTCTTCTCGGTCTCGCGGATCGCCCGCTCGTCGACGTACGCGAGCGGGATCTCGCGGATGGCGATCACGTCGTCCGTGATCGGCTTGCCGCGCTCGATCTTCCTGACCGCGATGAGCAGCTTGACCTTCTCGCCGCCGGACGCCTCGAGCTCGAAGCGGCGTTGATACAGGACGAGAAGGAAGGCGCCGAGGATACCCACGACGACCGCGATGAAGAGGGCGCGACGATTCATCCCAATCGAATGCTACACGGCGGGCCCGGGCTATTCCAGGCTTGCTGTCGTCCCCCGGCGACACACCCGCGGGCGGCGGTCCTCCGAGCCGACCGAGCGTCGCGTCAGTTGGGGCGCGCGGACGCCTCGACGGGCGCGACACCGGAGAGGCCGACGGCCACGAAGTTACCCTCGGGCTCGACCGTCGTCGCGACGGTGACCACGACGCCCTGCTTGAGGTAGGCCCGGCCCTCGGTCCCGTCGGTCTTCTCCGTGAGCTCCGGATCGTACGCGACCCACCCCGTCGACTTCATCTTGTCGTCGAAGAAGGCAAGCGTCCGAGCGGAAGGCTCCGTGGTCTTGTAGACGTTGATCGCGTAGCCCGTGCCCTCGGCGTGCGCCGAGATGGCCCGAACCGAGTTGGGGACGCGCGGGATCTCCGGGAAATCGTTACCCGGGACGTCCTGGTCCTTGTCGCCGATCATGTCCCAGAGGTTGAACTGGCTGTCCGTCCACGCCGTGATCACGAGCGTCTTGCCGTCCGCGCCCTTCGAGGCGAACGCGTAGCGCAGATCCCCGAACGCGCCGACCTCGCCCGTGAGCATGAACGCATCGAACGCCTGGTCGATCGTCTGCTTGCTCTCGGTGCCTTTCGCGAAGCAGAAGACGGCGCCCTCGTTGTCGTCGCCCGTGCGCACGAACCCGGTCCGCTCGATCTCCACCTGATCGCGCGCCGGCGTCGACTTGTCCCCGCCCTTCGGCTCGCCGCTCGCGAAGAGCGCGTCCGTCGGCTGCTGGCCCGCGTTGCCCTTGCAGTAGTCCTCGTAGCGCCCGAGCACGTCGGCGGCCCCGTCCTGAGAGACGGCGCTGCCGAGGTGAATCTTCTGCCCGTTGAAGACGATGTTGGTGACCTGCTGGTTGGACCCCTTCGCGATGTCGAGCATCTGGCGACCGAAGGCGAGCGTCTTGTCCTTGTACTCGGCGTGCGCCCGACGGCTGCCGAGGGCGCCGAAGACAAGCAGCACGACGAAGAAATACGCGGCGAGGCGGAGCACGCCTCTACGCTGCTTCGCTCGCTCGACGCTCACGCTCCTACGTCGGAAGATCCACATGGTTCACCCGTCACCGGAAGATGTCGACGACGCCACCGCCGCTGGTCACGAAATTGAGCCCGAAGTTGAACCACGCAACGAACTGGCTCCCGTAGTCCGGCTCGTTGCAGGTCGAGTACGAGTCCGCGGAGACGTTGCTGACGAGCGAGAGCGGGCCGTACTGGATCGAGCCACCGTTGCCCCCTCGCGCGTTCTGGTCGATGATCGCTTTCCCCGTCACCGTCGTCTTGAGGGAGCCGGCGGCGCTGTTCCAGCTCTGGTTGATCGCCGCCTTGTCGGGGGTCGGCGCTCGGTTCGCGGCGTTCTCGCCACCGGTGGGCCCCAGCCCGGCCGTGCCGCCGCCGCCGGGGGAGCCGACGCCACCGCCGGACTCCTTGCAGCCGTGCGACGCGTAGTAGAGGACGTCGCTTCGCGTGCGCTGCTGGTAATCGAGCTTCGCGCCGTACGCTTGTCGCGTCCAGGCGATGGTCCCCATGAAGACGACCATCGTGGAGATGACGATCACGGCCTCGATCATGGCGGCGCCGCGTTGTCGGGCGCGATGAGCTCGGGGATGGGGCTTCTTCACGATCGCCTCAGTGGTAGGTGGCGGAGCCGAGTGAGGGGTCGAGGTTCGTCGAGGCCTCTTTGATCTTGCCGAGCACGGCACCCTCGATGGTGCCGAGGACCGTACCGATGACGGCGTTCGTGACCGTGCCCTGGCCCGAGAGCGCGTCCTTGAAGTCCTTGTAGCCCTTGATGTTCACCATCCCCGCGAGCGCCGCGCCCGTGAACGTGCTCGCGAGCGCCGGCATCTCGAGGCGGCGAAGACGCGCGCGCCACTTGATGGCGAACATGGCGTTGCCGAGGCGGTTGCACTCCGTCGAGCTCCAGCTGTTGTCGCAGTTGAAGTAGAACTCGGACTCGGCGAAGTAGGCGGAGCCGCCGGTCGTCCTCGAGTACTTGGTGGCTTCCGACGGCTTCCGCTTCGCGTTCTCCACCTTGCTCTCGGAGGTGTCGGTCAACTGCGGGCTGATGTTGATCGCCCACGTCTTCATCCAGTCGCTGCCGTTCGACGCGGCGGAGTACACCTCGCGGAAGCCCTCCTCGCCCCAGAACGTGTTCACGCCGGGTCCGAGCGGATTGAAGGGGATGATGCTCGAGATCTTCGCGAGGAACTTGAACCCCGGGAGCTCGGCGAAGCCGAGGTCGATGTTGCCCTTGTTGCAGTAGCGGTTCTTGAGCAGCTTTCCGACGATCTTGTTGAAGATGTCGAACGCCTTGCCCCCGAGGCTCGAACCCGACAAGCCCTTGCCGCTGGAGATCAGGTTGGCGACGGCGTTCGCGGGGATCGAGACGACCTTCTCGCAGAGCCCGCTGAACTCCTTGACCTCGACCGGCAAGCCTTCCTTCTTGTGGTTGGACACGCCTGCTCGTCGAATGGCTCCGCCCGGAATGAGGGACGTGCTCAGCGAGACGACGGTGACGGGGCCGGTGCGACGGTCGTTACCGTACCGTGCGCCCACCTGATAGGACTCGACCACGCCCAGGGCGGGATACGCGTAGGACGCGATCTTCTGCGCCTTCGCCATCCCCTTGAAGGCGGGCTTCATCTTGTTGAAGTAGTTGTCCCAGCGGTTCCACGCCTGGGCGTACTTGATCGCCTCCGGCGTGCACAAGAGGCAGCCGACGCCGGCGAGGGGACAGTACTTGGCGAGGCACGCGAGCAGGATCGCGAACTTCACGTCGCTGATGATGCCGAGGATGATGTGAATCACCGTCCCGACGACCATGACGAGGTTCAGCAGGGCGATGAAGTTCATCCCCTTCGCGTGCAGGGCCGCCGACGAGAACGCGCCGTGATCGGCCGCCTCCTGCATCTTGTCGCGAAAGACGATCGTGTCGCCGATCCCCATGATGAACCACAGGGAGCCGATGAGGAAACACGCCATCACGAGGCCCGTCACCATGATGGCCCCTCGCGTGTCCTCGGAGAGGTCAGGAGAGGTGTCCCACGTCACGGCGGCGGCGGAGCTCATCGTCGACCTCGCTCTCACTTGTAGTTCGCGCCCTGGTGGGGCATGCGATAGGACTCCCTCAGCACCTTGGTCGAACCCAAGCAGCCGATCGCGCCCATGGGCGCGGTGCACTTGTACGTAGCCGTCACCGTCACCGTCACCCAGCCGTAGGGATCGGCCTTCGACGAGGCGTCCGCCACGTCGACCGTCACCGACTGCATCGTGCTCTTCCACGGGCCGAGCCCGGCCTCGACGGCGGCCTTGATCTCGCCGTCGTTGCGGCCTGCGGCCTGACCGGGCGTGTTGTCGTTCCCGTTCGTGATGACCGCCGCGGCGCGCGCTCCGATGATGGCGCCGTGCTTCACGACGAGACGGGCGGTCGCCACCTTCGAGAGCTGGACGAACGCAAAGAACGCCGTGAGGAGCGGGACGAAGGCGACGACGAACTCGGCGAGAACGGCACCCCGCGTGTCGCGTCGAAACAGTGCTTTCCTCGGGTTCGGCTTCATCCCCTGCTCCGTGTCACCAGACGTTCAGCATGTGCCGGGCCAATTTGAAGCGCCCCTACGGGAGCGGCCTCAGGAGCTGAGTGCGCGCTGCGGTGTAGTCCTCCCACATGGCCTTTCCACCGCGGAGGAGCCCTCCGATCGCCGGGATCGCGACCAGCGTGAGCAAGAGGGAGTACTCGACAAGGACGGCTCCGCGCCGGCGCGCACGCGAACGGTGACGCATGACTCCTCCGATTCGTCTACCAATGCAAATAGGCCGTCAGAACCACCCCCACGAGGATGGCCGGCCCAAGGCGAAACCATGAGAGCGCAGTCGCATCGACGGCGCGCTGACGTGACTTCGGCAGGAAGAAGTTCGCCCCGATGGACAGGGAGTTCTTCAGCGTGACGAGCAGCCTGCCTTCGTACGCCAGCCTGGCTGGAGCAAGAATGGCGCCTGCGAAGAAGCCGTACATCTGAGCCTCCACACCGAGGATCGGGTGGAGGATGGCTCCCAGCGCGATGAACAGCTTGACGTCGCCGCCACCGAGGGCGCTCTGCCGAAACAGGAGGAGCGGGACGATCGCGCAGACCGCCGCTCCGGCCAGCGAATACGCGCCCTCCTGGAGGGCCGTATCGGTGGACTCCTTCGCGTGCAGGTAGCGCGCGACATGCACGAACGGCGCGAGAGCGAGCGCAGAAACGGTCAGCCAGTTGGGGATGTGCCCCGTCCGCCAATCGAGCGTCGCGCCGATTGCCGCCACCACCACCGCGATGAAAAAAACCACGTGCTGATGCGGCTCGGTCATTCCCTCTCCCGTCCCTCTAACCCCACGGCGTCACGCCATCATACAGCGTGACGCCGGAATCGAAGGCCCGGAACGAGATGCCGGTCTAGAGCTCCGCGCCGCCGCGCGTCGCGGCCTGACCGACCTTCGGGCCGAGCGCCTTGAACGCACCAGCCGCGAGCAGAAGGATCGCAACGAGGAGGAGAGCGTACTCGACCATCGACGCGCCGCGGACCTTCTTGACGAGCTTGTTCATGGGGAATCTCCTTGGTTCTCAGTCGGTCTGGGTGCCGCCGGGCGCGGCACGCGAGGCTCTCGGGCGTCTCGGTCTATCGACCGCCCCGTTGCCTCGGAGACAACGTCTTGCTCGAGCCGTGCCACCGATCCGATTGCAGCGTGAGCGGAGCGGACAAAACCGCGTTGCTCCGGATGCAACGTATCCTCGGGGTTTTTGAGGGGAGATGTTGTCAGGCGCGCAACACCCACCTTTTCTCCTGGATCTACGTTGCTCCAAACGACATGGACGGGCGCCGATCCAATGGACCATCGATGCATTTGCGCAACTCGCGCATTCTTCCGTTCCCACGGTCCTCCCGCCCAACTTTTGCCGGCGCTCTCCGTAGGCTTCGAGAAGAGGTGGGGTAGGTCGCTTGACCGAGGTGGTCGGGTCGATACCCTGGTGGATCAGTGATGAGGCAACCCGGCGTCGCTCTCGGCCTTCCTCTTCTCATGTCCGGCGTCCTCGCCGCGGGCGGCTGCGCCGAGCCCCCGCCGCCCGACCCGTTCCAGGTCTCGGTGAAGGTGGACAGCGATCCGGGCAAGCCCGTGGTCGGCGCGAACATCTCGCGGGCGAACCGACCGCTCGGGACGACCAACGCCGAGGGGCGCGCGACCCTGAGCATCGCGGGCGTCGAGGGCGAGATCACCGACGTCACCATCACGTGCCCCGAGGGCTTTCAGACCCCGACGAAGCCGCTCAGCATCCGGCTGACCCGGCTCGCCGAGAAGTCGAAGGTCCCCGAGTACGCGGTGCAGTGTCCGCCCGCGATGCGGCGGGTCGTCGTCGCGGTCCGCGCGGACAACGGGCCGAACCTGCCCGTCATGTACCTCGACAAGGCCGTCACGAGGACCGACGCGGTGGGCGCGGCGAGCTTCCTGCTCGAAGTGCCGCCCGGCTCCACGTTCACCGTCGCCCTCAACACGGTCGAGCGGAGGGACATCAAGCCGATCAACCCGTCGAAGCTGTTCGTCGTGAGCGCGCAGGACGAGGTCTTCCTCTTCGACCAGAAGTTCGACGTCGAGAAGAAGAAGCCGCCGCCCGCGCCGGTGATTCACATCCCGCGCGCGCTCTAGCCGGCGCGCCGCGCGCGCGTGGCGGGCGGCGCGGCGGCGGAGTGCGGTCAGCGGATGCGCTCTTTCGCCTTCGCGAGCGCGGCGCCGAGCATGCTCTCGTGCTCGCTCGGGTCGGCCCAGCGGCGCTGCGCGGACGTCGAGAGCTCGTGGAGCGGGTCGAAGTACATGAAAAACTGGCCCGGCTTCACGCTCGGCGCCTGGTAGACGCTGATGCCCGTCTCGCGGTCGTAGTACTCGTACGAGTGCGCGTCGCGCTTGCCGCCGCCGCCGGGCGCGTCGACGACGAACGTCGGCGTGTTGAAGCCCGCGGTCGAGCCGCGCACGTGCTTCTCGATGAAGAGCGCGGTGTCGACCGACGTGCGGAGGTCCTCGACGCCGGTGACGAGATCGTGGACGTAGACGTAGTACGCGTGGACGTTGAGGTGGCCCATGCGCTTGACCAGCATGGTCATCGTCTCGGGCGAGTCGTTGACGCCGCGCTGGAGGACGCTCTGGTTTCGCACGACGATGCCGCGCTCGAGCAGCTTGTGCATCGCGGCTTCGGTGATGCCGGTGATCTCGTTCGGGTGGTTGAAGTGCGTGTGCAGCACCACCTCCTTGTGGACCTTGCGGCCCTTCTCGACGATGCGCGTGAGCGTGTCGGTCCACGCGTGATCGGTGAGGAGCTTCTGCGGCATGACCGCGGGGCCCTTGGTCGCGATGCGCATGCGGCGGATGTTGGGCATCGCGAGGAGCGCGTCGCCGATCTCCTCGAGCTGCTGCGCGCGGAGCTGGTAGGCGTCGCCGCCGGAGATGACGATGTCCTCGAGCTCGGGGCGCGAGCGGATGTAGTCGAACGCGCGGGCCCAGCGATCGCTCGAGACCTTGAGGCTGACCTTCTCGACCTCCTCGGTGTCGACGCCGACCGCGTAGCTGCGCGTGCAGAAGCGGCAGTAGACCGGGCAGGTGTCGAGCGCGAGGAAGAGCGCCTTGTCGGGGTAGCGGTGCGTGAGCCCGGGCACCGGCGCGTCGGCCTGCTCGTGGAGCGAGTCGAGATCGAGCTTCGGGTGATCGGGAAGGAGGCGCGAGCCGAGCGGGAGGAACTGGATCCGGAGCGGGTCCTCGTACGGTTTCGTCCAGTCGATCAAGCTGAGCAGGTAGGGGCTGACGCGGACGGACATCGGCGAGCGGCCGAAGCCGGCCTCGGCGTCGGCGATGAAGCTCGCCGGAACGAGGTCGCGGAGCGCCTCGAGGAGCTTCGCGGGCTTGGTGATCGTGTGCTTCGCCTGCCAGGCGTGATCGAGGAACTGCTCTTCGGTCACCTCCGCGTAGGCGGGGATCTTCCGCCAGAAGGGGCCGCGAAGGAGGTCGCGGTAGGCGAGCGTCGACGGATCGACGGGCGGCTTCTTCGGTACGATCGGCGCGGCCTGGATGACGGAGAGGGCGCTCATGGCGCTCCCCTTTTCCACGGCGTTGGCCGTGGCGCAACACCAGTCACCGCGTCGGCGGGAGCACCTTCAGCGAGTCGCGCATGCGCGTCATCGCGTCCTTCGCGGCGGCGAGCTGCGCCGGGTCGGCGGGCGCCAGGTTCTTCGCCTCGGCCGGGTCGAAGCGGAGGTCGAAGAGCTCGTAGCGGCCGCCGCCGAAATCGATCAGCTTGAGGCCGGGCGACGGTCCGGTGAGGACCGCGCGCCGCATCTCGTTGTACGGCCCCTCCGGCATGTCGATGTACACGTCACGCTCCTCGGCCGCTCCCGGCGCGCCGTCGAGATCGCGGAGGAGGCTCGTGCCGTGGAGCTCGGCGTCCGCGGGCAAGCCCATGAGCTCGATCACGGTCGGCACGACGTCGATGTGCGAGCGCTTCGCCTGGATGCGTCGCGGCGCGACGCCCGGCACGTAGACGAGGAGCGGCACGTGGACGAGCGGCTCCCAGAGCTCGCGGCCGTGCCCTCGGTGCCCGCGCTCGCCGAACGCCTCGCCGTGATCCGACGTGAGGACGATGACCGTCTCGTTCGCCCAGGGCTGCTCGGCGATGTGGGCGAGGAGGCGGCCGACCTGCGCGTCGGTGAACCAGACCTCCGCGTCGTACGCGGCGCGCTCGGGAGGGACGCCGGGGGCCGGCATCGTCGCGAACGCGGGCGCTCCCTGATGAGGCACGTAAGGCAGGTGCGGATCGAGGTAGTGGAACCAGGCGAAGAAGTGGTCCTTCGCCGGTCCCGTTCGTTCGACGGTGACCACGGGCTCGCCCGCGCGCACCGGCGCCTGGGCGGCGTTCGCGGTCCCGAGGAGGCCGATCGCGACGTTCGAGAGCTTCTCGCTCGTGATGGTCGGATCGTTGTCGACGGAGTTCGGCGGTATCGCGGACGTGTCCCAGACGTCGAAGCCCTGGTCGAAGCCCTTCTTCCAGCCGAAGTAGCGGTGCGTCGCCGCGCCCATCGTGCGGCCGCCTCCGTCCTGCACGCGCTCGGCGAGGAAGAGGTTGGCCGGCGGGAAGTTCGTGTAGTGCTCGAAGTCGCGGTAGACCTCGCTCGAGTACTTGCCGATGAGCAGCGGGCCGAGGCACTTCGGCGTGAACGACGCCATCGCGTAGGCGTGCTCGTAGACGACGCTCCTCGCGGCGAGCGCGTCGATGTTCGGCGACACGGGGCGCGGGTAGCCCATGAAGCCGATGTCGAAGCGGAGCGTGTCGACCGTGATGAGGATCACGTTGTAAGCGCGCGGCCGCTCGGCCTTCGGCGGCGCGCCGGCGTCGATCTGCGCGCTGTCGATCTCGGCCCTGGCCGAGGGCTCGCCGTCGGTCGTCTCGGTCGTCTCGGTCGCGGCGGCGAGCTCGGCGCTGGCGTCCTTGCGGAGTCGCCGCTCGGCCGCGCCGCCGGCCCGCCACGCCGCGAACGCGAACGCGGTGACCGTGAGGATCGCGACGCCTGCGGCGATGTCGGCCCCGAAGATCGTGAGGAGGCTCCGACGCATCCGGACCCATGACCATCTCTCAGGTCAGGGATGAATCAAGACCGAAAACGACCGGCCGGCCGCGGCTCGGACGAGGTTGTCGTGCCGCGCGAGGCTGTAAGTGGTCGTTATCGTGCGGGAATAAGGGTCGGTCTCAGGCTTCGTTGCGGCTCGCCGGAGGTGCGATCGATTGGCTCGCGCGCCCATGCCCGATTCGGGCACGGGCACGGGCACGGGCACGGGCACGGGCGAGAGCGTTTCGATTCAGGGGCTAGGCGTCGTGGACGTCGAAGGTCATGCCGGCGGTGCGGAGGCGCTCGACGAGGCGCATGCCCATCGCGGTCGCCGGCGTGAGGACGCCGAAGCGCGGCTCGAGGCGCGCGCCGTCCTTCGCGAGGCACATCGCGCTCTCCGAGAGCATCTTCGCCGTCTCGCCGTAGCCGGGGTCCTTCGTCCCCGCGACGCGTCCGCGGAGGCGCCTCCCGGACTCGGTCTCCGCGAGGACGTGCAGCTCGAAGAAGCCGCTCTCGATCGCCTCGCGCGACGGACCCTGGCCGGGCGCGGGGAGCACGAAGCGCTCGAGCAGACGTCGCGCCGGCGGGAGCGCGGCCGCCGCGAAGAAGCCGCCGAGCCCGGCGGTGACCAGCGAGGCGGTCACGAGCCCGCGCGGTCCGCGGGCGAAGCTCATCGCCTCGTTGTAGTGGAAGCGCTGACCGTAGCCGCCGCCCTCCTCGCGGAAGAGCGCGTGCGACCGGCGCACGACGCGCGTGTTGATCGACGCCATGACGAAGGGCGCGGTCCAGCGCTCGATGTCCTTGTCGAATCGAACTCCGCGCTGATCGGCCTCGAACGGATCGGCCGCGCCGCCGCGCGCGCCGTCGGCCGTGTTGCGCTCGGGATCGAGCCCGTGGGGATCGAGCAGGAGCCGGCGGACGCTCTTGCTCTTCTTGGCGGCGTCCATGAGGCCGAGCGCCGAGGCGACCGTCCCGCCGCTCGCCGCGCCCTTCGTGCGGCCGGTGAACGCCTTGACCCAGGAGAGGCCCTCGCCGCGCGAGCGGTGCGCGTGATCCCACGCCATGTGCGCGCCGAGGTCGGAGGGGATCGAGTCGTAGCCGGCGCAGTTCACGATGCGGGCGCGGGTGCCGCGGGCGACGTCGTGACACTCGTCGATGACGGTGCGGACGAACGTAGGCTCTCCGGTGAGGTCGCAGTAGCTCGTGCCGTGGCGGGCGCAGGCGCGGGCGAGGTCGAGGCCGTACCTGGCGTACGGGCCCACGGTGGTGCAAACGACGCGCGTCTGGGGCGCGAGCGCGTCGAGCGCGGCGACGTCATGCGAGTCCGCGATCAGGATCGAGAGGTCGTGCAGTCCTTCGTCGCGCGCCGCGAGGTCGCGCCGCACCGCCTCGAGCTTGTCCTTGGCTCGTCCGGCGATCGCCCAGCGGACGCCGGCCGCCTCGGCGTGGTCGGCGAAGTACTCGGCGACGAGCTTGCCGGTGAAGCCGGTGGCGCCGAAGAGGACGACGTCGAAGGGGCGGTCTTCGAGCGGGACGACCGGATGCGACGGAGACGAGCGCGTCATGGATACCTCGAGGCCGCGCGCGAGAGGATCGAGCCGACGTCGTTCACGAGGTCGGGGGGCTCGACGACGCGCGCGGCGTCGCCCCAGGAGAGCACGAAGGCGATGGCCGCGCGCGGGTCGACGAGCGGCAGCGACACACGGACGCGGCCGTCGGGGGCGGTGGCGATCCGCTGCTGCGGGTGGAAGCGCTTCGCCTTCACCTCGTCGGCGACGCGCGCCTCGAACTCGACGATGAAGCGCGCGCGCGCGGGGCGCGCCACGCCGAAGTCGCCGTGGACGAACAGCGCGGCGTCGAAGGCCGGGGGCAGGTCGAAGTGCTCGGTCTCGCTCGTGCGGATGTCGGTCATCGACTCGAGCGGGAGGACGTCGACCTCGGCGCTGGCCTTGGCGCCGGCGCGCGCGCCGAGCACGTGGATCGCGCCCTGGTGGACGACCATCGCGTACGGGTGGAACGGGACGCGCTCCGCGCGCGGCTCGCCCGGCCGCACGCGCGGCCGAAAGCGGAGGACGCGGAGGTCCGCGACCGCGCGGAAGAGCTCGTCGAGGTCTTCGCCGCGCGCCGCGTAGCTCCGCGCGGGAGGCTGCACGAAGAGGAAGCGATCCTCGAGGTGCTGCTCGCCGGAGATCTCGGCCTTGCCGGACGCGCGGAACGGCGTCTGCGCGACCTTCGCGATCTGCGCGAGCGCGAGGTCGGCCTCGTCGTAGAGCGCCGAGCCGCGGAGGACGTCGAAGACGCGGCGGGTCGCGAGCACGGCGTACGCCTGCGCGCGCCGGAGCGACACCGCGCGGCCGCGCTCGCCCGGCTTGATGCGCCAGCGCAGCGGACCACCCTTGCGCGTCTCGACGGACTCGAGGAGGCCGGCGCCGTCCTCGCCCTTGTTGTCGAACTCGCGGAGGTAGCGCCGCACGGAGCGCGCGGTCATCTTGAGCGAGACGGCGAGCTCCTCGATGGTGAGCCCGGCCGGAGCCTTCTCGAGCGCGCGACGCAAGGACTCGAAGCGCCGGTTCTGGGTGAAGCTGCCCGCGGGGCGTCCGAGCTTCGGGCCACGCGCCTTGGCGCTGCGCGACGCGATCGTCCGCATCGTCCGCTCAGATCTTCCGGGCGCGGATCTCGGTCTTGTACTTCTGCTTGTACTGGTCGTGGCAGCTTCGGCACGACGCCTTCGCCGCGGCGAGGTCGCCGCTCCGCGCGGCCGCGGCGCCGTCCTTCGAGATCGACGCCCAGTTGTCGTAGCCCGGAGGTCCGAACGCGGCGATCTTGTCGAGCGCCGTCGCGAGGCCGGGCAGATCGTTGGTCATCACCGGCGGGTTCGCGTGGGCCTTCATCCATGCCTGGAGCGGGCAGTCCGGGAGGGGCTTGGTCCCGCAGCCGGCGCCCGCGTCCAGCGAGGCGGCCGCGGTCGGTGCGGGCGCGGCGGCGTCGGCCTTCGGCGGCTCGGCGGCGCGCCCCGCGTCGGCGGCGTTCTTCGCGCTGACCTGTGCGCTGCCCGCGGCGGCTTCCTCGGCTGCGGCGCTGCCCGGAGGAGCCGCGCTCGCGGAGGGCTCGGCGCTCGCGGCGGGCTCGGCCGACGACGCCGCCGGCGCGGGCGTCGCCGAGGGCTCGGGCGCCGGCGGCCCCGACTCGGACTTCGTGCACGCGGTCGCGAAGGCGAGCGCGACGGCGAGCGCGGCGGCGAGGGGACGAGGCGCCTTCGGCGCGCGAGCGCCCGACGAGGGAGCGATGGAAAGCATGAGGGCGGCAGCTTACCAAAACGGCCCCGTCACGGGGAACGCCGCCGGCTCGCTCCGCGGGGCGGAGCGCGGATCGCCCTACGCCGAGATCTCGGCTTCGAGCGAGAGCGCGCGCGACCGCACGCGCACGGCGCCGATGTCGGGCGCCGCTCCGTCGCCGTGGTCTCGGCAATGCGGGATGTCGACGATCTCGGCCGGGGCGTCGGCGTCGAGCGCCGTCCCGCGCACGCTCACCGCCACGCGAACGAGGTGCCGAGCGCCGGGAGCGCCACACTCCGCGCAGATCGCCGGCAGCTCGAGCACGGCGCGCTCGAGCGGGATCACGAACAGCGGATCTCGCGCGACGAAGTCGTGAGGGACCTCGAGCAGCACGCCGCTCGTCACGCGGGCGTACTCGCCGCAGGCCGGGCAGCGCACGGCGTCCGTCGACGGATCGAGCTCCGCGATCGTGGCGCCGCACGTCGGGCACGGCGCCTTCATCGGGCTCGCGGGTGCCTCCCGGAAGAGCGCGAGCCCGAGCAGCGCGAGGCCGCCGCCGAACGCGGCTGCGAGCGGTCCGAGGAGCGGGGCGGTCGCGCCGATCCCGACGCCGAGCGCGGCGGTCGTCAGGCCGGCGAGCCGAACCTTGCGCCTGGCGGCGGGATCCGGCTCGAGCCTCCGCCCGCCGACGTGCGGTTCACGGTAGGGACCACCCATGCCGTGAGGATAGCGCGTCCCGCAAGGAACGGTTCTCGCAGCCTGACGGCTCGTGGCATGCCTTCACCGCCTCGCGGCTGCGCTCGCGCTTGCGCTCTCGTTCGCGCTCGCGCTCGGGCTCGGTGCGCCCTCGGCGCGCGCCGCGGAGCCTCGCGCGGGCTACCTCCTGTCGGTGAGCGGCCCCATCGATCCGATCTCCGCGCGCTACCTCGAACGCGAGGTCGCGGACGCCGAGCGCGTCGGCGCGCCGCTCGTCGTCCTCCGGCTCGACACACCGGGCGGTCTCGACTCATCGACACGCGCGATCGTACAGGTGCTGCTCGGCTCGCCGGTCCCCGTCGTGGTCTACGTGGCGCCCCCGGGCGCGCGCGCGGCCTCGGCGGGGATGTTCGTCACCCTCGCGGCCGGGGTGGCGGCGATGGCGCCCGGCACCGAGATCGGCGCAGCGCACCCGGTGAGCCTCGGCGGCGGCGCCGTGAGCGCGACCATGGAGACCAAGGTCGTCCACGACGCCGCGGCGTTCGCGCGGTCGCTCGCCGAGCTCCGGCACCGCAACGGGGCCTGGCCGGAGCGCGCCGTGCGCGAGAGCGTCTCGCTCACCAGCGACGAGGCGCTGCGCGAGGGCGTGATCGACCTCGTCGCGACCGACGTCCCGGATTTGCTCCGGCAGCTCGACGGGCGCGTCGTCCCGACGGCGGCGGGCGCCCAGCCCCTCCGGACCGCGGGCGTTCGGATCGACGATCGCCCGATGCTCGTGAGCGAGCGCCTCGTCCGGCAGATCAGCGATCCGAACGTCGCCTACGTCCTCTTCCTGCTCGGTCTGCTCGGCGTCGCCGCGGAGCTCTTTCACCCGGGGACGTTCGTTCCGGGGACGATCGGCACGATCGCGCTCGTCCTCGCGCTGGTCGCGTTCGGCAACCTCCCGATCAGCTGGGCCGGGATCTTCTTCATCGTGCTCGCGGTCGGCTTGTTCGCGGGAGAGATCCACACGGGGTCGGGCGCGCTCGCCGCGGCGGCGGTCGCGGCGTTCGTCATCGGCTCGCTCATGCTGTACGCGCCGCTCGAGCCGATGTCGCCGGCGACGGTGCGCGTGAGCCCCGTGCTCGTCGGCGTGATGGCGGCGGCGGTCGCGGCGTTCTTCCTCCTCGTCGTCCGAGCGACGGTGCGCGCCCGCCGGCTCGCGGTGCAGACCGGCATTCCGGCGCTCGTCGGCCAGGTCGGCGTCGCCACGTCGGACCTCGCCCCCGCCGGCACCGTTCGCGTCGAAGGCGAGGTGTGGAGCGCGGAGTCGGGGAGCGGGGCGATCCGCTCGGGTGAGCACGTCAAGGTCGTCGGGGTAGCCGGCGTCGTGTTGCGCGTCACGCGGCTTTCCGTAGCCGGAGGAGAAGAGCCATGGAGCCGTTCGTTACCAATCTCGTCGTGATCGCCGTCCTTCTGCTCGTCGCGTTCACGCTGATCGCCAAGGCGATCCGGATCGTCCCCGAGTATCAGCGGATCGTGGTCTTCCGGCTCGGTCGCGTCCTCGGAGCGAAGGGCCCGGGCCTCGTGCTCTTGATCCCGATCGTCGATCGCGGCGTCATCGTCGATCTCCGGGAGCGCTTCTTCGACGTGCAACCGCAGACGACGATCACCGCGGACAACGCCTACCTCTCGATCGATTTCCTCGTGTACTCCAAGATCGTCGACGCGCTGTCGAGCGTGCTCAACGTCGAGAAGTACGAGGGCGCCTCGCGAGGGATCGCGATCACGACGCTCCGCGCGGTCGTCGGGAGCATGC
>JAHBWC010000011.1:0-65000 GCA_019637225.1 Labilithrix sp.
AGTGACGGCGCTCACTGGCAGGCCTCGCAGGTCTCGGGGTTCTCGAGCGAGCACGCGACGGCCGCGGCGTCCTTGGCCGCCTCTGCGGTCCCGGCGGCGGCCCGGCGCGGCGGCGCCGACCTTCGCGGCTTCCGTCGCGGCCGACGGCGCGGGCGTCCAGCCGGCCGCGGCGCGCGGGTCGGCTTCGCTCGGCGCAGGCGCCGCCGGCGACTCGACGGTGGCCTTCGCGATGCGCGTCGCGGGGCGCGAGCGCAGGTAGTACGTCGTCTTGAGCCCGCGCTTCCACGCGTAGAAGTACATGCTCGAGAGCTGGCCGATGTTGGGGCTCTCGATGAACAGGTTCAACGACTGGCTCTGATCGATGAACGCGCCGCGGTCGGCAGCCATGTCGATGAGCGAGCGCATCGGGATCTCCCACGCCGTCCGGTAGATCGCGCGGAGCTCCGCCGGCAGCTCGTCGAGTGCCTGCACCGAGCCTTCGGCCAGCTTCAGGCGCGCGCGCATCGCGTCGGTCCAGAGCCCGAGGCCCTTGAGCTCGGCGACGAGGTAGCGGTTCACCTGGAGAAAATCGCCGGAGAGCGTCTCGCGCTTGAAGAGGTTCGAAACCTGCGGCTCGATGCACTCGTAGCACCCTGCGATCGACGCGATCGTCGCGGTCGGCGCGATGGCGACGATGAGCGAGTTCCGGAGCCCCTGCTCGCGGACGCGCTGGCGAAGCGCCTCCCAGCGGGCGCCGTCCGCGGGCGCGACGCCCCACGCGTCGAACTGGAGCTCGCCGCGCGCCGCGCGCGTCTCGGCGAAGGCCGGGTGAGCTCCCTTCTGCGCCGCGAGCTCGGTCGAGGCCGAGAGCGCGTGGAAGTAGACCTCCTCGGAGATGCGGCGGGAGAGCTCGCGCGCCTCGGGCGCGTCGAAGGGCAGGCGCATCTGGAAGAACAGATCCTGCAGACCCATGAGCCCCAGGCCGACCGGCCGCCAGCGCTCGTTCGACGCGCGCGCCGACGGGATGGCGTAGTAGTTGAGGTCGATCACCTGATCGAGCTGGCGGACCGCGACGCGCACGGTGCGCGCGAGCTTCTCCCAGTCGAGCTCCGCCCGCCCGCCGTCGGTCTTCACGTGACGTGAGAGGTTGATCGAGCCGAGATTGCACACGGCGGTCTCGCCCGCCGAGGTGACCTCGAGGATCTCGGTGCAGAGGTTCGAGAGGTGGACGACGCGCCCCGGCAGCGCGGTCTGGTTGCACGCCTTGTTGGACTTGTCCTTGAACGTCATCCAGCCGTTGCCGGTCTGGGCGAGCGTCCGCATCATCCGCGCGTAGAGGTCGCGCGCCTTGACCTTCTTCTGGGCCAGGCCCTTGTCCTCGGCCTCGATGTACGCGGCCTCGAAGGCGTCGCCGAAGAGATCCGGCAGCTGGGGGACCATCTTCGGATCGAAGAGGCTCCACTCGCCGTCGAGCTCGACGCGCCGCATGAACAGATCGGGGATCCAGTTCGCGAGGTTCAGGTTGTGCGTGCGGCTCGCCTCGTCGCCCGTGTTGTCGCGGAGCTCGAGGAACTCCTCGATGTCGGCGTGCCACGGCTCGAGGTAGACGCAGCACGCGCCCTTGCGCTTGCCGCCTTGGTTCACGGCCGACACCGACGCGTCGAGCGTCTTGAGCCACGGGACGATGCCGTTCGAGTGCCCGTTCGTGCTCTCGATGAGCGAGCCGCGCGAGCGCACGCGGTGGTAGGCGAGGCCGATGCCGCCGGAGAACTTCGAGAGCATCGCGACGTCGGCGTAGCGCTGGTAGATGGTCTCGAGGTGATCGTCGGGCGAGTCGAGCAGAAAGCAGCTCGAGAGCTGCTCGTGCCGCGTGCCCGCGTTGAAGAGCGTCGGTGAGCTCGGCAGGTATGCGAGCGACGAGAACAGCTGGTAGAGCTCGACGGCCTCGCCCACCGTGTCCGAGAGCGCGCAGGCGATGCGCAGGAAGAACTGCTGCGGCGTCTCGAGGACGAGGCGCGTCTCCGGGTGCTTGAGCAGGTAGCGGTCGTAGACGGTACGGAGGCCGAAGTACTCGAATTCGCGATCGCGCTTCGGGTCGATGGCGTCGTTCAACTTGCGCGCGTTGGCGGCGACGAACTCGGCGAGGCGGTCGGCGACGAGGCCGAGGCGGTGACCGGCGGCGACCGACTGCGAGAACGACTGGATCTCCTGCCCGCGGACCTCCTTGTCGATGTACGTCGCGAGCAGGCGCGCCGCGAGCTTCGCGTACTCGGGCTCCTCGACGATGTACGCCGCGGCCGTCTGGATCGAGAGGCGATCGAGCTCGCTCGTCGTCGCGCCGTCGTACAGGCCGCTGATGGTCCGGGTCGCGATCCGCATCGCGTCGACGCCGCCGAGACCGGCCGCGCACCGGCCCACGGCGCGCACGATCTTGTCGAGGTTGACCGGCTCCTTGCGGCCGCTGCGCTTCGTGACGCGCATCGACGTCTCCGCGACCGCGCCGCTCTCGGGCTCGCTGTCCGGCGGGCAGCTCGGCGCGGGCGACGGGCGCACGGGCTCGTGCGTCGGGACGACCTGAGAGCGCAACGACGACGTGCCGTTGCTCGAGATCCGATCGATGTTCATGGCGTCTCCTCGGACAGGCCGCGCGCGAGACCCGCTCGCGCGCGGACGTTTCATCGCCGCACGTTCGAGTCGACCCTGTCCCCGCGGACGTCGAGCAGCGCGTGGAGGCGAATCGGACCGTGACGACGCGAGGCCAAACGGGCGCCGCACCGACGGACCTCTTCACCCTCCCACGAGGTGCTCAGGTCGAGCCGCCCCGGGTTTTCTCTCCCGGCGGCGGATGACAGGCAGGTTTTCGGACTTCGAGCGCGCCCGGACGACGCCGGCTTCCTACTGTCCGTCGCTTCCCGGCTCCCGGAGGAGCCAGTGCATGGCACGGAGGTCGTTCTCGTTTACCGCTGCGGGGCAGTCCCGGACTTGCACCGGGTTCCCTTGCGAGCCTGAGCGGATGCCCAGGCGCCAGTCACGACCCACTAGATACAGGGTCTCGTTCGTTCAGGTCAACAAGATGTTGTAGGATCGCGGTTCACCAACGTTTCCCAGGAGTTGCTTGCCACGCCGCGTCTACTGAGCGCGCGTACACCGTCGAAGACCGCGCGGCGTCACCCCTGCGGGCCCCCTTCCTCCCTTCCCTCCTTCCTGTGACTCTCTCGCGCACGCTCGCCCCGACGGCTGCGCGCGAACGAAATGCAGAAGACCTCTCTCGCCATCGCGTCCGCCGGCGCCTTCGTCGCGGCGCTCAGCACGAGCCTCGTCGCGGTCTCGGCGCCCGTGATCGCGCGCGACCTCGCGGCGACGCCCGCCGACGTGAGCTGGGTGCTCTCCGCCTACCTCCTCGCGGTGAGCTCGCTGCTCGCGCTCGCCGGCAAGCTCGCCGACGTCCTCGGGAGGAAACGCGTGTACCTTACAGGCTTCGTCTTCTTCGTCGCGGGCGCGGCGATGTGCGCCGCGGCGAGGGACCTCTTCGCCCTCGTCGGCGCGCGCGTCTTGCAAGGCGCCGGCGCGGCGATGCTGATGGCCGTCGGGCCCGCGATCGTCACGCGCGCCGTCCCGCCGGCAGCGCGCGCGCGCAGCCTCGGCATCCAGCTCGCGGCGACGTACCTCGGGTTGACGCTCGGCCCGAGCGCGGGCGGACTCCTCGCGGCGGAGATCGGCTGGCACGCCGTCTTCGTGACGATCGCCGGCGCCGGAGCGATCGGCCTCGCGGTCTCGATCGCGCGCCTCCCGGCGGATACGCCGAACGATCGCGCCTCGCTCGGCCTCGGCGCGCTCGACCTGCCGGGCGCTGCGCTCTTCGCGCTCGGCCTCTCCGCCCTCTTGGTCGCCTTGAAGCGAACGCACGAGGACGGCTGGACGGGTCGGCCCGTGCTCCTCGTCGGCGCGCTCTCGCTCGTCACCTTCGCGATCTTCGCGCGCCATTGCGCGCTCCACGCCTCGCCGCTGTTGCCGCTCGGGCTCTTCCGGAAGCCGGCGTTCGCGTTCGGCGTGCTCGGCGCGACCTTGCTCTACGCGGTCACGTTCATGCTCGCGTACCTCCTGCCGTTCCAGCTCCAGCGCCACGCGGGGCTCTCTCCCGCGCACGCAGGCCTGTTCATGACGGCGCAGCCGGCGACGATGGCCGTCGTCGCGCCGCTGAGCGGCGCCATCGCCGATCGCTGGGGACCGCGGGTCCCGAGCGCCGCGGGCATGCTCGCGATCGCCGGCGGGATGGCGGCGGTCGCCTCGAGCAGCGGAGCGCCGGACACGCGCCTCGTCCTCTCGCTTGCGCTCGTCGGCGTCGGCGCGGGGCTCTTCGTGGCGCCGAACACCGCCCTCGTGATGGGCGCCGCGCCGCGCGAGCGCCAGGCGACCGCCGCCGCCATGGCCGCGACCGCGCGCAACGTCGGCATGGCGCTCGGCATCGCCGTCGCCGCGTCCCTCGACCGCTCGATCGGCTTTCGCGGCGCGCTCTTCGTCGCCACCGGCCTCGGCGTGCTCGGCGCGCTCGTCGGCGTCGTCCGTCCGGTGGCGGCGTCCGGAGCCGCTTGATACGGTGGCACCGATGAGCCTCGAACGCATCTCGCCCGCCGAAGCGCACGCCAAGATGACCGCCGAGGGCTTCACCTACGTCGACGTGCGCACCCCCGAGGAGTTCGCCGAGGGCCGCCCCGCCGGCGCGGTCAACGTCCCGCTCGGAGACGACTTCGTCCGAGCGATGGAAGCGCGCTTCGCGAAGGACGCGCGCATCGTCGTCGGCTGCAAGGCCGGCGGGCGGAGCCTCCGCGCGGCCAACGCGCTCATCGCCGCGGGCTTCACCGGCGTGCTCGATCAGCGCGCCGGCTTCGACGGCTCGCGCGGCCCCTTCGGCGAGATCACCGAGCCCGGCTGGTCACGCGCCGGACTCCCGCAAGACATCGGCTGAGCCGCGCGCTCAGGGCGACGGCGCGGCGCTGGGGGCGGGGACAGGCGCGGTCGGCGCGTCGGGCGCGTCCGGAGCGTCGTCCTGGTTCGCGCGCCACGCGAGGAAGCCGAGGAGCGCCACCATCACCGAGACGCCGACGATGATCCCCGTCAGGAGCGCGGTCTTCGCGTTCATCCCGCCGCTCGGGAGATCGTCGAGCTCCTCGATCGCCTCGGGGCTCGCCGGCTTGAGCGCGTACTGCACGCGGTCTTCGGCGAGCGTCGCGACCTGGACCGCGCCGAGGCCGCACACCTTGACGAGCTGCTCGGCGAGCTCGTCGACGCTCTGGAAGCGCTTCGGCGCGTCGCGATGGCACGCGCGGAGAAACCACGCGTCGAGCCCGGCCGGGACGTCCGCGACGAACTTGCTCGGCACCGGGAGCGGCTCGACGCAGACCTTGAGCACGATGTCGCCGAGGACCTCTCCCTCGAACGGGATCCGCGCGGTGAACGCGGCGAACGCGCAGGCGCCGAGCGACCAGATGTCGGTGAGCGCGTTCGGCGTGCCGCCGACGGTGAGCTGCTCCGGGCTCATGAAGTTCGGCGTTCCGATGACGGAGCCCTCCTGGGTCGGGCCCTTGAGGCCGCCCTTCCCCGTCGTGTCGACGTCGAGCATCTTCGCGATGCCGAAGTCGACGAGCTTCACGACGTAGCCGAGCTCGCCCGGCTCACCATCCATGTTCGTCGCGAGGAAGATGTTGTCGGGCTTGAGGTCGCGGTGGACGATGTTGGCGGCGTGCGCCTTCGCGAGCGCCTTGCTCGCGTGCGCGATGATCTGCGCCGCCTCTTTCGCCGGCAAGGGACCGCGGCGGATGAGCGCCTCGGAGAGCGACTCGCCCTCGAGGAACTCCATCACGATGTAGGGCAGCCCCTTGTCGGTGACGCCGTAGTCGTAGACCTTCACGGCGTGCTTCGAGTCGACGCTCGCCGCGGCGCGCGCCTCGATCTCGAAGCGGCGCCGCGCGTCCGGGCGCTCCGCGAACTGCGGCCGGATGAACTTGATGGCGAGGCGCGTCCCGAGCTGCTCGTGCCTCCCGAGCCACACCGTGCCCATCCCGCCGGACCCGACGAGCGGACCCACGCGGTACTTGCCGCCGACGATTGTGCCCTCGAAGGACTCGTCGGGCGCGAGATCCTGCGCCGCCTCCGCTCCGCTCGTCGACATTCCGCACTAGACTAGCCCAACTTCGCGCCGCCCTGCGGCCGATGTTAGGCTGAGCCCATGCGCCCCTCCGCGGTCTTCCTCGGGTTCACGGCTGGCCTCGTCGCGCTGGCCGCCATCACCGCCGCCTGCGGAGACGACGACAGCGGCGGCGGCGCGCCCGCGGCCGACGGCGGCGACGCGCAGACGGACGCCCCGGTCGTCATCACGAACGACACCGAGTCGAAGCAGAGCGGCAAGATCATCCGCGCCCAGACGGAAGACGAGGGCGTCGAGGGCGCCACGGTCACCGTCGCCGGCAAGACCGCGACGACGAACGCCGCCGGAGACTACGAGCTCCTCGTCCCACGCAACACGCCCTACCGGATGACGGTCGCCAAGGAGGGCTTCTACAAGCTCCTCGAGCAGGAGTGGATCGTGAAGAAGGAGACGCTCGAGCGCGGCTCGACGAACCTCCTGCTCACGGCGACCGCGAACCTCCTCGCGGGCCTCCTCCCCGGACGCGATCCCGCGAAGGGGCTCGTCGTCGTGAAGGTCACCCCGTTGCCGCCCTGCACGTCGGAGGAAGGCGCGACGCTCGCGATCGATCCCCCCGGCGACGCGAAGGTGGCCTACTTCTCCGGCTCGCTCCCCGACAGCCAGCAGAGCTCGGTGAAGGCCGGGGCCGCCTTCTCGGCGGCCTTCTACAACGTCGCCGTCGGCGTGCCGCTCAAGGTCGTCGTGAGCTCGTCCGAGTGCGCACAGGTCGCGTTCCCGGTCGACGTCGGCGACGTCACCTACACCGGTGTACTCGAAGCCGAGCCGGGCGACGCGCTCTCGTACTTCCGCGTCTACATCAAGGACGCCGCCATCCCCGACGCCGGCTCGGACTGATCGGCGCGCGCACGGCGGGCCCGGCGCGCGGGACGCGGCGACGACGCACGCGAACGGCGGTGCCCGGCGCCGCCGCCGTGCTAATCGAAGCGCGTGCTCCGCGCGGTCGTCTTCGACATGGATGGGCTCTTGATCGACTCGGAGCCCCTCTGGGTCCGCGCCGAGATCGAGGTGTTCGGCGGCGCAGGCGTCCCCCTGACGGAGGACGACTGCGCGCTCACGAAGGGGCTGCGCGTCGACGACGTCGTCGCGTACTGGCACGCGCGGCGCGGCTTCGACGCCGCGCCGGCGGACGTCGAGGCCCGCCTCGTCGCGCGCGTCGTCGAGCTCGTGCGCGCCGAGGGGCGCGCGCTCCCGGGCGTCGAGTCGGCGCTCGCGGCGGCGCGCTCCGAGAGCGGTCGCCGCATCGCGCTCGCTTCATCCTCGCCGACGCCGATCATCGAAGCCACGCTCCAGCGGCTCGGTCTCACGCGCACGTTCGACGTCGTCGCCTCCGCCGAGAACGAGGCCCACGGAAAGCCGCATCCGGCGATCTTCCTCCGCACGGCGGCGCGCCTGGGCGTCTCGCCGCTCGAATGCGTCGTCGTCGAGGACTCGATGACCGGGGTGATCGCCGCGAAGGCCGCGCGCATGAAGTGCATCGCCGTCCCGTCGGACCTGCCGACGGGGCCGTCGGCGCCGCCGCGCGACGCGCGCTTCGTGCTCGCGGACGCGATCGTGGCCTCGCTCGCCGAGATGAGCTCGGCGCTGCTCGAGCGAGTCTCGGGCGACGTTCCTTGACCTGCGCGCGTTCGCGCGCCGCCGCTACTCTGGCTTCGCCCGGAACGTGATGACGTACTGGTCGACGGCGCGGTCGAGGATGCGGAGCGCGTCGAGCTCCGGCAGGCCCGCGACCTCGACGATCGTCTCGAGCGGCAAGAGGCCGTCGACGAAGCCGAGGATGTAGGCCGTCTTCGGATCCTCGATGAGCGGACCGAGCTCGGTGATCTTGCGGGAGAGCGACGGGACGCGCGTCATCGGCGCGAGCCTCGCGCGGAGGAAGGCGAGCTGCTGCTCGTCGTCGAGGGCCTCGACCTCGGAGTAGCGCACCGCGACCTCGACCTCGGGCGCGGAGTGGAGGCGGCCGCGCGGCGGAGTCGAGTCCATCAGCACCGAAGCGATGCGGGCCTCCTCGATGGCGACCTCGTCGGTGATCGTCGGGAGCCGCTCGCGGCCGACGGTGTCCTCGGCGTAGCGCTCGACGTCGAACGCCGGCCTCACCGTCTCGCGTGGAATCGTTCCGGATTCGACCGCGCCCGGCGCTTCTTCCTCCGCACCGTCGGGCTCGTCGAGACCGGGCCGAGGTTTGATGTCACGAGACTCAGCGGGCATCACAACAAGACTACCACCGTTCGGGCTCGTCAGTCGTCCTCGTCACCGGTATCGCCCGTATCGACGTGGGTGTCGGCCCCCGGAGGCCGCCCACCTCGCCCCCGGCGGTCGGGCTCGGCCGCGGGCGGGGGCGCGCCGAGGCGGGTCCGGGCGCGGGCGCGCGGCCCGAGCGCGCTCACGAAGGAGCGGTCCGCGACGGGCTGCCCGGAGGCGTCTTTCCAGGTCGAGGGCGCAAAGAAGAGCTGCCCGTCCTCCTTCCGCCGGACGATCGTCCACCGCGCCAGCCGGGCGTGCGGCGGAGGGATGACCCAGGAGCCGAAGCGCCAGACGTAGCGGCCCCCGGACCATTCCCAGGAACCGTCGACCCAGACCGCGCCCTTCGACGGCGACGGGGGGATGAACTCGACGGGCGGCGTGCGGGGCGAGAACGGCACGGCGACGTAGTCGGAGACCACGACCTGCGCTGCGGCGGGCCGCGGCAGAGAGCTCGCGCAGCCCTCCGCGAGCGACGCGACGGCGACGAGCCCGACGAGGGCGGACGCGCGGCGGAGCACGGCGACGACGCGAACGCTCATCCGGCCTCGTACCTGCCGCCTGGCCCGAGGTGGTTGCGCGCGATGCCGCTCGTGGGCGGTAGCCGTCCTCATCCGTCGGTGGTCTCCGCAGCGGCGCTCGTCGCGCTCGCCGGTAGCGCATGTTACCGCGCGCCGGCCGGGAAGAAAGCCATCGACCGCGTCACGCGTCGTCGCGATGACCTCAGGTGCCCGTTCGGACCTTCACGGCACGATAGAGGCCACTACCCGACGGCTGCGGTGCCACCGTCTCTTGCTCCGTCGGCCGCGCGACCGACGATTCGGCCAGCCGCGCCTCGCGAACGCCGCACCACGCGACGACCTCCGCGACCGGCATGGGCTTCGCGAAGAAGTAACCTTGGATCTCTGCGTTCCCGTACTGTCCGAGAAAGTCGAGCTGCGCTTCGGTCTCGACTCCCTCGACGACGACGTCGATGTCGAGTCCGCGTGACAGTCCGATGATCGCAGCGGTGATCGTCTCTGACTTGGCGGCGGAGCCGAGGTTCGTGATGAACGAGCGGTCGATCTTGAGCGCGTCGATCGGCAGCTTCGTCAGGTAGCTCAACGACGAGTAGCCCGTGCCGAAGTCGTCGAGCGCGATACGCACGCCGAGCTGTTTCAGCGCGAGGAGAACCTCACCGCTCGTCGCCGTGTCTTGCATCACCATCCCCTCGGTGATCTCGAGCTCGAGGAGGTTCGGTGCGAGCCCTGTCTCGCGCAGGACGTCGGCGACGAGCGCGCAGAATCCGGGTTCGCGGAACTGGCGAGCCGAGACGTTGACGGCGACACGGAGCGGCGTCGGAGCTGTCGCCTCCCACTCCTTTGCTTGACGACAGGCCGTCCGGAGCACCCACTCTCCGAGCGGCACGATGAGCCCGGTGTCCTCGGCGATCGGCACGAACTCGGCAGGACTGACGCAGCCCCGCTCGGGCGAGGTCCAACGGAGGAGCGCCTCGGCGCCGGACACACGGCCGCTCGGGATCTCGACCTTGGGTTGATAGTGCAGCTCGAACTCGGACAGAGCTCGCGTGGAGCTGCCGCCCCGATGCGACTCACCGTGTCCGCCGAGAATACCGGAGCGCGCGAGCGCACTGCGGAGCGTGTTCTCGAGCTCGACTCGGCGCTTCGCGGCCTCGTGGATCGACGGCGTGAAGAACTGAAAGCCGTTCCGACCGCTGTCTTTCGCGTGGTACATCGCGGCGTCGGCGCACTCGAGGAGCGACGCCGCGTCTCTGCCGTTCTCGGGAAAGGTCGCGATGCCGATGCTCGAGGAGACGAAGACCTCGGCGGTCCCGAGCGTGAAGCCCATGGCGAGGCGGTCGGCGATCCTTCGCGCGACGACCGCGGCGTCCTCCGGACGGCGGATGCCGCCGAGCACCACGACGAACTCGTCACCCCCGAGCCGCGCAGCGACGGAGTCGGAGGTGAGCGCGCGCTCGAGCGCGTTGCCGCCGGCGGAGGCCACCATGTCCCCCTCGCGGATGCACGACGTGACGCGCGCCGCGACCTCGCGCAGCAGCGCGTCCCCCGCCGCATGACCGAGCGTGTCGTTCACTCGCTTGAACAGATCGAGATCGAGCGCGAGGATCGCGAGGTTTTTCCCATCGCGCTCGGCGTTGCCGAGGACGCGCGCGAGGTACTGGCGAAGAAACGTACGGTTGGGTAGCCCGGTGAGGCTGTCGAAGTACGCCAGCTCGAGGACCTGCCTCTCGGCCTTGCGCAGGACCGTCACGTCCTGCGCGGTGCCGACGAGACGCGCGCGCCCGGTGAGCTCGTCGTCGACGAGCTCCGCCTCCTGATGGAGGTACTTCTCGGTGCCGTCTGGGAGCACCACGCGATACTCGATCTGATGGGCCTCTCGCCCAGCGAGCGCCACCTCGACGCGGTCCCGATCGTCCGGATGAATGGCCGGTGCGAGGCCGAACGTGGACGCGTCGCGCTCCGCAGGTGAGAGGCCGAGGATCTCGAGCCCCGCGCGCGGGTGGTGGTAATGCCCCGTCTGGAGGTCGAGCTCCCAGTGCGCGATGCGCGCCAGCCGCTGCGCCCGAGCGAGGCGCGCCGCCGTCTCGCACGACTCGCGGAAGGTCGCGGCGGCTCGCAGCAGGTAGCGCAATCGATAACCCAGGAGCGAGTAGTTGATCGGCTTCGTGATGAAGTCCGTGGCACCCGCCTCGTATGCGCGATGGATCGAGTCGACGTCGTCGAGGCCGGTCATCATGAGGATGGGCGTCGCCGCACCACCGGGGAGGCCGCGAAGGACGCGACACACGTCGTAGCCGTCCATCTCCGGCATCACGACGTCGAGGAGCACCACGTCCGGCGCGAGCTCGCCGAAGCGATCCACCGCCTCGGATCCGTCGGCGGCTTCCACGACGTCGTAGCCCGCCCCGAAGAGCGCCTCCGCGGTGAGCAGGCGCATCATGGGGTCGTCGTCCACGAGCAGGACGATGGGACGCGCTCGATCAGACACGGGCCACCTCATTCGTCGTTCGCCGGGATAGCTCCATTTCCAGTGCGTGCATCGCTGACTCTCGCTCCTTCTGCAGCGACGCCGCGACGTCGCCAATCGCCATGTCCAGAGCTCGCGCGCGTCGCTCGATCTCCGCGAGCGTCTCCGCGAGGCGCCGAGCACCGAGGCTGGCGCTGCTGCTCTTCAACTTGTGCGCGATCCGCGCGCACGACGCTGCGTCTTGGATCGTGATCGCCCGGTCGAGGGCGTCCATTTCCGCGGGCATCGTCTTCAAGAACATCTGGAGGACCCTCACCACGACGTCCGGCTGCCCCGGTCGGCGCAGCGACTCGAGCTGGGCGAGCGCCGCACGGTCGATCGGGTCCTCGGCGGCTGCCCCTTCGGCGTCGGGCGTGGATGCGGCGGCTGCGTCCTCTGCCGCCGGAGCCCACCGGCACACGGTCTCGAAGAGATCGGCGCGGTTGAAAGGCTTGCTGAGAAAATCGTCCATTCCCGCCTCGAGGCAGCGCTCGCGGTCGCCCGCGAGCGCATTCGCCGTGAGGGCGATCACCGGCACGCGACGAGGACCGCGGCTGGCTTCCTCTCGGCGGATCTCTCGCGTCGCCTGGAATCCATCCATCTCCGGCATCTGGCAATCCATCAGCACGAGGTCGAACGCTTCGCGGCGAAGCGCTTCGCATGCGCGGCGCCCGTCGCCGACGACGCTCACCTCGCACCCGAGCTGCTCGAGCATTCCGACGGCGACCTCTTGGTTGATCAGGTTGTCTTCGGCCACGAGCACGCGCGTACCGGTCAACGCTCGGCCCTCGGCTCGTTCGAGCTGGAGACGATGCTCCACCGACTCGAGCGAGCCGCCGAGCGCTCGTGTCAGCGCGGCGCTCGACGGACTCCGCCGCACGGGCTTGACGACCACGGCGCGTTCCGCCGGAAGGAGGCGCGCCGTACAGGTGAACGTCGAGCCGACCCCGAGCTCGCTCGTGACCGAGACGTCACCCCCCATCAGATGGCTCAGGCGCTTGGAGATCGCGAGACCGAGCCCCGTGCCTCCGTAGCGTCGCGACATCGACCCGTCGGCCTGAACGAACGACTCGAACAGGCGCGGGAGGATCTCCGCCGCGATGCCGATCCCGGTGTCGGCGATGTCGATGCGAACGAGCGCGCCTCCATCGGGATCGGGCTCGGTCGAGAGGCTGACGACGACACGACCCTTCTCGGTGAACTTGATCGCGTTTCCGACCAGGTTCGTGATGATCTGACGAAGCCGTCCTGGGTCTCCACTGAATGCCGTCCGGGTGCCGGCCGGGATGTGAGCGATGAGGTCGAGGCCCTTTCGATGCGCGGTGCCCGCGAGCAAGTCGGTGACGTCTTCGACGATCTGCCGCAGACAGAGATCGACCGATTCGAGCTCGAGGCGCCCCGCCTCGACCTTCGAGAAGTCCAGGATGTCGTTGATGATGGCGAGCAGCGCGTCCGCTGATCGGCGAACGGTCTCGACCAGCTTGCGCTGATTCGGATCCAGCGGCGTCGTCATGAGCAGCTCGGTCATTCCGATGACGCCGTTCATCGGCGTTCGGATTTCGTGGCTCATCGTCGCGAGGAACTCGGACTTTGCCTTCGACGCAGCGTCGGCCGCCTCCTTCGCACGCGTGAGCGCCACGTTCGAGCGCTCGAGCTCCGTCATCGCGGTCTCGAGGGCCGCGGTCCGCTCGCGCACGGTCGTCTCGAGAGTCGTCGCCGCCTGGAAGAGCGTGAACGCGCTCTCCTGGACGTCCATGTTCCGCTCGACGCGGTCCATGAGCGCGGCGTTGATCTTCTTCAGCCGGGCGACCTCTTGGACGAGCGCTGCCGGCGCCGGCTCAGGCGGCATCGCGCTTCGCGCCGATGGCGACACCCGTGAAGGTCTGATTGACGTGCATCGCGTTGTACTGCTCGCCGTACGTCGCGAAACCAACGACGCCGTTCTTCGTCATCAGCTCCGAGATCTCGACGTTGAGCCCGAGCTCTTCGATCTCGAGGCGGCGCAAGATGCAGTCGCATCCCAGCACGAGGGTCGGCGGCCCGAGGTGGCGGCGCACCGACTCGAACGCGTCGGCGAGGTTCTGAACCATGTCCACGCCCTTCGCGACCGTCAGGACGATCCCGTCGTCGATGGCGCAGAAGAACGTCAAGCTCCCGTCGTCGTTGACCTTCTGAATCGAGCGGACGTACGTGGTACCGCCGACGCGCACGACGACGGGGTGCCTCGCGAAGACGAACGGCGTGAGCTCCTCCGTCTCCATCCCCATCACGCGTGCGTACTCGCTCGCGGCGGGCTGGCCGTTGATCTCCGTCACGATGCGCCGTGCGGGGTCCGCAGCGGTGACGACCATTTTCTCCGACGCGGCGACGAAGTGCTGTGTCTTGAAGACTTCGAATGGATATTCCGTGTGCACGACGGTGAGCAGCGCGCAGTCGGTCCTGAATGCTCCTTCGTGGAACATGTAGGTCTTGCCGAATCGCGTGCCGTCGCCCGCCGAGCCGCCGAACAGCTGAATGGATCCGAGGTTGCGAGAGATCGAGCTGACGAGGACCTCCTCCTGCATCGAGAGCCCGTCCGCGAGGAGGAAGGCGAAGGTGTCGCGCGCGCTCGGGACCACCCCGCACTTTCGGAGCTCGCCGAAAGCGCGTTGAACCGAGTCATCCCCGCGCGCGATCTGGAAGTGGCTGAGGTCGTCGACGCGAACGGTCGCCGCCCGGAATCCCGCGCCGATGATGCTCACCCCCGTCAACGTGCCCTCGACGTATCCGAAGGGCGTGATCTCCCCGGCCGTCGTACACCCGATGAGCGGCACATCCCCGAACTTCTCTTTGAGGGCTGCGCCGAGCGCTTCGAGGTCGTACGCAGGCGAGCAGTAGAAGATCGTCAACGCTGCGGCTGCGTCGTAGACGGCGTCGAACAGCTCCTGTGCCGCGACGACCGGATCGCTCGACCTCGATACGCCCCTCTTCACCTCCAGCTCGGACAACGGCTCACCCTCCTCGGTGAACTAACGCCTCCCGAGCCGTTCGCTTAAGGGGCCGCTGTGAAGTCCGCGCCCGCCACGCGAGATGGCGCGGCAGTGGTTCCCGCGTCCCGCGTTGCGGTACAGTCGGTCCCATGGACGGTAGTCGAGAGCGCTCGCCGGACGTCGTGCGACCGCGCCTCGCCCACAGGCTCGGAGCGCTGCTGCTCGCGGCAGCAGCGGCGGCATCGGGCGCCTGCTCTCTCCTCTACGCGTCGGACCTGAACGACCTGCGCACCTCTCCGGGGCTCGACGCCGACCCCCGCTCGGACGGCGGCGGCGACGGCCGAGCGCCGCTCGACGGGCCGGATGCCGCCGACGCGGGAGACGCGGCCTCCCCGACCCGAGGATGCGCCGCGATGAAGCCCGCGCCGCGGTACTGCCGCGACTTCGACGACGGCGCCGCGCTCGAGTCGGACGGCTGGAGCCTCGACATCGACCCTCCGGGCAAGCTGCTCGTCGCGCTCGACCAGACGTCGGCCTATTCGGCGCCTGCCTCGTTGAGGGCGAGCCTGCTCGGCGCCCCCGGCTGCTCGTACGGGCGACTCGTCCGCGCTTTTCCGAGCACCTCGAGCCGACTCGATGTTCGCGTCCGCATCAGGCCGACGGGGCCGTGGAGCAACACCGAAGGCGTCATGATCACCCACATCGCCGACGACGGGGCCAATGCCTGCGCTGCGATCCTCTACCTCCACGACGACGACAACGACGGCGTGCTGGACCAGACCTTGGTGAACATGCAGACGCAGACGACGCCCAACGACGTGCGGGCGCTGAACGGCGCGGTACCCACCGACGAGTGGACCGAGCTCGGCATGGTCGCCACGCCCGTCGCAGGCGGTTCGGGTGTGGCGATGACCTTCTCGATCCGGCGCGAGAGCGGCTCCGTCTCCGAGACGACCGAAGTCTTCGCGCAGTGCACGCTGACCGGAACGACGAGGGTCAAGCTCGGGTTTCATTGCGAGGATGGGACGGGCGAGGTCCGCTACGACGACCTCCGGGTCGACTGGGAGTGAGCCGCGAGCGACACGCGCCAGCGTCGATGCGGCAGAATGGAGCTCATCCGGCCTAGTGCCTGCCGCCTGGCCTGGTATGGTGCGCGCGATGCCGCTCGTGAGCGGTAGCCGTCCTCATCCGTTGCTGGTCTTCGCAGCGGCGCTCGTCGCGCTCGGCGGCAGCGCATGTTACCGCGTGCCGGCCGGGAAGAACGCCATCGACCGCGTCACGATCGAGGGGACGCACGGCATCGACGACCAGGAGCTCCTCGACAGCATCGCGACCCGCGAGGGCTCGCGTTTCCTCGGGATCTTCGACGGGGTCGTCTACGAATACGAGATCTTCGATCCCTACGCGCTCCGCCGGGACCTCCAGCGGATCGAGCGCTACCTGCGAGCGCAGGGCTACTACGACGCTCGCGTCTATGCCGCGCGGGTCGAGGAGAAGGGCAACAAGGTCGCCGTCACGATCGGCGTCGATCAAGGCGAGCCCGTGCTCGTCGATTCGATCGCGATCGCGGAAAAGACGCCCGTCGACACGAAGACCCGCGAGGCCATCCGCAAGGCGATCAACTCCGTCTTGCCGATCGGCAGGCCGCTCGACGAGGACAAGTTCGCCGAGTCGGAGACCGCCGTCCTCTTCGGCCTCACCTCGACCGGGCACGCGGCGGCGAAGGTCACGCGTCAGGCCGAGGTCGACCTCGCGACGCACCGCGCGCGGCTCATCTACACCGTCGAGCCGGGTCCGCTCGGCAAGTTCGGCCCGGTGAAGTTCGAGGGCCTCGGCGATCTGCCGCCGGGGCCCGTGCGCCGCATCTTCGGCGTCGAAGAGGGGACGCGCTACTCGAGCGAGGCGCTCTCCGAAGGACGGCAGGCGCTGCTGGACCTCGGCGTCTTCGCGTCGATCGACCTCGTCCAGGACCTCGAGGAGTTCGAGCGCTCGCAGGTGGTGCCCATCACGGTCAAGGCCCAGCCGGCGAAGATGAAGGCGCTGCTCCTCGGCGGCGGCGTCGAGCTCGACTCGCTCAAGACCGACAGCCACCTCCAGATCGGCTGGCAGAACGGCAACTTCCTCGGCGGGCTCCGGAAGCTCGATCTTCGCTACAAGCCCGGAATCGTCCTCTACCCCACGCGGTTTCCCGATCTGCTACCGCCGACCGATCCCCTCTACGAGCATCGGCTCACGGCGACGCTCAGGCAACCCGCGTTCGTAGAGAAGCGCACCACCGGCTTTGCACGCTCGGAGTACAACGTCTATCCGGTCCTCCTCCCCCGACCGACGGAGGACGTCCTCGGCTACCACGAGCTCCGCGGCGAGGTCGGCCTCGAGCGCACGTTCTGGGGCAAGCTCTTCATGAGCCCGGAGTTCAACCTCCAGGCGAACTTCCCTTTCGACTACATCGGGCGCGTCGAGGGCGTCGAGACGCTCATCATCTCGTACATCGCCGTCACCACGCACCTCGACTTCCGCAACGACCCGATCAAGCCGCGCCGCGGGTTCTACATCGGCAACGAGCTCCAGTTCGCGGGCGGCCCGCTGCAGGGCGTCGCCGACGACGTTCGCGTGCAGCCGGAGGTCCGGGGCTTCATCCCGCTGCCGAGGAAGGTCACGATCGCGCTGCGCGGCTCGCTCGGCTTCCTCTTCCCGTTCAACTACTCCAAGTTCTCCCAGATCAACTTCGAGACGCCCGGCACCTCGCGCGCGGAAGAGTCCGGACGCGACTACCAGCTGCTCTTCTTCCGCGGCTTCTTCGGCGGCGGTCCGACCTCCAACCGCGGCTACCCGCTCCGCGGGGTCGGTCCACACGACTACATCCCGTACCTCAGCCCGGCCGGCCAGTCGGGGGCCGCCGGGGGCTGCAACCCCAACGACAAGGCCTGCTTCCTGCCGACCGGCGGCCTCTCGCTCTGGGAGGCGACCGCCGAGGTGCGCTTCGTCGTCTCCGGACCGTTCTCGACGGCCGTGTTCTGCGACGCCGGCGACGTCTCCCCCTTCATGCTCAACATCCGCCTCGACCGGCCGCACCTGTCCTGCGGCGGCGGGGCGCGCTACGACACCCCGGTGGGCCCGATCCGCCTCGACGTCGGCTACCGCATCCCCGGGCTGCAGTACCCCGGCGGCGCGACGTTCGAGCTCGACCCGACGCCGCTCCTCGGGATGCCGATCGCGATCGCGTTCGGCATCGGAGAGGCGTTCTAGTGCGGAGGCGCGCGCTCGTCGCCCTCGCCCTCGCCCACGGCGGAGGAGCCGCCTGCGTCCTCGCGACGTTCGCGGGCGCGCTCGTCGCCGGCGTCGCCCTCCACGCGAATACGCCCGCGGTCCGACGCGTCGCGCGCGACGTCGGCAACCGCGTCACCGCCAGCCTGTTCGAGGGCACCCTCGCGATCGGCGAGGTGCGCTCGCTGTCGATCGGCCCGAGAGCGAAGGTCCGCGTCCGCGAGGCCGAGGTCCTCGATCCGGACGGCCGGCGCGTCATCCTCGCGAACGACGTCGAGGCGACCATCGATCTCGAGCGTCTCCTCGGCTCGCTCGCGAAGGGCGGACCGCCCGACGTCGAGCTCGAGGAGGTCCGCGTCGCGAAGTCGGAGGTCGTGCTCGACGTCGACGACGCGGGAGCGCCGCGGATCGCGCGGACGTTCCACCGACGCGCGTCGAGCGCCGACACGCCGGAGCCGCCCGAGCCGACGCCGCGCGACCGGGCGCCGCGGGTCCACATCGCGCGCGCGCGCCTCGGAGAGTCCCAGGTCCACGGCGCGCTGGTGCCGCCGTCGCTCGACGGCGACGTCGCCGGCCTCGAAGCGAGCTTCCTCTTCGAAGAGAAGCGCATGAAGGTGACGGTCGACCGCGGGCGCGTGAACCTCCGCTCGCCGAAGCTCCCGAACCAGCGCGCGCCGCTCGTCGGCAACGCACGCGGAGAGCTCAGGCTCGACGTCGAGACGGCCGAGCTGGGGGGCCACGTGGCGCTCGACGGCTCCTGCGGCCGCGTCCCCGTCGTGGCGCGCGCGGAGCTCGTGGGCGATCGCCTCGAGGCTACCGTCGACGTCGCGGAGAGCGATCCCGCGGCGGTCGCCACCGCGTTCTCGGACGTCCCGCTCACGCGTCCGGTCGCGATCCACGCCCACGCGCAGGGCAAGCTCCCGACGATCGCCCTCGACGCACGCGTCCTCGTGGCCGGCGCGCCGATCGTCGCGACCGGCGAGATCGACCTCCGCGAAGGACACGCGTTCAAGCTCGACGTCGACGCCAGCCACGTCGACGCGGACGCGTTCGGCGCCGGGACCGCGACGGACCTGTCGGCGAAGATCACCGGCGAAGGCACGCTCTCGGGCGCGACGGGGGCGCTCGGCACGTTCCGCGTGACGACGACCGAGGGCACGGTCGGCTCCGAGCGCATCCCCGCGACGACGATCGAGGGGCGCTTCGAGGGGGAGCGCATCACCGCGGTGGTGCGCGCGCGCGAGCCGGGGGTCGAGGCGAACGGCAAGGTGACGTTCGACCGCCCGACGAACCTCGTGACGTTCGATCTCCAGGCGCGCTCGAGCTCCCTCCGCGCGCTCCAGCGCGCGCCGAACGTCGTCGGCGGCGCGGCGTCCGCGCGCGTCCAGGGCACGATCGATCTCGGGAGGTACACGATCCAGGCGACGACGAACGGCTCCGCCGACGGCGTCGCGGTGGACGCGTTCTCGGCGGGGCACCTCAGCGCGAACGGCGTCCTCTCGGGGCCGCTCGTGGCGCCCGTGCTCACCGTCGGCTTCGCCGGCGTCGACCTGCACGTGAAGGCCGGCGACAAGGCACCGCTCGTCTACCCCACCGCGACCGGACACGCGCGGGTCGCGCTCGTGCCGACGCCGCGCATCCTCGACGCGTCGGTCAGCCTCGGCGCCTCCGGGGCCGACGGAATCACCGTGACCGCGGACGCCGTTCACGTGACCAACGGCGTGGTCGAGACACGCGGCCTCCGCGTCACCGGGCTCGGCGAGCCGCTGGCGCTCGACGCGCGCATCGGCGGCGGAAAGTGGAGCGTCCGCGCGAAGAGCGCGGCCATCGATCTCCATCGCGCCGCGGCCATCACCGGCGTCCGAGAGCTCGAGCTCGTCCCCGAAGGCACCACCGCCTCGGTCGACGTCGACGTGCGTCAAGGCGACGAGGGCGCCGAGGGCCACCTCGACGTCGTCGTCCGGAGCGGCCCGCTCGGAGACACGCTCCCCGCCGGCAGCTCTCTCCTCGCCGAGGCGCACGCGAAGATCGACCGCGGCAAGCTCGTGGGCTCCGGCAAGATCGTCGCGGAGGGCCTCGGCCAGATCGAGCTCACGCGCGCCGAGCTCGACGTGCCCGGACGCCTCGACGGTCGCTCGCTCAAGCGCGCCACCGGCGTCGTCGAGGTCCGCGGCACGGTCGATCTGTCGCAAGGCGCTGCGCTCTTCGCCGGCGAGGGCGTCGAGCGGGTCGACGGGCTCGCGTCGTTCGAGGCCCGCGCCGAGCGCGGCGACCCCGCGGCGTTGCCCGCCGTTCGCGCGACGGTGCGCACGCACGGCCTCGGCGTCGCGCTCTCGCGCGAAGAGCCGTCGCGGACCGTCACGATCGCGGGCGTCGACCTCGTCACGCACGTGGCCTGGGACGGCCGGACCGACGACGCCGAGGTCGCGGTCCTCTCGTGGGACGAGCACGGCCTCCTCGGCAGCGCCTCGGCGAAGACCAGGGTTCCGCTCGCGACGTGGATGAGCGGCGCCGCGAAGATCGACGCGCACGCGCTCGCGCTCCTCGACGTCAACGCCGTCGCCGCCGTCCCGACGCGCGAGGTCTCGGACCTCCCGTCGTTCATCGAGGCGCCGCCTCTTCGCGGCGGCGTCGAGGGCCGCGTCGGGCTCTCGGGCACCCTCGGCCACCCCAAGGTGACCGTGAGCGGGCGCGCGCACGGCCTCCGCGAAGATCGCCCGCGCCTCCCCGGCGAGGTGGCGTTCGATCCGCTCGACGGCACGCTCGAGGCGCGCTGGGACGGCGAGCGCGCGGCCATCACCTTCGCGCTCGACGAGCGACCGCGCCGTCCGCGCCGGCGGCCCACGAGCCGCGGCGGCGCGCGGGCGCCCTTCGTCCCCTCCACGACGTCGAGGAAGGACCCCGGTCACCTCCGCGGGCTCGTCTTGATGACGGACCTGCGCGTGAGCGATCTGCTCCACGGCAAGTCGCCGGCCGAGCTCCCGTGGCGAGCGTCCGCGGAGGTCGAGGTCGAGAACCTCGCGCTCGGCGCGCTCCCGCTCACGACGGACGTGACGGGCTCGCTCACCGGACGCGCCCGCGTCAAGGACCTGAACCACGAGCCCTCGTTCGAGGCCAAGGCGCACGTCGACGGCTTCGGCGCGGGCGGCGCGGTGGTCGACAAGCTCGACGTCACCGCGGGCGGGCGCGACGCCTCGCTCTTCGCGCACGCGTCGATCACGGACGAGTCGAGCAAGGCGACGTTCCAGCTCGCTTCGAAGAGCCTGCGCATGAAGGGGGTCGACGTCTCGTGGGAGCCGACCGCGCCCACGCGGCTCGACTACGCCGTACAGAACGGCCGCCTCGCGCTCCTCGCGCCGCTCGTGAAGGGGGCCGTCTCCGAGATCGACGGACGCGTCGACGGCGCCGGGAGCGTGACGATCGATCCGACGTCGCAGGTCTTCGAGGGCGGCCTGGCGCTCCAGGACGCGCGGCTCTACGTGAACGCGATCGGCGAGGAGCTCTCGGCGCTGACGGCGATCGCCAAGTTCGATCGGACGGGCGTCTTCCGTATCGACAACGCGACCGGCAAGCTCGGCGCCGGCGAGTTCCGCGCGTCGGCGAGCGGCCGGATGAACGGGCTGTCCTTCGTCGGCGGAGACGCGACGGTCATCGCGACGAAGGACGTGCCCATCAGCTCGGAGGGCGCCACGTTCGCGGCGGCGACCGGCGAGGTGAAGGTGTCGGCGAAGATGTCCGACGACCGGAGCGCGCTGCTCGTGACCGTCGACGTCCCGCGCGCGAACGTCGCGCTCCCCGACCGCAGCACGCAGTCGCTCCAGCCGCTCGACCCGGACCCCACCGTGGCGATCGGCGTCCGCAAGCGCAACGGTCAGCTCGACACGGCCGCCGTGCGCAGGCACCGCGGCGGGACAGGCCGCCAAGCCGCGGCGGCGAGGACGAACGGCCCCGGCCTCGTGACACGCATGAGCGTCACGCTCGGCGACTCCGTCGAGCTCGAGGGCCGCGGCCTCGCCGTGAAGCTCGGCGGCCGGACGCTCGTCGAGATCGCCGAGGAGGTCCGCGTCACCGGCCGCATCGATCTGCGCGGCGGAACGATCGAGGTCCACGGACGTCGCTTCACCGTCGACCGCGGCACCGTGACGTTCCCCGAGGGCGGCGACGCTGGAAATCCCACCATCGTGGCCGCGGCGTACTGGGACTCCCCCGATCGAACGCGCGTCTGGGTCGAGTTCACCGGGCCCCTCAAGACGGGCAACCTCACGCTCCGCTCCGAGCCGCCGTACTCGAAGAACGAGATCCTGAGCGTCCTGCTCTTCGGGCGCCCCGATCCGAACATGGCGGCCGCCGGCGAGACGGCGGAGACGGCCGGCAACACCTCGGGAGCGACCGCCGTGGGGAGCGGCTTCATCGCGAGCGACCTCAACCGCGTCCTCTCCGAGATCGACGAGAGCCTCGACGTCGAGACGGACACGCTGAGCGGAAACCGCACCCGCGCCAAGATCGGCAGGAGCTTCTTCGATCGCCGGCTCAAGGTGCAGGTCGGCTACGCGCCGGGGCGCACGACCTACCGCGAGCCCGACACGGCGTACCTCTTTCTCAACTGGCAGTTCGTCCCCAAGTGGTCGCTCGTCGCGACGCGCGGCGATCGCGGGACGTCGATCCTCGACGTGCTCTTCCAGCACCGGTACTGACGCGCGACCGCGAGCGTGCGCGGCGGGCTCGTGGGCCGGTCAGCCGCCGTCGGGGCCGCCGCCCTCGGCCGCGACCCACTTGTCGACGGCCGCGCGCTGCTCGGGCGTGAGCGCGGGACCGGCGTGGAGGCCCTTGGTCACGAACAGGCTGTCGACCTGGTGGTAGCCCTTCGCCTTGAAGAGCGGGTACGTCGCGTCCGCCGTGGCCGCGGCCGCGCCGCTCGGACCGAAGAAGATCGGCGCGCCGTTCGCCCCGCTCAAGTGGCAGGTGCCGCACGCCGGGTTGACCGCCGGGAAGGCGTCGCTCGCGAAGACCGGGTTCGCCGGCGTGGTCGAGCCGGTGCTCGTCGGCGCGGCCGGGGCGGGCGACCCGTTGTCGTTGTCCCCGCGCGCCGCGCCCTGCGACGGCCGCTCGGAGAAGGTGATGACTCCCTGATCCGGCCCGCTGCACCCAGCCATCGCGGTGAGCCCAGCCCCCAGCACGCCAAAGACGACGAGAACGCCGCGATAGTTCATCCATCCTCCGAAGGCCGGCGGAGCGCGTGACGAGTCAGTGGAGCCTGCCGTCTCACCGACGAGAGCTCGGGTGCAAGCGGCGCGCCCTGGCTCAGGGGACGTAGACCCTGCCGGTCCCGCCGGTCCCGTGGCAGTTCGCTCGGTTCGCGCTGCAGCCGCGATCGGTCGGCTGGAGGGCCGTGATCATGTGCTTCGCCTCCGCTCCGCCCTCCCTCCGCACGCCGACCTTGCTCCCCGCCGGAATCGTGGTGCCGTCCTTCTCGAGCCAGAAGTTGCCGTTGGCGTCCGTGTACGTCGTGCCGACCTCCGAGCCGTTCGGTGCGACGATCTTGATCTCGGCCTTGGGCACGACCGCGCCACCCTGAGCCGCCGTGTAGACTGTGCCGCCAAAGACCCACGGCCGGCCGCCCTCGAGGTGGCAGCCCCCGACGATGCAATCCTTGCCCTCGACTGTGCCGCCGTGGGCAGGATTGGCGTCGTTTGCCGTCACGCCGGGGTCGACGTAGGTGAACGGGGTGGTGCCGAAGACGGGATCGACCGCGGCGCCCCCCTCGGTCGCGCCTCCGTCGCCCGTGCCAGGCGTGCCACTCGTGCCACTCGAGCCAGGGTCCCCGGTGCTCCCCTGGGTCTGGCGCTCGGCGAACGTGAGGGCCCCCGGATCCGGGCCGCTGCACGCGGTCGAGGAGGCGAACGCCCCCGCTCCGAGCACAGCGGTGATGAGGAGAACGCCGCGATAGTCCATTGATCCTCCGCCCGCGGAACCACCGGCCGTCGCTCGAATTTCGTCGAGCTCGAGCCCTCCGCGAACCCGTGCCTTACCCGTGCCGCGAGACGGCCCGTCGAGCTTGAAGCTGCAAGCCGTGCGCCCCCGAAGTTCAGCACTCTCGGCCCGACTCGACAAGTCGCACTCGACACAGCCGGGGACGAAGGCGGGGGCAGCGCCCCGGGAGAAGGCCGACAAAGCCCGAGAAAGCCGCTCCTACGCGCAGCGCTTTACAAACGCGGGCGCACGCGTATAGTGCCGCGTCCCACGCCCTGGAGCGAGGCAACGAATCCGAGCTTTATCGAGAGCTTGTCCTTCGTTCAGCACTGCTTCGAGGCATGGCAACCCCGCCGTAGCGGGTCTCGGCAGACCTAGGCACGCACGGCTCGAGAAGAGGGCGATCCATGTACGCGGTCATCAAAACGGGCGGTAAGCAGTATCGGGTAGCGCAGGGCGATCGGCTTCGCGTCGAAAAGCTCGCGGGCAACGTCGGCGACAGCGTCACCCTGGGCGAGGTCCTCCTCGTCGGCAGCGGCGACGGCGTGAAGGTCGGCGCTCCCCTCGTGGGCGGCGCGAAGGTCGAGGCGAAGATCGTCGGCCAGGACCGCTCGCCGAAGGTCATCATCTTCAAGTTCCGCCGTCGCAAGAACTACCGCAGGAAGACCGGTCACCGGCAGCCGTTCACGGCGCTCGAGATCACCGGCATCACGGGCTGAGAGGAGAAGAGGACCATGGCTCACAAAAAAGGCGCAGGCAGCACGCGCAACGGTCGCGACTCCAACTCGCAGCGCCGGAGCGTCAAGGTGTACGGCGGCGAGACCGTCCGTGCGGGCAACATCATCATCCGCCAGGTCGGCGAGACGATCGCCGCCGGCAAGAACGTCGGCCGCGGCCGCGACTTCACCATCTTCGCCCTCATCGACGGCGTGGTGAAGTACGAGTGGAAGACGAAGGACAAGAAGAAGGTCTCGGTCTACGCCGAAGCCTCCTGATCCGACGGATCGGGCGCTCGAGTTCGCCATGGCGGGGAAGCGAAAGAGCCGAAGCCTCGCCGAAGGGCGCGGCGGATCGAACGGGAGCACGCCGGTAGCACGGCGGAGCTCCCGTTCCGCTTCTACGAGCAAGCTCGGTCAGTACAAGCTGCTCGCGCTCGACCTCGACGGCACGCTCTTGAACCACGCGGGGGCCGCGAACGACGCCGACGTCACAGCCGTCCGCAAGCTCCGCGCGCGCGGCGTCAAGGTGACGATCCTCACCGGCCGGCTCTACTCGGGCACGCGCGAGTCGGCCGAGCTCCTCGGCATCGCGGGCCCGGTGGGCTGCGCCGACGGCAGCCACATCGTCAACGTCAAGAACGACAAGACGCTGCTCCACCACGGCATCCGTGGGCGCGCGGCCGACCGCCTCCGCGAGAGCCTCGAGCGCAACGACCTCGTCGCGTTCCTCTTCGCCGAGGACGCGATCGTGCACGACGAGCGGGGCGCGGACTTCCTGCCCTACGTGCGGACGTGGTCGACCGACCTCCGCTACGCGCATCGCGTGACCGAGCACGCCCTCTGGGACTCGGACGACGGGATGACCGCCGTGGTCGCGCTCGGCAAAGAGGCGAACATCGGCCGCACCGTCGCCGACATCCAGCGCGACGCGACCGAGGCGATGCAGGTCGCGATGTTCCCCTTCCGGCGGGACACCGAGCACTGGGGTATGGTCGCGCGCGCATCCGGCGGCACGAAGGGCACCGCGCTCGCGTGGATGTCGGACCACTACGGCATCGACATCTCCGAGACCGTCTGCGTCGGGGACTGGCTGAACGACCTGCCGATGATGTCGTGCGCCGGCCGCTCCTTCGCGATGGGTCAGGCTCCGCCCGAGGTAAAAGCCGCCGCCACGGACGTGCTCGAGGGCACGATCGACGCGGGCGGCGCCATCGCAGAGGCGATCGGACGCGCGTTCGGCACGAGACTCTAGCGAGGGCCGAGTAGACTGGCCGCATGGTCGCCGAAGCCGAGAGCCCGATCGACACGAGCGGGGCGCCGAGCTCCCTCGCGACCGCGGCTGCCGGCAGCCGCCTGCGCATCGTCGCGGTGCGCCTCGAGGCGGGGGCGACGGACTGGCTCGCCGCGGTAGGCCTCCACGAAGGAGAAGAGGTCGTCGTGCTTCGCCGCGCCGCGCTCGGGGGTCCGCTCCACGTCCGGACGTCTTCGGGAGGCGAGTTCGCCGTCGCGCGCGAGCTCGCCGAGCACCTCGAGGTCGCCCCAGCGAGCGAGACCGGGTCATGAGCGACGCCGCGGAGACGGCCCGGAGCACGCGCGAGGGCGGGGGCGCGCCCACGGCAGAGTGCACGATCGTCCTCGTCGGGCGTCCGAACTCGGGCAAATCGTCGATCTACAACCGCCTGACGGGCGGCAACGCGCGCGTCGGCAACTACCCCGGCATCACGGTGGACGTGCTCGAGGGAGAGGTCACGCTTCCCTCGGGCGCGCGCGCGAAGATCGCCGACCTCCCTGGGCTCTACTCGGTCGAGGCCGCGGTCGCGGACGACACCGACGAAGGCGTCGCGCGCGGCTTCCTCGAGCGCCTGCGCGAGCGCACGAAGGACGAGGCCGGCGCGCCCGCCCGCTTCGTCGTCGTCCAGGTGATCGACCCGACCCGCCTCGCGCTCGGCCTGCGTCTGACGCGCGAGCTCGCCAGGGCGAAGCTCCCGCTGATCGTCGCGCTGACGCACAAGGACATCCTCGCGTCCGAGGGACGCGCCGTCGACGTGACGCGCCTCGGGGACGAAATCGGGGTGCCGGTCGTCCTCGTCTGCGCGCGCGACGACGACGCGAAGCCCGCGCTCCTCGCGGCGGTCGACGATCGCCTCCGCGATCTCGATCCGCCGCCGCCACACGCGGGGTTCGACCCGGCCGCGGTCGCGCGCCACGTCGTCCACGACGTGTCGACGAGCGACGCGACGAAGCGAAGCCGCCTCTTCACCGAGCGCCTCGACGCGGTCCTCCTTCACCCCGTCATCGGTCCGTTCCTCTTCGTCGGGATCATGGCGCTCGTCTTCGCGGCCGTCTTCCTCGTGGCCGACCCGGTGTCCGGCGCGTTCGACACGCTGCTCGGGCTCGCCCGCGGCGGCCTCGATCGTCTGCTCGGCAAGGGCCTCGTCGCTTCGTTCCTCGCGGACGGCGTCCTCGCCGGCGCAGGGACCGTCCTCGCGTTCATGCCCCAGATCGTGATCCTCACGATCGCGCTCGAGCTGCTCGAAGCGAGCGGCTACCTCGCGCGCGGCGCGTTCCTCGTCGACCGCCTCCTCCGCCTCCTCGGTCTGAGCGGACGGAGCTTCCTCCCGCTGTTGATGGGGCATGCCTGCGCGATCCCGGCGATCTCGGCGACCCGCGTGGTGCGGGATCCGCGCGAGCGCCTCACGGCGATCCTCGTGCTGCCGCTGATGACCTGCGCGGCGCGACTGCCGACCTACGCGCTGGTGCTGGCGGCGTTCTTTTCGGGCCGCTCGGCGCTCTTCCGCGCCTGCCTCTTCGTCGGGCTCTACTTCTCGGGCATCTTCGCGGCCTTGGTCGCGTCGTTCGTGCTCCGGCGAACGGCGACGAGAGGCAAGAGCCTGCCGCTCGTCCTCGAGATGCCCTCGTACCGCTTGCCGCAGCCGAGCGTCGTCGTGCGGACGGCCCTCGGAGCCGCGCGCCGCTTCCTCCGCGACGTCGGGACGACGATCGTCATCGCGTCGGCGGTGCTCTGGACCCTGCTCACGATCCCGATGCCCGGCGTCGATCGCGATCCGGGGGCGCCGGAGATCGAGTCGAGCGTCGCCGCGACGGTCGGGCGCGCGATCGAGCCGGTGACGCGCCCGGCCGGCTTCGACTGGCGCATCAACGTCGGGCTCTTCGGCTCGTTCGGCGCGCGCGAGCTCATGGTCGCGACGATGGGCGTGGTCTACGGCGTCGAAGACGCCGAGGACGAGCCCGCTCCCCTCGCCGAGAAGCTGCGCGAGGCCAAGCGCCCCGACGGCACGCCGCTCTACGGCGCGCGCACCGGTCTCGCTCTCCTCGCGTTCTTCGTCCTCGCCTGCCAGTGCATGAGCACGGTGGCGGCGATACGCCGCGAGACGTCGAGCTGGCGGTGGCCCGCGTTCGTCCTCGCCTACACCTACGCGCTCGGGTACGCCGCCGCGGTGGCCGTCTACCAGATCGGCGGCCTCCTCGGGGTCGGATGAGCGCGTCCGGCGAGCGCCACGACGAAGTTCCGCGCATGAACGGAGGCCGCCGCAGGCGCTCCGGCCCCGGGCTCCGCCTGCAGATCGTGCTCGCCCTCGCCGGCGTGATGCTGCTCGCCTACGTCCCGCTCTTCTTCGCGATCGCGCAGGTGACGCGCGGCACCTCGCTCGCCTACCGGGAGGACGCTGCGCGGAGCCTCGGGCGCGCCGTCGCCGCCCACGTCGCCGAGGTGCGCGCGAACGATCCCGCCTCGCTCGATCGGGCGATCGCGTCGCACGTCGGCGAAGGCGGCGCTCTCGCCGTCGGCGTCTACGGCCCAGCCGGCGAGGTCCTCGCGCGCGGAGGGGCGGACGCCTCTCTCCTGGGCTCACCGCCGCGCCCCTACGGCGAGTCCGCGCGACGGGTCACGTCGCCGTCCGGACGCGCGATGGACGTCATCCTCCCGAGCGGGAGCGACGGCGCGGTCCTCGTCCGCGTGCGCGCCGAGGACGATCCCGCGCGCACCTCGCAGCTCGTGCGCGGCATCGCGCTCTACATGACGGTCTTCGCGATCGCCATCCTCGCGTTCGCGTACATCGCGCTGACGCGCACGATCGTTCGGCCGATCGAGGAGCTCGCGCGGGCGGCCGACCGCGTCGCCACGGGCGGCCGCGATCTCGACCTGCCCGCCTCGGGCGCGCGCGAGGTCGCCGATCTCGGCGCGAGCGTTCGCGCGATGACGGCGCGCTTGTTGAAGGAGGAGCAAGCGCTGCGGAACAAGGTCGACGAGCTCACCACCACGACGAAGCGGCTCGGCGAGACACGCGAGCAGCTCGCGGGGAGCGAGCACATGGCGAGCGTCGGAAAGCTCGCCGCCGGCGTCGCGCACGAGATCGGCAACCCCATCGCCGCGATCATGGGCATGCACGACCTCATCGAGGACGCCGAGACGACCGACGAGATCCGCGCCGACTTCCTCAGGCGCATGCGAAAAGAGACCGAGCGCATCCACGTCGTCGTGCGCGATCTCCTCGAGTACGCGCGCCCGGAGGACGGCCCCGCGTCGATCCGCCCGGCGCGGGCCCTGGTCTCCGAGGTGGTCGACGACGCGCTCGCCCTCGTGCGCCCGCAGCGGGACTTCAAGGCCATCGAGACGCGGCTCGAGGTCGAGCCGGAGCTCGCCGTCGCGCTCTCGCCTCAGCGCCTGACGCAGGTGCTCCTGAACCTCCTCCTCAACGCGGGCGCGGCCCTCGGAGGAAGCGCCGGAGGCGCGGTGACCGTGCGCGCGAAGAAGACCGGCGAGACCGTGCGCATCGAGGTCGAGGACGACGGACCGGGCGTCCCGAGAGACATCGCGCCGAGGATCTTCGATCCGTTCGTGACGACCAAGGACGTCGGCGCGGGCACCGGGCTCGGTCTCGCCGTCTGCCGTGGCATCGTCGAGGGCGCGGGCGGACGGATCTTCGTCGACCTCGCGTACGACGCCGGCGCCCGCTTCGTCGTCGAGCTGCCGAGCGCCTGAAGAGGATCGCTCACGACTCGAGCGCGGTCACCCAGTCGCCGAGGCGCGCGACGCGGAGGTTCTTGTCCTTCGCCGCCGCGAGGATCTCGGGCAAGCTCTTCGCTGCGGTCGGCTCGTGATCGCCACGCTCGGCGGCGTCGTGGAGCAGGACGATGTCGCCGTCGTCGAGACCGCGCGTGATGCGCGCCGCGACCTTCCTCGCGTCCGCTCCCCCGAGGCCGTCGTAGCCCGCCGCCGACCAGCCGACCACGGTGAGCTCGAGCTGCTCGGCGACGCGCGCGATCGTCGGATTCGTGTGACCGACCGGCGGGCGGAACAAGGTAGGGCGCCGCTTGGTCACCCGCTCGAGCGAACGGATCGCGCGCGCGAGGTCGCGCCGGACGCGCCTCGGACCGCGGAGCGCGAAGAGCCTGTCGTGCGCCCATCCGTGAACGCCGACCTCGTGACCCCGCGCGACGATCTCCTTCACCACGTCCGGATGCTTGTCGACCTTCTTCCCGATGACGAAGAAGGTCGCCTTCGCGCCGTGCTCGTCGAGGATGTCGAGCACCCGCTGCGTGTGGACCGGATCGGGTCCGTCGTCGAACGTGAGGACCACGCCGCGCGCACCCGCCGGTCCGCGGATGACCGCGTCGGCGAACATGCGCAGCCGCAGCACGAACACCCCGGCGAGCACGATCGCGACGTAGAGGCCTGCCGCAGCGAGCGCGCCCCAGAGCGGCGGCGGCGCCGTCATCACGGAGAAGACCGCGAAGCCGATCCCGCCGAGCGTCGCCGCCAGAAAGAGGACACGAGCGGGCGGCATCACCTGCGCCTCGAGGCGAACCGAACGCGAGCCGCGGGCGGGCGGGCTCGCGCGCCGCCGAGCGCCGCGCGGACGTCGACCGGCGCCGCCAGCTCAGCGGCGCTTCTTCGCGGGCGCGGCCTCTTCCTCTTCGGCGGCGTCATCGACCTCGTCCTCGCCGGCGACACGCACCTTCTTGTCCTGGCCGGAGCCGGAGGCGGACGAGGCGCCCTTGTCGTCCTTCTTCTCCTTGTCGCCGGTGTTGTCGAGCTCGAAGAAGCCGGCAAGGACCGCGGCGATGATCGGGAGCGAGACGGCCGGGAGCTGACCGATCTCGGCCGGCCCGTTGCTCGCCTTCAGCGCCGTGAGGTCCATCTCGAAGTGAACCCACTGACGGAGCGCGAACATTCCCCCGAGCGCGATGAGCGCGCCGAAGAACGCCTTCAGACCCGCCTCGATCTTCCCGTCGGCCGACCAGATGGGCTTGCCCGCGACGAGTCCCGTGAGCACGCCGGTGAGCGCGGCGGCGAGATACGCGCCGGCGGCGCCGAGCGCGGAGCCATCGAAGGTCATCACGCCGAGCCCCTGGACGAGCGCGGCGGCGAGGATGGCACCCACCACGGCTCCGACGAAGAGGCCGACAAAGAGTCGCTTCAACATGAAGGCCTCCTGAGTCTACCCGGCCACCTGGTCGCCGCAAGCACCGCGGGGCCCGGCATGAGCGGCGTCGACGACGTCATGTCGCCGTCACTCCGGCTCGACGTCCGCCACGGGACCCGCCGGACTCGCGCCGAGCGCGATCGCCGCGTCCGCCGCCTGGATCCTCGAAGCGAGCCGCGTCTGGCGATCCTCGCGCCGCTGCTCCGCGAGGGCGAGCCGGAGGGCACGGGGGTCCGCGACGAGCACGACGAGGCGCTTCCCGCGCGTCACGGCGGTGTAGACGAGGTTCTTCGAGAGCATCACGAAATGGCTCGTGAGCAGCGGGAGGACGACCGCAGGGTACTCGCTGCCCTGCGACTTGTGGACCGTGCATGCGTACGCGAGCGCCAGCTCGTCGAGGGCGCGGCCGTCGTAGGCGACCTCACGCGCGTCGCCGTCGTCGTCGAAGCGCACGACGAGCGCGTCGGCTTCTTCGTCGACCGATGCGACCACGCCGACGTCTCCGTTGTAGACGTTCTTGTCGTAATCGTTTCGCAGCTGCATGACCTTGTCGCCGACGCGAAAGGTCACTTTGCCGCGCGCGAGGCCGGGACCCGACGGGTTCAGCGCGGCCTGGAGCGCCTCGTTGAGCGCAGCCGTACCCACCGCGCCGCGGTTCATCGGCGTGAGCACCTGGATGTCGCGGACGGGGTCGAGCCCGAAGCGGCGCGGGATGTGGCGCGTCACGAGGTCGACGATGACCGCGCGGGTGTCGTCGGGATCTCTCCGGTCCATCATGAAGAAGTCGGCCGTCGGGTCGCCCTTCTCCGGCACGATCGGCGCCTCGCCCGCGTTGATGCGGTGGGCGTTCTGGACGATCAGGCTCTTCTCCGCCTGACGGAAGATCTTCACGAGCCGAACGCACGGGACGACGCCCGAGGCGATCGCGTCGCGGAGCACCGAGCCGGGACCGACGCTCGGGAGCTGATCGACGTCACCGACGAGGACGAGGCGCGCGCCTTCGGCGACGGCTTGCGTGAGCGCGTCGGCCATCCAGACGTCGACCATCGAGCTCTCGTCGACGACGATCGCGCCGGCGTCGAGGGGGCGCTTCGCGTCGCGCTTGAAGGCGCCGGTCTTCGGATCGAACTCGAGCAAGCGATGGAGCGTCGCCGCGACACGGCCGGTCGCCTCGCTCATGCGCTTGGCGGCTCGTCCGGTCGGAGCGGCGAGCCGAGCGGAGACGCCGGCCCGCTCGAACACGCTGAGGATGGCCTTCACGATCGTCGTCTTGCCGACGCCCGGGCCGCCGGTGACGACGAGCAGCGGACAGCGCGCCGCCCGCTCGACCGCGAGGCGCTGCTCGTCCGCGAGCACGGTCCCGGTCTCCCGCTCGAACCGCTCGACGGCGCCCGCGAAGCCCGCGAGCGCGGCGCTCTCCGAGCGCGCGAGGGTCGCGAGCCGCGCCGCGAGGCGGGTCTCGGTGTCGTGCATCCGCGCGTCGTAGATCGCCGCCGTACGGAGCGCGATCTCCGCGCGCGGCCGAGCGAGCGACTCGGCCTCCTCCGCGACGACGTGCCCGCTCGCGACGGTCGCGGCGAGGGCCTGCGCGAGCCCGTCGAGGACGGTCGTGCTGGGAGGCTCGTGCGAGCTCGCGTCGAGCTCGAGGAGGCGCGCGGCCCGAGCGGTGAGGTCCTCGGAGAGCAGGTAGCAGTGCCCCGCCTCGGTCGCGTCGCGGAGCGCCTGCAGCAGCGCCGCCTGCATCCGCCGGGGCGAGTCCTTCGTGATGCCGAGCTCGGACGCGATGCGGTCGGCGGTCCGGAAGCCGACGCCCCAGACGTCGATCGCGAGGCGGTACGGATCGCCCGAGACGACGCTGACCGCCTTCGGGCCGTAGCGCTTGAAGATGCGCGCCGCGAGGTGGACGCTCGCGCCGTGCGCCTGGAGGAAGACCATGACGTCGCGGAGGGCGCGCTGTTCGTTCCACGAGGCGATGAGCTGATCCGCGCGTGTGCGTCCGAGCCCGGGCACCTCGCGGAGGCGGTGCGGCTGCTCTTCGAGCACCTTCAACGTGGCGAGCCCGAACTGCTTGACGATGCGCTGCGCGGTGACGCCGCCGATCCCCTTGATGAGGCCGGAGCCGAGGTACTTCTCGATCCCGCCGAGCGTCGTCGGCGCGAGCTCGATCACGCTGACCGCGCGGAGCTGCTCGCCGTGATCCCGGTTGACCTCGGGGACGCCACGGACGCGGACCGTCGAGCCGACGACCACGCGCGGGAAGAGGCCGACGACGGTGAGGCGATCGCCGCGCCCGGGCACGTCGATCTTCACCACGCGAAATCCGGACTCGGCGTTCTCGTACGTGACGACCGCGACTTCGCCCTCGACGGCGACCTCCTCGGCCGCCGCGCGGCCGCCGGAGCCGCCGGTACTGCCTCGAGGCGGAGACGACACGCGCGGACCCTACTTCCTCCGGGCGCGCGACGCGACGGCCAGCGGGGACAAAAAAACGGCAGCGACATGGCGGAAGACCGCCACGTCGCTGCCGACCCCTCCGCCGAGTCTGGAGTCCGTCCGCTCCGTCAGGGAGCGACGGAGTCGGTCCGCACGTTGAGCTTGACCATGCCCGTCGCCGGGCTCGACCCGCCCGCGGCGTAGTACGACGCGAAGTAGACCTGCACCGACGAGTTCGCCGGGATGGTGACCGCCCTCGTGCCGTCGAGCGACGCGAACGCGCCGTCTCCGGTGAGCGACGAGTTTCCGAAGTCGTTGACGGTCCCGGTGCACGCCCTGCGCGCAGCCTCGGTCCCCGGGATCTGCGTTCCGGTGTACGCGACCATGACGGTGTCGATGATCGGACCGCCGGTCGCCTGCGAGTTGTAGATCGAGACCGTGGCGGCCCTCGGGTTCGTGTTGCGAACCTCGATGTACGCGTAGGGCGTGACCGTGCTGAACGAGCCGGTGACCGGGCAGGTCCCGGACGGAACGCGCGCGATCGTCTTCGAGTCGGTCAGGATCGCGATCGTGCTGGTCACTCCGCCCGCCGTCGGCGCGACGAGGACGTGGGTCGGCGGAGGCGTGCACGTCTGGGGGAAGTTCTCCCAAACGCAGGTCGCCTGGCACGAGCGCTGGCGGTAGAGGTCCTGCCCGCAACCCGCGCTCTGGAACTCGACGGCGCCCGGCGTGCACGAGTTCGTCGGCTGGCCGGTGCACTGGCCCGCCGACCACCCGCAGAAGGCGTTGCAGGTGCGCTTCTGCGTGCCGCAGTTGCCGCACGCGATGTCTTCCGTGCTGCCGGGGAGACAGCCGTTCGCGACCTGGTTCGAGCACACGCCGTAGGGGCTGACCTTGCCGCCCGCGCTGCCGTCCTCGTTCGCGAGGCACACGGCCTCCTGCGTCCCGCACATCCCGCAGGAGCGCTTGAAGATCTGGTTCGCCGTCGCGCAGTTCGTGCCCTCATCGGGCGGCGGCGGCCCCGCGTCCTTACCGGCGTCCTTCTTGCCCGCGTCCTTGCCGGCGTCCTTCTTGTCGACGCCGCCCGTCGAGTCGTCGTCGTCGTCGTCGCCGGGGTTGCTCGGCGGAAGCACCGTGCCGCCCGTCCCCTCCGTCGGGTCGGTGTCCGTCGTGGGATCGCCGATGTCGCCGGTGTCGCCACTGGCGCTGCACCCCACGACCGCGAAGGTGCCAAGAAGACCTGCGACGATGCAGCCGAGGAGACCGGACTTGAGTGAACGCATTGGGCGGAGACGCTCCTTCCCTCGCCAGTTCCCATGGCGAGTGGACGGCCGCTCTAGCGCTCCATACTGGGGTGTGCAAGTCCCACCCCTCGTCATACCGACCCCTGCGCTGCGCGTACGCAGCGGCGTCGCGAGGTCAACATTTTGGAAACACAACCGAATCGGTCCGACGGCGTTCGCGACGCTCGCAGTGAGGATTCCTGGTCTCGGGAGCGTCTCACGCCTCGGGCCTCGACCGCTGCTCACAAACCGCAATGATTTCCGGGAGCGCGGTTGAACCCACCTACAAAAGACGTCCAGGTAGGGAATTTTACGCTTCGGCTAGCGGGTCTCCGGCCGCTTCGAACGGCGCGCGGCCGCGCCGAGAGGGCCGCAGGCCTCCGTCACGCGCAGCGCGCTGACGTACGCGGCGACGCCGGCCCCGATCACTCGACCCTGTCCGTCCGCGCCACGAGCTTCACGTCACCCTCGACCGTGCTCCCGCCGCCCACGCCGTAGTAGGCGCCGAACCAGATGACCGCGGACCCGAACGCAGGGATCGCGACGGCGTTCGCGCCGGTGAGCCCCGCCCAGTCCGAGCTCCCGCAGGGGGCCCCGGACGGGCAGTAGTCGTTGATGCCCTTCGAGCACGCCCTGCGCTCATCGTCGGAGCTCGGCCGCGCGCTCCCCGGATACGCGGCCATCAGCGTGTCGATGATCGGCCCCGTGCTCGTCGCTTGCGTGTTCCACACGCTCACGGTGACCACCTTGTCGCTCGCGTTGACGAGCTCGACGTAGAGGTACGGGTGGTTCGTCGTCGACGAAAGCGTGCCGCCCGGACACGAGCCCGTGAGGCGCTTGTCGACGAGCGACGCGCGGAGAGGAAAGATGCCGCTCACCTCGGTGCCGACCGAGCTCGACACCGCGAGCTCGAAGTCGAGCGGCCTGCAGGTCGCCGAGTAGCCGATCCACGAGCACGCGTTCGAGCACTTTCGCTCGCGGAACGTGCCGGCGTCGACGCACCCTGCCGACGTGTAGTCGTGGAGCGTCGGAGTGCACGCGTCGACGGGTTGGTTCTGACACGAACCGGCCTGCCATCCGCAGAACTTGTTGCACGTCCGCGTGAGCGTCCCGCAGTTGCCGCAAGGCTCGGTGGTCGTGCTCCCCGGCAGGCACCCGCCGACGACCTCGCCCGCGCAGGCGTTGTAGTCGCTCACGACGCCGCCAGCTCCGCCGTCCAGGTTCAGCAGGCAGACGGCCTCTTGAGATCCGCACAGCCCGCACGTGCGCTTGATGATCTGATCGACCGTCGGGCACCACTCGCCGGGCGCGGGAGCCCACACGGGCGCGCCGGCGTCCTTGGACGCGTCGGCGCTCGCGTCCTTCTTCTTCGGTGCGACAGCGTCGCTCCCGCCGTCGACGACGACGTCGTCGTCGTCGCCCCCGCTCGGCGGCGGCAGCGACACGCCCGGCTCGGGCTCCGTGGCCGAGGCGTCGCCTTCGAGCTCGGTGAAGAGATCGACGCCTCCGTCGGCGGCGCACGCAGCGATCGCCGCGGTGCACGAGGAGACGACGAGAGCGAGCGTGACGTGCCGGATCGGTGTGCGTGCGAGCATGATCGATGGCGCGCACTATGGCCGTCCGCGATCGGGCTCGATAGGTTCTCGCCGCTCTCTTTGCCGTCTCGACGATCGGCGAAGACGCCTGAATTTGCGGGTCCGGAGGCTCAATCGCGCACGTCGTCGAGAGACCGTGCGGCCGCGCCCCCTCACATCGCGCGCGCGCGCGATCTCGGCGCGGCGCTCACCCATCAAGAGCTCGCGCCGCAGGGCTCCACCGTGAGCACACGCCGCGCGGCGAGGAACCTCGGCGCGAGCGGGCGAGATCGACGATGATTCCGACATGCGTCGTGTGCTCGTCGTGATCGTCGCTCTCGGGATCGGTGGAGGAGCGCAGGCATGCGAGGCGCGCGCGCGGACCGCTCCCGCGCAGCCTGCCCCTCCCCCGCCGTACGCCGGACCTCCGCCCGGTGCGCAGTGCGCCGACGGCCCCGCGACGTGCGGCGCCGATCGCGCGTCGGTCGTGCAGTGCCAGCGCGGCGCGTGGGTCCTGCTCCAGGCGTGTCCCGGCTCGCTCGGGTGCTCGCTCGCCGGCGGGGCCATCCGGTGCGACTCGAGCCCGTCGCAGGCGGGCGCTCCGTGCGAGCCCGAGGGCGGCTACGGCTGCACGCCCGACCGCCGGAACCTCACGGTGTGCCGCGCCGGTCGTACCGCGATCGCGTCGACGTGCCGTGGCGTGCGCGGCTGCTCGATCGGCAACGCGATCGACTGCGACCACTCGGTCGCCCTCGTGGGCGATCCGTGCGACGGGCCGAAGGAGATCGCGTGCTCGCAAGACAGCAAGGCGCTGCTCCGCTGCTCGAACGGCGTCTACCAGATCGGCGAGGCATGCCGGAACGCGTGCCTCGCCTCGAGCGGGCGCGTGCTCTGTCAGTGAAGAGCCGTCGAAGAACTGGACGATTCGGGGAGCTCGAGGGGTTCCCCCCCCCTCGAAAAAGGATGATGGCTTCGCGCGGCGCGCCTCAGTCGTCGTCCTGCTCCGGTCCGTGCGCGGGCTGGAGCACGCGCGTCGAGAGATCGAACCGGATGATGCCGATCGGATCGCCGATGAAGCGCTGCGTGACGTCGATGCGGTGCTGGACGGGGCCGGCGTACTCCTCGCGCGCGATGGCCTCGACGAGCTCCATGTCCGCGTCGATCGGGAGGAGGCCGCGCATCGTCTCGGTGCACGTGACGGTCGTCGCCGTCGCGACGCACTCGGAGGTGCCAGCCGGGCCCGTGAGCGTGCCCTTGTTCGTCGCGGGATCGAACGGACCGCTGAAGTCGACGCGGATCGAGTCGCCGACGAGGCCCTTCGGCAGGTTGTACGCGAGGCGCGCCGTCCCGTTCACGACGGTCCAGTGCACCTCCGCGGTCTTGTACGTCGCCGCGGCGGCGAGCTCCGGCGGGACCGGCACGTCGTAGTCGCCGCTGTACTTCGCCTCGCCGTCCGCCGGCGTGACGGCGTCGCCCGGCGTGCCGGAGCCACCGGCCCCGCCGCCGGGTGAGCCTGACCCGCCCAGATCGTTCGACGACGCACCGCCGCACGCAGCGGCGAAGACAAGCACGCCCAGGACCGAAAACCTCGTCATTGGACTCCCGAAGTAGCAGCGACCACGCCACACGCCAGCGCCAACGCGGCGGCCATCAGTTCTTTCCGCCCTTGCCGCTGTTCTTGCCGCCGCCGTGCGGCTTGCAGAACGACGTCGTCACGCCGTGCTCGACCTCGATCTCGCACTCGAGCCCAGCCGCGCAGTCGGCGTCGGTCGCGCACGCGCCGCCCGCAGACGCGGCGCCGCCGTCGCTGTCGTCGTCGCTGTCCTTGCCGCCGCCGTGCGGCTTGCAGAAGGTGCCGCCGTGCTCGAGCTCCTGCTCGAAGCCGGGGGGACAGGTCGCCGTCCCCGAGCCGCTCGAGCCGCTCGAGCTCTCGCTGCGGTGCGACTTGCAGTAGCTCGTCGACGTGCCGTGCTCGTCCTCGATCTCGCACTCGAAGCCGCTCGGGCAGTCGGAGTCCGTGCTGCAACGAACGTCGAGGACGACGCGATCGGCGCGGCTGCCGCCGACGGAGGCGTCGCTCCCCGAGCAGGCGACCACGAGCGAGAAGAATCCAAGCACCAAGACAGCCTTCATCATGACCATTCTCCGTTTCGCCGGTCTGCTTGCCGGCAACGAGAAGGTGCACCCGGCAACGCCGCTCGCCGAGTTTCGACGCGTCACAATCCTCGTGCGAATGACGCGATACATTTCATTTTCACGTCATTACGATAACTTATTCACGTCGACATGACGTCTCCAACGGGCCGCACGCGCACGAAAAAGCCGATGGGCGCGGCCGTCCGCCCCGGCGACACGGCGCTCGCCCGCGACTTCTACGCGGGCCTGTACGCCAAGATCGCGAAGACGACGTTCGACGCCGCAGACGACATCGATCCGGTCGACGTCGCGTTCGTCGTCGGGGCGCTCACGTTCCTCGGCCGGATCGAGGACGCGCAGCTCTGCTTCGACGGCCAGCGGCTCCGCGGAGGGCGGCTCGATCGGCGCACCGTCGCGGCGGCGCGCTTCTTCCTCGGCGTGGGCTACGCGCGCACCGGCGACTTCGACCGCGCGTACAAGCTCCTCGCCGAGGACGCGCGGCGGCGCGCACGCGACGACGACGCCTGGGTGGTCGCGTTCGTGTTCCAGGGGCTCGCCTGCCAGCGCTACTTCACGGGGCGCTATCGCGCCGCGGCCCGCCACGCGCTGCGAGCGCTGCGCGCCGCTCACGTGGCGCACTTCGGCTACGTCCAGATGCTCGCGAACGATCTCCGCGGCCATGCGCTCGCGCAGGTCGGTCAGTACCGCGCGGGCATCGCGCTGCTCGAGCAGGCGAAGCTCCACTCGGAGCGCCTCGACTTCGGGATGAACGCCTACGCGATCGAGTGCTCGATCGCGAACTACACCGCCGAGTTCGTCGCGCGGCCGGAGGCGCTCCACCGGGTCCAGGCGCTCGTCGAACGACGCTCGCACGACTCGTACTCGAAGCGCGCGCTGCTCGCGGAGTCTGCCGTGCAGCTCTCGCTCCGCGGGCGTCGCGCCGACGCGATCGCCGCTCTCGACGAGGCCGACGCCGACGCGCTCCGCCTCGACGCGCGGCGCGCGAAGGTCGAAAACCTCGTCGCGCGCCTCCATGTCGTCCGATGGAGCGCCGGACCGAGCGCCTGCGGCGAGCTGCTCGAGCAGACGCGCGAGCTCGTCGTCGACAGCGACGTCGCGTACCGCGCCGAGCTCCTCGGCTTCGAGGCGCTCGTCGGACGAGCGCTCGGCGACGAGCCACGCCGCACGCGCGCGCTCGAGGATCTCCGCGCGCTGGTGCGCTCGAACGAGCACTACCGCGCGAGAGCCGCGCTCGAGCAGCTCGAGGAGGCGCCGGCGCGGACGCGCGCCTTCCCCGAGGACGAGCTCACGCCGCTGCTCCGCGCCGTCGTGGCGCGCGATCCCCGCGTCCTGCCTCGCCTGCTCGCGCTCGGGTTGCTCGGACCCGTGCCGGAGCTCCTCGAGCTCACGCCCGGCCGGCGCGTCATCGTCCTCACGGCGGAGAACGCGGTCCTGCTCGAAGACCGCGGCGACCTCCGCCTCGAGCCCGCGCCGCCGCGGTGGTGCGCGGCGTTGCTGCGCGTGCTCGCGCGCGGCGAGGCGTCGAAAGAGGAGATCGTCGCCGCGCTCTGGGGCCTCCGCGCGTATCGGCCGGAGCGGCACGATCCGCTGATCCGCACGACGATCCATCGGCTCCGCGCGTTCCTCGCGCCGCACAAGGACTGGATTCACGTGACGGACAGCGGCTACGGCTGCAGCGTGCCGGTCCACTTCGTCGGCGCCGCCGAGACGATCGATCTCGATGCGCCGCTCGCCGAGGGCGAGGCTCCCGACGCCGCGCCCGCGGCCGCGCCCACGGTCGCCGAGCGATCGCGCCTGGCGGACAAGCCCGTCGAGCGCGTGCTCGAGAAGCTCCTCGAGCGCGACGAGCGCGCCGGCGTGGCCGATCTCTCGTCGTCGCTCGGCCTCTCCGAGAGCACCGTGCTCCGCGCGCTGCGCGTCCTCGTCGCGAAGAAGCGCGTGGTCCGCACCGGGCACGCGCGCTCGACGCGCTACTGGGCGCGCCGCTGACGGCGCGCGAGCGCGACGCGATGGAAAGACGCGAGCGCGACGCGATGGAAAGACGCGAGCGCGACGCGATGGAAAGACGACGGCCCCTCGTGTCTTTCGACGCGAGAGGCCGTGGTGCTGCTAGCGCCTCGAGAGGCGTCTAGCTCGCGGATCAGAAGCCGTGGCCGTGACCGCCGTGGTCGTGACCACCGCCGCCGCCCGCCTTCTCCTCCTTCGGACGCTCGGCGACGAGGCACTCCGTCGTGAGCATGAGGCTCGCGACCGAGGCCGCGTTCTGGAGCGCCGTGCGGACGACCTTCACCGGGTCGATGACGCCCTGCGAGAGGAGGTTGCCGTACTGGTCGCTCGCGGCGTTGTAGCCGAAGTCGTCCTTGCCCTCCTTGACCTTGTTCACGACGATCGAGCCCTCGAGCCCGGCGTTCTGAACGATCTGGCGGAGGGGCTCCTCGATCGCGCGGCGGATGATCGAGACGCCGAAGCGCTGCTCGTCATCGAGCTTGAGCGTGTCGAGCGAGGCCTGCGCGCGGATGAGCGCGACGCCGCCGCCGGGGACGATGCCTTCCTCGACCGCCGCGCGGGTGGCGTGGAGGGCGTCTTCGACGCGGGCCTTCTTCTCCTTCATCTCGGTCTCGGTCGCAGCGCCGACCTTGATGACCGCGACGCCGCCGACGAGCTTCGCGAGGCGCTCCTGGAGCTTCTCGCGGTCGTAGTCGGACGTGGTGTTGTCGATCTGGCCGCGGATCTCCGCGATGCGGCCCTTGATCTTCTCCTTGTCGCCCGCGCCGTCGACGATCGTGGTGTTGTCCTTGTCGAGCGCAACGCGCTTGGCGCGGCCGAGGTCGGAGATCGTGACGTTCTCGAGCTTGAGGCCGAGCTCCTCGGCGATGACCTGGCCGCCCGTGAGGACCGCGATGTCCTTGAGCATCTCCTTGCGGCGGTCGCCGAAGCCCGGCGCCTTGACGGCGGCGCAGTGCAGCGTGCCACGGAGCTTGTTGACGACGAGCGTCGCGAGCGCCTCGCCCTCGATGTCCTCGGCGATGATGAGGAGCGGCTTCTGGCTGCGGGCGATCGCCTCGAGCACCGGGAGCAGGTCCTTCATGTTGGAGATCTTCTTCTCCGAGATGAGGAGGTAGGCGTCCTCGAGGACAGCCTCCATGCGCTCCGGATCCGTGACGAAGTACGGCGAGAGGTAGCCGCGGTCGAACTGCATACCCTCGACGACGTCGAGGACGGTCTCGGCCGTCTTGCTCTCTTCGACGGTGATGACGCCTTCCTTGCCGACCTTCTCCATGGCCTGGGCAAGCTTCTCGCCGATCTCCTTGTCGCCGTTCGCGCTGATGGTGCCGACCTGAGCGATCTCCTTCGGATCCTTGGTCTGCTTCGCCATCTTCTTGAGCGTCTCGGTCAGCGTGGCGACCGCCTGGTCGACGCCGCGCTTGATCTCCATCGGGTTGTGGCCCGCCGCGACGAGCTTCGAGCCCTCGCGGTAGATCGCCTGCGCGAGCACCGTCGCCGTCGTCGTGCCGTCGCCCGCGACGTCGCTCGTCTTCGAGGCGACCTCACGGACCATCTGCGCGCCCATGTTCTCGAAGCGGTTCTCGAGCTCGATCTCCTTCGCGACCGTGACGCCGTCCTTCGTCACCGTCGGCGAGCCGAAGCTCTTCTCGATGACGACGTTGCGGCCCTTCGGTCCGAGGGTCACCTTGACCGCGTCGGCGAGCGCGTTGACGCCCGAGAGGATCAGGTTGCGGGCGGACTCGGTGTAGACGATTTCTTTCGCTGCCATGTTCGTACCTCTGAATCTTTAGAAAGCTTTGGGGGACGCGGGGTGACGCGTCAGATCACTTCTCGAGCACGGCGAGGATGTCGTCCTCGCGCACGATGAGGCGCTCCTCACCTTCGAGCTTCACCTCGGTGCCGCTGTACTTGCCGAAGAGGACGCGGTCGCCGACCTTCACGTCGAGCTTCTTGACCGTGCCGTCCTCGAGGACCTTGCCGTTGCCGACCGCGACGACCTCACCCTCGATCGGCTTCTCCTTGGCCGTGTCGGGGATGATGATGCCGCCCTTGGTCTTCTCCTCTTCCTTCACACGCTTGAGGATCACGCGGTCCTGCAGGGGACGGATATTCATGGTCTTGCTCCTGGCTTTCGATGAGGCCCGCGCGGGGCGCGGGCGAGGAAGGGGTGCCGCTCGGCCGCTTCCGCGGTGGGGGCGGCCGATTGTTAGCACTCACCAAAGACGAGTGCTAACGGGCGCCGCGCAATCTAATCGCAACCTTCGGGTCGTCAAGAGGCAGCGGGGCGCTTTGCGGCCGGCCCTCGATGCGGCGAATTATGACGTTATCCCGAGCACTTGTGGAGCTCGAGCGCCCGAAAGCGCGGGGTTGTCGGGGCGCGCTGGCACTCGCCGGTGCGGACTGCTGCCGTAGCCGGCCGACTAACCTCGCGTAGCTCCAAGGAAAATTGCTCGACCTCCAGCGCTCCGATAGAACGAGAGATAAGCGGGCCGACCTTTGCCTCAAACACGACCTTGGCGTTAAGGCGCGCAGCGTCGGTCCGTTCAGTCGAGGAGCAACATGTCGATTGTCGCAACCGCCTCGGTCTCCGGGTTCTTCGAAGAGATGGTCGATGACGCGCTGAAGTCGCGCGGCGTCAATGCCTCGGAGGGCGCGCGCTCGTACGTCGTCGCGCTACTCGCCGACCTCGCCAAGCCGGGGAGCCCGATCGAGCGCACGCTCGAGCGCCCCCTGACGCTCCTCCTCGACGAGGCCCTCAAGACGCCCGAGCGCGGCGAGCGCTTCGAGCGCCTCCGCACCCTCGGCGACGGCGTCCTCTACTCGTCCGGGTTCTTCGCCGATCACTTCGAGGCTCGCGGCGTCGACACGAGCTACCTGATCGGGATCGGCCGCACCGCCTACGACAGCGCCGGCTCGCTCATCCGCACGCGCGCCAGCGACGAGAACAAGTTCGACCTCTTCGCCGAGCTCTCGGAGGGCTTCGCGAGCTTCGTCGACGTGATCGGCGAGGTGGCCAACGCAACGATCGCGAGCGGCGTCGCCACGTCGCGCGGGCTCGTGAAGCTCTACGAGCGCTGGCTCAAGACGCGCAGCGACAAGCTCGCCGACGCGCTGAGCTCGCACGGCTTCGTGGCGCGTCCCGCCTTCGCCGGCGCCGCGCCGGCCGCGGACAGGAACCCCGCCGCCCCCCTCGACGGCGGGCTGACTACGCGATCGCGAGGCCGCGTCCTCTCGTGACGAGACGGTCGGAGCCGCCGCCGCGGCTCGACGGCAACGGGGCGCTCCTCGTGCGCGAGATCGCGCTCGCGAGCCGTATCCAGCGCGGGCTCGAGAACCTCTATCGCCTCGATCGCGCCGCCGACGTCGACGACTTCGTCGCCGACGCCGGTGAAGGCGCGCGCGAAGGGCTCTTGGTCCGCGAGACCGAAGGAGGCCTCGAGCTCCGGCTCCACCTCCCGAGGCTCGGCGAGAGCGGCGAGGACATCGACCCGATCTGCCAGATCATCGAGGGCGTGAGCCACTTCGTCTACCTCGCCGACCGGGCCTCGCAGGACCGCTCGACCACGCAGCTCGAGCTCGAGCTGCAGGCCGAGGTCGACAAGTACGTCGTCCTCGCGGCCTCGCTCGACGGCTTCGACGAGGTGTCGAGCCGCCGCCTGCGCGAGCGCCTCTACGAGCGCGTCGCCTACCTCCACCCCGAAGGCACGGTCGAAGGCGAGCGCTACCGCGTGGCCAACGACCGGGCCCGCCGCTTCACCGGCCGCCTCGAGCGAGACTTCGTCGCCCGCGCGCGCTACGGCGAGCTGCACGACGAGCTCCGGCGCTTCTTTCACATGAGCCAGAGCGACAAGCTGCGCGCCGCCTGACGGCGCCGCGGACCGCGCGCGCCCTGGACGCCGCCAGGTTCAGGCGGAACCGAGCGCGTTCCCTCCGAGGCCGCCTCGACGCCGCCAACTACGCGAGATCCGTCGCGGCCGAGCTCGGCACGCGAGCTGCTCCTTGGGTCGGTCACACCCCCCACTGAGAGGTAACTTCGACCATGAAGCTCGCGAACCTTGCGCTCGTCTCCGTCACCCTGCTCGGGATCCTCGCCGTCGGCTGCAAGCGAGACGACGACGCCGACGACGACTCCGCACTCGGCTCTTCGGAAGCGCAGCTCGTCGAAGACGACTCCGAGGCGACCGAGGTCGACGACGACCTCGAGGCCGGGCTCGACGAGCCGCTGAGCGGCGCGAGCGAGGCCGACCCCGGAGCTCCGGCGGACGGCGCGAGCGACGACGAGGTCCTCGAGAAGGTCCGCACGAACCCCGGTCGCTTCTTCAAGCCCGCCGGGTGCATCACGTCGACGCGCGAGGGCAACACGATCACGCACGTCTTCGCGGGCTGCACCGGCCCCTACGGGATGGCGCGCTTCGACGGCACCGTCGTCTCGACCTACACGCGCGAGCCGGGCAAGCTCACCGTCACGCACCAGGCCGACGGATTCAGCGCGAACGGCGCGACGATCTCCGGCAGCCGCGTCGTCGTCTACACGCGCGACGGCTCGCTCATCACGAAGAGCCGCACCGGGAGCTGGACCGGCACGACCGCGAAGGGCAAGCCGATCAGCCACGAGGCGAGCTTCGTCACCACGTACGACGCGTCGGCGAAGTGCATCACGCGCGACGGCAGCGCCCAGACGTCGCTCGGCGGCCGCTCGTTCGAGCGCACCATCGACGGGTACAAGCGTTGCGGCATCGGCCGCGGCGGCTGCCCGGAGAGCGGAACGATCGTGCTCTCCCGGACGAAGGACGGCGAGAGCCTGAGCATCACGATCGCGTTCCCCGGCGGAGCGAAGTTCCGCGTCACGAGGCCGAACGGCAAGGAGGTCACGCGCCTCCTGCTCTGCCGCCCGAACGCGACCTGATCGCGGCCGCCCGCCGACCGCGGGCCCTCGTCGAGCGCGCCTCCCGTCGAGCGCGGGCCCGTCGAGCGCGGGCCCGTCGAGCGCGCGCTCCCCGACCTGTAGGGTGGGCTCCGCGCGCTCGACGAGCCGCAACGCGCGCGCCGCGTGAGGCTCGTTCGATGCTCGGGCGGCTCAGGCGCGCGTGTCGGCCTGCGTCGCCAAGCGTCGGAGGCGCCCTTCCCTTTTTGGTGCAGTCTGCAGATTTTCCGCCCGCGCTGCCTCGAATGGCCACACGGCCCGCCGGGTGCGCACCGATCCGACGGTTAGGCTTCTTATTCTCATTCCGCGAAGCATTCCCACGCGCAACACTGACGTTGTCTGGACGATGGCGCGCGCACGAGCGAGCGCGTCGGGAGCCCGACCACGAACGAGCGGCCGCCCGAGGGCGCCCAGTCCGTCGAGCCGCGGCGCGTCCGCGCGCCGGCGGCGCTCGTCGTTCAGCGCGCGTGGAGGAACACATGATCGGTCTCGAGAGCAAGGCGCGCTTCGCGCTCTTCGTCGTCGCGTCGGGATTCGCCGCGAGCGCGGTCGGCTGTTCGGCAGAGGACGGCGCGGCGACGGAGGAGCTGGCGAGCGAGTCGGTCGCGCAGCCGATCGTCGGCGGGCAGCCCGCGAGCGCTTACACCGAAGCGGCGCTGATCAACATGCCCTCCTCCATCTGCTCGGGGGCCATCATCGCGCCGCGCGTGGTGCTGACGGCGGGCCACTGCGTCGGCGGCTCCCAGTTCACGGTCGTCGCGCCCTACGCCGGCAAGAGCGCGAAGGGTACGAAGGCGTGGACCGACTATGTGCCCAAGCCGAGCTACGTGAACCCGAACACGAACGACGTCGCCGTCATCGTGCTCGACACGCCGATCACGCTCGCGTGGTACCCGCCGCTCGCGAACGTCGCGGTCGCCGCCGGGACCAAGGCGGTCAACGTCGGACGGATCCAGAACGGCCAGGCGTCCTACTCCGGCCTCTTCTACGGCAAGGACGTCACGCTGAAGAGCGGTCCGGCCTACGGCTTCCCGTTCTCGTACGTGAGCGAGGAGATCATCCAGTCCGGCGACTCGGGCGGCCCCGTCTACGTGGGCTCGGGCGCGAGCCGGAAGATCGTGGCGGTCAACTCGGGCGCCGGCGGCGGCACGCAGGTCCTCGCGCGCGTCGACCTCGCGTACGCCAAGATCCAGCAGCTCATCGCCGACAACGGCGGCGCAGGCGCCTCGTCGTCGTCGAGCGGCGGCGGAGCATCGAGCGGCGGCGGGGCGTCGAGCGGCGGGGCGTCGAGCGGCTCGTCAGGCGCGGCGTGCGCGTCGACCGAGTCGGAGCCGAACGACGACTCGAACGCGGCCAACCCCCTCGGCGCCAAGACCTGCGGCGCGCTCTCGACCGGGGCCGACGTCGACTGGTTCACCTGGGACGTCGCCGGAGCCGGCGTCGCGTACGACGTCTCGCTCACCGCGACGGGCGACGCCGACGTCCTCATGTGGAAGTTCGCGGACGGCGCCTGGCACCGCATCACCAACACGACGGCGACGCAGGTCGCCGCGACCTCCAACGGCCCAGGCGCGTACGTCGTGGCCGTGCGCTCGCCCGGCGGCGCGCCGCAGAGCTACACGCTCTCGCTCACGAAGTGAGCGAACGCGCCGCGGAGCCCGAACGCGCCGCGGAGCCCGGCGGCGCCGCGACGTCGCCTCGCGCGAAGCCACGTCGAGAAGCGCGCCCCGAAGAGGACGCGCCTCGGGATCAGAGCCCCATCAACTTCGCGACGTAGTAGCGCATGGTCTCCGTCGTCCCGCCGCCGATCCGGAGCAGGCGCTGGTCGCGCCACGCGCGACCGATGCGGTACTCCTCGATGTACCCCGCGCCGCCGTGGAACTGGAGGCACTGGTCCATGATCTCGGAGCCCACCTCCGCGACGAAGATCTTCGCCATGCTGATGAGCTTCACCGTATCGAAGCTGATCGGCACCTTCTTCACGTAGCGCTCTTCGTTGTAGACGTCGCACGCCTTGTAGCTGAGCGCCTTCGCCGCCTCGAGCTTCGAGTAGAGGTCGACGAACTTGTGCTGCCAGTACTCGCGCTTGATGATCGGCTTGCCGAACGCCTTGCGGTCGCGACCGAAGGCGATCGACTCCTCCATCGCGAGCTCGAACCCGGCGCACCCGCTGATGCACGCGATGAGGCGCTCGGTCTGGAAGTTCTGCATCAGGTACATGAAGCCCTGATTCTCTTCGCCGAGGAGGTAGCGCTTCGGAATGCGCATGTCCTCGAACGCGAGCTCGGCCGTGTCGCTCGCGTGGTTGCCGACCTTCTTCAGCTTCTTCGAGACGCTGAAGCCCTTCGTCTTCGTCGGGACGAGGAAGAAGCTGCAGCCGTGCGCGCCGGCCTCGGGGTTGGTCTTCGCGAGGAGGGTGACGAAGTCCGCGCGGCAGCCGTTGGTGATGTACGTCTTCGAGCCGTTGATGACGTAGTCGTCGCCGTCCTTCTTCGCGACGGTCTGGATGCCGGCGACGTCGCTTCCGGCGTTCGGCTCGCTCACGCCGAGCGCGACGATTTTCTCGCCGCGGAGCGCAGGCTTGAGAAACTCGTCGATCTGCTCCTTCGTCCCGAGATCGCTGATCACGGGCGTCGCCATGTCGCCCTGGACGAGCAAGCCCATCGCCACGCCCGCCGAGTGCCCCCGCGGGAGCTCTTCGGCCTTCGCGACGCTGAACCAGTAGTCGCCGCCGGCGCCGCCGTGCTCCTCGGGGTAGTGCGCGCCGAAGAGGCCGAGCTCGCCCGCGCGCTTGAACACCTCGTTCGGGAAGATCTCCGCCTTTTCCCATTCGTCCGCGAACGGCGCGAGCTCCTTCTGCGCGAACTGGCGGACGGTGTTCCTGAACTGATCGTGCTCCTCGCGGAACGGGCTGGGCATGTCGAGCTCCTCGGTCTACCGGCGAACGCCGGAGCCAATCTTTCGTACACGAAATATCATGGATCGCAACGCAGAAAAGCGCCGCCCGGCCCCCGCGAAATCGGCGTCGAGCGCGGCCTCTCGTGCCGCGCTCGGCCGCGGCGGCGATCCGGCGCGCGCTCGCGCTGCCCCTCGACCCGCGCGGTCTACTTCACCTTCACGGCCGAAGGCGGCACGACGTTCGCGATCGGGGCGACCTCGCGGAGCGCCGCGATGAGCGCGTCCTTGTCCTCCTTCGTCATGCCCTTGTAGTAGGACCACGGCATCACGTAGAGGTCACGACCGTCCTTGCCCTTGCCCTCTTCGAGCGCGCGGCGGAGGTCCTCGTCGCTGTAGGCGCCGACGCCCGTAGCCCTGTCGCTCGTGATGTTCGTGGCGATGGCGTAGCCACGATCGCCCGCGATCGGGAACTTCATCCCGCCGGCGAGCGCCTTGCCCTCGATCTTCTGCATCTTCTCGTTGACCGAGTCGTGGCAGTCGTTGCACGAGGCCGTCTTGAGGAGCCACCTGCCGCGGGCGAGCTTGTCCGACGGCGAGGGCGCCGGCGGCGCGGCCACCTCGAGCGGCTTCGGGACCGCGCGGAGGAACATCGAGATCGGAAAGTTCACCGACGTCTTGCCCGGATCGTTCTTCACGGGCTTCAGCGTGCGGAGGTAAGCGATGATGTCGAGGACCTCGCCATCGCTGAGCGTCTCGCGGTACGTCGTGTACGGCATCTGCGGAAAGAGGCCGCGACCGTCCTTGCTGACGCCCTCGCGGATCGCCCGCGCGACCTCGCCGTCGGTCCACCCGCCAATGCCCGTCTCGCTGTCGGAGCTGATGTTGCCGGCGCGGATGTGGACCGGGTAGCTCGGGATCTCGCCGAAGTCGCGGCCCGCGCCGAGCTTGCCCTCGACGACCGGCTCACCCGGGACCTTGTCGTCGATCTGCGAGTGGCAGCCGACGCACGCGGCGACGTGGTGAACGAGGTAGCGGCCACGCTCGATCGCCTCGGCGTTCGTCGGCGCCGACATGACGGGCGCCGGACGCGACTTCGGCGACAACACGTAGAACTTCACGATGATCGCCGTGATGAAGAGCAGGATCGCCGCGCCGACGCCGGCCAGCACACGCTTGAGGATCTTCTTCATCGTCATTTCCTGTCGGGGTCGAAGCTGCGGATCTGCGCGACGAGCGCGGCGAGCTGCGCGTCGTCGAACATCGAGCCGAACGGCGGCATCCCGGAGCCCTTGCCGTCTCGAATCGTCATCTTCAGCTGCTCGTCGGTGCGCCCACGCTGGAAGTCGCGATCGCGGAAATTGCGCGGAGCCGGTCCGCCCCCGAACGACGGGATGCCACCCGCCCCGTCGGCGCCGTGGCAACGCGCGCAGGCGTTCGCGAAGAGCTGACGGGAATCGGCCGTCGCCGCCTCGGACTTCGTGCACCCCGCCGCGAGGGCTGCGAGGAGCACGGAGACGACGATGGCGGCGTGGACGCCCACGGAGGCATCAAGCCCGACCCGCGCCATGGCGTCAATCGGCACGCCGGAGCGCGCCGATCGCGGAGCCTTCGACGCGGCCCCGCGTGACGGTCAGCGCTTCTTGGCCTTCTTCGCCGGCTTCTTCGCCGGCTTCGCCGCGACCTTCTTCGCGGGCTTCTTCGCCGGCTTCGCCGCGGCCTTCTTCGCCGCGGGCTTCGCGGCCTTCTTCGCCGCGGGCTTCACGGCCTTCTTCGCCGCGGGCTTCGCGGCGGGCTTCGCGGCCGCCTTCGCGGGCTTCGCGGCCGCCTTCTTCGCGGGCTTCGCGGCCGCCTTCTTCGCGGCCGGCTTCGCGGGCTTCGCGGCCGGCTTCGCAGCCGCCTTCTTCGCGGCCGGCTTCGGCGCCGGGGCCGGCTTCGACTTCGTCCTGACGACGCCGCTGCCGGTCGGTGCCGGCTTCGCCGCGCCGGAGGTGCCGTTGATCGAGGGGCGCACGACGCTGAGGCGCTGGCCTTCGCGCGACTTCAACGTGTCGCGGACCTTGTCGTCGAAGTCCTCGAACTCGAACGGCTTGTCGATGTACGCGTCCGCGCCGTAGAGCGGGCTCGTCATCTGGTTCAGGTTCTCGCCGATGCCCGTGAGCATGACGACGCCGGTGTGCGCGAGCCCGATATCCTCGCGGATCTTGCGGCACACTTCCCAGCCGCTCATCCCCGGCATCATGACGTCGAGGACGACGAGGTCGGGGAGGTGCTCCTGCGCGAGCCGCCACGCCTCCTCGCCGTCCGAGGCCTGGATGACCTCGAGCTTCGGATCGCTCATCGTGCGGAGGTGACGCGCGACGAGCTCCAACATCGAGGGCTCGTCATCCGCGACGAGAACGAGCGGGGCGGAGATGGTCATGCGCGTACTATCGAGGGCGGCACCCTCTTGGGTCAAGAGGGCACGGCCTCGACGAGACCGATCGCGTCGTCGACGCTTCCGGCGACGGGGTCTCGGGATCGCGGATGCCGCGGCGGCGGGGCCTCCGCCGCGCCGCTACTCGCCGCGAAACTTCGTCGGGACGCGCGAAGTCGACTCGACGAGCTGCTTCGAGGCGTTGACGTACTTCACCATCGTGGGCATGTGCCCCTTGGTCAGCTTCAACTTCCCCTGCATGAGCGCCTTGGTCGGGTCGACTTCCTTCTTGATGACCTGCTTCCACTGCGCGTAGCTGGCCACGACGACGAAGGGCGCCGCGGGCTCCGCGTCCTTCGCAGGAAGGAGCTTGCACTCCCGACACCGGCCCTCGTGGACGTCGAGCCACATCGCCATGTCCTCGGGGATATCGAGCGTGGGCTCGGCCTTGACGACCATCGCGACGACGCCATGCGTCCAGTCCTTGCCGGCCTTGGCGTACTCGGCGTTCGCGTTGATCGCGTCCTTGTACGCAAGAACCCACGCCTCGGAAGGAAACTCGAGCTCGACCGCTGCTGACATGCTGGTCAGTCGTATACTCCGAGCCGGCGTCGCTCGACAACGCGGAGGCGTTCGGCGAGCATCGTCCTTTCCGCCACGCGGGCGCGCGGCTCTGCTTCGTGCCCCGCGCCGCCCGTCGACGGCGGTCCCCACGGCCTCCGCCGGGGGGTGAAGGTACAGCTCCCTCCCACGCCCCACATGTCACCGCCGAAGCCCCCCAGCGCGATCGCAGACCGTCGCGCGGCCACGACGACGATCCGCGGCGGGCGCGCGACCGTCCACGACCGCGGCAACAAGCGCCTCGACGGCGTGCTCGAGTTCGTCGCGTTCGCCGCCAAGCCGATGCCGCTCGTCTCGCTGCTCGACGAGGCCCCGGCGCGCATCGCCGCGATCTTCGACGCCGACGTCTGCTCGCTCTACCTCGTCGAGGGCGACGGCAACGAGCTCGTCATGCGCGGCAACGTCGGCTTCGCGCCGGAGGCGCTCGGCCAGGTGCGCCTCGCCATCGGCGAGGGCATGACGGGCGAGGCGGTCGAATACCTCCGCCCCGTCACGAGCGACAACGCCGGCTCGCACCGCGCGTACAAGCACTTCGACGATCTCGGCGAGGAGCGCTTTCCCATCTTCCTCTCCGTGCCGATCCGCGGCAAAGCCGGCCCTCTCGGCGCGCTCGTCATCCAGCGCAAGGAGACCGCCGAGCACCGCCTCTTCGAAGACCGCGACCTCGAGCTGCTCACGGCGCTCGGGGCGATCATCGCCGCGGGCATCCGTCACGCCGAGCTCATCGACACCGAGCGCGACAAGCACGCGCCCTCGCCGCGCAAGGCCGGCGGCGGCACGCGCAAGGTCACGCTCACCGGTCGTCCGTTCATCGCGGGCCGCGCGCTGGGCGCCATCGCCGCGCTCCGCCGCCCGTCGAGCGGGCGGCCGAACGATCCGACGCAAGCGCGCGACGTAAAGGACGAGCAGAAGCTCCTCCGCGGCGCCTTCGACGTCGCCGACAAGGCCGTGCGGGGCCTGTCGGATCGCGCGCGCGCGATGCGCCTCGGCGAGCAGGCCGGCTTCCTCGCCACGTACGTCGACATCCTCGGCGACGCCCGCTTCCGCGAGCGCGCGGACGAGCTCGTCGCCGACGGTCAGGGCATCTCGGCGGCGCTCGGTCGCGTGGCTCGCGAGGTCACGCGCACCGCGGCGTCGATCACCCGCGACGCGTTCCTCGAGGAGCGCGCTCGCGACATCGAGGACCTCTGCGACGCGCTCATGATGCTCGCCCAGGCCGACAAGCGCGCCGAGCTCCCGCTGAAGGGCATCCTCGTCGGCGACGGGCTCAGCGTCTTCGATCTGCTCATCTCGGCGCGAGCGCACCCGGTGGGCGTCGCCCTCACCGACCGCGCGACCGGACCGCGAACGCGAGCGCTGCTCCGCCTCCTCGGCGTCCCGGCGATCGTCGGGCTGGAGGGCCTCTTCAAGTGGGCGGCCGACGGCGACGTGGCGTTGCTCGACGCCGATCACGGCCTCTTCGTGATCAACCCGTCCAGGTCCGAGGTCGCCGCGCTGCGCGAGTACAAGCGCGCGCACGGCAAAGAGACGCTAGAATAGAGGACCCGAGCGCGAAGACACGCCGTCGAGCGAAAGGCACAAAGCTCGACCTTCCCCGTGTGTCGATACCGACGATGTTCGCTCCCATGGCCCAGTCGCAGCCCGACCCCGACCTCCCCGGAATGATCGACAGCGCCGACGACGGCGACCGTCCGTCCATCACGGAGGTCAACGGGACCGTCGCGCACTTCGAGATGGCCTACAACCCGAACCCGAGCGACCGCTTCGTGTTCGGACCTCCGCTCTGGCAGCGCCTCCCGTCGCTCCTCTTCCTCGGCTTCGCCGCCGTCGTCGGCGGCGCCACGCTGCTGGCGCACACGGGCTCCAGCAACGCGTCGCTCTACCAGTTCATCGTCGCGGAGAACCGCACCCCGCTCGTCTTCGTCATCGTCTTCGCGGCGGTCGCCACGTTCATCCGCTCCGGCCTGCGCGGCGTCGTCGTGACGCGCGAGGGCGTCGAGACGCGCACGCTCTCGATGGGCTTCCCGCGCGTGAGGAAGTTCCGCTGGGCGCAGATCGACCGCGTCGTGCTCGACAAGGACGAGGTCCTCTTCGAGCTCTGGAACGGGACCTACGAGCGCCTGCCCAAGGTGAGCGACGGCGAGAAGATGGTCGACCTGCTCGAGCGCATCGCCGTCGGGCGCGGCCGCCAGGTCACGCGGCTCGACCGCAAGCGCTGAGCGCGCGCGGCGGCGCCACCGCTCAGCGCAGGCGGATCAGCTCGACGTCGTCGATGAACAGGCAGCGCTCTGGCGCGGCCTCTTCGGCGGCGACGGTCACGCGGACGTTCGAGGCCTCGCTCGTGAGGTCGAGCGTCGCTTCGAGGCGCTCCCACGCTTCACGGACGGCCACGGTCGGCGCGAGCGCGCTCACGACCGCGCCGCTTTCGGTCGCGGCGTCGATGCGCGCGAGCGCGGAAGGCGGCGCCGCGTTCTCGGCGCGCTTCCGGACCCAGGCCGAGAGCACGTAACGACCGGCCGGCGCCGCGCCGAGATCGCGGAAGAGCCCGAGCTTCGCGGTCGTTCCGTCCGAGCAGACCTTGCACGAGTAAGCACCGGTGCGCGGCGGCGATGCGCGGATGGCGTCCGCGCCGAACGCGGGCCATCCGTTGCAGTCGGCGCTCGCCGGCTCGAAGCTCCACGAGAGGAGCGGAGCCTCGTCGACCGCGGCCGCAGGCGCCGCGGGCCCGTCCGCGCCGCGCGTCTCGTTCGCGTCGTCCGGCGGATCATCGACGTCGGCGTCCGCGGCGCAGGCCGCGACGAGGACGACCAGGGGCAGACCGGCGAAGATGCGTCGCGTCACCACAGCGCGAGCCTACCTTCGACCCATCCGTGGCGCCGAGCGCGCGAATGCTCGAGCTGACATGTTTGGTGGGAACGGCTGCGCGCTTCTCCTCCACGAACGCCGAGCCTCTGGACCATCCAGTGAGGCCGCGTGACGCGTCGAGCGGGCGCTCCGGGATCACTCCCAGCCTAATCACCGCATCGACGCTCGGGAGCCCCGACGCAGGCGCCGAGCCGGCGGCTCCGCATCGCGCACGGCCGCCGCTGCGCGGCGCACGGCGCGGCTCAGGCCCGCGCGGCGCTCCACTCGGCCTTCACCGACGAGCGCAGCTGCTCGTCGGCGAGGAGCTCGACGGCGGTGCGCGCGAGGGCCTTCGCCGCGTGCATCGCCGTGACGACGCCGCGATCGCTCGCGGCGGCGGCGGCGAACGCGTGCTGGTGGCAGAGCGCCTCGTTCTCGCCGACGATCGCGAGGTACGGATGAATCGACGGCACGACGTGCGAGACGTCGCCCATGTCCGTGCTGCCGGCGCCGACGCGGTCGTCGGTCTCGCGCGCCGGACGGCCGAGCGCGCCGAGATGGGCGCCGAAGGCGCGGGCCATCGTCATGTTGTTGCGCATGTCGCGGTAGCCCTCGCGCGCCACGATCTCGACGGTCACCTCGCTCGCGAGCGCGGCGGCCTTCGCGCACCGCTCGACGATGGCGCGGACGCGCGCGAGCTCCGCGCTGTCGCGAGCGCGCACGCTGAACTCGCACGAGGCGAGCTCCGGGATGATGTTGACGGCCTGACCGCCGTTCGTGACGTACCCGTGCACGCGCACGCCGTCGCGGAAGCGAACCCGCTGGCCGTCGATGAGCCGGAACGTGTCCATGCACGCCTGGAGCGCGCTCTTGCCATCGTGCGGAGCCGCCGCGGCGTGCGCGGGCTCGCCCGAGAACGTCATCGCGAGCCAGCTGCTCGCGAGCGCCGTGTGCGCGAGCATGTCGCGATCGAACGGGTGGAACATCATCGCCGCGTCGATCCCCTCGAAGACGCCGCGCTCGATCATCCGGATCTTGCCGCCGCCGCCCTCCTCGGCCGGGGTGCCGAGGAAGACGACCTCGCCGCCCGTGGCGTCGACGACGGCGGACGCCGCGAGGAACGCTCCGACCGCGCTCGTCGCGATGAGGTTGTGGCCGCACGCGTGACCGATGTCCGGCAGCGCGTCGTACTCGCCGAGGATGGCGATCTTCGGGCCGCCCGCGCGGCCGCGCCTCGCGCGGAGCGCAGTCGGCATCCCGGCGAGGCCTTGCTCGACCTCGTGCCCGCGCGCACGGAGGAGCTCGGCGATCCACGCCGCCGCCTTGTGCTCCTCGAAGCGGAGCTCGGGGTTCGCGTGGATGTCGTGGGAGAGCTTCGCGAGCGCGGGCCACGCCTCGTCGACCGTCGCGTCGATGACCTTGGAGAGCTCGGTGGAAAGCATCGGCCGGAGCCGCTACCAGCGCGCCCGAACCGCCGCAAGGATGCTATGAAAGAGCCGTGCGGCAGCGCCCGACCTGGCTCCTGGGAGTGCTCGCGCTATTCGCCGCGGCCTGTCGCGATCAGCCCGCCGTGGGCGTACCGCCGCTGCCGAGCGCGCCGCCGGCGCCGAGCGACGATCCGGCGCAGGCGGTCCTCGCCAGCGCCGAGGAGCCGCTGCCCGACGCGGGGCCGCGCGCCTTCGTCGCCGAGCGCGTCCACGGGCAAGGCACAGCGATGGGCACGCACATCGCGTTCGCCGCCTACACGACGCCGGCGACGAACGCCGCGAAGACGCGGGCCGCCTTCGACGCGGCGGTCGAAGAGATCAAGCGCATCGAGGCGCTGATGACGACGTGGCGCGACAGCGAGGTCTCGCGCATCAACGCGGCAGCCGGGAAGGCTCCCGTGAAGGTGAGCGCCGAGACCTTCGAGGTGATCCGCGAAGCGGTGCGCACGAGCGAGCTGTCGGAGGGCACCTTCGACATCACGTTCCACACCCTGCACGGCCTCTGGAAGTTCGACGAGGACCTCGACCCGCATCCGCCCGCGGACAAGGACGTGAAGGCGCGCCTGCCGTTCGTCGGCTTCCGGCACATCAAGCTCGACGCCGCCGCGCAGACGGTGATGCTCGCCAAGGACAAGACGAAGATCGGTCTCGGCGGCATCGCCAAGGGCTACGCCGTCGACATGGCAGCCAAGGTGCTCGAGAAGGCCGGGCTCGCGTCGTTCTTCGTGCAGGCGGGCGGCGATCTCCTCGCGCGCGGGCACAAACCCGACGGCACGGAGTGGCAAGCCGGCATCCGCGATCCGCGCGGCCCCGAGGGCAAGTACTTCGCCACGCTGCCCGTGACCGATCACGCCTTCAGCACGGCGGGCGACTACGAGCGCGCCTACGTGGTCGGCGGAAAGCGGTATCACCACATCATCGACCCTCGCACGGGCCAGCCGGCGACGGCCTGCCGGAGCGTGACGATCTGGGCGCCCACCGCGCTGCTCGCCGACGAGATCGACGACGCGGTCTTCATCCTCGGCCCCGAGAAGGGGATGAAGCTCGTCGAGTCGCTCGACGGCGTCGGCGCGGTGATCGTCGACGCGAAGAACAACGTCGGCATCAGCAAGCGACTGCAGGGGAAGCTCCAGCTCGTCGGTGTCCCGAGCGACGGCATCTGACTCCCACGACGCGTGGGGCAGGCGTCACCGGAGCGTGACGAGCAGCCGGGCGGCGTCCTCGAGGTCGCGCGCGCAGCGCACCTCGAGGACATCCGTGCATCGGGCCGCGTAGCGCGGCATCGCGCTGTCGCCCGTCGCCCACGCGGCGCGAGGCTCGGGGCAGAGCCACACGAGCGCGCGGGCGCGCGCGCGGATGGCGTCGAGGACGCCGGCCGCGGGGTCGTGGTAGTTCGTGCGTCCGTCGCCGAGCACCACGACCGTCGTGCGCCGGTCGAGCTCGGGGACGACGCGCTCCTCGAAGGCCCGGAGCGCGCGGCCGTAGTTCGAGTTGTGCGTCACGGGGACCACAGCGCCCGAGTACGCGCGCGCGAGGGCCGTCTCGACGGGGTGCTCGTCGAACAGGCGCGTGGTCTCCCCGAGCTCGCTGACGAAGACGAACGTGCGCGTCCCGGAGAAGAGCTCCTGGCTCGCGTACGCGAGCTCGAGGAGGAAGCGCGCCACCGTCCGGACCGACTCGCTCACGTCGCAGAGCACGACGAGCCGCGGCTTGTCCCGGCGCCGCGCGCGATACGCGAGCTCCGCGGGGACCCCGCCCGTGCGCATCGCGAGCCTCAGCGTCCGGCGCGGGTCGACGCGGCCCTGACGCGCCCGCCGCCGGCGAACGCGCTCGCCGCCGCGGAGGCGCTGCACGAAGCGACGCACCGCGCGGCGGACCTCCTCGACCTCGCGATCGTCGAGCGAGCTGAACGGCGTCGAGAGGAGATCGCGCGGCCCGCCTTCACGCTCACGCTCGCTCTCGCGCTCGTCGAGCGTCTGCTTCACGAAGACGCGGACGTCGTCCGAGGCGGCGGCGAGCTCGGCCTCGAGCGCCGACGCGAGCGCGGCGGCCCGCTCGTCTCCGAGCGCGTCGACGAGCCGAGGACGGAGGGCGCCGAGCGCGTCGCGAGCCTCGCGCGCGCCTACGCGCTCGAGGAGGCGGTGGGTGTAGAAGCCGGCCTGGAGCGGGCTCTGCATCGCCTCGAGGACGCGCGACGTCCCCGCGAGATGAAGCAGCCGATCGAGGTCCGCGCCGCGTCCGATGAGCGCGTTCAGCGCGCCGTCCGGCGACGACGCGGCGAGCTGCTCGAGCAGCTCCCGGAGCAGCGCGAGCTCCGCCTCGCCGAACCCCTGCCCCGCGAGGCGCTCCCAGAGCGTCCGCCGGTGGCTCGACCGCGAGAAGAAGGCGTCGAACGCGCGATCGAACCGCACGCGATCGCGCGGACGCTGCACGATCACCGCGGCGAGCGCCTCGCGGACGTCTTCACGCGACTCGAAGCCGACGAGGTCGAGCGCGCGGACCGCGTCGATCGCCTGCGACGTCGCGATCGCGAGGCCCTCGCGACGAAGCACCCAGAGGAGCTCGTCGGTGACGCGGAGCACGGCGCGCCGGTCCATCGTGGCGTCGCGCGGCGCTCGGCTCAGCGTCCGCCGGGACGCGGGACGGTGGGCGCGGGGACGCCCGGCGCGGCGCCGGGCTCGCCGGGCTCGGCGAGGAGGTCACGGATCGCTTGCTCGAGCCGCGCCTCGGCGCCCGGATCGAACCCGAGGAAGACGTCGCGGACGACGCCCTTCTTGTCGACGAGGATCAGCGTCGGGAGCACGTTCACGTTGTACGCGCGGCTCGTGTCGCCGTCCCGGTCGACCACGACCGGGTAGCGCATCTGGTGGCGCTCGGAGAAGACCGCCGCTTGCTCGGCCGGGTCCGTCGTGATCCCGACGACCGCGAGCCCCTGCGGGCCGAGGCGCGCCTTCAGCGCGCTGAGCCGCGGCGCGATCATCCGGCACGGGCCGCACCACGACGCCCAGAAGTCGAGGAGGGCGACCTTGCCCTTGAGCGACGCCATCGACGCCGGCGCTCCGGAGAGCGGCGTCACGTTCTTCCACTCGGGCGCGGGCGCGCCGAGCAAGTGCATCCGCATCAGATCGTCGCTCGACGGGCGCGTGCCGAGCACGACGGGCGCGCTGATGGCGCTGCCGGTGCGCTCGAGTCCCAGCGTGACGGTGTCGCCGACCTTGTGCGTCGCGACGGACCGCGAGACGTGGCCCGGCGCGGTCACGCGCGCGCCGTCGATGGCGACGATGCGATCGCCCGCGCGGACGCCGCCGCGCTCGGCCGGCGAGCCGCGCACGACGCTCTCGATGCGCACGCCGAGGTCGCCACCGTTGTCCATCGAGACGCCGAGCCACGGGAGCCCGTTGACGGGAGCGGGCAGCGCACCGAACGGCGCACGCAACTTCGGGGCGCCGGCGCTCGAGGCGGGCGGAAGAGGCGGCAACGGCGCCTTCGCGTCACCGGCGCGCGCGGCCGGCCCCGCGGCGACCACCCCGACCGCGAGCAAGGAGCCGATGAGGAGGCGCGTGAATCGCATCACGGAAGTCTGACGCACAAAAGCGACGTGGCGCTACCCCCGCGAGGGGCAGCGCCACGGAAAGCCACCACGATCTCAGAGAGAGAACAGTGACCGGATACCAAGCGAGGGAAGAAAGCTCGACAAGAACGGCGCGGAAGGAAGAAAGGCGAGCTCGCTCGCAAGAGCGAGCCTCTTCATCGGACGAGGCAGAGATCGAAAGGGAGTATCGACCCCTGCGCGACGCGACGAGCAGCCCAGCACCTCGCGCCGTGTCTGTCTTCTAAGTGGCGGTAAGGAACGTGTCCCGTGAAGCGAAGCGAAAGAAGTCGAAGCGGTAAGGCCGGGACAGCGGACGAGGATAGAGCACTGCTCATGCCACTTTCGTAACCACAATCATTTTCACTGGATACAAGCTCCAGGAGAGAGCGCGACGCGGAGGCTGCCTGCCAGCACAGTCAGCGTGACCCCCTGGCTCTGCATTGTTTGCGCAGTTGGCATCATTCTTCCGCCCGAAGAGGCGGGGGAAATGTGGGCACCAGGCCCCGCTCGAGCGCCGCAGGGATGGGGGGCCGCCCTGGTCGACGGTCGCCCGAGCTCGCTCGAGGGCTCGACGCTTGGACGCGGGGGAGCGCACGTCGGGAGGAGAACCGGGTCCGACTCGGCCGCGGAGCGGGGCCGTTTTCGTCGGGTTTCCTGTCCGGATTGAAGAGCATCGTTGACACGGTCGCCGCGGGAAGTATGGTGCGCGTCCTTCGATCTTCGCGTCGGCGAGATCGGGCGCCCATAGCTCAGCTGGATAGAGCACTGGTCTACGGAACCAGGTGTCGGAAGTTCGAATCTTCCTGGGCGCGCTACGAAGACCCGAGAGCTCCGCGGCCTCGCCCTCGCACGGCGAAGCCGGAGCCGTCGACCGGAGCCCGAGCCGCTGGCGGGCGCCACAACCGAGGGCCCGAAGGCCCCTTCAGCCTGAGGGCGCGAGCCCGAGGTTCGCGTGACCGACGACGACTGGATGCGAGAGGCGCTCGCCGAAGCGGACCGCGCCGCGTCGCTCGGTGAGGTGCCGGTCGGCTGCGTGCTCGTCGACGCCGGCGGTGCGCGGGTCGCCGCCGGGCACAACCTCCGCGAGACCGACGCCGATCCGACCGCCCATGCCGAGGTCGTCGCCATCCGTGCGGCCGCGAAGGCGCTCGGCTCGTGGCGCCTCGAAGGTCACACGCTCTTCGTCACGCTCGAGCCGTGCGTGATGTGCGCGGGCGCGCTCGTCAACGCGCGCATCGCGCGGGTCGTGTGGGGCTGCGACGATCCGAAGGCGGGCGCGTGCGCGACGCTGTTCTCGATCGGGCAAGACACGCGCCTCAACCACCGCTTCACGACGACGCGCGGCGTGCTCGAGGCCGAGTGCGCCGATCGCTTGAAGCGCTTCTTCGCGGCGCTCCGGGCGCAGGGCAAGAAGTGATCAGTCGAGCGGGGTCCAGGCCGCGTCGTCGTCGCTCGGATCGCGTCGCGTCGACGTGACGGGCTTGCGCGGCTCGGGGCGCGGATCGCCCGGCCGCATGAAGACGACCGGCTCCTTCCGCCCTTCCTCGAGCTCGGCCGCCGAGATCTTCCCGTTCTTCGCGGCGATCTCCATCAGCGCGGTGAGGTGGCGCATCCAGGTCTCGGAGACCTCACCCTTGTCGCGGAGCTTGCCGTAGCGGATCGGCGACGGGAGCAGCGACGCGAGGAAGAAGCACTCGGCGAGGTGGAGCTCCTCGGGCTTCCTGCCGAAGTAGTGCTCGGCGGCCTGCGTGATGCCGTACACGTCGGGGCCGAACTCGACGACGTTCAGGTAGAGCTCCATCATGTCGTCCTTGCGGAACGTCTGCTCGAGGTAGTCGGTGAGGATCACCTCCTCGATCTTCCGCGCGAGCGCCTTGTCGCGGGCGAGGAAGAGGTTCTTCGCGAGCTGCATCGTGATGGTGCTCGCGCCCCGCACGAAGCGCCGGGCCTTGAGGTTCGCCTGGACGCTCGAGCGGATCGCGGCGTGGTTGAAGCCCTTGTGCCGGTAGAACGCGCCGTCCTCGGTCGTGAGCACCGCGGCGACCATGAACGGGCTGATGTCGTCGAGCGCCGTCCAGGTGGCGGTCCCCGGCCCGGTCGTGGTCTCGCCGAGGGTGCCGTCCGGCTTGTACGTGCGGTACGAGAACGGGCCGTCGAAGCGCTCTCGCGAGAGATCGCGCGGCACTTCGAGCATGCGGCACTGATCGCCGATGCGGTAGTCGAGCGAGAGCTTGTCGATCGTGCGGGTGTCGAACGCGAGGTTCACGCTCGCGCCGAAGGTCCCGCCCATCCGCGCGGCGCGCACGATCGGGAGCAGGCCCTGGGGCGAACTGTCGAGCAAGGCCTGGCAGGCCGCGGGGGCGACGTCGATCGCGAGCGACACGGCGAAATGCTCCGGGGACTCCTCGACGGTGCCGTGAGTCCGGAGATGGAGCGCCCCCATGTCGAGCTCGGCGTCGTCGACGCGCAGCTTGCCGCGATCGTCGAGCAGGCCGCGCGCGGAGAGCGTGAACTCGATGCCCCGGAGGAGCTCGGGCGCGAGCCGTGGCTGCCGCAGCGAGATCGAACGGAGCGTGACCTCGCCGTCGAAGGTGAGGGCGTCCGCGGCCTCCGAGAGCACGAGCTGGCCTTTGCCCGAGACGGTCCCGCGCGTGACGTCGGTGAGGCCCTTCATGCCCTCCTTCACGCCGAGGACGGCGAGCGAGACCGGGCCGCCGGCGAGGCGGGCCGTCATCTCGCCGGTCGTGACGGGAAGGTCGGCGTCGATGGACAGCGGCGTTCCTCCGGCCGGCGCTCGCGTCGGGCTCGCGGCGTGGGGCGGGCCGGCCGTACCGGCGTGCGGTGGGCCGCCCGTACCGGCGGCGTCGGCGGCGTCGGCGGGCGCCGCGCTCGTGAACCCGAGGTGGATGCGGTCTCCACGGCGCGTCAGCGTGAACGGGCCGGGGCCGAACGCCATCGGCTCGCCGCCGACGTCGAGCTTCACGGAGAGGCCTCCGATCTCGACGACGGCGCCGTCGGGGACGCGCGGCGCGAACGCCGCGGCGGCGCCCGCGATCTTCGCGCGGAGGGCGTGCAGATCGGGAAGAGGGAGCACCGGCTCGTCCGGCGGGGCCGGCGCGAGGGCGGCCACGGCCTTGACGGCGGGCTTTGCGGCGGCCTTCGCGCCGCGCTTCGTGAGCGCAGGGAGCGGCGGCGGCGCGGGCTCGCTCGGCGCCGCCGTCGTCGCGGGCGGCAGAGCCTCGGCGCGCGGCGCGTCGTACGTGACGCCGAGCGTGCTCGCCGTGACGCGGCGCGGGGCGCCGTCGGGCGCGAGCTCGACGTCGGCCTCCGCCACCTCGAGCGTCACGCTTCGATGGCGAGCGGCGCACTTCGCGCAGCCGAGCCGGATGCCGTCGGCCTCGCGCGCCGCGCGGATCCCGGAGCCCGTGAGCTCGCCGCCGGACGGGAGCTTCCACGAGAGCGCGAGGTCCTCGGCGCGCATCGGCGTCCGCGCTCGAGCGGGCTCGGACGCGTCCTTGTTGTCGCCGGCGGAGCGACGAAACGCGCGGAGGCGGTCGGCGACGTCCTCGGGCTCGCCCTCGATGAAGAGGCCGCCGCCCTTCGCCTGCACCTCGCGCACGGAGAGCGTCGCGCCGAGGTCGACGCGGAGCGCGTCGATCCGGGCCTCGACGCCGGAGACGCCGCGCGGACGCACGCGGACGTCGCGCAGCGTCACCGCGAAGAAGCCGGGGCGCACGCCGCCGACGTCGATGTCGAGGTTGCGCCGCTCGCCCTCGCTGGCGACGCGGCTCCGCACGAGCGGCCCAAACGCGAGCGCGCCGGCGACCACGAGCAGGAGGAGGACGGCGCCGCCGACGGCCAGGACGCGCCGCGCCCTTCGCCCGCCGAGCCGCCGGGCGAAGCTCGGCGCCGATCGCGCCGGCGCCGCCGCCGACAGCGCGAGCGATCGACCTTCGATGGATCCCGCCGACGACGCGCGCCGCTCCTCGCCGGGCTGCGCGCCCGACGGAGGCTCCGGCGGTCGAGGGGGGGCCCGCAGCATCGGCCCATGGTAACGCTTGAGACGCTCGGGCCCATCATTCCGTACGCGAGGCGGCCTGGCCTTCGGCCCCGACGCGCGTCGGGTGTGCGGCAGCTGAGCTTCGCGGCGGAGGCTCGCGAGAGAGGACGCGTCCGGCGTGCGCGGCGGTGCGTGGCGGGCCCCGACGCGATTTGAAACGCGACCGTCGTTCTCGCAGGCGTTCGTGGCGCGACGGAGCAAGACGGCGCTACTCGAACGCGACCTCGTCGTTCTCGCAGGCGTTTCGTGGCGCGACGGAGCAAGACGGCGCTACTCGAACGCGACTTCGTAGTTCTCGCAGGCGTTCGTGGCGCGACGGAGCGCGACGGCGCTACTCGAACGCGACTTCGTAGTTCTCGGAGGCGTCGCCCTCGAGGCGTGACGGGATCGCCTTGAAGAGCGTGACGATCTCGGTGGCCCACGACGCGCCGTCCTTGCGGAGCGGCTCGAGGTCGCGCGCGATGGCCGCGAGCTCGCCCCGCCGCTCGTCGGTGAGACCGAGGAGGAGACCGAGCTTTCCGAGCAGCGCCTCTTCCTTTGCGTGGACGTCGTTGTCGACGCCAGCGAGCCAGGCGGCGGCGACGTAGGCGAACGCCTTGTCGCGCGCGCTCAGCTCGTCGACGAGCAGCTCCTCGAGCTCGATGGGCTTCTCGAGCAGCTGGTCGAGCCGCTCGCGAAGCTCCTTGGTCAGGTTGAAGACGCTCGCTGCACCGAGGACGCCCTCCCTCTCCTGATCGTCGAGGCGGCCGTCCGCCCACGCCATGGTGATGAGGAGCGCGAGGGTCTCAATGCATGCTTCGCCGCTGATCGTGAGCCGCTTCATGCCGGCAGGATAGCTCGCCACCGGCGGACGATCGACAGTTCTCCGTCCGCGTGGCATCCACCCCCGCGTCACGTCCGCGGACCGCTCGGACCGCTCGCGGGGGCGCTGCATCGTCTCGGTAGGCGTGGAGTCACTCCGCCCGTGGAGTCTTCGGACCGCTCCGTGGGAGCGGCTGGCTTGATCGCCTCGCTAGGCGCGGAGCACTCCGCCCGTGGAGTCTTCGGACCGCTCCGTGGGAGCGGCTGGCTTGATCGTCTCGCCAGGCGCGGAATCACTCCGCCCGTGGAGTCTTCGGACCGCTCGGTGGGAGGGCCGGCTTGGTCGTCAGCTCCGTGGGGGCGTCCCCCTCGAGAGTGCGGAGCCAGGCGACGATCGCGGCGACTTGCGGATCGCCGAGCTCACGTCCGACCTGGTGACGCGCCATGAGTCGCGTGACCTCCTCGATCGACGAGATCGATCCGTCGTGCAGCCACGGCCCCGTGCGCGTCACGTTGCGGAGCGTCGGGACCTTCCACATTCCGCGGTCGACGTCCTGCTTCGTGACTTCGAAGCGCCCGAGATCGGTCCCCGCGGGAGGAGGCCACGCCTTCGCGATGCCGAGCTTCTGCGTCTGCGTGCCGCCGAGGTATTTGCCCTGGTGGCACGACGTACACCCGGCCTCGACGAACATGGCGAACCCGCGAAGCTCCGCGGCGTCGAGCGCGGCCGTCTCGCCGCCGAGGTAGCGGTCCCACCGCGAGCGCGCGAAGAGCTTCGTCGTGTAGCCCCCGATCGCGCGCGCGATCGTCTCGCTCGAGACGGCGGGCTTGTCGTCAGGGAACGCCTTCTTGAATGCGGCGGCGTAGGCCGGGATCGACAGGACCACCTCGGCCAGGTGCGCCTCGGCCCCCGGCCCCATGATCGCGGGATCGAGCAGATGGGGCCCGACGAAGTCCTCGACGGAGGCCGCCCGGGCGTCCCAGCCTTGCGCGAACGAGCCTCCCGCATTGAGGACCGTCGCGGTGTTGCGCTTGGACCTCGCTTGTTTCGCGCCTTTCGCGGTGGGCTCTCCGTCCTGGCCGGCC
>JAHBWC010000011.1:72500-138330 GCA_019637225.1 Labilithrix sp.
CGTGAGCTCGCTGCCGTCGGCCGTCCGCACGCGAAAACCGCGCTCGCGCACGGAGAGGCCCATCACGGCGCCGAGCACTTCTACGGCGATCTTCGCCCCTCCCACGCGCGAGGGCCGGCCGCGTCCATCGGTCTCGACCGCGACCTCGAACCACGAGCGCTGCTTCACGCCGTCGCGCTTCGCGAGATCGGTCCAGCCGGCCTCTTCGGCGAGCGCACGCGTGCAGACCTTGAGGGCGCGCGTCGAGATCGCGAACGCCGCGCGCGGACGCAAGAGCAGCATGAGCACGTAGCCGTCGGGCAGCACGCTCGCGGCGACGCTCTTGCGCTCGCCGCGGATGACGACCCAGCGCGGCTCCCCGAGCGCGGCGAAGCGGTCGATTCCGGCGAGGATGATCTGCACGTGCGCCGCGGCGACGCGGAGATCGAACGGCTCGCCGCGCCCGGCGTAGTCGACCGTCTCGCCCTGCGAGTCCACGAGCGCCGCGGCTTCCGCGCCGGGCACCCGCTGGATGAGCGCGTCGAGGATCGTCGCGAACGGCGTCGCGTCCGTGTCGCGCGTCGCGATCGGGACGAGCGCGCGCGACGACGGCGGCGCTTCGCGCCCTCGGTCGAGCCCGAGAGCGGGACCTTCGGGGCTCGCCTTCACGGCGCGCCGGCCGAGTCTTGCGAGAGCTGGATGGTCCGCATCAGCTCCTCGGCCGCGGGGGCGACGGCGATCCGGTGGGCGGCGCGGAGATCGGTGAGCCGGGCGTTCATGAGGTCGCGCGCGCGGAGCGAGTACACCTCCGCCGCGAACGCAAGTCGCCGCGTCTCCATGGGCATGCGCTTCTCGGGGTGGCGTGCGAGGAGCCGGATCACGTGGAATCCGAAGCCGGTCTCGACCACGGCGGACGTCGCGCCGACCGCCGGCAACGCGAAGGCGGCCTTCGCGAACGTCGCGTCCATGGCGCCGCCCCCCTCGGTCACCCATCCCTCCTCGGTGAACGGGGGGAGCTTCTCGATCCGCACCGAGAGCTTCGGATCGTGCGGGACGGCCTTCGCCTTCGCCTCGAAGTCGTCGGAGCTCGCCGAGGACGCCGCCGCGCGGAGCTCGTCCGCCAGCGCGCGCGCGCTCGCGACGAGCGCGGGATCCTTCGGGAGGATCGCGATGGCGTGGATGACGCTGACGGAGGGCGGGCGATCGACCTCCGCCCAGTGCCGCTCCGAGAGGGCGAGGACCTCGTCGTCGGTCGGCGGCCCGCGCCGCTTCGCCTCCTCGAGGAAGCGGTCGGCGGCGAAGCGCGCGCGCGTGGAGACGAGCCGCCACGAGGCAGGGACGCGCTGATCGAGCCCCCGTCCGCGCGCCGCCGACGCGGCGATCTCGTCGTCGACGACCTTGCGCGCGGCCTCCGCCGGCGTGAGGTGCTGCGCCTGGGCGACGCTCGCGACGACGCTGAGAGGGATCGTCTGCGCGCCGACCCGCGCGGCCACCTCGCCGCCGAGCGCGGCGTTTTCGTCCTCGGATCGCGCCGCGCTCGGCGCGTCGCGACCGCACGACAGCCCGAGGAGACCGCTCGCCAGGACCACCCAGCGCGCCTTCATGCGCCGGCCCCCGGCCGCACGAGCGCGACGCCGGCGCGGAGCGCGACGATGCCGATCACGAGGGCGTAGATCGCCTCGACGTCACTCGCGCGCGCGAGCGACATGGCGCCGAACGTGAACGCAGCGGCGGCTCCGACGACGAGCAGGGCCGCGAGGACGTCGAGGAGCTGCATCGGCGTCCAAGATAGCGCCGCCGGACGTCAGCGCGCCATCCCGACCACCACGCCGGAGACCGTGACGAGCGCGAGCACCACGAGCCAGGGCAGCGCTCGTCGGAGCCGGACCCGGCGCGACGCGGGGATCCGCTTCGTGTGGCGCGCGAGCGCGATGCTCGTCGTCCCGCCGAGCACGGCGACGCCGCAGACGACGGTGACGAGGCGGACGAGCACCGCGCGCTCCGGCGTGGCTACGCCCCAGCCCACCGCCTGCATGGCGAGCGCGAGGACGACCCCAACCCCGACGTAGACGCCGTCGCCGCGCGGGAGCGCGCTCCGCGGCTTGAGCGACGTGCTCGCCAAGATGCGCCCCGCGAGGCTCGGATCCGATCGCAGCGCCGGGCCCGCAGAGGCGAACGCGAAGAGCGCCCAGCCCACCATCCCGAGCGCGCCGCGCACGCCGTCGAGGCGCGCGGCCGAGAGCGCCGAGGGCACGAGCGCCCAGACCATCGCGCTCGACAGCACGAAGCCCCAGACCGACCAGGCGCGCGCCCAGGTCGGACCGGTCCAGCCGCGCACCGTCTCGCGGAGGCGGGGGCGTCGCGCGCTCGCCCCCTCGGCGGGCGGCTGCCCGGCGCCGTTCGCGTCGGGCGAAACGGCAGGGCCTGCGCCCTCGACGAGCGGAGCCGTGACGAGCGCGAGCACGCCGACGAGCGCGGCGACCTTCGCGACGAGCGGCGCGCCGCGCGACCACGCCGCCGGCGCCACGGTGATCGCCCAGGCGTAGAGGCCGGGGATGGCGGCCTGCGCGGACGCGCCGATGCTGGCGATGCGCTCGAGCATCTTGCGCCGCCGCGGCGGCATCGGACGACCGGAGACCGGAGCGGAGGACGGGCCGGACGAGTCGGGCGGCGCGTCGATCCCGTCGCTCATCGATCAGCCGTGCGCGTCCGGAGCCGCGACCGCGCGCACGAGCCGCGCGGCGCTCACGAGGCCGGGCTCGTCCTCCGTGCCCCGCGCCGCCTCGAGCCCGAGCCTCCGCCAGAGGTCCTTGTCGAGCAGGTGGCTCGGCCGGACGTTCTGGAGCGAGGCGAACATCACGTTTTTGATCCCCGGGTGCGTTCGCTCGAGATCGTCGAGCATTCCACCGACGATCTTGCGCTGGAGGTTGTCCTGCGAGCCGCACAGATCGCACGGCAGGATCGGAAACCCCTGCGCGCTGGCGTAGGCCGCGACGTCTTCCTCGGCGCAATAGGCGAGCGGACGGATCACCACCTGCCCCTCGTCCGACACCAGCTTCGGCGGCATCGCCGCGAGCTGACCGGCGAAGAACATGTTCAGCAGCAGCGTCTGCAGGATGTCGTCGCGGTGGTGGCCGAGCGCGATCTTCGTGCAGCCGAGCTCGCGCGCGACGCGGTAGAGGATGCCGCGCCGGAGGCGCGAGCACAGCGAGCAGAACGTCTTTCCCTCGGGGATCTTCTCGGTGACGATCGAGTAGGTGTCCTCCTCGACCATCTGGAAGTCGTAGCTCTCCTCGCGCATGTACCGCCGGAGGCGGTCGGCGGGATAGCCGGGGTGGCCCTGGTCGATGTTGACGACCTTGAGCTCGAAGCGAACGGGCGCGCGGCGCGACAGGTCGCGGAGGAGGTGCAGCATCGTGTAGCTGTCCTTGCCTCCGCTGACGCAGACCATCACGCGATCGCCGTCGGCGATCATGCCGAAGTCCGTGATCGCCCGCGCGAGCGCGCGCGTGAGCCGACGCTCGACCTGATGGGGGGCCGTGCCGGGCGCGTTGGACGAGTCCATCACCGGAGACGGCTAGCAGCTCGCTCCAGGCCCGGCAAGGCGCCGATCAGCGACGCTTGCGGCCGGCGGCCTTCGCGCGACCTTGCGGCTGGCGCGCGCCGTCGTCCGTGGCCCCGCCGCCCGCCTTCGCGGTGCGCGGTCCCTCGGCGGTCGACTTCTTCGTCCCGCCCTTGGTGCCCGCGGGCTGGGCGGCCTTGGGCGCAGGCGCCTTCTTGCCGACCTTCTTCGCAGGCTTCGCGGCGGCGGGGGCCTTGGCGGCCGGAGGCGCGGCCTTGGCGGCCGGAGGCGCAGCCTTGACGACGGACGGCGCGGCGGCGGCGGGAGGCGCAGCAGCGGCCGCGGCGCGGCTCACGCGGTCGACGAGCGCGAGGAACGTGAGCACACCGTGCCCGGTGCCGCCCTTCGGGTCCCAGCCGCGGACGCGATCGCCCATCGCCGGACCGGCGATGTCGCAATGCACCCAGTTCGGGATGTTGCCGATGAACTCGCGGAGGAAGAGCGCGGCGCTGATCGAGCCGCCCCAGCGATCGCCGGTGTGCTTGAGATCGGCCGAGTCGCTCTTCAGCTGGTCCTTGAGGTCCTCGAGCAGGGGCAGGCGCCACATCTGCTCGCCCGACGCCTTGGCGGCGGCGGCGAAGTCCTCGGCCGTGGCCTCGTTGTTCGCGTACCAGCCCGAGCACGAGTTGCCGAGCGCGACGACGCAGGCGCCCGTGAGCGTGGCGTTGTCGACGAGGAGATCCGGCTCGAGCGCGCGCGCGTAGGCGATCGCGTCGGCGAGGATGAGGCGGCCCTCGGCGTCGGTGTTGATGATCTCGACGCTCTTGCCGTCGAGCGAGCCCCAGACGTCGCCGGGGCGGTACGAGTTGCCGTCGGGCATGTTCTCGGCGGCCGCGAGGATGCCGTGCACCTCGACGTCCGGCTTGAGCTTGCCGATGATGTTCATGAAGCCGACGACGTTCGCCGCGCCGCTCATGTCGTGCTTCATCTCGCCCATGCCGGCCGCCGGCTTGATCGAGAGGCCGCCCGAGTCGAACGTGATGCCCTTGCCGACGAACGCGATGCGGCGCCGCGGGTTCGCGGGGACGTACGAGAAGTGCACCATCGCGGGCTTGTGCTCGCTGCCCTGACCGACGGCCTGGAGCAGCTTCATGCCGCGCTTCTGGATCTCCTTGTAGTCGAAGACCTGGACCTTGATGTTCGCGTCCTTCGCGGCCACCTTCGAGGCCTCGGCGAGCGTGTCGGGGTAGAGGACGTTCGGCGGCTCGTTCGACAGGTCGCGCGCGAGGTTGACGCCCGCGCCGACGATCTGGCCGAGCTCGACCTGCTCCTTCGCGTCCTTCGGCAGGTTGCCGACGATGCAGATCGCGACCTGTCCGAGCTCCGCCTTCGGCTTGCGGTCGCCCGTCATGTACTTGGTGAAGCGGTAGGCGCCGAGCTCGAGGCCTTCGACGATCTCGCGGAGGCGCCCGCCGAGCTCCTCGGGGATGCCGAGGACGAGGCGCTTCGCCTTGTCGGCGTTCGCCGCGCGGGCGGCCTTCGCCGCGAAGGTGCGGACGTCGGCGGGGCCGAGCTTGGCGACCTCGCCGAGGCCGACGACGATCAGGCGGTCGGCCTTCACGCGACCGAGCGTCGAGAGCGACAGCTGCTGATCCTTCTTCCCCTTGAAGGCGTCCTTCTTGATGAGCCGACCGAGGGCGCCCCCGAGCGCGCGGTCGAAGCCGTCGAGGGTCGTGCGCTGATTCTTCTTGGCGCGACCACCGAGGAGAGGAGTGCCGACGACGATGACGTCGCCAGCCTCACGCGACGGCAGCACGGAGCGAACGCTGATCTTCAGGGGCATCTAACCGTCCCGTTGGGTTGAGACCGTGTGGTTTTGGGGACCCTGGTGCCGGGTCTCCCCAAATTGGGCATCGGTTATACGCCGAGGAAGCGCGTGTGGGATACAAGAAAACTCGGCGCGCCGCGTCACGGCTCGCGCGCGTCGCTCGTCGTGCGAGCGTCACACGCGAGCGTCATGCGTCACGCGTCGCGCGGACGCCGGCGCCGCTCGCCTCGGCGGCGCGAGGTCACCCGACGAGGCGCGCGTGCTTGCCGAGCGTCAGCGGCATCGAGAGCTTCGGCTCCGGAACGCCGACGAACACGCTTCGCGTCGGGATGCCGTCGACGCTGAGCGCGACGATCGTCGGAGCGCCGCGGTACACCCAGAGCACGTTGCACGGCAGGACGTACTCGACGCCGGTGACGGCGTCCGCCGCGCGGAGGATCACCTGCGCGCCCGCGGGCACGACGCCCGCGCAGCTCACGATCACGGCGCCCGCTGCCACGCTACGGATCTCGACGGGGAGAATCGTCCCGTCGCCGATCATCTGCGCCGGGAGCGCGTGCCTCGGTCGCTCGCACGGGCCGATCGCGGGGACGTCGAGGTCGCCCGTGACGAGCTGCATCAGGGAGAGGAGCTCGATCTGCTCGCGGGCGGCCAGCGGCTCGCCGAGCGACGCATTTCGGGCCTTCAGCTCCCAGAAGCGAACCAGAAAGTCGAGCTTGTCGATCAAGGCGCACCTTCTACGGCGAGGTGTCACGGCGCTTCGTGCGGGCAGGCCATGACTTGGATGGTGAAGAGCGTGCGAAGCACATGCCACGAGGTCGGCACTCCGTTGGACGGTCCTCGCTGCGGAAAGTTTCGCGGCGATCGCTTCGGCGCAGGCTTGGCGGCCTCACCCCACACGACGCCAACGGCGTTGCGCGGGTCCGCAGGAAGTCCGCCGTCGCGCGGCGCTCGGACGAACGCGAGCACAGACACGCCGGGCGATCCGGCCTTGGAGCGCGGTCGACGGCCGGCACCCTGTCTCGGCCGTCATGCCTCGCGCGCTTCGCAGCGCCGCATTCGTGCGCTGCGACTGGACGTTCGCAGGCTCCGGCGACCTACGCGGCGCCCACGCCGCGACGCGGCGAGAGCTTGCGGTGGCGAGGCCGCTTGGGCGAGAGTGTGGCATGCCTCGTCGCCTCGGATGCTTGGCGCTCCTCCTGCTCGCCGCCGGCGCGATCGCCGCGTGCTCGGAGCCGAAGGTGTCGCTGAACAAGGGCGCGCGCGAGTACACGGACAGCGACTACGCGCAGGTGCTCGAGCGCTGGACGCGGACGAAGAGCCTCGTGGCGATCAGCGAGCTCGACAACCTGCTCACCGTCACGTCGACGTTCGAGTCGTGGGACTTCCGCTGGGCGTACGTCGTGAAGTACGCGAACGACTACCGCCTCACGGTCGAGCAGCGGCGAACGCTCCTCGAGAAGACCCTGGCGGAGACGCAGGACAGCCACCGCTTCTACGTCACGCTCTACGGGACCAAGGTGCGCTGGACCGATCTCACGAAGCCGCAGACGGCGTGGATCGTCCGCCTGATCGACGACGAGGGCAACGAGACCGCGCCGACGGCGATCGAGCTCGTCACGCGGCCGGGTCCGCTCGAGATCCGCTACTTCCCGTACACGACCGTGTGGCGTCACGTCTTCCGCATCCGCTTCCCCACGACGACGCCGGACGGGCGCCCGACGATCAGCGGTGAAGCGCGCTGGTTCGGCCTTCGCTTCGCGGGCGCCGAGGGCAACGAAGAGCTCCGCTGGGAGATCGGCGAGGACGGCTCGAAGAAGCGCGCGTCGATCGCGCCTCCGCGCTCGATGGCCGAGGCGGCCGCGCTACATCCCGGCGAAGACCTCTAGGAGCGGCGGGCACGTCACGAGCAGCTCCTGCGCGATCCGTCGATCGCCGAACATCACGAGCGCTCCGCCCGCGCCCGCGCGCGCCGTCGAGGGTGCCGAGCCGGCGCCGAGCACCTCGGTCGGGAAGAGGAAGTCGCCCGAGCTGACCGCTCCGACGACCTTGTCGTCCTTCACGAGCTCGAGCTCGCCGATGCCGACGAGGAGGAGCCCTGGGACGGGCTCGCCCTCCTTCACGACGAGCTCGCCGGCGATGAGCGGACGCATCGTGAGGCGACCGACGATCTCCTCGCGGATCGAGACGTCGAGACGCTCGCCGAGCGGCCCGATCGTGATGCCGACGAGCGTCTGCACGCGATCGGCGGCGGCGCGGAGGTCGTCCTCGACCCAAGGGATCGAGCGGAACGCCTCGTCCACCGCGGCGTCCGACCAGGTCGCGAGGACGCCGCTCTCCTTCGCGCAGATGAAGCGGATCGGGACGTTCTCGTCCGTCGTACCGCGCGCCCGGAGCACCGCGCCGTCCACGAGCCGCACCGCGGGTGCGTCGACGACCGTCGCGGCGACGTCGAACGATCCGGAGATGACGTACGCGAGCGCGAAGGTGCCGATCTCCTCGCCCTCCGCGAGCGAATGGATCGTCGCCGCGGCCGCGAACGCGGTGCGCGCGTCGTCGGGGAGATCGGCGAAGGCCTCGACGTCGTCGAGATCGAGCGCTCCGTCCGTCGGTTCGCGCTGGGCCTCCGCGGCGGGCGCCGCTTCGGCCGGCGGCTCCTCGGCAGGCGCCGGCGGCTCCTCGGCAGGCGCCGGCGGCTCCTCGGCGGGCGCCGCTTCGGCGGGCAGCGGCTCCGCTTCGGCGGGCGCCGCTTCGGCGGGCGGCGGCTCTTCGGCGGGCGCAGGCGGTACGGCGCTCGCGAGCGCCTCCGGCGGAGGCTCGTACGGGGCGATGTCGGGGACGGCGACCTCGACGTCCACCGCGATGTCCTCGGCCGGAGGCTCCGCGGCGATCACGGGCGTCGACGGCTTCGGGACCGGCGGACGCGCGCGTGGCGGGAGCGGCGGCGGCGCCTTCGGCTTCGCGCCGGCGCTCGGCCGCGACGGCTTCGGCGGAGGCACGACCGCGACGGCCGGGATCGGCGACGGCGACGAGACGAGCGGCACGTCGGAGCTCGGCCGCGCGAGCGCGGCGGGGCGCACGCTGGTGACGACCTCTTCGTCCGGCTCCTCGGCCGACACGCGCGGCGCCGGCGCCACGACGTTGCCCGGCGCGAGCTGCGACGACTGATCCGCCCACGGATCGAACATCCCCGCGTGGACCTTCTCGGCCGGAGGCACCGACGTGGCGCTCGAGCGGCCTTCGTCCTCGTCGAGCGCGCCGGGCGCCACCGTCGCCACGCCGTCCGAGAAGGCCGGCGCCGCGTCCTGCATCGTGGGCTGCGACGGCGGACGCGGCGGGGGCGGACGCGGCGGCTCCGCCGTCGGCGCGGCGGTCGCCCACGGCGGCGGCGGCGCGTCGACGTCGACCTCGACCTGCGTCTCGACCTCGACCTGCGTCTCGACCTCGAGCGGGCCGGAGGCCTCGCTCCCCTCCCCCGCGGCGGCGCCGATCGGCTCGGAGGAGAGGGGCTCCTCCGCGCTCGCCATCCACTCCGTCAGCTCCGCGGCGTGGCGCGCGAGCTCGAGCGCGCGATCGTCGTCGTTCGCGTCTCCCGCAGCCTGCGCCGCGCGGCGGAGCCACACGAGCGCGTCGATCCGCTCGCCGCGCTTCCAAAGCGTCTCGGCGGTCTGGAGGCCCCAGACCACGTCTTCCGCATCCGTGTCTTTTGCAGGCGGGATCTCGAGCATTTCACGCGCACACGAGCGGTCGAGGACGTCGGACGTCTGGCCCACGGTAGATCACGGCAAAAGCAATGTCACGGTACCGTCCTCCGACGGCACGATCAGGCTCCCGTCCGAGAGCAGCGTGAGGGGGGCGTCGATGTCCCCGCCGGTCTCGAAGCGCCACCGCAAGGCCCCGTCCGGGCCCACCGCGTAGACCGCGTCGTCCTGGGCGCCGAAAAAGAGGACGCCGTCGGCGTCCTCGAGCGGAGCGCCGTGGATCCCGAACTCGCGCGCGCCCGTCCCCGGGACGGCGAACGCGCCGAGCACGGCGCCGGCCGGGCTCAGCCGCACGACGCGTGGAACGGGGCCGTAGGTCCCGGCGAGGACGTCTCCGTTCCGCGCGACCGAGAGCGACCCTCGGACGAAGCCGCGCACGGCCGTCCGCCAGGCGATGTGGCCCGAAGCGTCGAGCTTGACCACGTCGCCGGCGTCCGTCCCGACGTAGATCGAGCCGTCGTCGGCGATCGCCGGGCCTCCGTCGACGTCGGCGCCGAGATCGACCGTCCACGCGGGCGCGCCGCCAGGGCCGAGCCCGTGGACGTGGTGGTCCTGCGAGCCGACCACGACGAGACCGTCGCCGGCGACGGCAGGCGCGGTGAACACCTTGCCCTTGGCCGCGAAGCGCCACGCGAGGTCGCCGCCCCGACGTGCAGAGTACACATATTTGCCGGCAGCGAAGACGATCGCGCCGTCCTTGCCGAACGTCGGCCCCGTGTCCGCCTCGCCCTCGGTCTCCAGACGGAAGACGATCGCGCCCTTCGGCGAGATCGCGACGAGCCTCTTCGCGTCCGTCCCGACGTAGATCGTCCCGTCTTCGTGGACGAGCGGCGTCGCGTACGCGCGGTCGCCGAGCGTGACGGACCAGAGCCGCGCTCCGTCCGCGCGCGACAGCGCGACGAGGCTCCCGCCGAGCGTCGCCGCGTAGAGCGTCGCTTCGTCGGGCGACGCGGTGACCTGCGCGGCGACCGGTCCGTCGACGCGAGCGCGCCAGCCGACGCTGGGCGCGCGCGGTCCGCGCGCCGCGGCCCGGTGCGTGCGGCGCGGATCGCCGTGGAGCATGCGGGCGGCCCCCGCGGCGACCTCCGCGGACGGCGGCGGCGCGGGGCCCCGCAAGGGCGCGTCGAACCCCGTCTCGCCGCCCTTCGACGACGGACCCGGCCGAGGCGCGGTCGCCTCGGTCGTCGTCACGACGGCGTGCGGCGCGCGACGCGCGACGACGGCGGCCACCGTCACGGCCGCGAGCACCGCGAGCGGAACGACGCGGAGCAGCGATCGCGTGCGCGAGGGACGACGGGGACGCGCTCCCATCGCTCGCCTCCTTGCCGCGCTCGCGCGCCCTCAGCGCTTTCGCTGCTGCGCGGAGCGGAGTCGCTGCTCGGACTGGCGTGCTTCGGCGACGCCGATCGCGTGCGGCGCCTCACCCGGCATGCGGCGCGCGAGCCATCCGATCAACGTGAGGCCGGCGGTGCGCGTCGTCTCGGGCATCTGCGGCTCGCGAATGAGGCGCGTGATGTCGCTGATGAGGCGCGCGCGCTCTCCCTCGTCCGGCACGTTGGGATCCGTACAGAAGGATCCTTCGCGCGTGGTTCGCGTGGCGTAGATGGCTTCGATGGTCAGCTCAGAAGCTTTGCGCGAAGAAGGCACGAGAGAACGTGAGTGTACCCCTTTCTCGTTGCCCGTCGAGTTTGCCGTAGGCCTCAATGCGCGTCCTCCTCTCCTCGTCACCGCCACTGCCTCTCCGCACTACTCACCACCACACGAGACCGTCCCGCATGCTGACGTCGGAGGGGTCGTTACCCCGCGATCCCACGACGCAAGCAGGGGGGACGCCGGAATAGCGCAACCGTCCAGGCACGCAAGGGCGATCTGATCGTTTCCGCTTGACGGCGGGCGTTTCGTTGGTCTGGTTCCTGCACCCACGCGAATTTTCGCTCGGGCCCGACGTCCGCTCCGAGGAGCGCGCGTCCCAGGGATGAGATACGCCCGTCCGCGTCGGACGTTCAGGTCAGCGGGCGTCGAGCGTGCGGCAGCTCTTGCCGATCTCGACGCGCTTCATCCCGCGCGTGACCTCGACCTTGAGGAGAGGCTCCTCGTTCGTGTCGAGCAGCCAGACGGTCTGGTTGCCGTCGGCGTTGCGGACGCCTTCGATCGCCGAGCTCGGCGCGAGGGTGCGCTTGCCGGCGCCCGGCGCCTTCGGATCGGCGGCGAACGCGATCGTCACCACGTCGGCGCACGAGTTGTAGACCTCGAAGGGCTTGCGCTTGCGCGGCTCGGCGGCCGGCTCGGCCGACGCGGGCTCGTCGGGCGGCGTCGAGGCGGGCGCCTCGGTCGTCGCCGGCAGCGCGGCCGGCGTCGCGGGTTCCTTGTCGGCGCACGCGATCGCGGCGGCGCCGACGGCGAGCAAGCCGATGACCAGACGTCCGAGCTCGGCGAGCGAAGAAGACGAGCGCTTCATGGCGCGAGAGCGTACCACGCTCGGCGTCTCGCCCTCACGGCGCGCCGCCGCTCGCGAGGAGGATCTCACTTCACGACGAAGATGCGCGTCTGCCGCGCGGGGACGGTGACGGTCGGTCCGTTGGCCGTCTGCGCGCCGATGAGGTCATCGAGCGGGCCGGCGGGCAGCCCGCTCACCTGCCGCGGCGAGTCGCTCCGGTTCACCGCGACGTAGACCGTGTCGCCCGTCGTCGACCGCACGTAGGTCCAGGTGTCGTTGTCGGAGCCCAAGGTCTGCCGCGTGCCGCGACGGAGGGCCGGGTGCTTGCTCCGGATGTCGGCGAGCTTCTTGATGCGATCGCGCAAGAACGTCTGGTTGGAGTTGAGGCCCGTCCACTGCATGAAGCGGCGGTTGTCCGGATCGCCCGCCCCCGGCAAGCCGATCTCGTCGCCGTAGTAGACGAGCGGCGCGCCGCGGTTGGTGAACAGGATCGCGAAGCCGTTGGCGATCCGCTCGAAGGCCTCGAGCTCGCCGACCGCGCCGGGCTGGTTCTGCCAAGCGCGGTCCTTGCCGTCCGCCGCCTGGTTGTCGCCCCAGATGCGGTTGTTCGCGGCGAGGTGGATCACGCGCGGCAGGTCGTGGTTGCCGATGAACGTGCTCATCACGGCGCTCGCGCCGTAGAAGTAGTCGTTCGAGTCCATGAACGACGCGAGGTCGTTCATGCTCCGCGTGCGCATGACCGTCGACTCGACGATGTAGCTGCGCAGCGGGAAGTCGAACTGCCCGTCGAGCTTGGTCGCCGGATCGATGTACTGCTTGAGGAGATCGCGGTTCCCGAAGTCGTACGTCTCGCCGACCATGTAGAAGCGCTGCTGCGGCGTCTGCTTGGCCGTCACGTCGGTCTTGATCTTGGCGCGGAGCTCGGTGAGCCACGAGATGTCGACGTGCTTGATCGCGTCGGCGCGGAAGCCGTCGACGCCCACGCCCGAGGCGTCTTCGGTCTTCGTGATCCACGCGACGGCGTTCGTCACCGCCCACGAGCGCGCGGCGGCGTTCGTGTAGTTCCAGTGCGGGAGGTAGTCGGTGAACCAGCAGCGCTCCGGATCCGTCTCCCACTTGCAGTACTGACCGCCGCAGATGCAGTCGGGCGAGCCGTTCTTGCTGTTGGGCCAGAACCAGTCGTTGTGCTGCTGGTAGACCGTCGACGACGAGTGCACGTGCACCATCGCGTAGTCGAAGAGCACCTTGAGGCCCTTCGCGTGCGCGGACGACACGAGCGTCCGGAGGTCGTTGAACGAGCCGAAGCACGACTCGTGCGAGAGCGACGTCGGATCGTTCGGCGTGTCGAGCTTCGGCCAGTAGCCGTGGTAGCCGGAGTAGAGCTTGTCGTCGCCGCCGACGCCGCGGCCGAGGACGGCCGGGTTGTCGAACGGCACCGTGATCCAGAGCGTGTTGACGCCGAGGTCGTTGAAGTAGCCGTCGTTGATCTTCTGCGTGACGCCCGGCCAGTCGCCGCCCTGGTAGTCGGCGATGGCGCCGCTCACTCCGGAGACGCGGCACCCGGCGTCGAGCGCCGTGTTGCCGTTGAAGAAGCGGTCGACGAAGACGAAGTAGATGACCGAGTCGCGCCAGTCGAAGACGCCGGGCGGGAGCTGACCTTCTTCTTCGCAGAGCGCGGGCTCGCACGTCTTGCCGGCGAAGGTGTTGTTCGTGTTGTTGTTGGCGTCGGTGATCGTCGGCTGCGCCGGGTCGGTCTTCCACTCGCCGTCGACGACGAACTTGTACTGGATGGGCGTGGAGAGCGGGATCTGGAGGTCGACGCTCCAGACGCCGCCCTTCTTCGTCATCGGCTTGCCGACCTCCCACGTGCTCGGGCCGCCGAAGTCGCCGCGCAGCTCGACCGCGCTCTCGACGCCGGCCGGATAGGTGATCGTGTGCCCGCAGCGCTTCAGCTCGGCGGGGCACTCGACCTTGCCGGGGCCCTGGCCGTAGCCGTAGCCGTCGCTGCCGCCGCTGCCGGGGTTGAACGTCGACGGATCGGGCGGCTGGCCGTAGTCGCGGTTGTCGACGTCGGACGTCCCGCACGCGGCGACGGCGGCGGACAGGGTTCCGGCGAGCACAGAGGCGAAGGCGAGGCCGCGCGCACCCGTCGCGGAAAAGCTTGAAAGGAGCGGCATGGAGTCTCTTCGTTCCCCTCCGGAGCGCGCGCTCGGGCGCGGGCAGGGTCCGTAAGGGTGGCCCAGGATGGCGGAAGGTCCAGAATTGTCAACTCATGCCTGAGTTACGTATGCGTCTCGCCGACGGCGCGCGCTCAGTTGCTCGGGCAGGCTCCCGGCGGAGGCGGCGCGCTGCACGCGGCGGGGACACCGCCCTCGGTGCAGGAGCCACATCCGCAGCCGCCGGCGATCTGCTTGTCCTTGCAGTACGCCATGTACCCGCCGCCCTGCCCGAAGCACCACCAGCCGTCGGTCTTGTCGCCGCAGTCGCTCGGACCGAGCTTGCCGGGCGGGCCGCCGTCGGCGCTGCCGCCGCCGTTCGTCCCCTGCCCGTCGCCGCCACCGTTGCCGCCGCCGGGGCGCAGACTCGGGAGCGCCTCGCAGGCGTCGCCGACGATGCCGAGGTCCGGGGGCGGCACGGCCGCCACCTCTCTCGGACATGCCTGCTCGATCGTGAGGCCCGTCTCCTTCAGGGCCGCGAGGCCGAGGATCTGCGTCGCGACCGCGACGTTCTGCGGAGGCGGGACGTTCCAGAGCATCGCGATCGCCATGTCGACCGCGCCCGCGTACTGGACGTACTGGTCGCCCGCGCGGTTCGTGACGATGTCGCTCCGGTAGCCCCAGCCGTTGTTGCCGAGCGCCTGCGTCGCGCCGTTCCACGCGCCCGAGTCGGACACGCCGACGTTCACGTCGACCGGGACCTCGAAGAAGCCCGCCGAGGCGCTCACGCCGACGGCCGCGCCGACGAGGTTTCCGTCGGGGGTCGAGAAGACCTGGCCCGTGACGCTCACGCCGGCGATGGCCTTGATGCCGAGCCCGCCGGAGACGGAGCACGTGCGTCCGCTGCCGGCGGCGATGACGTTCGGCTGGTTGCCGAACGCGTAGCCCATGTACGCGCCGACCTCGACGCCGCTCGTCGTCCCCGCGCTGTAGCCGACCGAGTTGAAGACCGCGGCCTGCTGGTTGTAGAGGTCGAAGTAGACCGACGCGCCGCCGGTCCCGGCGGCGCCAACGCCCGCCGAGCCGCTGACGCCGTAGAAGAAGTACGGGCGCTGGAGCCGGGCGAACGGCGCGACCGTCTCGCACATCTTGCCCTTCGCGTCGCGGAGGAGCTGGCGAACCATGCTCCCGACCTCGCGCGCCCTCTGGAGCTGCTCGCGCCAGCCGGTCGTGCGCGGGCCCGTGAGGATGATGCGGACCGACCTCCCCGAGATCGAGTCCGACACCACACAGCTGCCCGTCGCCTCGAGCTCGTCGAGGCACGCGAAGTAGCGCGCGGTCGTGGAGTCGACGTAGGCGTCATACTGATCGAACGTCGCCACGCGGGCGGCGGCCACCCGTTCGCTCTCACGCTCCGTTTCGGTGGTCGAGGAGCAAGCCGGGATCGCGACGGCGATGCCGAGGGCCAGAGGAAGCGTGGCGAAGACGGGACGCATGGCCCCGCGGATCCGTGCACGTTGCACACCCAGCAACACGCGTGCTCCCGATCGCGAAAATTCCAGTGTCTGCGTGGCTCACGATGGATCGCGCTTTATCCAGCTCGACTGGTATCGCGCGATTCAGCGGCATCGTGGGCAAGTGAGAGGAAGGGTCGGAGCGCGGGCCACCTCTCGCCGTCTCGCTCAGCGCGCGCACGCCGACGTCGCGGGGACGTAGACGTGGACGCCAAACGGCTCGGCGTCGACGCGAAGGACGTTCGAGGAGGCGTCGACCTTCGTGCGCGTGACGACGTCGAACAGCTCGGCCGGCGTCCCGGCGGGGAGCGGGACCTCGAGGGGCCGCGTCGGCCGCCGAACGAGCACGACGATCGCCGCGTCACGATCCCTCGGCGCGGGGGCCGCGGCGCCCGGCGCGGACGCGCTCGGCGGAGGATCCGCGTCGAACGTCCGCGCGAAGACGAAGCGCTCGGCGTCGGCGACCAGCGTCGTCAGGCCTCCGCGACGGAGCGCGCGCGAGCACGCGCGGGCGCGTCCGATCCTCCGCGCCATCTCGCGTGTATCGAGCTGCGCTTCGATCAACGTGTCCTCGGCGGGCATCACGCGACGGCAGTCGGGATCGCTCCTGCCCGCGAGGCCGACCTCGTCGCCGTAGTACAGGACAGGCGCGCCCGGCAGCGTCAGCACCGAGGCGAGCGCGACGCGCTGCTTCGCGTAGACCGTCGGATCGAGCGGCTGAGCCGGTGCCGACCAGGTGTCGCCGCCGTCGTTGCCGGCGCTCGCGGACGCGAAGCGCGACACGTCGTGGTTGCCGATCATCAACCCCATGACCGCGCCCGCGCCGTCCCACGCCGCTTCGCCGGCGCGGAAGCTCGCGTCGATCGACGACAGCGGCGCCGTCTCGAGCGCGATCGCCTCGCGGAGGGTCCACATCAGCGGAAAGTGGAAGCTGCCGTCGAGCCCGTACGGACCGAGGTCGTAGCGGAGGCTCTGGTAGTTGCCGGGGCCGGTGAAGTTCTCGCCGAGGATGTAGAGCGCGTGGCCGGGGTGCGCGTAGCGCCGGCGCGCGGCCGTCGCGATGCGCCGGGTCGCTGCCCGCGGCATCATCGGGACGGCGTCGATCCGGATGCCGTCGGCGTCCCAGCGATCGAGCCACCACATGACGTCGTCGGTCGCCGCGCGGCCCGCGTCGATGTTCGTCCAGTCGAGGTCCGGGAGGTACGGCGCGAACCAGCACGTCTTGATGTGCTTGCCCCAGTCGCACGAGCCTTGCCCGCACAGACAGTCCTCGATGAACCACTCGGGGTGCTCGCTCACCCACGGGTGCTCGCGATGGACGTGGTTCGGGACGACGTCGAAGAGCACGCGGATCCCGCGCGCGTGCGCCGCCGAGACGAACGCCTCGAGCTCGGCCTCGCTCGCGAACCGCGAGTCGATCGCGCGCGGCGCGATCGGCCAGTAGCCGTGGTAGCTCGTGTACGGACGCCCGTCGTTGCCGAGGAAATCGCCCGTCGGGTTCGCGTAGAGCGGCGAGAGCCAGATCGCGGTCGCGCCGAGCGCCTCGATCTCGCCGCTCTCGAGCGCCTGGCGGACGCCGGCGAGCGTCCCGCCGGCGCGCGCCGACGGCGACGACGGCGGCGCGAGCGGCCCGTCGCTGCCGCGGAAGCGATCGAGCACGACCTGGTAGACGATGGCGTCGCGCGGGTCCCACGGCTCGGCGCTGCCGGACGTCGCGTCGATCCACACCGTCGCCCGTGCGTCCTCGGCGACGACGCCCGCCGCGTCGCGCGCCTCGAGCGTATACGTGTACTTTCCACGCGCGAGCCCGGACGCCTCGAGCACGACCGCGCCGCTCGCCGGATCGACCGTCGTGACCGTGAGGGTCGAGCCGTCGCGACCGCGCGCGAGGACGCTGGCGGGGTCGAGCCGCGCGCCGCTCCGCGCGGTCCGGAACGTCGCGCGCACGGTCGCCGCTCCCTCGGCGGTGGTCTCGACGCCGTCGACGCCGAGCGCCGGCCTCGAGCAGTCCGCCGCCGTCGCGACGGTGACCTCCTTGCCGTCGTGCGCGCCGGTCATCGGCTCGTTCTTGTCCGTGAGCCAGACGCCGTCCTCGACGATCGCGTAGGCGTGCTCGCCGGGCGGCGCGTCGACGTCGAGGACCCGCCAGCCGTCGTCACGAGCTCGCGGCGCGAGACCGGGACGCTTCCAGCCGTCCCAGTCGCCGACCACCTCGACGTGAGCGGCGGCGCTCGCCGGCTTGTGCCAGATCGTGAGGCCGCACGCGCGCGTCGGGGCGCTCTCGGCCGCGTCGCCCTGCGACGAGCACGCGCCGCCGGCGCCGAGCGACGCGGCGAGGGCGAGCGCGAGCCCGAGCGGACGCGCGGGCCCGCCGAGGCTCGGCGGGCACCGAGCCGGAGTCGACGGCGCTCTGGTGGCTCTGGCCACGGGGTCGTACTAGCTGGCCGACCCCGAGCACGCAAACGCGCGCGGCGGCGCCGAGAGCGTGTCCCGCATCGGGACGCTCTCCTTCTCGGGCTCAGACGTTGTGACGAACGACGCTCGCGTTGATCGTGCCGGCGAACGTCACCCAGGCGACGTAGGGCAGCATCATCAGCCCCGCGAGCGCGTCGACCTTGCGCGCGGCGACCGCGTAGCCCGCCGCGGAGCCGAGGTTCGCGGACAGATCGGCGAACGCCGCTCCGGGCTTGCGCTTGCCGAAGAAGATCGGCGACCACGCCGCGTTCGTCGCCATCTGCGCCGCCCACATCCCGAGCGCGGCCGAGCGGTGCTTCGACGGCGGGGAGCGCCAGACGCGCCACGCCGAGACCGCGCTGAGCGTGTAGAGCAGCGGCCAGACGAGCCCGAACACCTTGTCCGGCGGCGTCCAAGGCGGCTTCGCGAGCGAGCGGTACCAGCGCTTCGGGCCGCGCTTCATCGCGACGCGCCCGAGGAGGAGCGCCGTGAGCGTGGCGCCGCCGATCAGCGCCATCCCGAGCAGCGATCGAGGATGCACGCGGAGCGGCCGACGACGGACGGCGGGCCCGGCCACGTCCTCGACAGCCTCGCGCGCGATTGGCGTCGCGCCGGTGATCGGCGTCGCGCCGGTGATCGGCGTCGCGCCGGTGATCGGCGTCGCGCCGGCGATCGGTTGCGGCGGCTCGGGCGGGAGCGGCGCGGGCGGCTCGGCGACGCTCACGGGCCTCGTCGTGTTGTCCCCGTCGGGCTTGTCGATCGGCATGACGCTACCTCGCCAACCCGAGGCCGTGGAGCAGCCGCGAGAGGCGCGACGGGCGCCGGCGGTCGCTGAAGAGCATCGCGGCGAGCGCGAGCCCTCCGAGCGCGAAGAGCCCGGCGAGGACGGACCTCGAGCGGAGCGGACGGACGGCGCGGGCAAGGCGACTCCGCCTCTTCGCCCGCCGCGACTCTGCGCGGGCGATCGCGGACGGCTCTCCGTACTCCTCGATGAAGAGATCTTCGACGAGCACCTCGAGCGGCTCGTCGTCCCCGAGCTCTCGTCCCTCGGTCGAAGAGGGCTCCCGCGGTTCGTCGATGTTCATCGCGCGCTCCTCCGTTCAGGCATGTCTCGCTCGGGCTCGCGAGCCGAACGCGGCGCGGGTCGCGGCTGCGGCAGAGGCTCCGCTCGTCCCGAGGTGTCGCTCCGACTCATGGCAGCCGTGCACGCATCGGGCGTGCCCGCGTGCGGCCACGGCGAGCTCAGCTACTTCTTGTCCCGCTCCCACGTGACGAGGCGCAGGCTTCGAGGCAGCACCCGCCCCGCGTCGATGCCGCGGTCGTCGGACGTCCAGAGGCGCACGCGCGTGGCGAGGAGCCCCGCTTGCACGATGGCGCGGCGCTGGACGACAGCCTTGCCGTCGGTCGTCGTGTCGCGCGGCAGCGGCGCGAGAGCGGCCTTCGCCAGCACCCCCGCGTCGTGGCCGATCGCGGTCCAGTAGCTCGGCCGCACGCCGAAGCGTTCCATGAAGCCGCGCACGTCGTCGTCGCGCGCCTCCGCCGGCGTCGCCGCGAGCACCGGCACGATGCCGGCCGATGCGCTGAGCACGGTGACGCCGCGCGGAGCCTCGCCGAAGGGAATGCCGGACTCGAGCGTGAGCGCGACCGCGGGCGGTGGAGAGGATCGCAGAGGTCCGACCGCGGCGCCGAGATCGCGCAGGAGGTCGCGCGCGCACGAAGGCGGACCGGAGACGAGCCAGCCGCGGGCGCCGCCCTTCCACCAGGCGTCGATCGGGAAGCGCGTCCTGCCGGCCTGCGCGAGCGGGACGTCGCATCGCACCGGCGGCAGGAGCGTGAGCGCCTGGCCTCGGCCGTCGAGTGAGCCCGCCGCGGCCTCGTCGTCGGCCGCGTCCGCGATGAGCGCCGCCGTCTTCACGCCGTGACGAAGCAGCGCCTCGGCGAGCATCACGATCTCGCGCTCGGTGCGCTCGCCGAGCACCACCGCGGCCTTGCGTGGCATCTTCGACGGGCTCGGCGCCGCGAGGAGGATCACGGCGACGCCGCCCTCCTCGCTCCACGTCACGGCGCGGTCCGCGCTCGCGCGATCGAAGCCGGCGACGATGACGCCCGCGCCCTCGCCCGCGAGCTCCTCCATCGCCGCGCGCGTCCCGGCGGCGTCGACGCCGTCGTCGCGCGTGACGAGGCGCGCGCCTTCCTCGCGCCCGGCGGACCGCGGGAGATCGAGCGCCCACGACAGGCCGCGCACGGCGTCGGCGGCCTCGTCGCGGAGGTCCCGATCGCGCGTGGGGAGCAGGAGGCCGACGGTGCGGCCTGCGACGGTCGCCAGACCGCGGCGGCTGGCGGCGAGCTCGCCGAGCTCGAGCCCCGCGTCGCCGCCGGTCTGCGCGGCGCTGACGCCGCTCTGCTCGACGAGCCACCGCGCGAGCGCCGCGTCGTTCGTCTCGACCGCGATGCGCGCGAGCCGCTCGGCGACGAGCTTCTGCGTGTCGGCTCCGTAGCCCGAGGCGGCGCCGCGCGCGCGCATCGTCTGGTACGTCTGCTCGAGGACCGGGCGCGGCAGCGTCTCGAGGATCTGGCCGATCTTCCCCCGCACGCGCTCCTTGTCGTCCTCGCCGACGCCGCGGAGCCACGCGTCGAGGTAGGCGAGCGCCTCGTAGTCGGTGTGCGCGGCGATCGCGCTGAGCGCGAGCTCTTCGAGGAACACCTCGCGATCGGCCTCGTCGACGACCTTGCCGACGAGCGGGCGGAGGCCGTCGAGCGCCGCCTCGGGCGCGCCGTGGAGCCGGAGGCTCCGCGCGCGCGCGACGGTCGCCAGATCGCGCGTGGTCCCCGGCGGCATGTCGGCGAGGGACGCGAGCACGCCGTCGGCGTCCGCGAGCTGCCCGGCGCCCATCATCACGAAGGCGAGGTACACCTTCGCCAGCGGGACCGCGCCGTCCTTGGGATGCCGCGCGATGAAGTCTTCGGCCGCTCCGCGCTCGACCTTCCGGCCGTCCCACGCCTCGCGGAGGACCGCGAACTCGGCGGCGGCGCGCGGGGTCGTGGAGAGCGAGGCGACGGGCTCGGCTCGCTTCGCCGAGCGCGAGCACGCGACGGCCGCGCCGAGGGCCAGCGCGCCCGAGAGCACGACCCCCGCTATGCTCCGTGACCTCACGGGCGCGGAGCATAGCGGCTGCGCGCGCCGCGCGCCCCGAAGTCGTGGCGCGACGCCGGGCGCGTCGGGAGCTCAAACTGAGCCGACGCTGCGAAGGTGCGCTGACGCCTCTCCGAAGGGCACGTATACTCCGCGCGAATGGCGAACGAGGAGAGCCCGGCGTCGAAGGCGGCGGAGGACGCCGAGGGCGAGCCGAGCGCGGACGCCGACGAAGACGCCGCCAGCACGAGCGGCACACGCGACGACGACGCGGCGGGGAAGGCCGACGACGACGCCGACGAGAAGGCCGATGCCGACGACGAGGCGCCCGGCGACACCGCCGAAAAGACGGACGACGCGGCGCCCCGCGCGCCCGCAGGCGCGCGCGAGCGCTATCGCCGGCTCCACACACTCTCGGGGGCGCTCGCGCTCGGCGTGTTCCTCGTCGAGCACATCGCGACGAACGCGTCGGCGCTCGGCGGCGGTGCGTCGTACGACTCGGTCGTCGGTGCGATCGAGCGCTCGCGCGTCCTGCCGTTCGTCGAGGTGGTGTTCATCCTCCTCCCGCTCGCCTTCCACGCGGGCTACGGCCTCTACCTCCTCCGCTCGAAGGCGGCCCCGGACGCCGTGATCGCCCGCTACGGCGAGCGTCGCCTGTGGCTCCTCCAGCGCGCGAGCGCTATCGGCGTCCTCGTCTTCGTGCTGGCGCACCTCTGGGAGCTCCGCGTGCAGCGGCTCGTCTTCGGCCTCTCCGCGGACGCGCTCCACACGACGTTGACGGCCCACCTCTCGTGGACGTGGGCCGGCGTCCCGTTCATCGCGCTCTTCTACGTGCTCGGCCTCCTCGCCGTGTCCGTCCACCTCTCGAACGGTCTCTTCGCGGCGACCGCGGCCTGGAACATCGGCGTTTCGGCGACCGGAAGGCGGAGGGCGCGCGTGACGACGATCGCGCTCGGAGGCGGCCTGTTCCTGCTCGGCGCAGCGACGACGGTCGGGCTCGCGACCGGAACGCGCTTGCTCCCGGAAGCGGATGGCGATAGCGCTGCGGTCGTGGTGCCGTGCGGCTCTGCCGCGCCGCCACCCTTCCGGGTCGCGCCGACCCCTTCCCGCTGAACGTGCGTGGCCCTACCTGGGCTCGCACCCCCAACCCACCCCCCAAGGCATGGCCAAGACCAGCATCGTCACGGAGTCCGGCAAGGTCCGTCGAGTCATCGTAGTCGGCGGAGGCCTCGCCGGGCTCAGCGCCGTCATCAAGCTCTGCGAGGCGGGCATTCCCGTCGACCTCTTCTCGCTCGTCCCGGTGAAGCGCTCGCACTCGGTCTGCGCGCAGGGGGGAATCAACGCGAGCGTCAACACGAAGGGTGAAGGCGACTCGCCCGAGGTTCACCTCGAAGAGACCGCGTACGGCGGCGATTTTCTCGCGAACCAGCCGCCGGTCAAGGGGATGACCTACGCGGCGCCCGGCATCGTCTACATGCTCGACCGCATGGGCGTGCCGTTCAACCGCACGCCCGAGGGCCTGCTCGACTTCCGCCGCTTCGGCGGCACGCTCTTCCACCGCACCGCCTTCGCGGGCGCGACGACGGGCCAGCAGCTGCTCTACGCGCTCGACGAGCAGGTGCGCCGCTACGAGACCGTCGACGTCGAGGACGACCGCGGCGTCGTCATCCGCGGCGAGAAGATGGTCCGCAAGTGGGAGCTCTGGGACTTCCTCGGCATCGTGCAGGACGACGAGAACCGCGCACGCGGCATCGTCGCTCAGGACCTGAAGTCGATGGCGATCGAGAGCTTCCGCGGCGACGCGGTCCTCCTCGCGACCGGCGGCCCCGGCATCATCTTCGGCAAGTCGACCAACAGCGTCATCAATACCGGCACCGCGGCGAGCGCCGTCTACCAGCAGGGCGCCTGCTACGCGAACGGCGAGTTCATCCAGGTCCACCCGACGGCGATCCCCGGCGCGGACAAGCTCCGCCTCATCTCGGAGAGCGTCCGCGGCGAGGGCGGCCGCGTCTGGGTGCCGAAGGATCCGAAGGAGAAGCGGCGCGGCCGCGACGTGCCCGAGAAGGAGCGCGACTACTTCCTCGAGGGCAAGTACCCGGGCTACGGCAACCTCGTCCCGCGCGACATCGCGAGCCGCGAGCTCTTCCTCAAGGGCTTCCACGAGGGCAAGGGCGTCTTCAACCCGAAGAGCGGCAAGAACGAGCTCGAGGTGTACCTCGACGTCACGCACCTGCCGAAGGACGTGCTCCGGAAGAAGCTCGAGGGCGTGCTCGAGATCTACGAGAAGTTCGTCGGCGAGGATCCGTACGAGAACCCGATGCGCATCTTCCCCGCCGTCCACTACTCGATGGGCGGGCTGTGGGTCGACTTCGAGAAGAGCGCCGACGGCAAGCTCGTTCCCGGTTCGCCGCGCAACCAGGCGACGAACATCCAGGGCCTCTACGCGGCCGGCGAGGTCGACTACCAGTACCACGGGGCCAACCGCCTCGGCGCCAACTCGCTGCTCTCGTGCATCTACGGCGGCATGGTCGCCGGCCCGGCCATCGCGTCGTACGTGAAGGGCCTGCCGAACAGCTCGTTCGACCTGAAGGCCTCGTTCTTCGACAAGGCCGAGAAGCGCGAGCGCGAGCGCTACGACGCCGTGCTCGCGATGGACGGCAAGGAGAACCCGTACCTGATCCACGGCGAGCTCGCGCAAGTGATGCTCCGCGACTGCACGATCGAGCGCCACAACGGCGTCCTCGAGAAGGTCATCGCGAAGATCGACGAGCTCGAGGAGCGCTGGCACGACGTCGGCGTGCCGGACAAGAGCACGCGCGCCAACCAGGGCGCGCAGTTCGTGCGGCACCTCCGCAACATGCTGATCTTCGCGCGCGTCATCGCCCAGGGCGCGAAGAACCGCGACGAGTCGCGCGGCGCCCACTACAAGCCGGACTTCAAGCAGCGCGACGACGCCAACTGGCTCCGCTCGACGATGGCGCTCTACAAGTCCGACGGCAAGCGGAGCTCCGTCGACTACGTCCGCTCGCTCGAGTACCCGCTCCACGGCAAGACCGTCCACGTGACCGACGAGGTCGACATCAGCCTCGTGAAGCCGCGTCCCCGTCGCTACGAGACCGCCGGCGCCGCCAGCGCCGCGGCCAAGAGCGAAGGCGAGCCCCGGACGGAGAAGTCGAAGAGCGCCTCACCGAGCGCGGCGGAGTAGATCCGACAGAGCGGCGGGCTCACGGCGGGCTGGAGACGGACCACGCCAGTGCGCCCCCGTGCGTCGTCGCCGCCTTGACGTCTTCGGTCGCGGCGCTGACGCGCGCGGACATCTCCGGGATGAGGCACTGCGGGAGCTCGACGCCCACGGTGCCGAGGGTGGCGATCCGCGCGGCGCTCTCCGTGAGGAGCTCGAGGCGCGCTTTCACGCTGAGCACGCGCCCGAAACTGCTCGCGACGGCCACGGCGGCGGCGCGCTCGTCGGCACTCGCCGCCTCGGCGGGTGCCAGCGTCACCACGTGCGCCTCGCACTTCACCCGCGGCGCGGCGGAGGCGAGGCAGGCTGGCGTCGCGAGGCGGCTGCACGAGCCAGGCCGGCTCTCGACCGTCCAGCTCGTCTTGCGACGTGCCTTGATCGAGGCCGCCGCCAGGTCGCAATGGCTCTGCTCCGGAGTCGTGGTCGGCGGAGGCGCGGGGGCTTCGATCCCGAGCTTGGTGAGGATCTCGCGACACGCGTCTGCGACCTCGGCGCGCAGCTCCTGCGCTTCGCCCGCGAACGACGTGACGGCGTCGAGGTACGCCTGCTGCTCGGCGCGCTTGTCCGCCGCGACGTCGCTCCAGTCGCGCGCGCAGATGTCCTCGCCGGGCTCGAGCGAGCAGCCGAGCTTGCTCTGCGTGGAGTCCGTCTCGATGTAGACGTCGTCACCGTGCGAGCACGCGACGGCCGCGACGGAAAGGAACGTTGCGAAGCAAGCAAGCAGTCTCATGTGTCCTCCTCACTGCTCTCTTGGCGCGCGCGTGGAGGATCGATCACGAAAAGCGCGCGTTCGCCACGTCGCGTCGGAGTGGGCGTCGAAGACGCGCGCGGCCCGGTCCGCGTCGTTGGCCGCGCTCCCACCCGTGCTGGAGGTGGCGTGAAGCGTCTGGGGCATGGCGAACGCGATCATCGAACCTCGAGGCCGAACGCGATCGTCGCGGTCCAGAGCAGCGGAGAGGCCGTGACGGGCTCGTCGAACATGGGAAAGTGGAAGCGGTCGCGCACCAGAGGTCTCAACAGCCCGGCGCCGGCCTCGACCACGAAGCCGAGCTGACTGCCCGCTGCGCGCGTGCTCGTCACGAGGTAGCGAGCCCGTGCGCCTGCCCCTGTCGCCGTCCAGAGGCGAGCCCCGCTGCTCGTCGCGCGAGCCGCGGACGCGGTGAGCGATCCGATCTCCGTCCGCGAGCAAGCACCGAGGGTGAAGCGCGTGGTGTCCCACGGCGAGCCGACGCACAGGTCGATCGCGCCGCCGAGGATGTCGAGCGAGCGCGCCGGGCGGCTTGGCTCCGCCCAGCCGAGCGCGCTCGCGTTGAGGACGGACGCACGACCGAACAGGCGCACGCGACCGAGGCCTGCGAAGCCAGACGGCGACCCGACCTCGATTCCGGGATTTACCCCGATGAGCAGCTTGTCACCGGCGAACGATGTCGTCCTCATCTCCACCGTGGCGTCGAAGGTGACCCCGGCGCCCTCCGCGGAAGCAGGGCTCGCTGCGGGGGTGTCTCTCGAGGGGGCGGGCGGATCGGGCTCTCGAGCGGGTTCCTTGGCGCGTTCCGACTCGGCGCTCGGTGAAGGTGTGGGCTCGTCGTCTCTCGAGGCGGCGGCCTCCGGCTCGTCGCGATCGAGGGCAACGACGAGCGCGAGCGCCTGGACGACCGCGGCGCAGGTCCGCGCCTCGATCGTGCGCACGACCTCGTGCTCGCCTTCGCCGACCGTGACCTCGCCGCGATAGCCGGTCTTCCACGGATGGATGTCGATGCGCGCGCTGCGTCCGTTCGGCGCGTCCGACGCGAGCTTCGCGATCACGTCCGCGCGCGAGGGGCAGCCTTGCGCCGCGCTGTACTCGATCTCGCGTGCATGCGCGGCGGCCGGGAGGACCGGCCCCAGCGAGGCGACGAGGAGAGCGAGAAGCGCGGAAACGCGAGGCATCTACCGTCCCTTGGCAGGCCGGAGGCGGACCGATCACGAAATCGCCGCGGCTTAGCACGCGAAGAAGGTCGAGCCAGCATCCCCCGGAATCGCTGCGAAAACGGGGACCTACGCGCGCGGGACGCGAGGCCGACGGCTCGGGCGAGCCGGCGCCGGTAGTTTGGCCACGCGGCGGCAGTTTCTCTAAAGGTGCTCCTCGTGCGTCAACCGCGGGGCGTGGCCGGTGTCCTGTCTCTCCTCTCTGCCGCCGCGCTCTTCGCGTGCGGCGAGGCGCGCGTGCCGGGCCCGGCCGCTTCGCCGCGCGCGGCCCTCCGGAGGCCCGAGCCCGTCCGCACGCGCGCCGCGCGGATGACGCCGGTGGTGACGGCACCGCCGCCGAAGGCGACGACGACGGCACCGCGCGCGGTCGAAGCCGACGAGCACTGGTACTTCGAGGCGCTCTCTTCCGACGGCCGTCGGGCGTTGCTTCGACAGCTCGATCCGCAGAGCCGCGCGACGTTCCACATCCGCGTCGTCGACGTCGACAGCGGCCGGACGCTCGAGGAGACCGTGCTCCCCGAGCTCGCGAAGATCCCGGCGTCGACCATCGGCGGCAAGCCGACGGAGCTCGCGGAGCTCGAGTGGATGCTCGCGTCGCCCGCGTTCGGCCGCGACATCATCAAGGGCTCGCACCTCGCGGGGAGCTTCCCGTTCGGCGCGTGCGGCAGGCTCGCGGCCGCGCACGGCGGCAGCGCGATCTCGTTCGACGCCGGCGACTGGCTCTACATGGCCGACGACACCGGGCGCGTCCGTCGCCGCCTCGTCGAGGAAGCGGCCTACGATCCGCGCTTCACGCCCGATGGAAAGCACCTCTTCTTCCGCCGATCCACCGGCACGGCCGACGTCCTCGCCAAGTACGAGCTCTACGTCGTCCCGTCCGATCTGTCGGCGCCGCCGCGCGCGATCGCCGGATCGGCCGGCATGCGCGATCGCTTCGTCGCCCATCCCGACGGCCAGACCGCGTTCGCCGTGGCCTCGCAGTCGCGCGGGCCGGCGCCCCTGCCGCGCGCGCGCGGCGACGAAGCGCGACGCGCGGCAGACACCTGCGTCGTCTCGCTCGGGCTCCGCCCGCCGTTCGCGACGAAGAGGCTCGCCTGCCTCGACGGCGCCGAGCAGCTCGTCGAGTCGGTCATCTCGCCGAAGGGCAAGTGGGCCGCGCTGTCGACGAAGAAGAAGACCGAGACGGCCGGTGAGCGCCGCGTGGAGTGGCGGCTCCGCGTCGTGTCGCTCACGAGCGGCAAGGTCGTGCGTGACGAGCCCGAGCCGCCGGGGCTCGCCGTCCGAGCGATCAGCGACGCGGGCGTCCTCGTGCAGAGCGGCGCAGGCGGGATCGTCGTCACCGACGTGCCCCAAAAGACGTCGCGCGCGATCGACCGCCCGATCGACCTCGGCTACCGCGGCTTCTTCCGCAACGACGCCGACCTCGTCTACGTTCGCGGCGGAGCGGTCAGCGTCCTCGACGTGTCGAAGGACGCGAGCGAGTAGCGCGCGGCCCCGGCTTCGGGTCTATGCTCGCCGCGATGCCCGGCGAGGCGACGGCGACGGTCCCGCCGAGACGCGTCCTGCCCCTCCTGCTCGTCGGCTACGCGGCGTTCTACCTCTGCCGCGCGAACGTCGAGCCGGCGCTGAACCTGCTCGCGATCGACCACGGCTACGACAACGAACAGCTCGGGGTCGTCATGGCGATCGCGCTCGGCGCGTACGCCGTGGGCAAGCTCGTGCTCGGACCGCTCGCCGACCTCTGGGGCGGAAAGCGCATCCTCGTGCTCTCGCTCGTCGGGACCGCCTTCATCTCGCTCGCGATCGGGGCGTCGGATGCGCCGCGGCGCTTCGGTCCGGCCGCGGGCCTCGTGCTCGTCGGCGCGCTCGTCGTCGCGAACCGCTTCGTCCAGGCCGGCGGCTGGGGCGGCCTCGTCCACGTCGTCGGCGCGACCTACGACGCCTCGCGCCGCGGCACCATCATGGGGATCTTGTCGACGAGCTACGACGTCGGCAACGTCCTCGCGCTCGTTCTGTCCGCCGCGATCGTCGAGGCCGGCGCAGGTTGGCGCGCGCTCTTCGTCGTCAATCCGCTCATCGTCCTCGCGGTCGCGATCGTCGTGCGTCTCGCGCTGCCCGCGCCGCGACCGGAGAGCTCCCCACCGGCAGGCGCGCAGGCGACGGCGGAGGCGCGAAGCGCGGCGGACGACGCCGACGATGCGGACCGTGGCGCGATCGACGCCGACGTCCAAGCCGACGCTCACGCCAGCGCAGGGCCGGGAGGCCCGATCGACCTTGGGCGACCCGTCGACCGCGAGCGAGACGTCGACCGCGAGCGAGACGTCGACCGCGAGCGAGACGTCGATCGCGGGCGCCTCGCCGCCATCGCCCTCCGGCTCGCGCGGCAGCCGGCGTTCTGGTTCGCGACCGCCCTCTCCTTCCTCCTCACGTTCGTCCGCGCGGGCTTCATGACGTGGACGCCGCGCTTCCTCTACGAGGTGAGCGTCGCGGCGAACGTGCCCTCCGCGACGTCGAGCTCGATCGCGAAGAGCGCCTTCTTCGGGATCGCCGGGATCATCGGCTCCGTCGTGACGGGCCGCATCTCCGATCGCCTCGGCCCCGGCCGCCGCGCGCCCGTGATGACGACGTCGCTCGCGCTGCTCGTCGCCTGCACGCTCGCGCTCGCGCACGCTGGCGTGAGCTCGCCGCTCGTCGCAACGGCGGGCGTCGCCTCGTGCGGCCTCTTCCTGCTCGGGCCGTACTCGCTGCTCGCAGGCGCGGTGTCGCTCGACGTCGCGACCCCGTCGGGCACGGACGGAAAGGGCGGCGCCGCGACGGCCGCGGGCTTCATCGACGCCGTCGGCTACGTCGGCGCGAGCCTCGCCGCGCTCGTCCTCGGGAGCGTCTCGAAGCGCGCCGGCTGGACGGCCGCCTTCGACGTCGTCGCCGGCGTCACGTTCCTGGCCTTGCTCCTCGCATGGACCTGGAGCGCGCGGGAGCGCTCGGCCTCCAAGCGTGAGCCCGCGGCATCGACATAGCACGAAGCGCCTTGGGAGCTTGTCGAAGTGTGCGGCTTTCACCACAATGTTGGCCAGCCAATGCCCGACCCGCGCACCGTAAAGCTCAAGATCCTGCGCCAGGACGGCCCGACCGACACCAGCTCGCGCCGCTGGGAAGAGTTCGACGTGCCGTGGCACCCGCAGATGAACGTCATCAGCGCGCTCATGGAGATCCAGAAGGCTCCCGTGACCGCCGGGGGCAAAACGGTCGCGCCCGTGGTCTGGGACTCCTGCTGCCTCGAAGAGGTGTGCGGCGCCTGCACGATGATCGTGAACGGCAAGGTCCGGCAGGCGTGCTCGGCCCTCGTCGACAAGGTCAGCCCGGACGGCGAGCCGATCACGATCGCGCCGATGACGAAGTTCCCGCTCATCCGGGACCTCATCGTCGATCGCTCGCGGATGTTCGAGGACCTCAAGAAGGTGAAGGCCTGGGTCCACCTCGACGGCTCGCACGAGCTCGGGCCCGGCCCGCGCCAGGCGCCGGCGAACCAGGAAGAGGCCTATCCCCTGTCGCGCTGCATGACGTGCGGCTGCTGCATGGAGGCGTGCCCCCAGGTCGGCGCGAGCTCGGACTTCATCGGGCCCGCGGCCATCAGCCAGGTGCGCCTCTTCAACCTCCACCCGAGCGGGAAGATGCACAAGAACGAGCGCCTCGAAGCGCTCATGGCGCCGGGCGGCATCGACGGGTGTGGAAAGGCGCAGAACTGCGTCGAGGTGTGCCCGAAGGAAATCCCGCTCGTCGACTCGATCGCGGACGTCTCGCGGCAGACGACGAAGCACATGCTGTTCGGCTGGCTCCTCAAGTAGCGCCGTCCTGATAAGCTCGAGGGGTGCGGGGCGTCCGGCATCTCGGCGGGTGGACGGCGGCGCTCGCATTCGCCCTCGCGTCGTGCGGGGACGATCCGGACGCGCTGAACGGAAACGGCACGTCGCGGCGGCGGAGCGGCGCGAGCTCGTCCGGCGCGTCCTCGGGAGCGTCCGGTACACCGGAGAGCGGCGACGTCGTGACCGGCACCGGCGAGAGCGCCAACGAGCTCTGCTGGAGCACGATCAACGAGTACAGGAAGCGCGCGGGGCTGCCGCTCTACGAGCGATGGACCGAGGCCGAGGCGTGCTCCGACGGCGAGGCCAAGAGCGACGCGGAGACGAACCGCCCGCACGGGGCCTTCCCGCGCTGCGGGGAGCTCGCGCAGAACGAGTGCCCCGGAACGCCAGGGCCGCCGGAGGAGGGCATCCCCGGTTGCCTCGCGATGATGTGGGCCGAGGGCCCCGGCGGCGGCCACCACGACAACATGGCGAGCACGCAGTACACGAAGGCGGCGTGCGGCGTGTTCGTGACCTCGCGCGGCGCGATCTGGAGCGTGCAGAACTTCCGCTGATGGTATCGTCGGCTCGATGAGGAGAGCGGGCCGGAGACCAGCGCGTCGCTCGGCGCGCCACGCCGCTCTGACCACGGGCGCCGCGCTGCTCTTCTCGACGTCGCTCGCGACGGCCGACGAGGCGGCTCCGCCGGCCGGCGAGGCGCCGGTGACCGCCCAGGTCGACCTCACGAGGGACACGAAGCCCGCGGCGGCCGAGGAGCTCGCCCCGACCGAAGCGCCGCCCGCTGCGCCCTACAAGAAGACGCTCGTCCTCGACGCCACCGTCGGCGCGATCGGCTTCCTCGGCGAGTTCCGCAAGATCTCGCCCCCCGGCCCGTGGATGCACCTCCAGCTCGGCTACGAGCTGCTCAAGTGGCTCATGGTGTTCGGCGAGGGCGAGCTCGCCTTCACCGATACGTCGAACAGCCAGGCCCCGCCGAGGACGCGCGCGTTCCCGATGTTCGGCTTCGGCGGCGGCGCGCGCTTCACGCTGCGCTTCACCGATCGCTTCGGGGCCTACGCGCAGGGCAGCGTCGGGATGATGAAGGCCGACATCGCCACGAATGCGCTCGGGCTCCTCGGCTTCCGCGAGGCGGAGTCGCTCGGCGTCTACCTCGGCGGTCGACTCGGCGTGGAGTGGTACCAGGTCAATCGGCACTTCGCGCTCGGGCTGAATGCGGGGATCCGCACCGCGCAGGGCTTCGCGAAGCTCGGCGCCGGGACGGACTCGCCTCTGGCGCTCGATGGCGGCGCGGCGCTGCGGTACGCGTTCTGACCGGTCCCCTGGACGGTCCGCTGACCACGCGAGGAAAGCTGGCCTCTCGCGAGCTGTGAGCGCACAATCAGGGTCGAAGCATACGCGTGGCGCGCGCGTGTGACTCGGCTGGGGATACCGAGCACGAAGCGCTCCGGAGGACGATCATGCGACGTATCGCGTTGCTCGTGGTGGCAAGTGGTCTCGTGGGATGGGGTCTCGCTGGAGCGCTCGGAGGATGTGGCGGTGACGACGGCGCCGTCCCCGAAGCGACCGACGGCGCGACGACCGACGACGGGTCGAGCGGGTCGAGCGGCTCGAGTGGCTCGAGCGGGTCGAGCGGCTCGAGCGGGTCGAGCGGCTCGGACAGCGGCGAGCCGACCGACGCCGGCGACGGAGGCTCGAGCAGCGGATCGGTCTCCTCGAACCCGAACAAGATCACCTGCGGCGCCGTCGAGTGCGACGCGGGCGGCTTCGGGCTGAACAACGCGAACCGCTGCTGCGTGCGCGACGGCGGCGCGACCGCGGCCTGCTCCACTGCCCAGGCGTGCTCCAACACCGACCTCGAGCTCGCCTGCGACGAGCCCTCCGACTGCCCGAGCTTCGGTCCGGGCGGAGGCTTCACGCAGCGGTGCTGCTTGCGCCTCGGCAACAACGGTCCGGGCAACGGCCCGAGGTCCGAGTGCAACAACCAGTGCGGGCAGAACGGCGGCACGCAGCTCTGCAAGACGAACGCGGACTGCGGCGACGGCGGCATGAACCAGCCGACGTGCAGCGCGAAGAAGTGCGGCGACTACAACGTCCGCGTCTGCGGCACCCCAGCGGGCTGCCAGTAGCCCACGAGCGTGACAGGGCCGCGTGAGCGATCACGCGGCCCGCGCGCTCCGTTGGTCTCGAGCGACCGCAGGCATCGCGCATCGCGCGCGCCGCCTCTCGTCTCGTCTCGTCTCCCACGTGCCCGTGCCCGTGCCCGTGCCCGTGCCCGAATCTTCTCTTCACAGGCGTACGCGACGCCCCCGAGGTCTAGACTTCGACGGCAAAAATCCGCGCCGTGCGCGCGGGCACCTCAACGACGAACCCGCCCGCCGAAGCCTCGATGCGCCCCGGCTCCCGCGTATGCGGCAGCAGGTCCACGAGCGCGCGCACCCGAGGTCCGAGCCCGACGGTCGCGAGCACCGCCTCCGGCTCCGGGTTCATCACGAACGCCACGCGGGGCGTCCCCTCGTCGTCGTCGTGGATCGTGACGTAGACCGTCGGCGGATCGCACGGGAACGTCGGGAGATCGAGCTTCTCGACGAGACGCGCGACGAGTGCGTCGGCGCGCGCGGGATCCTCGAGCGGCTCGACCTCGAGGCCGCGCACGTCGTGCGGCCGCTCGAGGGCTCGCATCGAGCCGTCGCGCCGCGGAACGCTCGGGCCGATCGTGACGGCGACGCCGCGCGCCTGGGCGTCACGGAGCGTGTCGAGGACGTCGCGCTTCAGGCCGCCCGCGGTCGTGCAGACGATCCACGACGCGCCTTCGATCGACTCCGCGAGCGCCTCGCCGCCGGCGTACGCGAACGGCACGCCGCGCGCGAGGAGGGCCCGCTCGAAGGCCCGAACGAACGACTCGCCCGCGATCGGCGCCGCCGGAGCAAACGGCCTCGCGCCTTGCCCGTCGCCGTCGCTCGCGCCCTCGCCCGCGCTCTCGCCCTCGCCCTCGCCCTCGCCCGCACCCGCGCCCGCGCCCGCACCCGCGCCCGCACCCGCGTCCTCGCTCTCGCCGCCGAGCCCGAGGTCATCCTCGAGGCAGCTCTCGAGCGGCCCCGCGCCGGTCACATTGAAAAGCGCCGGCGTCACCGGACCAAACGCGTGCGTCGCGCGTGAGAGGCGCCGGAGCGCGCGCGGGACGACAAGGCGAACCGGCGCGCGACGGTGGAGCGTGTTGAGCTTCACGCGGTCGAGCGCCTCGATCAGCGCGTGGTACGCGTCGGCGAGGCGACGCGGCAGCCCGTGCTCGTCGATCGGCGCGCCGACCCAGCGATCCCGATCGACCGCCATGTAGAGGTTGAACCCGCGCAGGCCGTACGCGAGCGCCGCGATCAACGTGTAGAGCGAGTCCTGGTCGTCGAGCGGCGCGAAGAACGGCGGGAACCCGGCGCCCACCTCGGCGCCGTACGCCGGGACGCGGACGCCCTCGCAGCGCACGGCGAGCTCGCCGGTGCGCCGGAGGATGGCCATGTGATGCTTCGGGTTCGCGGGGTGGTAGTAGTCGAGGCCGACGAGGTCGACGACGCGCGCGATGCGTCCGGGGTTCAGCGCCGTCGCGGCCTCGCCGAGCGGGAGGTTGTGCATCGTCGGCACCGACGCGCAGCCCGCGTTCTCGAGCGCCTTGGCGAAGCGCGCCATCGCCTCGACGAGCAGGTGCTCGTGGAACTCCATCCAGTCCATGTGGCGCGGGAGCTCGTCGGCGGTCCTCGCGTCGAAGCGCTGCGGCGGCGCCGCGACGGCGAACGTGAGGTTCGCCTCGTTCCACGCGTCGCGGAGCGCCTTCGCGCTCGAGTACTTCTCACGCAAGAACGAGCGGAAGAGCCGGACGGCGTCGGGGTGGTAGTCCTGATCGTACGGGCCGTCGCGGAAGTAGAGCGCGCCCTCGTTGTCGATCTGCCACATGACGATCGGCCCGTTCGGGTACTGGAGCGGCGCGAGCACGCGGCCGACCGCCTCGAACCACAGCGCGGCCTCGTCGTGGAACGCGTCGCTCGCGTAGCTCGGGACCGGGAACGCCGTCGGGACGATCGGCAGGATGACCGGATTGTCGCGCGGCGTCCGCGCCTGGCACTCGCGGTCCCAGACGACGCGCTCGGGGAGCCCGAAGTACGTGAGCTCCGCGTTGATGTGCGGTCCGGGCCGCGCGACGACGTAGAGGCCTCGCTCGTCGCACAGGCGGAGGAAGCGCGCGACGTCGAGCCGGGCGAAGCTCTCGCCGAAGTCGAACGTCCCCTGCGCGACCTCGTGGACGCCCCACGGGATGTACGTGTCGACGACACGGAGGCCCATCGCCTTCATCGCGTCGAGGCACGGTCCCCAGTGCTCGGGCGCGTGCCGCCAGTAGTGCATCGCGCCCGCCCAGAGCGGCAGGACCTCGCCCTCCGCTCCGCCCTCGCGACCGAGCAGCATCAGCCCGTGCGGATGGACCTCGACGGTGCGCGGCGGCGGCGCGTCCGATCCACGCGGACGGCGGTGCGCGTGCTCGCTCGGCGGCTGGCGAGACGCGCTCGTCATCAGCCGATCTCGTCGGGCAGCGTGCGCTTCAGGATCGCGCGGAGCTCCGCCATGTCGGGATCGTCCGGAGCGAGTCGCTCGAGCGCGCCGGCGACCTTGGCGATCGTCGGGGTGACGAACTTCAAGAACGACGGGTTGCCCTTCTGGCGATCGATGAACACGAAGCGCCCCGCGTCCTTCAGCTTGCGCTGGACGGTCACGAGATCGAACTCGCTCTGGAGGCGCCCGCGGCTCTCCTTGCTGAAGCCGCGCGAGAGCGCCGCGGCGTCCGCGTACTCGGCGAGGCGCGCCTCGACGAACGCGCGATCGAACGACTGGTAGCTGTCGTTCAGGAGGGCGACGAGGTCGTAGACGCGCGGACCGAGGAGCGCGTCCTGAAAGTCGATCCACACGAGGCGCGGGCCGTCGGCGGCGGGGACGACCATGATGTTGCGGGACTGGTAGTCGCGGTGGACGAAGCCGCTCGGGAGGTCCGCGACGCGACGCGCGAGGCGATCGGCGATGCGGTTCCAGGCGTCGACGTCGCCCGGCGCGAGCGGCTTGTCGCGCGCGTCGAGGCCCCACTCCTTGAAGTGCTCGATCTCCCAGCGGAGGAGGTCGAAGTCGAACGTGCGGCTCGAGACGACGCATCCCTCCGGGAGCGACGCGAGCTCGTTCTGCGCGCGCGCGAGGTCGCACACCGCCTTGCGGTAGAGGGCCTCGCGATCGCCGGGTCGCTTGAGGAGCCAGTTGGCGAGCGTCTCGTCGCCGAGGTCCTCGAGGACGAGCCAGCCGTGCGCGGTGTCCTCGGCGAGCACGTTCGGGACGTCCACGCCGTGCTCGGCGAGGAGGTCGCGCACCTCGAGGAACGGCCAGCGCGCGCCGTCGTGCGCCTTCTGCACCTCCTCGGGGCGCCCGCCCTCGGGGACGAACATCGCCACGGCGGTTTTGCCCTCGCCCAAGGTCAGGCGGAAGTAGCGACGCGTCGACGCGCCGCCGGGCATGGCCGCGAGGGAGAGGTCGGCGCCGAACGAGCGTCGAACGAGGTCGGCGAGCTTGTCCTCGGAGGCCTCGGCGGACGGCTGATGGAGGGAGGGTGAAACGACGGACACGGCCGTTTCCCATTATCCTTTCTGAGCGAACGACGCCACACTTGCCGGGATGACGTCGCAGGGTCTTTCCGCCCTCGGAGTGCCCGAGTCGGCGCTCGAGCCCATCGAGGGCTGGCTCGATCTTCTCCGCCAATGGAACCGGCGGATCGACCTCACCGCCGCGCGGTCGGACGACGAGCTCGTCGATTTGATGCTCGCCGACGCGCTCGTGCTCGCCCGGCGTGAGCCCGCGCTGCTCATCCCCGAGGGGGCGTCGGTGGTCGACGTCGGCACCGGCGCCGGCGCACCCGGCCTCGCGCTCGCGCTCCTCCGCCCGGACCTCCGCGTCACGCTCGTGGAGCCGCTCGCGAAGCGGATCTCGTTCCTCCGGACGGTCATCGGGACGCTCGGGCGGACGGACATCGTGCTCCGGCGCGAGCGGGTCCTCGACGTCGTGAAGAGCAGCCCCGGCGCCTGGGACGTCGCGATGTCGCGCGCGACGCTGGCGCCGGCCGAGTGGACGCCGCTCGCGCTGAAGCTCGCCCCCTCGGCGTGGACGCTGCTGGCGCGCGAGGAGCCGCCGGCGATCCCCGGCGCGAAGCTGGCGGACGACGTCGCCTACACGTGGCCGCTGACCGGTGCGGCGCGCCGGGCGGTCCGCTACGAGGCCGGCGCCTGAACCCGTTTGCAGGTCTCGAGCGCCGTGCGATGCTGGCGCCATGTTCGACCCCAGCGCGGCACGAGCGCGGATCGAGCGCCTCTGGAACCTCGAGGCGCAGTTCGGCATGGAGCGGGGAAGCAACCGCGTCTTCCTCGACGAGATCGTCAGCGATCGGATGCAGCTCACCGGGGGCCTCCAGGTGCTCCGCGACGAGCTCCAGCTCGCGATCCCGCCGGCCTCGCAGGACCGCGAGGCCTGCTTCGCCGACTTCACGCAGCCGAGCGTGCTGACGACGCTCGCGTACACCAACTGCGGCGACCGCATTCATCACGGCGAGACCGAGCACTACCAGCGCGTCGTCGCCTCGCGCTTCGCCACGGTCTCCGAGATCGGGACGCTCAAGCCGGAGGCGTTCCACCCGACGGGCGGCGGCACCGACGACGGCGCGACCCTCGCGCACGTCACGTGGGCGCACGCGCTCGACGAGCCGCTGATGAAGCGGATCTACGAGGGCAACGCGCAGAGCTTCGTCATGTGCGCCTTCGACCTGAAGACGCACGTCGGCCGCGACCACGAGGCCGACGTCTACGGAAAGACGCGCGAGTCGAAGTGGCGCGAGCCGCGCACCGCGTGCGGCGCCGTCGTCGGTACGCTCGCGCACTACAACGAAGAGAACGACGTCCACCGGCGCATCCGGAACAACCTCGGGGATGCGAACTTCGCGCTCCTCTCGCAGAAGGGCGTCAAGACGAGCGACGGCATCGACGTCACCGCGGTCGTGGCGGCGGCCATCGTCGCGATCGACGGAATGATGGAGACCGCCCGCGCTCTCCGCACCGAGATGGACGAGCGCGGCGTCGCGCACCTCACCGCGTCGCTCACGGTGAACCGACCGGGGATGGCGGACACGATCGTCTACCTCGCGCGAGCGACCGTCTTCGGCGGCGAGCTCCGGACGCAGGGCTTCGGCGTCGACGCGACGAAGTACGGCGGCGCGATGGTCGACCATCGCGCCGAGCGCCGCCTCCGCCTGACGTATGACGGCGTCGGCGGAGCCGACTTTCCGATCCGGAAAGAGGCGTACGACGTCCGCAAGGTGTCCATCCCGACCGACCCCTACGCGTGACGCGAGCGCTCGCCGATCGCGCGCGCGCTCGGTGATTCAGGTGATGACGCCGCGCTCGGGCGCCACGGGAGGAGGGATCTTCTCGCCGAGGCGCTCGCGGAGGTTACGCTCGATCGTCCGCGAGATGCCCTTGAGCGGGAGGTCGTTGATGTCCATCCCGAACGGCTGCTCGAGCTCGTCGCCGATCGCGTCGAGACCGAAGAAGCAGTACGAGATCGCGAGCACCACGAACGGCGTCGCCCAACGGACCGTGTCCATCAGGCCGAACGGCAGGAGCGTGCAGTAGACGGCGACGATGCGGTGCATCAAGACCGTGTACGAGTACGGGATCGGCGTGCTCTTGATGCGCTCGCACGCGCCCTGGATGTCGGTGAGCGACGTGAGCGACCCCTCGAGGACGGGGACGTGAAAAGCATGGATCCAGCGCTTGCGGCGCGCCTGGACCAGGAGCTCGCCCATCCGCTGGAGCATCGCGTAAGGGACGTTCTCCTGACCGCGTAGGCGCGCCGTCTCGTCCTCGCCGACGATGTGGCCGAGCACCTCGAAGGGCGACGTGTCGCGCAGGTGATGGCGAAGCGCGTGGGCGTACGCGATGACGAGGTGGACGAAATTCGTCTCGAACGCCTGGATGTCGGCGGCGCGGTCCGGAGAGTCCGCCGCGTCAGGCTGCGGCTCGATCAGCGTCAGGACCTGGCGCGTGAGGCTGCGCGTCGTGTTGACGAGCGCCCCCCAGAGCTTGCGGCCCTCCCAGAAACGGTCGTAGGCCGTGTTGTTCCGGAAGCCGAGGAAGATGCCGAGCGGCAGACCGACCAGCGTGAAGGGCGCCGGCGTGAGGGAGTAGTGCAGCTGCGGCACCTCCTCGTAGAGCACCGTCACGACGATGCTGATCGCGGTGACGATGATCGTGCGCAGCCAGATGTGCGGGAGCGCGAAGCCGCCGAGGATGACGGTCCCGATCCACGTGTGCTTACGCTCCACCCACATCGCGCGAGCGAGACTCTACACGAAAGGCGACCCCGTCACGCATCGTCGACGGCTCGCGCCGTACGTCGAACGTGAGCGGGGTCGTCGATGCGGCCTCGCGTGATCCGGGCGCCGCGTCAGTCGACGCAGGTGCCGCCGCAGACGGCGAGCATGCCGACGGGGTTGCAGACGCCGTCTTCCGTCGAGCAGTGCTTGCCCGCGGGGCACGAGGCGGACGACATGCAGACGGTGTCCTGCTGCGGAGCCTTCTTGCAGCCCTTGTAGGCCATGTCCGCCGTGCAGATGCGCCCGTCCGGAGTGCACGCGCTCGGCCCGAAGACCGGCTGGCAGGCGGCGTTTCCGGTGCACGCGTCGAGCGCGAGGCCGACGCACGGATCGGGCGGCGGGAACGAGCCGCACTTCCAGCCGCACGTGTTCGCCGCGGAGCAAGTGAACGCGCCGAGGCACATCGGGTGGATGATGTTCTGCGCGTAGCAGTCCGAGGCCTCGGCGCAGTACGAGTTGACCTTCTCGAGCGACTGGGCGAAGCCCTTGCGCGAGAGCGAGAGCTTGTCGCCCTGGACCAGGTAGTTGAAGCGCCCGAGCAGGTGCTGCACGTGGGCCGAGGCGGTGGGGGCCTTGAAGTTGATCGTCTTGGGGCCCGCGGTGAACGTGCCCGTGATGCGCTCGCTCGAGGGGCACGGCGTCGTGATGCAGACGATGCCGGTGCTGACGTCGGCGAAGAACTCGTTCGCCTGCCCGACCTTCTTGCCCGTCAGGACGAGGCCGCGGAACGAGCCCGAGTCGTCCGTGTACGAGCCGATCAGGGCCTTGCCCGCGGCCGAGAGCTCGGCCTCGGTTCCTTCGACGATCTCGTCGTCTTCTCCGACGAGGTCGGCGGAGCAGCCGGCCGTCGAGGCGAGGCTGGCGAGGGAGAGAGCGGCGAGGACGAAGAGCTTCTTGGTGAACATGGAAAGGCCTCCAAAGGTGCCCTGCGCGGCGGCGCGGGCGATGTTGTCGAGGCCGGGTATGACATGTATTCCCACGTGCGCAAGAGCGCTCGGAAGCGCTCGCGCTCATTTCGAGATACCGACGTGAAATCGGCATCTTGGTGCTGATGGCAAGGCGCCTCGACCCTTCGGTCGACCGCCCGCCGGAGCGCTATTCGGCGGGCTCGGGCGCGCGCATCGAGTGGGGCGGGAGCCCGCGCAGCTTGCGGATGCGCGCCTTGGCGTTCTCGACGCCGAGGTAGAACGCCGGGACGACGACGAGCGACAGGAGCGTCGAGGCGATGACTCCGCCGATGACGGCGACCGCCATCGGCGCGCGGAACTCACTGCCGTCGCCCTTGCCGAGCGCGGTCGGCAGCATGCCGAGCACCATCGCGGCGCTCGTCATGAGGATCGGTCGGAGGCGCTCGGGGCCGGCCTCGAGGATGGCCTGGAGCGGCGTCTCGCCGTGCTCGCGCACGCGCACGATCGCCCGGTCGACGACGAGGATCGCGTTCTTCGTCACGAGGCCGAGGAGGAAGATGATGCCGATGATCGAGCCCATCGCCAGCGTCGAGCCCCAGAGGAAGACGCCGATGATCGCTCCGACGGCCGCGAGCGGCAGCGTCGTGAGCATGATCGTGATGGGGTGGATGAAGCTCTCGAACTGCGCGGCGAGCACGATGTAGATGAAGACGAGCGCGAGGCCGAACGCGACGCCCATCGCGCTGTTCGACTCCTGCATCTGCCGGATCTGCCCGTCGAGGTGGAAGCTGCCGCCCGGAGGCATCTTGATCTTGGCGAACGCGGCGTTCATCTCGGGGACGAGGTCGCCGAGCGAGCGGCCGTCGGGAGCGGCGGCGATCACGATCTGCCGCTCGCGATCCTCGCGCTCGATCGTGCTCGGACCCTCGCCGTGCTCGACGGTGGCGAGGTCGCCCAGCGCGAGCGGGCCCGACGGCGTCCAGATCGTCATCCGGAGGACGTCCTCCATCGTCGCGCGATCGCCCTTGCCGAGGCGGACGCGGATCGGGACGTCGTCCTTGCCCTGCCGGAGCTTGCCGGCCTCGTCGCCCTCGATGGCCGCGCGGAGCGCCATCGCGACGGTCGCGACCGGGACGCCGGCGCGCGCCGCCTTGTCGCGATCGACCGCGACGCGGAGCTCGGGCTGGCCGGGCGTGTACTTCATGTCGACGTCGGTGACGCCGGGCAGCCCCTTCAGGGCGTCCTCGAACTCCTTCGCCAGCGGCGCCAGCGTCTCGTAGTCGGGCGCGCGGACGAGCACCATGATCGGCGCCTCGGTCGCGCCGCCCTCGACGAAGGGCGGGTCGGTCACGATGATGCGGGCGCCCGGCACCTTCTCCTTGATCGCGGCGCGCGCGACGTCCTTCAGCGTGTCGAGGCCGACCTTGCGGGAGTTCTTCGGCACCGTCACGATGCGCCACTTGGCCTTGCTGACCTCGCCGTTCGGGCCGATCGTCGAGAGCACCGTGACGAAGTGCGGGTCCTGCATGAGGACGTCTTCGGCGGGACCGACGAGCGCGGCGGTCTCGGCGAGCTTCGTCCCGGCGGGGAGCTCGATGTCGACGACGAACTGACTGCGATCCTCGGCGTTGACGAAGTCGAAGCCGGTGAGCCCGGCGATCGGGAACATGCCGATGAAGGCGACGAACGCGAGGACGCCGACGACCAGCTTCCGCCTCACCGTCCAGCGGAGGACGGCGCGGTAGGTCTCCTCGAGACCGGCGAAGAAGGCGTGAAACGGTCGCTTCAGGCGCGCGAAGCTCTCGGGCGCACCGGGGACGTGCGGCTTCGAGAATCGACTCGAGAGCATCGGGTCGAGCGTGAAGGCGACGAACATCGACATCCCGACGGCGGCCACGATCGTGAGGCCGAACTGCCGGAAGAACTGACCGACGATGCCGGTCATGAACGCGACCGGCACGAACACGGCGGCCACCGTGAGCGTCGTCGCGAGGACGGCGAGCGCGATCTCCTTCGTGCCCTTGAGCGCCGCGGTGCGCGGGTCTTCGCCGCGCTCGAGGTGCTTCGCGATGTTCTCGCGTACGACGACGGCGTCGTCGATGAGGAGGCCGATGCTGAGCGACAGCGCCAGCAGCGTCATCATGTTGAGCGAGAAGTTCAGCAGGTACATGACGAAGAACGTCGAGATGACGCTCGTCGGCAAGGCCACGGAGCTGATGAGCATCGACCGGAGGTCGAGCATGAACACGAGGATGACGATGATCGCCATCGCGCCGCCGAAGACGATCGCGATCTCGACCTCGTGCGTGTTCTCGCGAATGAAGACCGCCTGCTCGATGATGATGTCGGCCTGGATGCCGGCCGGGAACGTCTTCTCGAGCGCGGCGAGCTTCTCCTTCACCGCGTCGTTCACGGCGATGGTGTTGGTGCCGGACTGCTTGACGACGTCGAAGGCGACCGCGGGCTCGCCGTTCACGCGGATGCGCGTCCGGAGCTCCTGGTGGGCGTCTTCGACCATCGCCACGTCCGAGAGGCGCACGCTCGAGCCGTCCGCGGCGGTCGCGACGATCGTGCTGCGGATCTCCTCGACGTTCTTGAACTCGCCGACGGTGCGCACGCTGATCTCGCGCGCGCCCTCGTCGTAGTGGCCGGCCGGGACGTTGAGGTTCTGCGCCTTCAGCTGCTGGAGGATGGCGAGGGTCGACAGGCGGAGCGCGTCGATCTTCGCGCGATCGAGCTCGACGTGGACCTCGCGCTCGGCGCCGCCCTTGACGTCGACCGACGCGACGCCGTCGACCTGCTCGAGCGCGGGCTTGATCACGTCGCGCGCGAACTGCGCGGTCTCGGGGAGCGAGCGGCCCCCGCCGCTCAACGCGTAGGTGAGGACCGGCGCGGCGCCGACGTCGAAGCGCGCGACGGACGGCTCCTTGACCTCGTTCGGGAGCTTGTAGCGCGTCTGCGCGACGCGCTCGCGGACCTGCGTCGCGGCGTCCTGGAGATCGACGCCGAGCTTGAACAGGATGACCGTCTGCGACATGCCCTCGCGCGAGGTCGTCTTCAGGCGATCGATGCCGTTCAGCGAGACGACCGCGTCCTCGAGCGGCTTCGTGACGAGCTGCTCGACCTCGCGCGGCGAGGCGCCGGGGTACGGGACGTTGACGACGACGACCGGGAAGGCGACGTCGGGGAACAGATCGGTGCCGAGCCGCGAGAGGCCCATCGCGCCGAGCACCATGAGCGCGACGGTCACCATGACGGTGAACACCGGCCGCTTGATCGCAATCGCGGAGAGGTTCATCTGTTCTACTGGGCCACGTCGACCGGGTCGCCGTTCTTCAGCTCGACGCTCGGCGAGAGGAGGACCACGTCTTCGACGCCGACGCGCGGCGCGCCGCCCGGCGGGGTCGCGAAGACGAGCGTGCCGTCCTCGTCGACCGCGAACGGCGCCTTGACGATCTTCGCCACCTTCTTGCCGTCCTTCGTCTCGACCTTCACGATCTCGTCCTGCGAGCCGGGGCGCCGCGCGAGCGCCGGGAGGCGAACGGCGGGGACCTCGCCGGCGCCGAGGATGCGCGCGCGCACGAACCCCCAGCCGAGGAGGCGGCCGTCGTTCGGCACCTCGATCTCGACCGGAGCCCGGCGGGTCGACTGGTCGAGCGACGGGACGACCGCGATGACCTTGCCGTCGACGACGTGCTCTCGGTAGACGACCTTCACGACCGCGCCGTGAGCGACGAGCGCGACCTCGTCCTCGCCGACCGTCGCGCTCAGGCGGAACCGCGACGTGTCCTCGATGTGGATGAGCGGCGCGCCGGGGTTGACGATCGAGCCGATGCCCGTGGGCGCCCGCGTCACGATGCCGGCGAACGGCGCGACCGCCGTCGCGAGGCCTGCGCCGGTCTTCGCGAGCTTCGTCGACGCGTGCGCGCCTTCGAGCTGCGCCTTCATCAGCGCGACCTGCTGGCGAGCCTGCTCGGCCTGCGCCTCGGGGATCGCCTTCTGCGCGGCGAGCGCCTCGGTACGCTTGAGGTTGTCCTGTGCGAGCGCGAGGTTCGCCTCGGCCGCCTTTACGCCCGACTCGGCCTGACCGACCTGCGCGACGGCGCGCGAGTTGTCGAGGAACGCGAGCACCTGACCCTCGGTCACCTTGTCGCCGACGTTGACGCCGATCTTCACGAGGCGGCCCTGGGTCTCGAACCCGACGTCGGCGTCGCGCCACGGCTTGAGCGTCCCGGTGAGGTCGACGCGCGGGACCCACGGCGTCGGCGCGGGGCGCGCGGTCTTCTGCGGCTCCCTCTGCTTTTGCTTCTCCTCGGCGGCGACGCGCGCGTCGACGAGGGTCTCCTTCTTCGCCACGGCTTGCTTCACGCGCACGCCGAGCAGCCCGAGGAAGCCGACGCCGACGCTGAGGGCGAGCGCGACCCCGATGCGCGTGCCGCGCTTTCCGCCTCCTGCGGCCCGAGCCGCGCGGTTGTCCGGTGCCTGTGTCGGTGCTGGCATCGCGCTTCTCGACTCCGTTCCGTAGGGAGCACTGCCGTCCATCTCGGTCATCCTCTGTCTCTCGTCCCGACCCTCGCTACCGAGGATCCGCCCGTCGCGTCGCGCGCGCCGCCCGCACCAGGGGAGCGTCGTCGCAGCTCATGGATGCCCGTCGTCGTGCGCCGGTTGCGACGCTCGAGCGCCGCAATCAGCTCGGGCGTCCCGAACGCGCGCATGAACGTCTCCTGCGCGAACTCGAGCCACCGCTCGATCGGCGGCCGGCGTTCCGATTTGACCATCGCGAGCGACAGCTCCTCGTACGCGCCGCTCATCAGGACCGCGGCGAGCTCCACGTCGAGCTCGGCGCGCACCAGGCCCTCTTGGCGCCACTGCGCGAGCCACGCGCGGTTGCGCCGCTGGATCTCCGCGCGGAACGCGTCGACCAAGTAATCGTACTCGCCCTGACAGTGGTGGAGGATCCGCATCGTGACGCGGCTCTCCCAGAGGAACTCGTAGAGGAGGACGTCGCGCTCGATGCAGAAGTCGAGGAGCGCGTCGGCGTCGACGAGCGTGTCGGGATACTCGGCGGGAGGCGCGAAGAGCGACGTGCACCGCGAAAGCCAGCTCTCGACGATCTCCTTCACCGCGGCTTCTTTGCTTTCGAAGTGGAGGTAGAAGGCCCCCTTCGAGAGGCCTGCGCCGCGTGCGATGTCCTCGACCTTCGCTCCCGCGACGCCGCGATCGGCGAACACTTCCTCGGCCGCGCGAAGGAGCAGAGCCTTCGCCTTCGGGTCAGCGGTGCGTGACACTCGTCCCTCCCTCGCTCTTCCTGGTCGTGGGCCGTTTTCGGACTTCCCTACCACACGGTAGAGCCCATTCTGACCGGCGGGTCAATCATAGGCACGCGTTCCGACGAGACAAGCCCTCGAGCTCCGCCTCCTCCGCCTCGGCATTTCCGTCGTCAGACCACGGGGTTCGAGCTCAGCGCTTTGTTTGGCCCACGGGGGGCCGACATGCGATGCCCGGAAGTCATGGGGCCTTCAGCCAGAAGGGGGAGCCTTCAGCAAGGAGCGCTCGCGAGCCGCGATCCGGACCTCGGGGAGCTCCGGCGCCTCGCCGAAGAGACCGCACGCGAGCGCGGGCAGAAGCCGACGACCACGCACCTGCTCGCCGCGATCGCGAGCGGCGCGGACGACGCGGCTCAGCTGCTGCTCGAGCGCCGCCTCGATCCCGACGTCATCCTGCGCGCCGCGCGCGTGACGACGGACGACGCGGCCGACGGCGTCTCGCGCGCCATCCAGAAGGCGCGTGAGGTGGCCGGGCGCGCAGGCGCGAATCGCGCCGAAGCGCGCTCGATCCACGTGCTCTTCGCGCTCTGCCAGGACCCTGGCACCGCGGCGCACCGGGCGCTCGTGCAGTGCGGGACCGACGTGACCCGCCTCCGCGTCGCCTCGATGCAGCTCGCGATGGGCCTCCTCCCGCCGCGCCGGTCGGTCTCGGTGTCGTCGGTGACGAGCCAGCCGGCGAAGGCGCGCTCGAGCGCGGCGCCCCTCACCCCGCCGGGGACGCCGCCGCCCGCGAGCGCACGGCCGAGCGGGATCGTCCCGGTCGCGCCGGTCCGTCCTCCGATGGAGTCGCGACCCGCGTTGCCGCCCGCGCTCCCGAAGCCGCCTTCGATGCCCCCGACGACGAAGGTCGCCGCGCCCGCGAAGGATGCGCCGAAGGCGAAGCGGCCGTCCAAGGAGGCCGCGAAGCATGACCCCACGAGCGGACGCGGGCGCTTCGGCCTCGATCCGAAGCAGTTCCCGCTCCTGTCGCAGGTCGGAAAGAACCTCACCGAGCTGGCGGCCCGCGGCGAGCTCGATCCGGTCGTCGGCCGCGAGGCCGAGATCGAGCGCGTCCTCGACGTCCTCGCGAAGCGCGAGCGGAGCAACGCCTGCCTGCTCGGCGGCCCCGGCGTGGGCAAGACGAGCGTCGCGCGCGGGCTCGCGCAGCGCATCGCCGATCGCGACGACGTCGCGTGCTTCGAGGAGAGCATCGTGATCGGCATCGAGCCGGCGGCGATGCTCGCAGGGACCGGCATCCGCGGCTCGCTCGCGGAGCGCATCACGCAGCTCAAGAGCGAGCTCGCCAAGGCGAAGGACCCGCGCACGGGCCGCGGCCGCGTCATCGTCTTCTTCGACGAGATCCACGTGCTCTTCGGCCCCGAGGCGGGCGACGAGGGCACGACCGAGCTGAAGCTCGCGCTCGCGCGCGGCGAGATCGCGTGCATCGGCGCGACGACGGAGCACGAGTACCGTCGCTCGATCGACGCCGATCCCGGCCTGAGCCGGTGCTTCACGCCGATCGAGGTCACCGAGCTCGGTCCCGAGGAGGCGATGCTCGCGACGCTCGGCGTCGCGCCGCTCTTCGAGAAGCACCACGACTGCACCTTCCACGAGGAGGCGATCGCGAAGGCGATCACCTGGAGCGTGCGGTACCTGCCGAACAAGGCGCTGCCCGACAAGGCCGTGCAGATCCTCGATCTCGCCGGAGCGCGGACGCGGCGACGCGGCGAGCATCGCGTCGGCGTCGAAGAGGTCGCGGAGGTCGTGAGTGAGCTCGCGGGCGTCCCCGAGGAGCGTCTGCTCGAGACCGACGCCGAGCGGCTCCTCCGGATCGAAGAGCTCCTCGGCGAGCGCATCGTCGGCCACCGCGAGGCGCTCGAGAAGATCGCGACGGTGCTCCGCCGGAACGCGTCGGGCTTCCGCTCGCGCCGGCCGATCGGCACGTTCCTCTTGCTCGGTCCGACGGGCGTCGGCAAGACCGAGACGGCCAAGGCGATCGCGGGCTGCCTCTTCCACTCGAGCGACGCGATGACGCGGCTCGATCTCTCGGAGTACGCGGAGTCGCACGCCATCTCGCGCCTCGTCGGCGCGCCTCCCGGCTACGTCGGCCACGACTCGGGCGGACAGCTCACCGAGGCCGTCCGCCGGCGGCCCTATCAGGTCGTGCTCCTCGACGAGATCGAGAAGGCGCACCGCGACGTCCTCGAGGGCTTCCTGCAGGTCTTCGACGAGGGCCGCATGACCGACGGCCGCGGGCGCACCGTCGACTTCACGAACACGGTGATCCTCCTCACGTCGAACATCGGCGCCGACCTCTCGCCGAAGGCGAGCTCTCGGGGGCGGATCGGCTTCGGCGCCGATCCTTCGAGGTCGCGCGTGGCGTCGTCGGAGCGTGAGCGTGAGATGTCGCGCTATCAGGAGGCCGTGCGTGACGCGGCCCGGCGCGCGCTGCCGCCGGAGCTGTTCAACCGGCTCGACGAGGTCCTCGCCTTCGCCCCGCTCACGCGCGAGGACGTCGGCGAGGTCGCCCGGAGGATCCTCCGCGCGCTCGCGAAGGACCTCGAGGCCGCGCGAGGGGTCAAGCTCGACGCGAGCCCCGCCGCGATCGAGGCGCTGCTCGACGCGGGCGGGTTCGATCCCGAGATGGGCGCGCGTCCGATGCGCCGCGCCATCGGCCGGCTCGTCGAGGCGCCGATCGCGGAGCTGCTGCTCAAGGGCGAGCTCCGCCGAGGCGACGTCGCGCTCGTCGAGGTCGAGGACGGCACAATCGTCGTGGACGCCGTGACGCCGCCGCCGGACGCCGGAGTCGGGGCGACGGCGCCGGATGGGATAGACTGAGTCATTCGCCCGCTCCTCGCGCTCGTCTCGGTGGCATGGCTCGGCGTGACCGCCTGTGGCGGCGCGGAGAGCGCCGGTCCGCCCGCGGCGCGACCGGCGGCGAAGGGCGGCAAGGCGCGCCTCGCGACGGCGACGCCGGGTGAGAACGGCAAGGGGCTGACGCGCAGGGCGCCGCTCCGCTACGAGATCCGCGGCCGGCCCTTCCCGCTGCCGGTCGTGTCGGGGACGATCGCCGGGCAGCCGGTCCTCATGCTCGTCGACTCGGGGGCGAACTCGCACGTCCTCGCGGGGTGGCTCGCGCGCAAGCTGTCGCTCCCGATGAAGAAGCTCGGCGACATCGGCACCGACCACGTCGGGCAATCGATCTCCACCTACCGCGTCGACAAGCTCGCGATGACGATCGACGACTGGGGACCGCTCTCGGCGACCACGGCACTCGCCACGGAGGTTCCGGAGGTCATCGAGAAGCTCGGCATCGGCGCGTTCATCTCGCCGCAGCGCCTCGACGAGGAGGGCGACGCCGTCGTCCTCGATCTCGCGAAGGGCGAGATGCGCTCGGCGTGGTGGGACGACGCGTACTACGAGCTCTCGGCCGAGGGCGCGGCGCTCGTGAAGCCCGAAGAGGCGCGCGTGTGCGCGGAGAGCGACGGACCGGTGAAGGGCCTCGCGTTCGTGGTCCCGGCGACGATCGACTCGCAGAAGGTCGAGCTCCTGGTCGACACTGGCGCTCAGCACTCCGACGTCTTCACGACGTCGGCTGCAGGCAAGAAGCTCGCGAGTCAGAGCGCGCCGAACAAGGAGGCGATGTACACGGCTTCCGGGAAGATCTCCGCGCGCAAGCTGAAGGGCATGCGGCTCGCGGCCGGCGCGTTCGCGGTGACCGCCGACGTGGATCTGATCCAGGGCGCCGCGGACAGCTCGTGCCCGCGCGACGGCGTGCTCGCGATGGACATGCTTCGGTCCTGCGCGCTCCTCCTCGGGCGCTCCCGGATCCACGGCCGCTGCCTGCCTCCGAAGTAGCGGCGCGGCCCGGTCAGCGATCCGAGCGCCCGAGCTCCTCTGCGAGGGCCGCGAGCACGGTGCGCGCCGCGTCGATCGTCTCGGGCGGCATCCGCGCGAGCGCGCGACGGACGGCGGCCTCGACGGTGCCTGCCTGCGTCGCGTCGATCGTCTCGCCCGGCGGCAGGAGGAGGAACTTCGAGCGCCGCGCGTCCTCCGCGTCGCGATCTCGCTGGACGAACCCGCGATCGACGAGCCGGCGGAGGACGCCGGTGAGCGTGCTCGGGTGCACGTGCACGAGCTCGGCGAGGCGACCGGCGGCGATCTCGGGATAGCGGCCGATGAGGCGGATCACGATGCGCTGCATGCCCGTGACGCCGAGCTCGACCTCCATCCGCTTCGAGCGTCGCTGCAGCCCGTGATCGACGGCCCAGAGGAGACGCAGGAAGTCGAGCGCGACGCCGAGCGCGCTTTGCTCGCGCGACGCCCCGGCCGGGCCGCCGCGCTGCCGCGTGCCCTTCTCCCCGGCGCTCACCGCTCCACCATGACGGGCAGGCGGACGCGCTTGGCGGGGAGCGTCACCGTCCCGAGCTCCGGAGACAGCGGCAGCGTCTGGTTCTTCGCGTAGACGGGATGACGGCCGCGCGTGCGGTTCCACTCGGCGACGGTGGCCGTGGCCTTCATCTTCTCGATGACCTGACGCCAGCCGATACCCGTGTTGTACGCGCAGAAGCTGATCTCACCCATCTGCGTACCGTAGGGGATGATGCACATCTCGGTGCGCCGGAAGTCGTAGTTGTAGAGGTCCTGGAACCACATCCCGGCGACGAAGAGGACGCGCCACTCGAACTCGCCGGCGTCGCTCTCGTGCTCGCCGACGCGCGCGCCACGCGCGCCGGTCTGGCTGAGGAACTGCTCGAGGAGCACACGGAACGACACGGGTGAGGCGTCCGCGTCGAAGTTCTTGAGGAGCGCGAGCGCGAGCTCGACGAGCGTGAGCGTCCGGCCCTGCGCGGCATCGGTGATGTCCTGGAGATCCGACAGGAGGGTCTCCAGATCGAGGAACTCGGTGAGCGGGACCGCTCGCTTCGTCTTCTTGTTCACGAAGAGGACCGTGCCGACGCCGCAGTTCGGATGGCAGCCGCACTTCATCGAGCCCCAGTCGGCGCGCTCGCCGAGGAGGTGGTCGGTCAGATCGCTGAACGGGCCCATCGCCGACAGCGGGAACCAGTCCCGGAGCGGCTCGGTGATGCCGGTCTGCGCCTTGATGTCGTGCGCGAGGTGGCTCAGCGTGTAGCGCTGGCGGGCGCGCAGGGCGTCGGAGATGTCCTCGTCGCGTCCGGTGAAGCTGACGGGCTGGAAGCTCACGACGGTGACCTTGTCGGCGTTCTCGATCGCGAAGTCGACGATGCGGCCGACCTCGTGATCGTTGACGCCGTTGACGACCGTGACGACGAGAATGACGTCGACGCCTGCGGCGTGGAGATTCTCGATCGCGCGCACCTTCACGTCGAACAGGTTCGCGATCTTGCGGTGCGCGTTGACCTCGTTGCCGACGCCGTCGAACTGGAGGTACGCCATGCGGAGACCGGCGGCCTTCGCCTCGCGCGCGAAGGCTAGGTCCTCTGCGAAGCGAATGCCGTTCGTCGCGCACTGCACCGCGAAGAAGCCCTTCTCGCGCGCGTAGCGGATCGCCCGGAGGAAATGCGGGCTGAGCGTGGGCTCACCACCGGAGAACTGGATGCTCATCTGGCGCCGCGGCTGCACCGTGAGCGCGTCGTCGAGGATCTTCGCGATGTCGTCCCACTCGAGCTCGTGGACGTAGCCGACCTGGTTGGCGTCCATGAAGCACGGGTCGCACATCATGTTGCAGCGGTTCGTGAGGTCGACGGTCAGCACGCTGCCGCGCCCGTACTTGATGCTCGAGCTGCCGTGGTCCCGGAGCTTCGTCAGAGGCGCGAGGTAGTCGCGACCGGGGTAGAGCCGCTCGATCCGCCGGAGGAAGTCGGCGTCGATCGCCATGACGTCCTCGAAGGCGCCGTGGGTGGGGCACTCCTTCTTCATGAGGATCGTCCGGCGGCCGTCGCGGAGCTCCTCGACGATGCTCGCGCGGATCTCGCCGGGGCGGCCGTCGACCAGCGACCGGAGGTCCGTCTTCCCGGAGAGGACGTCGGTGCGCACCTCCTTCACGCAGCGCGGGCAGAGCGAGTCGGTCTCCCGCGGGAAGCCGAGCTCGGGGAAGGTCCGCTCGCGACGCTTCGGGAGCGGCGCCGGCGCCCACGCAGGCCGGGGAGCGGGTCGTTCGATCGCGCGGTTCAACCGCTGGATGAGGGGCCATAGTCGACGAGCCGTCGTCGAGAGCGCGCGCTGGAGCACGCTCGGGACGTTAGCCAAACGCCGTGGTTCCGACCAGCACAGCTCGCTGGGTGCGCCGGCGCGGCCAAGGGCGCCGGGCCCCGCGCCCTCAGACCGTGATGCCGAGGGCCCGCAGGAGGAGGAGCGCGAGGGCGCCGAGCGCGGCCGCGCCGGGGACCGTGAACACCCAGGCCCAGACGATCCGCCTCGCGACCCCCCAGCGGACCGCCGAGAGCTTCCGCACGGAGCCGACCCCGACGATGGCGCCAGTGATGGTGTGCGTCGTCGAGACGGGGATCCCGAGCGCCGTCGCCGTGAAGATCGTGGCGGCGCCGGCGGACTCGGCGGCGAAGCCACCGACCGGCGCGAGCTTCGTGATCTTCATGCCCATCGTCTTGACGATGCGCCAGCCGCCGCTCAGCGTGCCGAGCGCCATCGCGGCGTGGCACGCCAGGACGACCCAGAGCGGGACGTGCTGCGCCTCGCCCCGCGGCGCGGCGGCGAGCGCCTGGTTCGCGACGAGGGCGGCGACGATGATGCCCATCGTCTTCTGGGCGTCGTTTCCGCCGTGGCCTAGCGAATAGAGCGCCGCCGAGGCGAGCTGCGCGCGCCGGAAGGCTCGCTCGACTCTTCGCGGCGCGCATCGCCCGAAGGCGATCGTCGTCAGCTTCATGATCGCGAAGCCGAGGACCAGGCCGATCAGCGGCGAGACGACGATGAAGAGCGCCGTCTTCCCGAAGAACTCGAGGTCGAGCGCGCCGAACCCGGCCTTGACGACGGCGGCGCCGGCGAGGCCGCCGAGGAGGGCGTGCGACGACGACGTCGGCAGGCCCCACCACCACGTCAGGACGTCCCACGTCACCGCGCCGACGAGGCCGGCCGTGACGAGCCCGAGCGTGACCACCGCGGGGTCGACGCCCTTGGCGATGTTGCCCGCGACGTGCGTGCTGAAGACGAGGAACGCGACGAAGTTGAACGCGGCCGCCCAGACCACGGCGACGCTGGGCGAGAGCACGCGCGTCGAGACGACCGTCGCGATGCTGTTGGCGGCGTCGTGAAAGCCGTTGATGAAGTCGAAGGCGAGCGCCAGCGCGACGACGGCGACGAGCGCGATCATGCGTACTCGAGGACCACGCCTTCGACGACGTTGGCGACGTCCTCGCAGCGATCCATCGCCGACTCGAGGCTCTCGAAGATGTCGCGCCACTTCATGACCGTCAGCGGCTCGTTCCCCCTCGCGAAGAGCTCGGCGGTCGCCTTGCGATGCACGGTATCGGCGGCGTTCTCGAGCCGGTTCACCTCGACGCACAGCTCGAGGATCACCGGCGCTTGCTTCATGTCGTCGAGGAGGCCGACCGCCTTCGCGACCGCCTCACACGAGCGGACGAGGAGCTCCGCGAGATCGTGCGCCTCGGCCGGCGCCGAGCGCACCTCGAAGAGGGCGACGCGATCGGCCGCCTCCTCGATGAAGTCGAGGACGTCGTCCAGGCTCGTGATGAGGTCGTGGATGTCGGTGCGGTCGAGAGGCGTGATCCAGTTCTCTCGCAGGCGCTTGATGGTGTCGTGGGTGATGCGATCGCCTTCGCTCTCGAGCTCCTTGATCCGCGACGCGAGCGCGGCCGTCTCTTCGCGGGCGCCCGCATCGGCGGCGTCCTCCGCGCGCTGGTAGGGGCTCGACGCGCCGGGCGCCGCCGAGAGGCGCTTCATCGACGCGACGAGCAGCTTCGCCGCCTCGACGCTCCGGTCCGCGTGACGCGCGAAGGCGCTGAAGAACGCCGCATCCTTGCGGCTGGCACCGAACATCGGACGCTCCTCCCACCGTCGAGACGTGGACTCTGCGCGCGACGCGCGCCCGCGCGGACGCCGTCGATGCAAGACCTGGACGAGTCGGCGTGACGGCGGAGCGCGATTCGTCGCGACCGTCGCGCCGTGCCCTGGACGCTTCCACCGCAGAGCTGCGATAGTGGCGCCGTGAAGGGGCGGAACCTCGTCATCGTTCTCCTCGGGGCGCTCTTCCTCGCGGTCGCGCTCGTGTTCTGGCTCGGCGCGACCAGCGGCGGGCGCGCGTCCGAGGACGGCCTCGCGCAGTCGGCCGCTGGCCGCGGAGGGCCGGCCACGGGCGGCGGCTCCGCAGCGACCGCGAGCGCCCGCGGCGACGACGGCGGCCCGATCGCCGAGACCGTGGCGGACCGGCGCGTGCGCGACGAGCTCAGGCGTCGCATCCTCGCCGCGTGGGCGAGCGGCGAAGGCGACACCGCCACCGCGGCGCGTGAGGGCCGCCTGCCGCCGATGCCCGAGGGCCCCGACGGCCACATCGATCCGAAGTACATCCAGAGCGTCATCCGGGAGGACATGTTCCCGATGGCGTCCAAGTGCTACGAGGAGCTCCTCACTCGCAAGCCCGACGCGGGAGGCCGCATCGAGATGGTCTTCAAGATCGTCGGCGACGATCAGCTCGGCGGGATCATCGAGGAGGCCGAGCTCGACGGCGGCGTCGCCGGTGCGTTCGGCGACCCGACGATGGAGACCTGCATCCGCGAGTCGCTGCTGAGCCTCGCGTTCCGGCCGCCTCCCAAGGACGGCTGGGTCACGGTCGTCTACCCGATCGAGCTCGCGCCGGGCGACGGCGACGACTGAGATGGCTCGAGCACCGACTGTCGCAGCCGAGCGCCGTCGCACCTGCTTCTCACATCGCGGGCGCGCGCCTCGAGTGTCACCATGATGTGCCCGAGGACGAACCGAGCATGAAGAGCCACACCGAGTACTTCACCTTCAACACCAAGAAGAAGCGCGAGCTCGTCCACCTCACGCCCAAGCTCGAAGAGGTGCTCGAGCGCGCGAAGGTGGCCGAGGGTTTCATGCTCGTCAGCGCGATGCACATCACGGCCGGCGTCTTCGTGAACGACGACGAGCCCGGACTCCACGACGACATCTGGAAGTGGCTCGAGGGGATCGCCCCGTTCAAGGAAGGCTACGCGCACCATCGCACCGGCGAGGACAACGGCGACGCCCACCTGAAGTCGCTGCTCATCCATCACGAGGTGATCGTGCCGATCACGAAGGGGCGCCTCGATCTCGGGACCTGGCAGCGCGTCTTTTACGCCGAGTTCGACGGCCAGCGGAGCAAGCGGCTCATCGTCAAGGTCCTCGGGGAGTGACCGCCGATGCGCCGCGCGCCTCTCCCGCTGCTCCTCCTCGGCTCGAGCCTCGTGACCGCGTGCGGCCCCGGCGGCGGCCGGCCCGAACGACCACCGTCGACGACCGCGATAGACGCAGCGGCGTTCGACGCCCGCGAGGAGGAGATCCTGCGCGACCTCGGAGCGGTCGACCGGCGAATCGCGCAGCGTACGCGGGTCGCCCCATCGGAGGACGACCTCCGCCGCGTCACCATGGCCGCGGTCCTGCGCGAGGATCCCACCGTCGCGGTCGTCGACGGCGCGATCGATCCGTTCTCGTTCGACGCGCGCGCGCGCGGCCTCGCGATCGCCAAGCAGAAGATCGCGTCGCTCCCGGCCACGGCCCCGCCGGAGCGCGCAAGCGAGCGCGATCTGCTCGCGCGGCTCGTCGACGAGGAGGCGGCGCGCCTCGAGGAAGAGCGCGCCTTGCCGCGGTCGGCGAGCTCGCTCGTCCGCGCGATCGTGGCGACCTGGCAGGCGCCGAGGAGCGTCGCCGAGGCCGCCGACGCCGACCGCTGGCTGGCGCGGCGGCTCGCGGACCTGCGCGAGACGATGACGGAGCCCGCCCCCGCGAGCGCCCTCGACGTCGTCCGCGCGCGCGAGCTCGACGACGCGCTCGACGCGCTCGAGCGCATCGCGCCGGCGCCGGTGTTCATGCGGGCGACGCAGGAGCTCGTCCGCGTCCGCGAGGCGCTCGAGTCCGCGGCGTCGAAGCCGGCCGCCAAGGCGCAGTCGGAGTGGTCGATGATCGCTCCGCGCGCGCGTGCGCACCTCGGCACCGCGCAGTCTCCCGACGATCTCGCGCGCGAGCTCACGGCGGCCGCGGCCGATCTGCGCGCGCTCGCCGAAGAGGCCGTCGCGGCGGCGGGCCTCCGGCCCGAGTCGCTCGAGGCTACCCTCGAGAAGCAGGTCTTCGTGTCCGGCCCGTGCCTCGACGCCGTGCCCGGATCACGCGTCCGCTCGATGGCGGCTCCCCAGGAGCGCGAGCCGGCGTGCCATCTTCGCCACCTCGTGTCGCGCGCGGACGACGACGCCGCGCGCGCGATCGCCTTCGCGGCGATGCACGATCACGTCGCGGTCGCGTCGTGGGCGCTCGAGGTCGCGCGCGGCGCGGCGACCATCGCGGAGGCGGAGGGCCGGCATCGCCTCTTCGTCCCGGTCTCACCCGATACGCGCTCCCGCTACGAGCGGATCGCCCTGGCGCGTCCCGTGGCGGCGCTCGGCGCGGGCGAGGCGGTGCGCGTCCTGGTCGCCGGTGACCCTCGCACGCGCGCGCGCGCGTGGTCGTCGCTCGGCGACGTCCCGCTCGACGTCGCGCGACGCGAGCTCGGCGTCACGGCCCCGAAGCGCTGAGCCGTCCTCGCGGAGACGCGGGCGCGACGCCGTCGCGTGACCGCGAGGATGCACGCCCGCCGATCAGCCGCGGGGGCCGGCCGGGATCCCGCTCTTCGAGACCTTCGCGAGCTTCTCTTCGACGAGCATGTCCGCGATGCGGTAGGTCGGCGTGCCGGTCTTGGCGCTCCGATCGGCGATCTCGAAGATCGTGTCGAAGATCTTCATCGTGTTCTCGCGCGACTTGGCCGCGTCGTAACCGACGACCTCCTGCGCGACGTTGACGAGGCCGCCGGCGTTGATCGCGTAGTCGGGCGCGTAGAGGATGCCGCGCGCGTGGAGGTCGTCGCCGTGACGCGGCTGCGCGAGCTGGTTGTTCGCCGCGCCCGCCACGATGCGCGCCTTGATGCGCGGGATGCTGGTGTCGTTGAGCGCCGAGCCGAGGGCGCACGGGGCGATGACGTCGCACGGGATCTCGAAGATCTCGGCGAGGGGAACGATGACCGCGCCGAACTCGCGCTGGGCGCGCTCGGCCTTCAGCGGATCGACGTCGGCGACGGAGATCTTCGCGCCCTGGGCGTGGAGCTCCTTGCAGAGGTGGTAGCCGACGTGGCCGACGCCCTGGACGGCGACGTGGACGCCGTCGAGCGAATCGCGCTTCATGTCGAACTTCACGCACGCCTCGATGCCGCGACGAACGCCGAGGGCCGTGAAGGGCGACGGATCGCCCGAACCGCCGTGCGAGGGGCCGACGCCGGTGACGTGCTTCGTCACCGTGCGAATGACCTCCATGTCCTCGAGGCCGGTGCCGCTGTCTTCTGCGGTGATGTAGTGACCGCCGAGGTCATCGATGAACTTGCCGAAGGCGCGGAACATCGCGACGCGGTCGAAGTGCTGCTTCGGCCGGATGAGCACGCTCTTGCCGCCGCCGTGGGCGAGGCCGGCGAGCGCCGCCTTGTAGGTCATGCCCCGCGCGAGGCGGAGCGCGTCGACGACGGCGTCCTCGTCGGTGTCGTAGGGGAGGAAGCGACAGCCGCCGAGGGCGGGGCCAAGGCGCGAGTCGTGGATCGCCACGATCGCCTTCAGCCCGCTCGCCTTGTCGTGCTTGAAATGAACCTCGCCGTAGTCGTACGCCCGAAGATGTCCGAATAGATCCATCGCGCGATCCTCGTAGCACAGACGAGGCGCGGCCTGGCAAGCGCCGGTTTCGTGATGCAGCGCGCCGTAACGCACCGACCGGCGAGCGCCGCGTCACGAGCCGGCGCGCGCGTCCTGCGCGGCGGCGGCCCGATCGATCGATCGATCGCTCCGCGACCCCGTCGTCCGCGGCTCACCTGCTGTCGAGCTCACGCGCGCGAGACCTCGACGTCTGCGCCTGCCGGCACGTCGACTGCTTCGCCGGACCGCCATGATCGCCGGCTCGACTCGACCGCACCGCGAGGCTCGATGACTCGCCACTCCCTCGCCTCCGCGCTCGCGTCCGCGAGCCTCACGGTCCTCGTCGCTTGCGACGACTCGCCGCCCGAGCCGGGCGCCGAGCCACGCCGGAACGCGGACGACGACGGCACGGCCGCCTCCGATCCGTCCTTGCCCGGCCAGGACGCACCGGGTCACGGTGCGACACCGCCCGAGGGAAGTCGGGCGTGCGCGTCGGACGTCTCGATGCCGCTCGGCAACTCGTACGCGGCGCTCTCGTGCCTCCCACAGCTCGACGAGATCGGCTACTGGCGATCGGCGCGCGAGTGGTCGACCTACGACGACGTCCCGGTCTCGGTCGCGGTGCTCGACCTGTCGTTCCTCGCCGACCACCCCGACATCCGCGGCGCCGTCGACATGACGTGGAACTTCATGCAAGACGGCTGCACGTCGTTCGAGCAGGGAAAGGGCGACTGCACGAGGGTCGCGCCGATCGTCCCGCGCCCTCCCGCTCCACCGGCGGTCGGCGAGCGGCAGATCATGCTGATCCACGGCACGATGATCGCCGGCGTCATCGCCGGTCGCGGCGCGCCCGGTACGGGCGTCGTCGGCGTAAATCCGTCCGCGAGGCTCGAGCTGCTCGTCCGCGACGCGAACACGAACAACCTCTCGGCGCTGCGCTTCGCGGTCGAGCGGCACGTCGACGTCATCTCGATGAGCTGGCCGCTCGGAGCGCAGGCCGGCGACAAGGACGTGCCCGAGTTCAAGGAGCTGCTCGAGACCGCGACCGGGCAAGGGACCGTCATCGTGATGGCGGCCGGCAACTCGAAGCTCGACGTCGATCGGCGCGCGGTCTACCCCACGCGTTACTCGGCGATCCCCGGCGTCATCGCCGTCGGGTCGATCGACCTGAACGGCGACTTCTTCGCGCAGTTCTCGAACTACGGGCCGTCGTACGTCGACCTCGGCGCGCCGGGCACGGCCGCGTCCGCCGGCGGTGACTTCGAGCGAGGGCGCTACAGCGTGCAGATCGGGACGTCGTACTCCGGCCCGATGGTCGCTGGCGCCGCGTCACGCGTCATCCAGTACCTCAAGCGGCACAGCACGAGCTACACGGCCGCCGACGTCGAGCGGCTCGTCGTCGAAGGATCGCGGAAGAGCCCGAACCTCGTCCCTTACTTCAGGGAAGGGCGACGCCTCGACATGACGTCGCTCCTCGCCCACCTGAAGTCGGCGCAGCTCCGAGCCGCCGCTCTCGGCGGCGCCACGCCGTAAGGCTCAGTGACCGTGGCCGTCGTCGTCGCCGTGGCCCATGCCCGGCGGCATGCCGTGGGGCATTCCGGGGATGCTCGGCATGTCGAGCTTCTTCGGCCCGTCGCCGGCGCCCGCGTCGGGCGACTTCTGGAACTTCGCGACCTCGGCCGTGGCCCAGTCCGCCGAGTACGACGCGATGCTGTAGATCGTGTCCGAGCCCTCTTTGACCGCCCAGCGGTTGGTGCCGGTCGACACGCCGCCGACCTTCACCACGAACTTGCCGGCGTTGTCCTTGAGCTGGATGGTGACCGTCGACTCCGGCGCGTCGAGGCCGGTGTCCGCGGTCGTCTTGCCGTCGCCGAAGTCGTCGGCCGTGAGCGCCTTGAACGCGCGGACCGCGTCCTTGACCTTCTCCTCGTCGAAGCGCTCGATGGGCCGGCCCTTCCAGGTGCCCGACCACTTGTCGCCTTCCTTCGTGAAGGACAGCTGACCGTCCTTCTTCTCGATGACGAGGCCGTTGGCGTTCTGGTCGTCGAACTTGAGGATCTCGGTCTCGCGGAAGCCCTTCGGCTCGCGCGTGTAGAGGTAGCTCGAGTACCCCGTGACGGCGTAGATACCCGGCTTGCCGTCGACCATCGCCATCTGGCCGCGCTGGCCCGAGCTGCCGAAGGTGAGGTCGACCTTCTTCTCGCCGCCCTTCTCCGCGACGACGTGGACGCCCTTCTCGGCGACGAAGTCGTAGTCCTTCTTCGAGTCCTCGGAGGCCGTGGAGACGATGACCTCCTTGGCCTTGAGGTCCTTCAGGTTCTTCACGAGCTGGTCGACGTTGCCCTGGTTGGCCGGAGCCTCCACGGGCTTGGTCATCGCCCACTTGTCGCCCTTCTTCTCGAGGACGATCTCGCCCTTGTCGCCGTTCTTGATCGTGACCTTGTCGATCTCGTCCGGCGCCTTGATCTCGGGCAGCTCCGCGCTCGTCGTCGACGAGGTCCCGATCTTCGCGTCCTTGTCCTTCGCGTAGTAGATGGCGCCGCCGAGCGCGGCGAGGACGAGGACACCTGCGTACAGCTTCGTGCTCTGGCTCATGGTTTGGCTAGGCTATCTCGGGGTCGGGGACAGGGTCAGGCAGCGAGGAGGTCGACGTTCTGGCGGCGCGCCTCGCGGATGCGCCAGAGGACGAGGCCGAGGCCGACGAACAGGACCGGGATGCCGAGGGTCATCGTGCCCTCGATCCAGTACTGGCGCGTCTTGCGCTCCTTCTTGATGCGGTCCTCTTCCTTCTTGAGCTGCTCCTCCGTCATCTCTTCGCCCGCCTTGGGCTTGACGACGTCGCCGTAGGCGAGGTTCGGCTCCATGAGGATCTTGGCGCTCGCGGCGAGGAGGTCGACGTCGCCCGTCATCCAGTCGAGGAGGTTCTTCGTCTGGAGGATGAACGTCGTGCCGATCAGCTGGACGTACGGTCCGGCGATCGCGTTGAGGAACTCGTCGCCGCCGCCGCCGGGCATCATCATGCCCATCTGGCCCATGTCGGGGCCCGCGCCGGAGCGGACGAACGGGTTCGCGAAGAACTGCGCCGACGAGATGACGAGCACGCGCGCGTTGTTCGTCGACTCGGCGGGCGTCTCGACGCCCATCTTGTCGCCCTCGGGGAACGCGGTCTTGAGCTTGCCCTCCGCGGCCGCGGCGATGGCGTGCTGCTGGAAGTTGCCCTTCGGGCGCCACTGGCGCGCCGGCTTGAGGTCGACGGTGTCGCCGGTCTCGGTGATCGCCGCGGGCGTCGAGTGCGCGATGACGCGCAGCTTGTCGCCGAGCTGGGGCTGCTTGTCCTTCTTCAGCGTGAGCGACGAGGCGAACGGGAACGACGCCTGCGGGATGCGGAAGAACGCGGCGAAGCTCGTGTCGAGCAGGACTTCCTCGCCGGTGAAGCGGCTGTCCTCGCGGACGTCGAGCACCTGCGGGAAGATCATCGTGCGCGGTCCGGTGAGCGTGTCGACGCGGACGCGGAACGGGCGGCCGAACTCGAGGACGACGTCCTTGTTCATGCCGATGCCGTAGCCCTCGAGGAGCTTCTCGAGGCCGTGCGTGTTCAGCGAGGCGTTCATCGTCGGGTCGCCGGCCTTCACGTTGACCGCGCTGGCGAGCACCGCGAGGCTCTTGCCGCGCATGACGAACTGGTCGATGCGGCGGAGCTCCTTCTCGGTGAGCTCCTTGCCCGGCTGCGTGATGAGCAGACCGTCGAGGTCCTCTTCGACCTCGGCGTCGCCGTTCTTCAGGTCGACTTCCTTGATTTCGTAGAACGGAAAGTACTGGCCGATGATCCCCTGGATCGTCGGGCCGCCCTGCCGGCCGCCGCCGGGGACGAGGTTCGCGTCCGAGAGCTTCAGCTCGTCGTGGCCCGTGAGGACGCCGAGCTTGTGCTTCGTCTTGTCGCCCGCGTCCTTCAGCTCGCGAATCTTGTTCGTGATCCAGAACTCGAGGCCGGTGTTGTTGTCCGGGGAGAGGACCGGGATCTTCTCGCGCTGCGTCTTGTAGGTGAAGACGAGGCCCATGTAGCCCTGCGCGACCTCGGCCTTGTCCTCGGTCTCCGAGCCCTCGATGCGCTGCAGCTTCTGGAGCCCGGCCTCCTCGGCCTTCTTGCGCTCCTCTTCCGTCTTCGGCTCGATGATCGTGTAGTCGAACTTGCCGGCGCCCTTCTCCTTGTACTGCTGGAGCAGATCGCGGAGATCGCGGACGAAGGCGTCGAGCTTGGGCAGGCCGCGCGTGACGTACGCCTCGACCTGGATCTTCTCGCCGTCCTTGATCGAGCGGATGAGGCGCCCGCTGCCTTCCGACAGCGTGTACTTCTCCGCCTTCGTCATGTCCGCGCGCCAGTACATGAAGTAGCTGAGCGTGTTCACGGCGACGACGATCGCAGCGAGGATGAAAAGCAGGGCGCCGCTCTCGGTCGCCGCCTTCTTCTTGCGTTCCATGGCCATGGTTTCGGTTTGCCTTGTGGAGCCGAATGAATCTGTTGAGTCGCGAGCGAGTCCGTCGAGTCAGCGCCGAACGGCGCGGCTCAGGACCACTTCCGCCGCTCGAGCGCGTGGAACGCGACGACGAGGCAGAGGACGGCGATCGACACGAAGTAGACGATCGCGCGGCTGTCGAGGAGGCCGCGCGCGAAGGGCTCGAAGCGCGACTGGAGGCTGATGAAGGAGATCGCGTCGCCGGGCCAGCCCTGGAGCGACTCGACCGCGCTCAGCGTGCCGAGCGCGTAGATGCCCGTCAGCGTGAGCATCGTCGCGAAGAACGAGAGGATCTGGCTCTCCGTGAAGCTCGAGTACATGAGGCCCACGGCCGTCCCCGTCGCCGACAGGAAGAAGAGGCCGCTCATGCCGACCCAGAACGCGCCCCAATCGAGCTCGCCGAGGTGCCACGGCCACTTGAACATGGCGATCGGGTAGAGCACGACGAGGCCGAGCTGCACCGTCACGATCGCGAGCGCGGCGAAGTACTTGCCGAGGATGACCTCGCTGTCCTTCACGGGCATCGTGATGAGCAGCTCGATCGTGCCGACGCGCTTCTCGTCCGAGAGCGCGCGCATCGTGAACAGCGGGATCACGAGGAAGCAGAGCGCGAACGGCAGGAAGTCGAACATGCGCTGCATCGTGACGCGGTCGACCTGCCAGAACCCGCCCTTGTACATGTAGAAGAACAGGCCGAGGCCCACCATGCTCGCCGAGATCACGATGTACGTGATGACCGAGTTGAAGTAGGCGGCGAGCTCGCGGCGCGTGATCGTCCAGGTCATCGCGAGGGAGCTCGGGCGATCGAGGGCGGCCTTCTCCTTCGGCGAAGCGTCGATCATCGACATCGGCTTGGTCGCCGCGTCGCTGCTCGCGCCGTCGTCGTCGCCGTCGTCGCCGTCGTCCGAGTCGCCGGAGCCAGAGTCGGAGTCGCGCTCCTCCTCTTCCTCCTCGTCCTCGTCACGTTCCTCGGCCTCCTCGGCGGCGCGGGACTTTTCCTTCGTGGCCTTCTCGATGGTGCTCTCGCTGCTCATCGCTTGTTCCTCTTCCCGTCGTCGTCCGAATCGGAGTCGTCCGAATCCGAGTCCTCGTCGTCGTCCGACTCGTCCTCGTCCTCGTCCTCGTCGTCCTCGTCCTCCTCTTCGTCGCGGGCGCGGCGATCGTCGTCCTTCACAGGACCGAGCTGGCGGTTGCGCCGCTCGTCGCCGATCGTCAGCTGGCGGAAGACGTCTTCGAGGGTCTGCGTGTCGCGGTGGAGCTCGAGGAGCACCCAGCCCTTGTCGGCGATCAGGCGGAAGATCTCCGGACGGAGATCGGTCGCGTCCTCGCCGGCGAGCTCGTAGGCGTGCGCGCGCTCGTCCGTCGGGAGCTCGTTCACCTTCTTCACGCCGGCGAGCGAGTTGAGCGCGTGCTCGACCTCGGTCTGGCGCGGGGGCGTGCCCTTGCCGCGGTACGGCGTGTCGCCGACCGACTCCTGGATCGAGACGACGTAGCGGACGCGACCGCTCTTGGCGCGGATCTCGTCGAGCGGGCCGTCGGCGACGACACGACCGCGGGAGACGATGATCGCGCGCGCGCAGGCGGCCTCGACCTCTTTGAGGTTGTGCGTCGAGAGGAGGACCGTGCGGTCCTTTCCGATCTGCTTCAGGTAGTTGAGGAACTCGGTGCGCTCGTTCGGATCGAGATCGCTCGTCGGCTCGTCGAGGATGAGGATCGGCGGGTCGTGGATGAGCGCCTGCGCGAGGCCGACGCGCTGGCGGTAGCCGTGCGAGAGCTGGCGGATCTCCTTCGAGAGCGACTGCGCGAGACCGCAGATCTCGACGACCGCGCGCGCGCGCTTCTTGAAGGTGCTCTCGTCGAGGTTGCGAACGCGGGCCGAGAACCGGAGGTACTCGAACACCGTCATCTCGAGGTAGAGCGGCGCGCGCTGCGGCAGATATCCGAGGCTCGAGCGAACGGCGAGGGTGTCGTCGAAGACGTCCTGGCCGCGGACCTTCGCCGTGCCGGACGTCGGCGCGATGAAGCAGGTCAGGATGCGCATCGTCGTCGACTTGCCTGCCCCGTTGGGGCCGAGGAAGCCGACGATCTCGCCGCGGCGAACCTCGAAGCTCACGTCGTCGAGCGCGCGGAACGAGCCGTAACGCTTCGTGAGCCCGCTCGCGTAAATCATCACGTCGGTGGACATCCAACCTCCGAAGAAACACTCGAGAAAAGCAGCCAGGTCGAGACCCGTCCGCGGACGGCGGAACGAGCTACCTACCGGATTTCTTCCCTTGGCCCAAGCCCTCAGGCGGGCGTGCTCTCGCGCGCCGCACCGACGACCTCGAAAAAGGGGAAAAAACCGTTGAAAAAGCGGAGCTTCTCCGCCCGGCGCGGATCCTAATTCCGAGGCGTCGGCTGTCAACTGATTGGGGTCGATTCGGCCGTCAGCTCCTCCGGAGGCGCGGGCGGTTCGCCAGCCCGGATCAGAGCACCGGCGGCAGCGCGAGCTTCGGCGCGCTGACGCCGAGGGCCTTCGCCGGCATCGTCCGATCGGTCTCGCTGATCTGCACGTCGGCGCCCGTCGAGTTCTGCACGACGAACTTCAGGCCCGAGGCGCCCGCCGCGATCTTGCCGCCGACGATGATGATGCCGCGCTCGCTGCCGTCGACGAGGCCGGCGGCGCGCGCGTTGGCCTCGAGGGCGGTCGACTCGAGCTTGAAGTCGGTCGAGCCAGAGAACAGGCCGATGCCGTCGCCCACCATCTCGGTGCTCGCGAGGTTCGTGACGAGCGGCGCCGCGACCGTGTCGCCGACGCGACCGCCGACGATGATGATGCCGCGCGACTCGAGCGCGCCGACGCCGACGATGCGGTTCTTCGTGACCTGCGACGCCTCGATGCGGAGCGCCGGCGCGTCGATCGTTCCCGCGATGCGCTGGGCCCAGACGCCGCGCTCGGCGTTCTCCGAGATCGTCGCGTTCTTGATCGACGCGCTCGTCGCGGCGCCGTCGACGAGGACGCCGACGCCCATGTTCTTCTCGACGGTGACGCCGTCGAGATCGAGCTTCGCGCCGTCTTGCCCGATGATGCCGGCCGCCGACGACAGCGACGTGCTCTCGTGACCGGAGCTCTGCCCGCCCTTCATCGAGAGGCGCGCGCCCGACACCCAGAGACCGAGCTGGCTCTTCTCGAGCACGACGTCCGTGAGCGACACGGTTCCGGCGTCGCATCCGTCTTTGCAGAGCACCGCGAGGGCGGCCGACTTGGCGCCGCTCACCTTCACGTCACGGACCGTGGCCTTCGATCCGTAGACCGCGACGCCGACGCCGCCCGCCTCCAGCACGTCGACGCCCACGAGCTGGGCGCCCTCGTTCAGCTTCACGACCGGAAAGCCGGCTGAGCCACCGCGCAAGGTGGCACGTGTGCCAGCTTCGGCCGCCAGGCTCACTCCGGCACGCACTTCGAAGGTGCCGACGTACGTCGCCGTTTGCGCGAGAAGAACGCACCCGCCGGTGTCGGTCGAAGCGAGGGCCCGAGAGAGACCGTCCGAGTCGGCGGCGACCGAGGTCACCGTGCAGTCGAGGCCCGCTGGGGTCTGCACGTCGCGATCGTCGTTGCCGCAGCCCGCGAGGGCCAGCACCGTAAGTAAGGAATATCGCAAACGGATCATCTGCACGCCCATTCTACGTGTCGACCGTCGCATTGCTTCCCTGGCCAAATCGTCGTGCCACGCTCTCGGCGGTGTGTGCCTGACCGATCTGGCGCAGCAAGGCACACGCTTCCTCCTTGTGCCCTCGCGCCTTCTCGAAGGCTCCGCGTTCTCTGTCACGAATCAGCTTCGCGAGCCAGCAGTCCATCGCCGTCGCGTGCGCCATCGCCACGAACGACGGCGTCTTCGATCGCACGGCGTGCTCGATGGCCTCGTCGGCGCGCTCGATCGCCCTGTCGATCGCACCGCGCGCGAGCTCCACCTCGGCGAGCGCGCGGGCGCTGTCGGCGAGGACGTCGAGGTAGCCGCCCTCTTCGCCGAGCCGGCACGCGAGCTCGAGGTGCTGCGCGGCGGGCTCGTGCTCGCCGAGCGCGAGCTTCACCTGACCGAGGTTCGAATGGCCGACCGCTTCGCGCGCGGCCCACCGCGCCTTCTTCGCCGCCGCGAGCGCGCGCTCGTAGTGGACGGCGGCGGCGGCGTAGTCGCCTCGCGTGAACGCGACGCCGCCGAGGTTGACGAAGCCGTCGGGCATGCCTTGCGTGTCGCCCGCGAGCTCGCGCAGCTCGAGCGCACCTCTGAACGCATGCTCGGCCTTCGGCAGATCGCCGGAGAAGAAGTAGATCGATCCTTCGGCGTCCTTGAGGCGCGCCATCGCGACGTGCCACGCCGCGTCGCGGCTGTGGAGCTGCTGGCCGACCTTGAGGCCTTGCTCGACGTCCTTGCTCGCCGCTTCGCGATCGCCCTTCGTCGAGAGCTGGAACGCGCGCGCCGCGTGCACGCGCATGTGGAGCACGCTCGCCGGCTGCGCGCGGCACTTCTCGACCGCCTCCGTGAGCACGGCGATCGACTCCTCGAGGCGGCCGTATTCCTTGAGGACCGATCCGCGCTCGAGGAGGACCCACGCGTGCACCGCGTCGTCTTCGGCGACGCCGGCGGCGCGGAGATCCGACTCCGACGCGTCGAGCGACTTGAGCGCTTCTTCGAAGCGGCCCGTGCGGCTCTCGGCGGCCGCGCGCTCGCGCAAGACGCCGGCGCGCGCGATGCGCTCGTCGTTCGTCGTCTGCGCCTCCCAGAGCGACGCGACGCGATCGAAGAAGCCGATCGCCTCCGGGTGAGCGCAGACGGTGACCGCGTGGCGCGCGGCGTTGAGAAAGAGCCGCCGCGCGCGCGCGCGTTCACCGGCGGCCTCGAGGTGCTGCGCGAGGTTCGCCTGCCCGCC
>JAHBWC010000110.1 GCA_019637225.1 Labilithrix sp.
CTCTTCGAGCTGCTCGCCGGCCGGCTGCCCTTCGACGCGGAGGACGCGCCGGCGCTCTTCGTCGCGATCGCGACGAAGGACGTGCCGCGTCTCAGCGAGGTCGATCCGACGATCGCGCCGAGCGTGTCGACGATCATCGAGCGCTGCTTGCGGCGGAGGCCCGACGATCGCTACCCGACGGCGCTCGAGCTCGCGCGCGATCTCCGGCACGTGCTCGAGGGGGACGCGATCGAGCCGACGCAGACGCGCTCGATCCCGCCGCCCGCGCTCGCGCCGCACGCTCCTCCGCTCGTCCTTCCGGAGCTCGTCCCGGACCTCGTGTTGCCCTCGAGGCCGAGCGGGGGCGACGCGAAGTGGAGGGGAGAGGCGTTCGCGCAGACCCTCTCGGGCCCGGCCCCCACCGGCGGACTCGAGCTCGCGAGCGCGCCTGATCCGCCGGCGCTCTCCTTGGAGCGCCCCGACGCGCCTGGCGCCGTCCTCGAGCTGGACGCAGCGCCGTCCGCGCTCGCGCGAGGCTCCGTCGCCGACGTGCCCGCGCCCGGTCCGCCGAGCGCGAGCCGCATGGTCGCGGCACCTCCCTCCGGTCGAACGGAGCCGTCCGCCTCGCCGCCACCGCTTCGTCTCGAGCCGTCCGCGCCCCCGCCGGTGACCGCGGGCCGGATCGCGGCCGACCAGGCCTTGCCCGGCGTGATGCTCGCAGGCTCGTCGACCTCTTCTCAGCGCAGGCCGGCGGCGCACGCGTACCGCCCCGAGCCCTCCCGGCACGCGCCCGCGGACATGTCCTTCCTCGTCGCGCTCGGCGTCGTCGGTCTCGCGTCGATCGGCGTCACCGCCGTCCTCATGACGTTCGTACATCGACCGGAGGGCTGGCCGATCGTGGCGTTCGTGACGAAGCCGACGCCGACGCTGAACCTCGCGGTGCAAGGCGGGCTCGGCGTCGTCGCGCTCGTCGGCGCGGGCAAGTCTGCCGTGGGCGGGGTGAAGAAGTGGACCGGCGCAGTGCCGGGCGGCCGTGGCGCGTCGATCGTCGCGGCGGTCGTCGCAGGCGGCCTGTTCTTCGCGACGCTCCAGCTCGCGCGCGCGGCGTGGTGACGAGCGTACGGCGACCTCCCACCACGGGCAGGCCGTCGCGCAAGCCACCGGCTGAGCTCGATCGTCGGGCCCACCCAATGAAAATGACGTCCCGAGCGTATAAGCTCGAAGGGTGCGCTTCCGAAGCCTTCTCCCGCTGACCGCCCTCGGTCTCGCCATGGCGCTGGTCGCGCCGCGCGCGAGCGGAGACGACTTCGATCCGCGCGGTCGCAAGAAGCCCGGCGCGCCGTCCAGGCCGGGCGGGGCGAAGCCGGGGGGCGCCAAGCCGCCGGGCGGGGCCAAGCCGGGGGGCGCTCCGGCGCGTCCGGGCGGGCGGCCCGCGCCGACCAGCGCCGACGCCGGGCAGTCGCAGACGGTGCTCATCGAGCGCTACACGAAGATCGTCCTCGCGCAGCCTGGCTCGCCGTTCCCGCTCCAGCGCCTCGCGCAGCTCTATCGCGACAAGGACGGCAACCTCGCCGGGCTCGTGAAGGACTTCGAGGCCCGCGCGGCGCAGGCGGGCGCCGAGCAGTACGCCGCGACCGTCACGCTCGCCGGGGTCTACAAGACCGACGGCCGCGCCGACGACGCGATCAAGACGTACGAAAAGGCGATCGCGCTCAAGAACAACGATCCCGTCGCGCTCGTCGCGCTCGCGCGCCTCCTGTCCGATCGCGGTGAAGTGGCCGGCGCGCGCAAGCGCTACGAGGACGCGCTCGCGCTCCAGACCGTTCCCGCCGACAAGGAGCAGACGCTCCGCACGCTGATGACCCTCGCGCTCGACGCGAAGGACTGGGCCGGCGCGAAGGGCTTTCACCGCGAGCTCGTGAAGATGCAGCCGCAGAGCCTCTTCGTGAAGGGCGAGCTCGGGCGCGAGCTCTTCCAGCGCGCCGAGTTCGAGAAGTCCGAGGCCGAGTTCAAGGACCTCGTGAGCGCCGCGGCCGGTGACAACCGCGCGCTCGCGCCGGCGCTGAAAGACCTCGGCAAGGCGCAGGCGAAGGCCCACAAGAACGCCGACGCGCTCGCGACGCTGAAGCGCGCGCTCCAGGCGGCCGGGCAGGAGGCCGCCGTCCGCGCCGAGATCTACGAGACGATCACCGAGATCTACCGCGCCGACCAGCAGCTCCCCGTCCTCATCAAGCAGATCGAAGACGAACGCCCGTCGGACTTCCAGCGCCTCGCGATCCTCGGCGCGCTCTACGAGGAGACCGGCGACAGCGCCCGGGCGCTCCAGACGTACACGAAGGCGCTCGCGGTCAACCCGCGCCACATCGACCTGCGCCTCAAGATGATCCGCGTCCTGCAGTCGCAGGGCGAGCTCGACAAGGCGATCGCCGAGTACGAGGCGCTCATCCGCGCCGCTCCGAACAACCCGCAGTTCGTGTTCGAGCAGTGCGAGGCGCTCATGCAGCGCGGCGACCGGACGCGCGCGCTCAAGCTCCTGACGGAGCTCGAGGCCCGCGGACAGAACGACGAAGAGGTGCTCTCGCGCCTCGCGGACTTCTACGGGCGCATCGGAGAGAGCGATCGATCGCTCAAGGTGCTGACGCGTCTCTCGAGCATCGGCACGAACGATCCCGGCCACCTCGTCGACCTCGGCGATCGCTACTTCCAGGACGGCAACACGCAGCTCGCGGTCCAGACCTGGCGCCGCATCCTCACGACCGTCACGCCGCGCGCCCGCGCGCTCGCCGCGCTCGGAGACGTCTACCTCGAGCACGACATGCTGCAGGACGCGCTCGCGTCGTTCCGCGAGGCGGTGCAGCTCGAGCCCCAGACGCTCGCCTACAAGAAGCAGCTCGCCGGCGCGCTCGAGCGATCGAAGAGCTACCGGGACTCGCGGCAGATCTGGACGGAGATCTCCGACAAAGCGAAGGCGAGCGGCGACAAGCTCCTCGCGCGCGAGGCCCGCTCGCGCATCGTCACGCTCTGGTCCTTCGAGCGCATCCTCGACGCGCAGGTCGCGCCGCTCCAGGCCAAGTTCGCGAAGTCGCCGCCCGACGTCGAGGCCGGCCGCATGCTCGCCGAGGTGCAGCTCCACCTGCGCAAGCTCGCCGACGCGGAGGCGACGCTCCGGAAGGTGGTCACCGCGGCGCCCGGCGACGCCGACAGCTACCTCGCGCTCGAGCGCGTCCTCGTTCAACAGAACAAGGTCCAGGACGCCATCGCCGTCCTCGAGAAGCTCGTCTCCGTCGATCCGAAGAGCGCGCGTCAGATCTACCAGCGCATGGCCCAGTACGCGCTCCAGCTCTATCGGGACGACGACGCGATCAAGTACGCCGCGCGCGCCGTCGAGCTGAACCCCGACGACGCCGAGGGACACCGTCGCCTCGGCGAGATGTACCGCCAGAAGCAAGACGTCGAGCACGCGATCGTGGAGTTTCGCGCGGCGATCGCGAAGAACGATCGCCTGTTCATCGTGTACCTCGACCTCGCCGATCTCCTGCTCACCAAGGGCCAGAGCGAGGAGGCCGACCGTCTCTTCCGGCGCGTGATCCGCGGCGCCCCGGACGAGGAGCTCGTGTCGCGCGCAGCGCGGCTCTCGATGCAGATCAACCTTGGCAAGGGCACGCTCGAGTCGCTCGAGCAGGAGCTCCTCCCGCTCGCGATCGGCAACCCGCAGAAGAAGGTCTACCGCCGCCTCCTCGTCGAGATCTACGGCAACCTGACGTTCGGCCTGGTGCAGCGCGTGCGGCACGGCACCGGCAAGGACGCCGAGGACGCGCGCGCGTCGCTCCAGCGCGTCGGCGGCCGCGCGGTCAAGCCGTTGCTCGACGCGCTCGCCGATGGCGACGCCGGGCAGCAGCGCGTCGCGATCGACGTGCTCGGCTACGTGCAGAACAAGAACGCATCGGCCGCGCTCTTCGCCTTCGCCACCGGCCAGGCCGAGGGTCCGCTCCGCACGCGTGCGATGCTCGCCTGCGGCGCGCTCCGCGACGCGGCGCTCCTGCCCAAGTACGAGGCTCTGCTCTTTCCGAAGAGCGAAGGCGGCGGCGGCGAGGCGATGGCTTCGGACGCGGTCGCGCGCGCCGCGACCTGGTCGGTCGCGAAGCTCGGCGACAAGCGGGCGATCCCGCTCCTCCGGAAGGTCGCGCAGAGCGGCACGCCCGACATGCGCGCGTTCGCGGTCCTCGGGCTCGGCGCGCTCAAGGACAAGGCGAGCTTGCCGCTCGTCGCGCATACGGCCAAATCGCTCGAGGCGGGGATGCCCGCGCGCGCCGCGGCCGCCTACGCGCTCGGCGAGATGGGCGCCGAGTCGGAGGCGACGTCCCTCGTGACCATCGCCGAGGGCACCGACGCTCTTCCGCGCCAGATGGCCATCCTCGCGCTCGCCAGGATGGGCGCCGCGCACAAGGAGAGAGGCGAGCCCGTGGGCGGGAAGGCCGCGCTGAGCGCGATCGCGGACGCGATGTTCGCCGGCGAGGGCGAGGGCGCGCGCGCGCACCGCCCGTCCGAGTCGCTCCGGCAGGCGGCGACGGCGGCGCTCGTCATGCTCGCCACGAAGGCCGGCGCCGGCCCGCACGCGGATCCGCTGCCGGCGCCCGACGAGGACGTCGACTCCGAGACGACGCTCGATCAGCTCGTGCCGAAGAGCCTCGGCGTCAAGGACCGCGCCGCGACGCTCGTCCTCTTCGCCGACGCGCTGAAGCGCTCCGCCTCGAGCGCGCTCGCGACCTCGACGGAGCGCGCGCGCACGGTGCTCGACGCGATGGGCTCGCGCGAGGGCGCGTTCGAGCCGCTGCTCATGGCGTCGGACGAGGGGCCGGAGCTCGCCGCGGCACACGCCAAGGTGAAGGAGATCGCGGCCGCGCTCGAGCCGAGCGTCGTCGCCCTCTCGCGGCACCCGGACCCTGCGGTCCGCACGAAAGCGATCGTGCTTCTGGCGCGCGCGAAATCCGACACGGCGGGGGCCGCGATCGCGCAGGCCGTGACCGACTCGAGCGAGATCGTCCAGCGCGTCGCGCTCGCGTCGATCGGACGCCACGCCGACCAGAAGACCGCGCTGGCGGTCGCCAGGGTCATGCGGAGCCACGAGAGCTGGGCGATGCGGGTGCTCGCTGCGCAGGCGCTCGGCCGGCTCGGCGCGGCCGGCGCAGGCGCCGAGGCCACCCGTCAGCTCAAGGAGGCCGCGACGAAGGAGCCTTACGCGCTCGTTCGTGAGGCCGCGCTCGTCGCGCTCGCGAGCTACGACAAGAACGAGGCGAGCCAGCTCGCCGCGCAGATGGCGGCGCACGACGCCGAGCCCCGCGTTCGCGAGACGGCGACGAAGATCCGCTCGCGCTGACGTTCGCAGGTGCGAACGTCGGTCTTCCACCCCCACGTAGGCCGCGGCGATTTGCCGACGTCTCCGTTCCGTCCAGGTCGGCGCAAACGCGATCTTCTTGGCGATTCGCTCGCTAGAAACACAAGAGCGGTCGCTTCGCTCGAGGCGCGCCACGCACGTAGAGCTACGCACGTAGACCCACAAGCGCGTGGAGACGATCTTCGATCGTTCGCCTCGTGGCGACGCGAGAACCTGCTATCTCATCAACTGGGCCCATGGGTAGCTCGCTCCCCAAATTCGGAAGGATCGATCTCGACCTCGATGGAGAGGCGGGAGCGAAGCCGATGCCGCCCATGCGCCGCACGCCGACCTTCGGCGAGCTCGATCTCGAGTCGATCGGCGCGGCCCTCGAAGACGTCGTCGAGCGAAGCGGCTCGATCGAGGCGAAGGGTGCGTTCGGCGTGCGCCGTCCCGCCCCGCACCGCGAGGTCGAGCCGGCGCGCGCTCGGTCGACCACGTCGGTTCCGCCCCCGAAGGAGACGCCCACGCGGCAGAGCCTCGAGGCGGTGAGGCTCGCCGAGGAAGAGACGCGCATCGCGCAGGCCGGGGTCGTGGCCGACGCGATCTCGCGCTCGCGCGGGGGCATCGACGCCGACAGCGCCACGCGCGTCGGGCATTTCGAGGATGCGCCGCCCTCCTCGCGTCGCAACGCGCCGTCGGCTTCGGGCGTCGCCTCGCGCGACGATCGCGTCGCCGCGATGCGTGAGCTCTACGCGCAGGGCAACGCCGACGCCGCGCTCGCGCTCGCGTCGGAGGTCGCTTCGGATCTCGACGCCGTGCTGAGCGAAGAGGCCGAGGCCGAGGTCGACCCGTACGGAGGCCTCATCCCCGTCGACGAGGACGAGCCGTTCGGCGGCCTCGAGCTCGCGGACGAGTCGAGCAGCGAGGACCACACGGCGATCGTGGAGGCGTCGGCCGACAGCTCGCGGCTCGCCGCGCTGACGTCCCGGCAGATCCCGCGTCTGCTCGTCGGACCGAAGGAGGTCTCGAAGCTGCCGATGGACCCGCGCGCGGCGTTCATCCTCGGCCACATCGACGGAATTCAGTCGATGGAGGAGATCCTCGACGTTTGCGCGATGCCCGAGGCCGAGGCGCTCGAGCTCATCGAGCGTCTCCGCGCGCTGGGCGTCATCGCGCTCGGCTGAATCGTCGTACGTCGACCCATCGAAATCGACGGGTCGAGGTACTAGGATGACGCGGGTGCGGACCGCCCTCGGTGTCCTGATCGCCGTCATGAGCGCGAGCGCGCTCGCCGGCTGCCGTGAGGCGTCGCGCTTCTCGAGCCAGGGCGATCGCTTCGAGGGGAGCGTGGTGAAGGGCAGCTTCGTGCGCTCGGGCATCCGCGAGGACACGCGGCTCTGCCTCACGCTCGACACCGACCGCCTCCAGGATGCCCCCGGGACGATCACGACCTCCGACGGTCGCTTCCAGTCTGCGCCGCTCCGTCCGATCCCGCAGATCTGGCACGACCCGCTCTCCACGCTCAGCTTCGGTGACGGGCGCGTGCAAAACCTCGTCTATGCCGCGTCGCCGTCCTCCGGCGACGCCGGCCCCGCCGAGACGCAGGACGTGATGATCATCGTCTCGCTGATGCAGACCGACCACGTCGAGGTGCGCCTCGTCCGCGGCGCGCCGCAGAGCGACGCCGGCCCCCCTCCGCCGGGCAACGCGCGCGCGCTGTTCGGCGTGTTCAACCTCGATCGGCAGGTCGGTCCGTGCGCGTTCTAGGCATCGAGTCCTCGTGCGACGAGACCGGCGCGGCCGTGGTGGACGAGGGCGGTCGCGTCCTCTCCGACGTCGTGGAGAGCCAGATCGACACCCACGCGCCCTACGGCGGCGTCATCCCGGAGCTCGCGTCGCGCGATCACCTGAGGAACCTCGGTCCGGTCGTCCACGAGGCGCTCGCTCGCGCCGGCGTCACGCTCGCGGATCTCGACGGCATCGCCGTGACGAACCGGCCGGGCCTGGTGGGCGCGCTGCTCGTCGGCGTGCAGGCGGCGAAGGGGCTCGCCTGGGCCACCGGGCTCCCGCTCGTCGGCGTCGATCACCTGGTCGGGCACCTGCTCGCGGTCTTCCTCCGCCGCGCGGAGACGTCCCCCGAGCCTCCTCGGTTTCCGTTCGTCGCGCTGCTCGCGTCGGGCGGGCACACGGCGATCTACCGCGTCGACGGACCGCGCGCCGCGGACGTGCGGGAGCTCGGCGCGACGCGCGACGACGCCGCGGGTGAGGCGTTCGACAAGGTCGCGAAGCTCCTCGGGCTCGGCTACCCAGGCGGCCCCGTCATCGATCGCCTCGCGAGGCAGGGCAACGCGAGCGCGGTCCCGCTCACGCTCCCGATGGCGCACGCGCGCTCGTTCGAGATGAGCTTCTCCGGGATCAAGACGCAGGTCGCCGCGCTCGTGCGCGAGCGTCCGCCGAGCGGCGAACAGGAGCTCCGTGACGTCGCGGCGTCGTTCCAGGCGGCCGTCACGAGCGTGCTCGCCAAGAAGCTCGTCGCGGCCGCGCGCGCCGAGGGCGTGACGACCGTGGTGCTCGGCGGCGGCGTCGCCGCGAACAGCGAGCTACGCGAACGGACGACGAGGCTCGCCGCGGAGCACGGCATCCGCGCCGTCCTGCCCGAGCTCGCGAGCTGCACCGACAACGCGGCGATGATCGCCTACGCGGGCGTCGCGCGCCTCCGCGCCGGAGAGCGCGACGGGTGGGACCTCGTCGCGACCAGCACGACGTCGCTCCCGCGGACGACCCGGAAGGGGCGCGGGGCGCGCTAGCGCCCACATCCGCTTACGCCTGGATTCGGCGGCCGCTCAGCGGCAGGCCATGATGAAGCCGGCCACGAACGCGACGCCCCACAAGGGCAGGAGAAGTCGAACGATCTGGTCCCGGTCCATCAGCACGAGGGCCTTCAACAGCAAGTAACGGGCCGGCGCGCGATGTCCGTGAATCGTCGTGAATTGTAGAGTCTCGGATACAAGATCCAGGGCATCGGGCGTCTTCCCATGACTCGGATGTCATACCGTTTCGACCACGCTGGCCACCTGTCCAGGCTCCCCGAACGGCCTCGTCATCCGCGGGATCCCTTCGCGGCGGCCTCGATCTCGGACGCGAGCAGCGCGTCGGCGCGCTCGACGCTCGCGGCGCGCCGCAGCCTCCGCGCCGCGAGGACGAGGCCGCCGACGACGGCGGCGAACGCGACGCCCACGGCGATCGCGCTCGTATGGTCACGCGCGCGCGGGTCGGCGAGGCGCACCGTCAGCCCGCCGCGCGCGTCCTCGCCGCGCAGGTAGATCGGGCTCGCGCTCACGTGCTCGCGGACTCCGGTGAGGCGGCGAGCCTCCTCACGTGCGCCGGGGCCGATCCCGCGCGGCGCGACGAAGCCGACGTGCTTCTCGAGGAGCGGCGCGTCCGTCAGCTCGAGCCGCGCGTCGCCGACGGACGTGTCGACGATCTGCACGGTGCGGCCCGTCGCGATCGGCGCGCCGAGCGCGATCGCGCCCTCGCCCGAGAGCGGCTGGAAGAACGACGCGGACACGGTTCGTCCCTGGAGCGCGCCCTCTCCGACGCAGAGCCCCGCGACGCGGCCGGCCTCGACGATGGCGTCGAGGCCTTGTGTGGCGACGAGCTCCTCGCCCGCGGGGAGCGGCGCGGCGAAGCGGAGCGCGCCGCCGCGGAACGAGGAGGGCGCGTCCGACGTCACGACGAAGCGCGCGTCCCAGGCGAGGCCACCGTCGACGCGTCGCGGAGCGAAGTGAGCGCCGGCGAGCGGGAGGGAGTCGGCGTCGGGCGCGCAGGCGTCCTCGCCGGCGGTCTGTCCGCCTCCCGCGCGCGCGGGCTCGGGCGCGGCCAGGACCGAGGCGACGACGAGCGCCGCCGCGCCGAGGCGACGGAGGTGCGTGGCGAGCCGGATCGTCGGGATGTGGAGGAGCGGGGCGGTCACTGGAGCCGTCGTCGGCGTCGTCATCGGTGCCCTCATCGCGCGAGGTGGTCGATGCCGCCGCTGAACGGCGTACGCTCGGGGAAGATCGGCGCTGCGATCGCCGCGAGCTGCAGCAGCGTGAGGAGCTGCATACCCAGCGTGACGGCGACCGGCAGGAGCGCCGCGAGCTTGGGCGCGCCGGGCGGCAGGCGACGGATCGTTCCGCGGACGAACATCACGGTGCCGACCACGAGCGCGAGGACCACCGAGCCGATCCCGAGCAGCGGGCCCGCCCACGCGCTCGACTGGTAGTAGAGCGCGACGAGCGGCGCGAGCACCGCGAGGACGAGCGTGCCGCCGAAGACGCCGCCCGTGAAGCCGAGCGCGAGATCGGTCCCGCGGATCGGTGCGCCCGAGAGCCGCCAGGCGAGCAGGCCCGCCGGCGCGGCGAAGACGCACGAGAGGAGGATCACCATCGGCACCTTGTAGAGGTTCGCGATCGCGAGGCCGGCCCCCTGGCTGCCTGCGGCGAGCCCCCAGGCGCCGGCGAAGGCGAGCGAGGCGAGCAGCGCGAACACGACCAGCTGAAGGCGGCGCGCGCGTCCGGAGTCTTCAGCCGGGATCGGCCGACCGCAGGCGATGTCGAGGAGCGTGACGAACGTTGTCATCCCTCGATCGTGCGCCGTCGAGATGGATGAGGTCGGTCGCGGCGATGAAACGACGCGCCCCTCGAGGTGAAAGCGGCGTGAACGCGTCGCATGCGGTGGCGTCCACGAACGCGCGCGTCACGGCTTCAGCGGGAGCGTGACGCGGAACGTGGCGCCCTCGCCAGGCGTCGAGCGCGCCGAGACGTCGCCGCCGTGCGCCTCGGCGACGGCCTTCACGAGCGCGAGGCCGAGGCCGCTGCCGTCTCTCTGCGGGCTCGCCGCTTCGGGCTCGTCGCTCGCTCGCGCGCGCTTCGTGAAGAAGCGATCGAACACGCGCGGAAGGTCCTCGGCCGCGATCCCCGGCCCCGTGTCGGAGACCTCGATCGCGACGATCGCGCCGCTCGGTGCAATCGCGACGACCTCGCCGTTCGGGGCGCTCGCGACGGGCTCGCGGCGGACGACGACGCGGACCTCGCCGCCCTTGCCGGCGAACGAGGCGGCGTTGTCGACGAGGTTCCGGACGAGCGAGTCGAGCCGCGGCGCCACGCCTACGACGATCGCCCCCGGCCCGGCGTCGACGGAGAAGCGAACGTTCTCGAACGAGGGCTCCACCGAGGCGGTCACGCCGCCGGCGAGCGCGCCGACGTCGATCTCGACGCGGTCTTCGCGCGGCAGGCCGGCCTCGGCGCGGGCGAGCTCGAGGAACTGCGAGACGAGCGCGTCGAGCCGGCCGCTCGAGTCGGAGAGGATGCGCGCGATGCGTGCGGCGCGCTTCTCGTCCGCGGCGCCCGAGGCGAGCGACTCCGCGCAGGTCCGGATCGCCGCGACCGGGTTCTTGAACTCGTGGACGAGGTCGGCCACGAACGCCTCGTTGGCGCGCCGCCGCTCGTCGAGCGCGCCGAGCAGTCCGTTGAACGCCTCGGCGAGGTCGCGGACCTCGTCGCCGCCGTGGAGGTCGATGTCCGCGCGCGGATTCGCGCTCCGTGCCTTCTCGAGCACGCGCTCACGGAGCCACTCGATGGGTCGCGCCATGCGCCGGCCCATCCACCACGAGAAGAGCAGCGCGAACGGGAGCATCACGATCGAGAGCCGCGCGAGGTGGTAGCGGAGGTCGTAGAGCGCGCGCACGGCGCGGCGCGAGGACTCCTGCACGTAGATGACGTGGGGCCGGCCCTCGAGCGTCGTCGCGCGCGCGGCGTGACACACGAGGAGCTTGCCGGCCGGCGACGTCCGGCAGCCGGTGACGACCGTGGAGCCGTCCCGCGGCGGCGCGCTCTCCCGGAAGGCGTTCGACACCGGCGCCGCGGAGCCGTCGTCCGGCGCCGGCGCGGGCACGAATGGATAGACGTGGCCGCTCCCTTCCGGCAGCGGTCGCGGAGCGGTCGCGTCTGGTGTCGCCCAGCCGGTCGCCTTCACGACCTCGGGGCGCTTCGGCACGGGGCCGAGCGTCTCGTCGAGCTCGCGGAGCGTCGGCGCGCCGTCGGGGCCGAAGAAGAGCGTGCCGATCTGGTGCACGAGGTCGGTGTTGCGATCGGCGTCGGCGTCGAACCTCGTCGCGCCGGCTTCGTCGATCACGCGGACGCGCGTGCCCCAGCGCGTCGCGATCTCGTCGAGCCGGGCCTCGACCTCGCGCGCCGTGGTCTCGTCGACCGGTCGCGCCGCCGGGCCGCCGCCGGCGAGCACCTCGGCGGCCTCGTCTGCGGAGGCCTTCGCCTCCCACTGGAGCTTCCCGCCGATGTCCCGCTCCATCAGGCTCCAGCCCACGACGATGAGCTGCGGGAGCGCGAGCATCGCGAGGACCATCAAGAGCGCGTTCGCGCGGAGCGAGGGCCGAAGCCGCGAGATGCGCGCGGCCTTTCCCGCCTCGGTGCGCGGGCGTGCGCCGGAGTCCCTGCGGCCCTCGAGGATCCACGGGCCGATCTTGAGCTGCCAGCTCAATCGTCTTTCCAGCGATAGCCCGCCCCGATGACGGTCTCGATCCGATCGAACGAGGCGTCGACCGCCTCGAGCTTTCGCCGGAGGCGACGCACGTAGGTGTCGATGATGCGCTCGGCGACGACCGAGTCGTCGCCGCGCACGATGTCGAGCAGCCGCTCGCGCGACAGCACGATGCCCGCGCGCGTCGCGAAAGCCTCGAGCAGGCGGAACTCCGTCACGGTGACGACGATCGGCGCCGTCGCGTAGCGGACCTCGAGGCGCTCGGGGAAGAGCTCGAGCGCGCCGCGCGCGACCGGGCGCTCGGCCTCGGTCGAGCGTCTCCGCGCGTCGCGCCGGAGCAGCGCCGCGATCCGCGCGAGCAGGACCCGCGTGCTGAACGGCTTCGCGACGTAGTCGTCGGCGCCGAGCTCGAGGCCGAGCGTCTCGTCGATCTCGTTGTCGCGCGACGTGAGCAAGACGAGCGGCACCGCGTCGCCGGCCTCGCGTAGCCGCCGGCAGAGCGACAGCCCGTCGAGACCCGGCATGTTCACGTCGCTCACGACGGCGTCGGGTCGCTCGGCGCGCGCGCGCTCGAGGCCCCGCGCTCCGTCGGGCGCCGTCAGCACCTCGTGGCCGGCGTCCTCGAACGCGAGCGACAGCGCGTCGAGCAGCGAGGCGTCGTCGTCGATGAGCAAGATCCGAGACAAGTGAGCTCCGACCGGAACCGAGGATAGCGCGACCATTCTGGATCCACAGAGATCCACGACCACTTGAAGAGCCGCTGGACGCGGGATGAATTCCCCGTGAAATGCGGGCCTCCTCGGATCATGGGGACCCGGCACACCATGTGCGTACACGTGGGCATGCGCATCGCCGCCTGGCTCGGGGCTCGTCTTTCTCGCGTCGTCGGTGCGGTCTGCCTGCTGGGCGCGACGGCGACGCTCGGCGCGGGCTGCGCGGCGGAGGCCGACGACCAGCCGGCGACCGAGGACGACGACTACACGCGACGCGGCAAGATCCAGCTCCTCGTGACGGTCGACTGGGAGGGGCGCGATCTCCGCGACGCGAACATCCAGGCGATGCGCGACCTCCACACGCGTTTCCCGCAGGTGAAGGTCGTTCACTTCCTCAACGCCGCGTACTTCACGAAGGGCGACTCCGACGCGGAGTACGCGAAGCAGCGCATCGCGAGCACGATCGCCCCCGGCGACGAGAAGGGCCTCCACATCCACGGGTGGAAGCGTCTGTTCGAGGCCTCCGGCGTGACGTTCAAGAGCACGCCGACGTTCTGGGGCACGTCGCTCCGACCGAACGAGTGCATCTACGACTGCGGCCACGAGGTGCCGATCAGCCTCTACAGCGCCGCCGAGCTCCGGAAGGTCGTGCGCTTCAGCCTCGACAAGCTGGACGAGCACGGCTTCGGCGGCGCGAAGAGCTTCCGGTGCGGAGGGTGGATGGCGAAGGACAGCGTCCGCGAGGCGGTCGCCGCCGAGGGGCTCGTCTACGAGCAGTCCGCCGTGCCCACGGCGTTCCTCCAGCCGAAGCTCCAGGGCACGCCGGTCCTCGGTTGGCTCGGCGAGCTCTGGGAGGGCACGACCGAGACCTCGCAGCCGTACACGATCGAGACGAGCGCGGGGCGTCTGACCGAGGTGCCCGACAACGGCGCGCTCGCCGACTACGTCTCGGCCGATCAGATGGTCGGGACCTTCGAGGCCAACAAGGCGACGTGGCTCCGCGATCGCCGCAAGAACGTCGTGGTCTCGATCGGCTTCCACCACGAGACCGCGGCGCAGTATCTTCCGCAGCTCGAGGCCGCCCTCACGCGCATGTACGACATCGCCGCGCGCGAGCGCCTCCCGCTCGAGAGCGTGACGAGCGAGGCGATCGCCGTTCGTCGCTAGTCGCGCGTCGCGCGGATCGAGCGCACAAACGCGCGGCGGGCCGAGAGCGCTCGCTCCCGGCCCGCTCGTCGACCGCCCGCCGGCGGCCGCTCAGCGCTTCTTGCTGCTCTTCGTGGTCGTCGTCTTCTTCTTCACGCTCGCCGCGGCCTTGCTCGTGCCGCTCGGCTTCGCGAGGACGAGCTCGAGCGTCTCGCCGCGCGCGCGGACGATGTAGTTCGGCACGCCGTCCTTGAACGTGACGGTGAGCTCGGCGCTGCCGCCCTCGTTCGCGATCTGGACGCCCTCGAGGCGCGAGTCCTTCGACGCGAGCGAGCCCGCGGGATCGAGCGCCCTGCGGTTCGGGGTCACGATCGTGAAGCCCGTCGGCTGCGTCGCGCCGAGGATCCCCTCGACGGGGCCGTCCATCTTGATCTTGATGACGTTCGGGTGAGAGCCGACGGGGCCGTTCGTGAAGGGCGTCGGCTTGCCGGGCCTGCTCGGGTAGGCGCCGGGGCCGCCGTTCGCCATCGCCGCGGCGGCGGCGGCGAGCGGATCGGCCGGCGGCGCGACGGGCGAGCCCGTCGGCGGCGCCTCGGCGGTCGTCGTCTCCTGCGTCGCAGCGGCGGCGGCGGTGTCGGGCGGCGCGCTCGCGAGCTGCGGAGCAGGCGCGGGCTTGCGGAGCGCGATGAAGACGAGGATGGTCGCGATGCCGATCGAGGCGGCGATCGCGGCCTTCTTCTTGGTGATCGGGAGGCCGCCGGTCTTCTTCGCCGCCTCGGCGGCGTCGCTGTCGTGCTCGTCGCGGATGCTCCCGCGGACGACCTTCCGACCGGAGGCGTGGAGACCGCCGCCCGGAGCCGGCGCCGTCGTGCGGCGCACCGGGATCTCGACGTCGTTGCCCGTGCTCGCGCCTCGGCGAGCGCGCGCCGCGACGAGCGCCGCCGTCGTCTTCGCGCGCTTCGCCCAAGCGAGGATCGCCGGCGTGACCTTGGCGGCGTTGCGGGCGAACGCGCTCTTCAGGTTGTTCGACTCTTCCTGGATGCTCGCCTCGTCCGCGGCCGCGTGGGCCTCGGCCGCCGGCGGCTCCGCGTGGGGCTCGGACTCGGGGGCCTCGTCGCTGGCCTCCATCTCGGGCGCGGGATCGTGCGGCGTGTTGCCGTTCGGATCCTCGACGGGCACCTCGACGGCCGCGAGCGACGCCGCGCGGCCGTCCTCGTCGTCGTAGCGGAGCGAGACGACGAGCTGCGGGATCCGCGAGCCGTCGCTGAGCTCGACCTCGACGCGATCGATCAGCGCCGGCCGCCGCGCGCCCGACATCGCGTCCTCGAGCTCGAGCGGCTTGCCCATCTGGAGGAAGCCGAGCTCGCTGTAGGCGGTCACGCCCGCCGCCATCTGGTCCTTGATGCGCGCGCGCATCGGAGAGGCGAGCCCCTCGATGTGCAGACGCACCTTGCGGCCGGGATCGGCCGCCGGCGGGAGCTGGCCTTCCTCGGCCATCCCGACGATGCGCTGGAGCGCCACGGTGCTCGCGCCGTCGAGGTTGGTGAAGCGGATGCCGAACTCGCCTCCGTCCCCCATGTCGTCCTTCCAGAGGACCTCACCGGCGGCGACGACGGTCATCCCCTGACCGGCATCGAAGCGGCACATCACCGGCTGGCCGACCTCGGGGAGATACGCCGTGCGCAGCGACATCCCTTCCTCGGACAGGTTGACCGCCTGCGCCTCGAACGAGGGGCCGAGGGCGCCTCCAACCTCAACCATCGCGTCGAACGGCATGCGCGCCGTTCCAGGCGCTCGGCGATCATGTGCATTGCTCATGGATTTCCTCCGGACCCTCTTCGGATAGGGAGGAATGAGCCGTCGGGCCAAGTTTCGGACGCGACGAAGCGACCGTCCGCTGGCCGGGCCGCTCGCCGCGGCTCAGAGCGGGATGTTCGAGTGCTTCTTCGGCGGGTTCGAGTCCTTCTTGTCCTTCAGCATCTCGAGCGAGCGGTGGAGCCGCGCGCGGAGAGTCCGGGGATAGATGACCTCGTCGACGAAGCCGAGCTCGGCGGCCTTGTACGGGTTCGCGAACTTCTCGCGGTAGTCGGCGATGAACTCCGCGCGTGCCTTGGCCGGGTCGGCGGCCTTGGCGATCTCGTGCCGGTAGACGATGTTGACGGCGCCGTCGGGGCCCATGACCGCGATCTCGGCGGTCGGGAACGCGAGGTTCACGTCGGCGCGGATGTGCTTCGACGCCATGACGTCGTACGCGCCGCCGTAGGCCTTGCGGAGGATCACCGTGACCTTCGGCACGGTCGCCTCGGCGAACGCGAAGAGCAGCTTCGCGCCGTGCTTGATGATGCCGCCGTACTCCTGGTCGGTGCCGGGGAGGAAGCCCGGGACGTCGACGAAGGTGACGAGCGGAATGTTGAAGCAGTCGCAGAAGCGGACGAAGCGCGCGGCCTTCATCGAGGCGTCGATGTCGAGCACGCCGGCGAGGATCGCCGGCTGGTTCGCGACGACGCCGACGGCGCGGCCGCCGATGCGCGCGAAGCCGACGACGATGTTCGACGCGAAGGCCTCGGCGATCTCGAACAGGTGGCCGTCGTCGACCACCGCCCGGATGACGTCTTTCACGTCGTACGGCTTGTTCGACTCGAGCGGGATCATCGCGTCGAGCTCGGGGACCTCGCGGAGCGGCGGATCGCTCGAGGGCTTGTACGGCGGGTCCTCCTGGTTGTTCGACGGCATGAACGAGAGCAGCTCGCGCGTCTGCGCGATGCTCGTGCGGTCGTCGGGCGCGGTGAGGTGGCAGACGCCGCTCTTGCTCGCGTGCGTGTTCGCGCCGCCGAGGTCTTCCTTCGTGACCTCCTCGTGCGTCACCGTCTTGATGACGTCGGGCCCGGTGATGAACATGTAGCTCGTGCCTTCGACCATCAGGATGAAGTCCGTGATGGCGGGCGAGTACACGGCGCCGCCGGCGCACGGACCCATGATGCAGCTGATCTGCGGGACGACGCCGCTCGCGAGCGTGTTGCGGAGGAAGATGTCGGCGTAGCCGGCGAGCGACTCGACGCCCTCCTGGATGCGCGCGCCGCCGGAGTCGTTGAGCCCGACCACGGGCGCGCCGACCTTCATCGCGAGGTCCATCACCTTGCAGATCTTCTGGGCGTACGCGCCCGAGAGCGAGCCGCCGAAGACGGTGAAGTCCTGCGCGAACACGAACGTCTTGCGACCGTCGACGAGGCCCCAGCCGGTGACGACGCCGTCGCCGAGGAACTTCTGGTCCTGCATCCCGAAGTCGGTGGAGCGATGCGTGACGAAGCGATCGAGCTCGACGAACGAGCCGGGGTCGAGCAGGAGGTCGATGCGCTCGCGAGCCGTGAGCTTGCCGGACTCGTGCTGCTTCTTGATCCGGTCCGCGCCGCCGCCGAGGAGGGCCTTGGCGTTCATCGAATCGAGCCGCTCGATGTGCGGTCCGGGCGGTCGCGAGGGGAGGTTGGGGCTTCGAGGAGCTTCGGACATCGCGTCGGGCTTCATAGCGTGCCCGCGCGGCCCGTGACAGGGCGAAGCGAACCGGGCGGGCCGAGCCGTGTGGGACGTCCGGGGCCGAGAGCTCGACGGCGGCGCCGAGCGCCTCCGGCCTGGCTTCCCCGGAGGAGCCCTCCTATGCTCGGGACGGGATCATGACCGAGCCTTACCCCAGTCCCTACCCCGCCTCCGGAGAGATCGTCGACGGCAAGTACAAGATCGAGAAGATCCTGGGCGAGGGCGGCATGGGCGCGGTCGCGCGCGCCACCCACGTGGTCCTCGGCGGAACGCTCGCGCTCAAGTTCATGAACCCGCAGTTCATGTCGTTCCCCGGCGCCGTCGAGCGCTTCGTGAACGAGGGCCGCGCGAGCAAGGCGATCAAGAGCGATCACGTCCTGCCCGTCACCGACGTCGGGCTCCTGCCGAACGGGACGCCGTACCTCCTGATGGAGTGCCTCTACGGCGTCGACCTCGCCGATCTGCTCGCGCGGGACGGGCCGTCGGGCCTGCCTGTTCCTCGCGCCGTCCACTTCGTCGTCCAGATCCTGCGCGGGCTCCAGGCCGCGCACGCGATCGGGATCATCCACCGCGACATGAAGCCCTCGAACTGCTTCGTGGTGACCCATGACGGCGAAGAGGACTTCGTGAAGATCCTCGACTTCGGCATCAGCAAGGTCGTCCAGCCGGGGAGCTCGTCGCTCACGCAGACGAACTCGGCGCTCGGCACGCCGCTCTACATGTCGCCCGAGCAGGCGCGGAGCCCGCGCGACGTCGACACGCGCTCGGACCTCTACTCCGTCGGCGTCATCCTCTACGAGCTCCTGTGCGGGCACACGCCGTTCTTCTCCGAGAGCGGCGAGTTCACCGAGATCCTCTTCCAGCTGTTCACCGCCGATCCGCCGCCGATCCAGCAGACGCGGCCGGAGCTGCCCGACGAGCTCGCGGCGATCGTGCACAAGGCGCTCTCGCGCGAGGTGAACGATCGCCACGCTTCTGCGGTCGAGCTCGCCGAAGCGCTCGCCCCGTTCGCGAGCGACAAGTCGCTGGCGCTCATCGAGCGCATGCGCGGGTTCAAGCCGCCGACGAAGGAGTCGATCATCCCGATGGAGGGCCTGCCCACCTCCATGGCGGCGTTCTCGCAGCTCCAGCGCGGGCACGGCACCGACGTGATGGTGAACCGTCCGACGACCGACGTGCAGAAGGGCGCGCCGGTCACCGAGATCCTCGTCGAAGCGCCGAAGCCGTCGCCGGTGAAGACCGAGGTGCTCAAGGTCGACGGAAAGAGCCCCGCGCACGTCGCGGCCTTGCCGGAGCTCTTCTCGATGCGCGCGAGCGCGGACGAGGCGCTCGGCCGAACGCAGCTCGAGCTCGAGCCTCGGGCGTCCAAGGCGCCGAGCGCGCGACCCGCCGCCAAGCCGACGACAGGCGCACAGACCGACCTCGGGGCGAGCCGCGACGCGACCGCGGTCGAGCAGGTGCCGGCGTCGCCGGGGCGCTCCCCGCTCGTCTACGCGTTCCCAATCGTCGCCGTGCTCGGCCTCGCGGCCGGGGTCGGGCTCGTCGTCACGCAGGGCAACAAGGGTACGACCAAGCCCGATCCCGAGCCCCCGCCGCCGGTGACCGTCGTGATCCCTCCGGCGTCCGTCTCGACGGCTTCGCCGGTGGTCTCCGCGCCGCCTGCGGACGTCTCGGCGGTGATCGCCACCGCGAGCGCCACGGCGAGCGTCAGCGCCGTCACGCCGGCGAAGCCGCCGCCGGTGAAGCCGCCGCCGACGGCCACGACGAAAGACTCCGACTTCGGCCTCGACACGAAGATCAAGAACTGAGGCCCCGTCGCGCGCGGGCTCGGCCACGCTCGCCGGCTCCCGGTCGTTCGCGAGGCGCGCCGATTCTCCGCGCGCCGAAGGCGAACGCGGCCCACAGGAGCCCGGTCTTGAATTAGCCTGACTTCGAGATCCGAACATGATGCGCTCGGCCCGAAGAATCGCCCTCGCTGTCTCGATCACGCTCGTCGTTCCGCCGGTGCTGGCCTCGATGCCGCGTACGGCGTGGGCGCAGGCGAAGAAACCGATCCGCGAGTCGCTGCCGCTCGAGGCGCGAGGGCACTGGGACGCCGGCGTCGCGCTCGCGCAGCGCAAGATCTGGGACGGCGCGCGCACGAGCTTCAAGGCCGCGTACGACATGTCGAAGAACCCGCGCGTCCTGTTCAACTTGGCCGTCGCCGAGAAGGAGCTCGGCCGTTACGCCGCGGCGCTCGAGACGTTCAAGCGAGAGCTCGCCGAAGGCCAGGGTCAGCTCAGCCCGAGCGAGGAGAGCGACGTCAAGGCGGCGATCAGCGGTCTCGAGCGGCTCGTCGCCGAGGTGACGATCGACGTCAACGAGAAGGACGCCGAGGTCTTCATCGACAACGACAAGATCGACAACGCCAAGCTCCCCGGTCCCATCACGGTGCAGATCGGCGAGCGCCGCGTCCGCGCCGTGAAGCCCGGCTTCGCGGAGGCGGTCGAGTCGATCCAGCTCGCCGGCGGCGCCAAGGGGACGGTCACGCTGAAGCTCCAGCCGCTCGTGAAGACGTCGCGCGTCAACGTGTCGGTCGTCGGGCCGCCGAACGCGGTGGTGAAGATCGACGGCAAGGAAGTCGGTCCGGCGCCTTACGCCGGGCAGGTCGTCGTCACCGCCGATCCGCACCAGTTCTCCGCCGAGGCGCCCGGCTACGTCACCGCGACGCAGAGCGCGCTCGTGAAGGAGGGTGAGGTCATGAACCTCACCCTGCAGCTCGCGGCCGAGCAGGAGAAGGGCAAGCTCGTCGTCCTCGCGAAGCCCGAAGGCGCGACGATCGAGATCGACGGAAAGCCCGTCGGCGCCTCGCGATGGGAGGGGCCCGTCGACGCGCGCAGCCACCAGGTGGTCGTCAAGAAGCAGGGGTTTTACACCTGGAGCTACGACGTCGACGTCCCGAAGGGCGGCGAGCGCTCGGTCAGTGCGACCCTCAACGAGGATCGCAACACGAGCTTCGTCCCGTGGCTCATCGGCTCGCTCGTGGTCGGCGCGGCGCTGACGGTCGGCATCGTCCTGCTCGCCACGCCGCCGGATCAGCAGCCGGTGGACGGGACGCTCACCCCCTTCAAGGTCGGGACCCAGAGCACGCCCGGCTTTCGCTTCTGAGCGGCGAGGCTGGGGCCGGCCGCGTCGTCATGCGTTTGGCCGACTCGCTTCGCCCGGACCGGTATGTCACCTTGAACAGTCGTCCTTCTTTGGGAGCCTAGACGCATGCGTTCCTTCGTCCGCCGCGCAACGATCGTCGCTGTTTTCGGCCTCGGCGTCACCGTCCTGTCGTCCGGCTGCGAGGCCAAGAAGGCGACCGAGTACGTCGCCGGCATCTCGACGCAGATGACCGTGCCGCGCGATCTGAAGGCGATCCGCGTCGAGGTGAATGTCGGAGGTTTTCAGACCTTCTGCCAGGCGTACAAGGTCTACGACGGCAAGGTGCAGCTCCCGCGCAGCCTCGGCGCGTTCCCGAGCAACGAGAACGCGCTGAACACGAACCTGCCGATCACCTACACCATCCTCGGCCTGACCGAGGACTTCGACCCCGCGTCCGAGAACCCCCTCTACGCGTTCTGCGGGCAGCCGAAGGTCGGCGAGAACGGCGCGCGCATCCTCCGGCGCAGCCGGCAGCCGTACATCCGGGACGAGATCCGCTTCCTCCCGATGCCGCTCAAGTACTCCTGCTACGACAAGGCTTGCGGCGACAACGAGACGTGCAAGGGCGGAAAGTGCGTCTCGGACACGCTCGCGGATCCGAACAGCCTCCCGCGGTACACGCCCGAGCTCGTCGACGGGACGGGCGGCGAGTGCTTCTCGACGGCGATCTGCCTCGGCGCCGCGGCGCCGGCGATCGTCGTCGATCCCGAGACGTGCACCTACGCGGTCGCGAACTCGCCGAGCGCGCCGCCTCCGCTCGATCCGCTCGCCGATCCGTTCCGCCAGGTGCAGTGCGAGATCTCCGACGAGTGCCCGAGCAAGAACTGCAAAATCGTCGATCCGGGCGCGCTCCCGCCGGCCAAGAAGGGCCGCTGCGAGCCGCTCGCGGCTGACACGCCGTGGGAGGGCACGAACGTCGAGATCGTCTATGACGGCGGTCTCAACCGCGAGATCCTCGACCTCGATCCGGACGAGGGCTTCGTGCTCCCCGATCCGGCCAACCCGCAGCGCTTCCGGCTCGCGCCGGGCCTCTGCGAGATGGTCAGGGGCACGCCCGCGAATCCGGACGGCGCGGACGTCGGCGCGGTGTGCGACGCGAACAGCGGTTGCAAGTCGGACGTCTGCGAGACGAGGTACGCGGCGCCCGGCTGCACGAAGGACTGCGGGATCTGCGCCTCCGCGCACCGCATCACGGCCGTTCGCGCGAGCGGCACCTGCCAGCCGAAGCGCATCGGGCGGCCGTTCTGCGCGAGCGATCTCGACGCGCTGATGGGCGCCGGCGACGGGGGCGTCTCGGCCAACCCGAACCCGCCCAACGACTGCGGCGTCGTCGAGCTCAAGCCCCCGCGCGCGGCGCTCATGGTCGTCGTCGACAACACGCAGGGCCACGCGGCGTTCTTCAACGCGGACGAGATCCAGGCGGTCGAGCTCCCGCTGAAGGATCCTGCGTTCGAGAAGACCGATCTCAGCCTCATCTACGCGCCCGTCGCCGGCGGCTGCGCGGCCAACGCCGCGCCGGTCCTCCCGTTCGAGGCCGCGGCGACTGGGCGGGTCAAGCTGATCGACAACTTCCTCGCGTTCGCGAACAATCCGGCGTCGCTCGTCCCCGGCGCTCCGAGCTACGAGGGCGCGCTCGCGAGCAGCTACGCCGCGCTCACCGCCCTCCCCAACAGCGCCTACTTCAAGCGCGCGGTCGTCATCGTCGGCAACCGCGACTTCGGCCTCGAGGCGTGCGCGGCCATCCCCGGCACCCCGAAGGACCTCGCGGAGGCCGCGCGGACGGCGCCGGCGGATCCGGCGAAGCCGATCAACACGTACGTCATCCAGCTCGCGAAGCGGGATCCGACCAAGGCGCTCGACGACGACC
>JAHBWC010000111.1 GCA_019637225.1 Labilithrix sp.
GGCGACCGCCGCGCACGCGACGCACGCGCGCGTCGCGAGGCGAACGGCTGAGCCTGTCGCTCGGACCCGACGGCGCACGCCGGCGCCACGGGGGTGGTGTGGTGAAGGAGCGGGGTACAGCATGGCGGCGAAACTACGTACGAATTCGGCGCGCGCGATGAGACGGAATCTCCCGCGGCGATGCGCCGTCGAACGGAGGTACGGCGGCGCGAGGTTCGACGCCTTGGGTTAGGATCCCGTCCCGCAAAACCGCATCTCAAGGAGCCTGCATTCATGTCCCTTCGCTTCGTTCTTCCCTGTCTCAGCGCCGTCGCCCTCGCCCTCGGTGTCGCGGGTTGCGGCAAGGAGGTCGTCCGCGGCGCCGACGATCCCAGCGTCGATGCGCACGCGCTCTCCACCGGGCTCGACAAGGAGGACATGAAGCGCGCCCTGCGCGACACGCTGAACAAGCTGCGCGCGTCGCCCGTGATGAACGAGTGGCGGACGACGAACCCGCAGCCGATCGTCGCCATCTTCCCGTTCCAGAACAGCACGAGCGAGCACATCGACTCGTCGCTCGACACGATCCTGAGCGAGGCCGAGACGTGGCTCCTCGAGGCGAACACGGTCCGCGTCGTCTCGCGGCAGCGGCAGGGTGAGATGATCCGCGAGGTCGAGGGGCAGCAGAACGCCGTCTTCAACCCGGCGAACGTCGCCAAGTACGGCAAGCAGCTCGGCGCGAAGTACTTCATCACCGGCAAGGTCTCCGGCAACGACGAGCGCAGCGAGGACATGCGCCGCGTGCAGTACTTCCTCTACATGCAGGTCATCGACGTCGAGACCAGCGAGATCCGCTTCCAGGGGAAGAGCGAGATCACGAAGGCCGTGAAGTAGCAGGCCCGGACGAGGAGACCCGCAGTGAGAGCCGTACCCCGCCTCCACGGAGCGCCGAGCGCGTTCGTCCGCCTGGCCTCGCTCGCCGCGCTCGTGGCCTCTCCGTGGCTCATCGGCTGCGGCGGCCACGAGGCGCGCACCCTCAAGATGCGCACTGCGCTCGACGCGGGCGACGCGAAGGGCGCGATCAAGGCGATCAACGAGGAGCTCGAGGTCGCGACCGACAAGGAGCTCCCGAAGGACATCAAGGGGGACAACGCGCTGCTCGTCCTCGATCGCGGCAGCATCCAGCAGGGCCTCGTCCGCTTCGATCTCTCGCGGCAGGACTTCGAGGCGGCCGACAAGGCGATCGACATGCTCGACCTCGCGCGCAACGCGGGCGACTCGATCGGCGAATACGTCTTCAGCGGCTCGTCGGGGAAGTACCAGGCGCCCCCGTACGAGAAGCTGATGATCAACACGCTCGACATGATCAACTACCTCGAGCAGCGCGACCTCAACGGCGCGCGCGTCGAGGCGCGTCGACTGTCGGTGATGCAGAAGTACTACCGCGACACGCTGAACCAGCCGAACAACCCGGTGCTCGGGCTGGGGAGCCTCCTCGCGGGCTTCACCTTCGAGAAGAGCGGCGAGACCGACGAGGCGCTCCGCTACTACGACGAAGCGCTCGCGTTCTCGGGCTACGCGTCGCTCGAGGATCCCGTCGCGCGGCTCGCGGCGCAGGGCTCGTACCGGAGCCCGCGGCTCAAGGCGCTCCTCGAGAAGCGATCCGAGGCCGGCGCGGAGCACGCCGAAGACGGCGAGGTCCTGTTCGTCGTCGGCTACGGGCGTGTCCCGCACAAGGTCGCCGAGCGGATCCCGATCGGCCTCGCGCTCACGCTCTTCGCCGACTCGCTCAGCCCGAACGATCGCGACGGCGCCAACAAGCTCGCGCTCCAGGGCCTGGTCACGTGGATCAACTTCCCGACGCTCGCGCCGGGGCAGGGGAACTACGCGATCCCGCAGGTCCGGCTCGACGGCCGCTTCGTCCAGCTCGAGGAAGCGGTGAACGTCGACCGCGAGGTCCGCGCCGAGTGGAAGAAGATCGAGGGCAAGATCATCGTCAGCGCGATCACGCGGATGGTCGCGCGCCTGCTCGTCGGCAAGGGCATCGAGGCGGCGGCCGGCAAGGACAACGTCGTCGGCCTCCTCGGCTCGCTCGCGGCGCAGGCGACGCTGAGCGCGCTCGACACGCCCGACACGCGGAGCTGGGAGACGCTCCCGGCGCGGGTCGCCGTGGCGCGCGTGAGGCTCCCCGCGGGGCGCCATCGCGTGGTGCTCGACGCGCGCGGCTGGCAGCGGACGCAGGAGATCGTCGTGGACAAGGGCGGCTGGCAGGTGATCTCGCTGATGGGCCTTCGCTGACGCGCCGCCGCTCCGCACCGGGACGCGCGCAACATCTCGATCGAGATTGAGACGTTCTGGCCTCAGCGACCGCGGTCGAAAGCTGCCTCTTGGACTCGATGGCCGCCGCCCTCCGTGGTAGGGACGGCGGGCTGGCTCCGTTGGGGGAGGCAGCCCCTCGTAGACGAGAGGCCGGAGTGAGGCGCAGGCGGATCAACCACGACAAGCCGCGGGAGAAGCGGACGCTCATCCCCGCCTTCGATCCCGAGGAGCTGGCCAAGGAGATCGAGCGGGAAGCGAACCGGACGACGATCTCGCCGCCGTTCGATCCGTCGTCGTACGCGCGCATCGTCGAGGAGCACGTCAGCCTCGCCGGAGGGCCTCGCGACACGCCGCGCTCGATGGCTGCGGCCGCCTCGATCGCCGCGACCGCCGCTTCGGTGGCGGAGAGGGTCGCGGCCGACGAGCGCCGCGCCGCGCCGACCGCGCCGACGCCGCCCGCCCCGCAGGTCGGCGTCGCGGAGCCCACCGTCGACGTCGAGGACGTCGAGACCGTCGGGCGCGAGATGTACGGCTGCTACCTCGCGAGCGACTTCCCGGAGGCCCTCGTCCTCGCCGAGCGTGTCCTTTCGCACGAGCCCGAGCACGCGCTCGCGCAGCTCGTCGCGGAGCGTTGTCGCGAGCGGCTCCAGCCGAGCGCGCGCACGCTGAGCCCGTCTAGCGTCCTCCGCTTGAAGTTCGCCGAGCTCGAGCGCCACGCGAGGCACATCGATCCCACGTCGTCGTTCGTGCTCGGGCACATCGACGGCGTCTCCGACGCGGCGACCGTCGCGGCGCTCACGGGCCTCCCCGGCGCCGAAGCGCTGAACCGGCTCCACGCCCTCGTCGATCTGGGCGTGCTCGAAGTCGTCAGCGCCTGAGATCCCGCGCGGGAGCCGTGCGGGCGGATCCGATCAGATCTGGCGAAAGAAGTCCGCGACGAGCGGCGAGAGGTCGGGGAGGGACGGCGTCTCCGGGATCCTGCCGGTGACCTCCACAGTCCCAGCGCTCGTCGTGACGTGCACGCTTCGCGTCTCCGGGACGACGGTCCAGACCGCCTCGGCGCCGCGCTCGAGGTACCAGGCGGCTTTTTCCAGCAGCGTCTCGAGTGACTCGTCTTCGCCGCAGATCTCCACCGCCAAAACGGGTGGTGTGCGGGCGAGCTCGTTGTTCGAGGGCTCGCCGGCTCGCCATACCGCGGCGTCAGCGGCGCGGACTTCGCCGTCGAGGAGCATTCCGGCCTCGTTCGCCCCGACGACGAAGTCGACGTGATCGCGGCGCCAGAGGTTGAGCTCCGTCGCCACGTCGACCGCGACGCGCTGCTGGTTCTTCCCGCAAGGCGGCATGTACTCGAGTCTCCCGCCCACGTACTCGAGGCGTCCCACCACCTTGGGCCAGGTCTCATACCGTGCGGCGACGAAGCCGTCCGGCTCGGGCACGACGAGCGGGAGCTTCACCGCGATTCGCGGCACGACGGTCATGGGAGCGTAGGCGGTCGACGCTGCCATGAACGAAAGGCTAGCACGCGCGTGGGCGCCGGCAGCCCGCCGCGGGTGGCCGCCCGCGGCGGACGGCCCCGCTTCTTCCGGCTCTGGCGTGCGCGTGCTACGCGCTTCGGTCCATGCAGCAGTACCTCGAGCTGCTCGAGCTGATCCTCGAGCGCGGCAAGGACCGCGAGGACCGCACCGGGACCGGGACGCGCGGCCTGTTCGGGCATCAGATGCGCTTCGACCTGCGCGAGGGCTTCCCGCTCCTCACGACGAAGAAGCTGCACACCAAGTCGATCGTGCACGAGCTCTTGTGGTTCCTCCGCGGCGACACGCACGTGAAGCCGCTGCAGGACGCGGGCGTGCGCATCTGGAACGAGTGGGCGACCGCCGAGCAGACGGCGCGCTTCGGCCGCAAGGAAGGCGACCTCGGGCCCGTCTACGGGCATCAGTGGCGCAACTACGGCGCCACGCGGCGGGCCGACGGGACCTACGAAGCGGACGGCGTCGACCAGCTGAAGGGCGTGCTCCGCGACATCGTCGAGAAGCCGAGCAGTCGCCGCCTCATCGTCACCGGGTGGAACCCGAAGGAGGCGGAGCTCGTCGCGCTTCCGCCGTGCCACACGCTGTTCCAGTTCTACGTCCAGGACGGCGAGCTCAGCTGCCAGCTCTACCAAAGGAGCGCCGACGTCTTCCTCGGCGTGCCGTTCAACATCGCGAGCTACGCGCTCCTGACGATGATGGTCGCGCACGCGACGAACCTCCGGCCGGGCGACTTCGTCCACTCCTTCGGCGACGTGCACCTCTACAAGAACCACGTCGAGCAGGCGAAGCTGCAGCTCTCGCGCGCGCCGCGTCCGCTCCCGCGCCTCCGCATCGCGTCGGAGAGCCGCGACCTCTTCGCGCTCCGCTTCGAGGACCTCGTGTTCGAGGGCTACGATCCGCACCCGCACATCGCGGCCGAGGTCAGCGTATGAGCGACGCGGATCGGCTGCCCGGCCTCGCGCTCGTCGTCGCGATCGCCGACGGCGGCGTCATCGGCAAGGACGGCGCCTTGCCGTGGCGCATCCCGGAGGACCTCCAGCACTTCAAGGCCGCCACGATGGGCCACGCCATCATCATGGGGCGGAAGACGCACGCGTCCATCGGGCGTCCGCTCGCGGGCAGGCGCAACATCGTCGTCAGCCGCACGGCCGATTCCTTCGACGGCTGCGAGCTCGCGCGGAGCCTCGAGGAGGCCATCGCGCTCGCGCGGACCACCGACGAGGAGCCGCGGATCATCGGCGGCGCGCGGATCTACGAGGAGGCGCTCCCGCTCGCGACGCGCGTCTTCCTCACCGAGGTCCACCGGAAGGTCGACGGCGACGCGTTCTTCCACCTCGACCGCTCGGGCTGGCGCGAGACCTCGCGGCGCGCCGCCGAGACGGAAGGGGTGGAGTTCGTGACCCTCGAAAGGTAAAGCTCCGGTCCCCATGGCCTTCGCCCCTCTGCGGCGCTCCTCGCTCTGCCTCGCGTTCGCGGTAGGCGCCTTCGCGCTCGTCTCCTCGGGCTCGTGCCGCGTCTTCGAGCCGTCGAACCGGCCGATCGACGCGTGCCGGCGCTCGTGCGAGTCGAAAGCCAAGCGCCAGTGCACCGAGGCCGAGTGCGAGCGCGGCTGCGAGTTCATCCTCGACCGCCTCGTCGAGCGCGAGGGCGAGAACGTCATCCGGTGCGTCGCGTCGAGCCCGCGGCGGTGCACCGACGTCGTCTGGGCCGACTGCGCCGCGAAGATCGGCCCTCACGCCGACGGCGGGCCGCCGGGACCGCCGCCGCCGCCGGAGGACGACTGAGCCGCATGATCCGCGTCGACGACGACATGAAGCGGACCCTGACCTTCGGCGCGGCGCCGAAGCGGGTGGTCTCCCTCGTCCCGAGCGACACGTTCACCGTCGCGGCGATCGGCTGCGGCGGAGCGCTCGTCGGCCGCACCGACTACTGCGAGCTCCCGGAGGACGTGGTCCAGCGCGTGCCGAGCGTGGGCGGCACCAAGAACCCGAAGCTCGAGGCGATCCTCGATCTGGCGCCCGATCTCGTGATCGCCAACCAGGAGGAGAACACGAAGAAGGACCTCGAGGCGCTCGCGCAGAAAGGCGTGCGGGTCCTCGTCGCGTTCCCCAAGCGCGCCGCCGACGGCGTCGCGCACCTCGCGCGCCTCGCGCGGGTCTTCCACGTCGGCGGCGATCCGGCCGTGCGCGACCTCATCCGGCGCGGCTACGCGGCGATCCGCGAGGCCGAAGAGGCGCGGAAGACGCGCGCGCCGCTCAGGACCTTCTGTCCGATCTGGATGAAGCCGCTCATGACGATCCACGGCGCGACGTTCATCAGCGACGTCCTCGACCTCGCCGGGGCCCAGAACGTCTTCGCCGATCGCGAGCGGCGCTATCCGCTCGCGGCCGACGTCGGGACGGCGCCGGCGCTCCCTCCCGAGGAGGTCGCCGGACGAGACACGCGGTATCCGCGCGTGACGCTCGAGGAGGTCGTCCTGCGGCAGCCCGAGCTCGTGCTCCTCCCCGACGAGCCGCATCCGTTCAGCGAGGAGGACGCGGAGGTGTTCCGCGCGCTCGACATTCCGGCCGCGCGTCGCGGCGCCGTCGTACGGACCGGCGGCAAGGACCTCTGCTGGTACGGAGCGCGGACGGTCACGGGGCTCGCGAACGTGCGCGCGCTCGTCGACCGGCACCGCGACCCCTGAGCCGCGCGCGTCGCGACGACCGGGTGCTCGAGCGTTGCGCGTCGCGACGCCGGGGCCGAGGCCTCGAGCGTCGCGCTGCGGCGGCGCTCAGGGCAGGAGGCGGACGACGCGGTGGATCACCGTCGGCAGGGCCGCGCCGTCGTCGGTGCGGACGACCCACGTGAGGTCCGGATCCGGCGCGGGCGCGCCGAGGAAGCCGACCGACGCGCCGAACGCTGCGTAAGGCGAGAGCACCTGGGCTCCGACGACGTCGGAGGCGCCCGAGACGACGAACTGCGTCGTGCCCGCGAGCGGGACGTGCCCCGTGACCTCGAGCAGGTGCGCCGAGCTCACGAGCGCCGGGACGTCGGACGCTCCGCTGTCGAGGGCGACGACGACGCCGCCCTTGCCGGTGAAGGTCGTCAGCGACGACCGCCACTCTTGGCCGAGCTCCGCGGGATCGGGACCGGCGGCGCCGTGGATGAGCACGACGTCGTAGCTCGCGTAGAGCCCGCCCTGACCGATCGACTCCGCGGAGGCGGTCGTGAAGGCCACGCTGCGCCCGCGGATCCCCGCGCCGAGCAGCGCGCGGACGTGCGCGGAGGTCCCCGCGTCGGCGCCCGCCTCGTACGACAGGACGCGGATGGGATCGGTCGTCGGGATCGAGACGGCGTTGGTCAGGACCTTCGTCTGCGAAGAGCCGCTCAGCGCGCTCGCCATGTCGTGGCCGATGAGGACCACGTCGCCCGGCGTCGCGCCGACGCACTCGCTCGCGACGCAGATGTTCGACGGACAGATGCGACCGCAGGCGCCGCAGTTCATCGGATCGCTCACGACCGAGATGCACTCACCGCGGCAGGCGACCTCCGGATCGGCGCAGACGAGGACGGGCGGATCGACCGGCGGATCGACCGGCGGATCGACGGGCGGATCGACCGGGGGATCGACCGGCGGCGTGTTCGGCCCGAAGGGAGGCGGCGGGACGAACCGAGACGGCCCGGGCGTCAGCGCAGACGGGGTCTTGCCCGTCGCGGCCGGCGCCGGCCTGCTCGTGTCCTCTGAGTCGAACGTGGGGCTCGTGCCGCTCGGAGCGACGACGCACGAGCCGGCGTACTCGACGTATCCGGGCTTGCAGGCGCCGCCGACGAGCGCGTTCTCGACGCCGCACGCGGCGGTGGTGAGTCCGAGGACGATGAAGGCTGCGACGTGAAACGACCGACTCATGATGATTACCTCGAGCTCCTTCCGTGCGACGTCGCGACGTTTCCGGCTTCCCGCGTGCGTGTGACGAACAGCTCCACGCGGCGGTTCTCGGCCTCTCGCTTGAGCGTCACGATCTTCGGCTGCGACTTGCCGTGACCGATGACGCGGAGGCGGTAGGCCTCGACGCCGCTCTCGACGAGCAGCGCCTTCATGCTGGCGGCGCGCGCCTCGGAGAGCCTCTTGTTGTACTCGTCCGACCCGACCTCGTCGGCGTGGCCCTCGATCGTGATGTCGACGATGTCCTCGTGCTCCTTGATGAAGCGGGCGATGTTGCGGACGAGCGCGTGGCTCTTCTTGTGGATCCTGGCGCTGTCGAACTCGAAGTGGACGACGTCGTCGAGCAGGATGCGGTCCTCGAAGATCCGCACGCCGTCGCCGCAGCCGTCTTCGGTCGGCGGCGCGCCGTCCTTGCAGACCTCGACGGCCTCGGCGACCTCCTCGTGCTCCTGAACGAAGACCGGGGGAGGCGGCGGCGCCGTCTGTGGGATCGGCTTCTCGCGGCTCGTGGGCTCGGCCGGGCGAGCGCGCTCCTTCGCGCCGAGGCTCACCGAGAGACCCGCCGTGAGGATGCGCGCGTCGTCGCCGCGGAGCTCGGCGCTCGGCTGGAAGATCTGCGTGTAGCCGACGAAGGGACCGACGTCGATGCGGCTCGTGCGCGAGACGCGGATGTCCCAGCCGAGGTGCGCGTCGAACGCGGGGCGGGTCGCGTTGCCCGTGTGGACGACGCCGACGTTGCTGTCCATCCACGGCCCCGCGACCCTCGTCGCGCCGAACGCGCGGAGGCGAAGGCCCATCGTTCCCATGAACGCGGCGCCCGTGCTCGTCGGCGCGAGGCCCGAGTCCTTGGGCGCGTCGCCCTTCGAGAGGACGAGCGCGCCTGCGCCGGCCTGCACGCCGAGGCGTGAGGTGGCGGGCAGCTCGACGGTGCCGGTGCCGGCGCCGCCGGCGCCGAACTCGCTCGACTGGGGGCCGCCGAGCGCGTGCGCGGCTCCGGCGGCGACATGGACGCGTGCCTCCTCGGCGAGCGCGGGGGAGCTCCACGCCAGGAGCGATAGACAGGTCAGGACTGCGGGGCGCTTCATGCATGGGGAGAACGGCACGTCCCCGCGCGGGTTCAGAGGGCCGGCGATTCGAGGCGCTCAGCGCGGCCGCGGATCGGTGGCGAGCAGCGCGAAGACCGCGTGGTCGAGCCAGCGCCCGCTCACGCGCTCGGCCTGTCGGGCGATCCCCTCGAAGCGAAAGCCGAGGCGACCGATGACCTGAAGCGAGGCGTGGTTGTCGGTCGCCGCCGCGACGCGTACCCGGTGGGCGTTCACCTTACCGAACGCCCACGCGACGACGGCGTGTCCCGCTTCGGTCATCAAGCCCTTGCCCCACGAGTCCACGCGCAGCCAGTAGCCGAGCTCGACGCTCTCGTGGAGGTGCGCGAACGACTCGAGCCCGATGACGCCGAGGAGGCGGCGTGACGCTCGGTCGCGGATCGCGAAGCGGGTCGCGCGCGCCGCGTCCCAGTCCGACGCGCTCGCCTCGGCGTAGCGCCCGCTCGAGTCGAGGTCGACGTTGAACGGCACCCAGGGGAGCCACGGCTCGAGCTGAGGGCGCGAGCTCTCGACCGCGCTCCAGAGGTCGCGCGTGTCGGTCGCGTCCAGCGGGAACAGGTGGAGGCGCTTGGTCTCGAGAGGTCGCGAGCGAACCTCGAAGCGCGGAGGCACGGCAAGCACGGGGGCGAAGCCTAGACGAAGGCGGCGCCCCAGCGCTACGGCTGGCGGTCAGGCCTTCCGGCGGGAGGTCGGCGGCGGCCGCGGCGGCTCGGGATAGGCCTCGACGAGGCGCTTGGCCGGGCGGTCGACGCGCTCGAGCGGGCTCGTCACGAGGTCACGGCCGTCGGCGGCGAAGTAGAGGGCCTCTCCGGGCCGCGGATCGCCCGCGTTCGGCACGATCGCGCCGTTGGGGAAGAACTTGAGCCCGCCGTGCAGGCGGCGCTCGATCGCGAGGTGGCCGGGGAGAAAATCCCCCGACCGGCGATCGCGGACGGCGACGCAGAAGCCGTCACGGAAGTGATACTCCGTGTTGCGCGTCACGTAGACGCGATGCCGGCGACGCTCGTGCCGCTTTCCCTTCGCCTCGAGCTCTGGGCTTCCGGTCTTCGGCGCCTGGTCCTTCTTCGCTGCTTCGCCCATGGCGCCGAGGATGGTCCGCCGGTGTGCGTGGGGCCAAGTTTCGGGGAGGGCGCCTCCCCACGAGGTAGGAGGAGCGCGCCCCCCGCCCTGGGAAACGAGGGACGCGCCGAGCACCTTCGATGCCGGGCGGCGCCGCCGCGTTCTGCCGCGCCGGCTCAGGGGCGAAGGCGCGCCGGGTCGATCGGTCCGTCGACGACCACGTTCGAGAACGCCAGATCGACGCGGTCGCGCTTGCCCTCGAGCAGCCCGGCGCGGATCGGGATGACGAGCCCCTTGTCGAGGAGGAGCGTGAACGACTTCACGCTCGCCTTCGTGTCCTTCGCGACGCCGGACACCTCGACGTCGCCGGCGCCGCGCGAGGCGGAGAGGGTGTAGCGACCGCGGAGGGAGGCGAGGTCGCCGGTGAGCAGGGCGCGCAGATCGCCGAGGGCGCGCGCGACGTCGGCTCCTCCCGCCGGCACCGTCGCGGTCGACGTCTTCGTCTTGTACGACAGCCCCTCGGGACCGATGAAGTAGACGACGTCGTCGGGCGGAGCGAGGTCCCAGCGGAGGCGGTCGGGGGCGCCGAACATGAGCTCGCCGCGCGACTTCACCGAGGTCGCGAGGAGCGCGATGCGGCGCTCCTGCGTGAACGCCGCCCGGAGCGTCTTCACGTTCTTGCGCGCCTTCGCGACGTCCGCGAGGAGCGCGTCGAGCTTGGGGCCGTCGAGCGCCTCGCGTTTTTCCTCGCGCGCATCGCTCGGACTCGCGCCGGCGCGATGCGGCGCGCCGGTGTCCGTGGCGTCGGCGAGGCTCGGCGCGCTCCACGCGAGCGCCGGCGACGTAAGCGCGGCGACCAGGACGAGCTCACGCGCGGTCATCGCGAACCTCCTCGCCCGTCGCCCGACGCCGGCGCGCTCGCGGGGCGCGCGCCCTTGAGGAGCGGGCCCCCGGCGCGGGCGCGGCCTTCGGTGTAGCGCCCGTCGGCGAGCGCCGGATCGGCCGGGAGCGACTCGAGCGACTCGAGCGATGGGACTTCGGGAGGCAGGCCATCTGCGCGTCGGACGAGGGTACCCGGTTCGATCTTCACGAAGCGCCCCGAGAGCCGCGGTCCTTCGGACACCCACAAGGTCCGCGCGGTCAGATCGGCGACGACGCCGTGCGTGGCGATGAACGCGTCGATCGCCCGTCGATCGCCGAGCGGGCACGTCTCTTCGGCGCACCCGTGATCGCGAAGGAGCTCGAGCGTACGCGGTACGGTCGCGCTCTTCGGCGAGAGCGCGCCGAGGATGGCGTCGACGCGGGCCCGGCGCGCGAGCGACGTCGTCGTCCGGCGGACGTGCTCGTCGCGCGGATCGCCCGCGAGCGGGCCCTCGAAGTGGTTCGTGACCGCGGCGCGGCCGCTGCCGGCGGCGCCGGGGTACGCGAACGACGTGCGCACGTGCGCCGGGACGCCCGGCGCGCGCTCTACGACGGCGAAGCGGCCGGTGCCGTCGCCGACGAACACGATGTGCGAGACCATGACCGGCTGGCTCGCGAGGAGGCGCACGGCCTCGTCGGTGTCGCGCGCCGCCGCGAGCACCTCGCGGAGCGAGAAGGCGACCGGGACGCCGGACACGCTCGGCTCGCGCGCGCGGCCTCCGTGGACCGCGACGGCGACGCCCTCCGCGTTCATCCCCGTGACGACCCCGACGAAGCCGGGCCACGCCACGCTCGCGAACGGGATCTTGCCGTCCTCGTGGACGAGGAAGACGACCTTGTCCGCGTCGAACACGTCCGCCGCCTCGAAGTCGAAGGCGCGCGCGAAGAGCGCGTGCCCGTCGGCGGTCATCTCGGGGCCGAGCCCGAACGCGGTGCAGCCGAGCAGCGGCGAGCGCTCGAAGCCGAGCGCGATGTCGTAGAGCGCGTGGAGCATCACCATGCGCTGGTAGGTCGGGAGCTGGCCGGCGTACGGATCCGGGTCGAACGCGCGCGCCTCGGCCGCGAGCTCTCGCCGGCGCGGATCGGGGAAGCTCGACGCGACGTCGCGGTAGCGGACGCGCGCGATGTCGAACACGAGCGCCCGCGCCGGCGCGAAGGGGAGGAGCTCCGCGAAGCCGTCCCAGAGGACCTGCTCGTCGGCGACCATGCGATCGTAGAGCAGCGCGGTGTGCTGGGCGCCGATCTCCTCCGGCGTGCCGGCGAGGTGGACGAGGCGGACGCCGCGCGTCGCGGACCAGCCGCGCGCGGCGCGCGTGACGCCCTCGGGTGTGGTGGTCGCCGTGAACCGCGGCGTCGCGAGATCGGGCGGCGCGATGTGAGTGACGTGGCCGACGAGCAGGTGGCCGACGATGGGCAGGGCGAGCACCGTCGTGAGCGCGATGAGCTTCTTCTTGTGCCGCCGTGCCCAGCCGCTCACCGAGGCGAGGCGAGGCATCACGCCTCCTCGCGCCCGCGATGTGGGAGGAGCCAGCGCTCGCCCACGGTCGCGAGGACCGTCTTGATGATCCGCGTGACGTCGCGCCCGACGCGGAAATGGGTGGTGCGGTCCTCGGGATAGAGGACGCGCACCGGCTCTTCGACGACGTCGAGGCCGGCCCAGATCGCACGGAGCAGCACCTCGGCCTCGAAGTCGTAGCCCTGCCCCGTCGTGCGGAGCGCGAGCGTCTCGCGGATCGGGTACCGCCGGAGGCCGCACTGCGTGTCGCGCAGCGGACGGCGCGCGAAGGTCGAGAGAAAATGGTTCGAGATGCCGTTCGAGAAGCGGTTCGCGCGCGGCGCGCCGTCGCGGACGAGGTCGCGGACGCCGAGGACGAGCGCGGCCTCGCCCGCGTCCGGCGCGAAGAGGACGCGGCGGGCCTCGTCGGCCGGGTGCTGTCCGTCGGCGTCGATCGTGAGCGCGACCGACATGCCTCGCGCGCGCGCCGCCTCCAGGCCGGCGCGGAGCGCGGCGCCCTTGCCCCGGTTCGCTCGGCGAGGCTCGCGCTCGCCCCGCGGGATCGACGCGCCGCTGCTCGCGACGACCGCGCAGCCCATCTCCTCGGCGATGCGCGCGGTCGCGTCCGACGAGCCGTCGTCGATGACGAAGATGGCGTCCGCGCGCTCGGGGATCGCCCGCGTGACGTCAGCGATCACGTCGGCGATCGTGCGCTCGGCGTCGAGCGCCGGCACGAGGATGCACGCACGCTCGAGCCAGGGGCGTGCCTCGCCGTTCGTCGCGGCGGTCCTCTTCGGCTCGGGCACGCCGAGGTCACGGATCGTGGTCTCGCCCATGCGCCGCGACGACTCTTGCACGTTGACCGGCGCGCACGCAAAGCCTAGTAGCCGCGGCGTGAAGCGCGCTCCCTCGCATCGTGCCGCATCGGCGTCGTCCCGCCGCGCCGTGTCGTCGACCCCGGCGCCGCGTCGCGCGCCGGCCGCCGCCGAAGAGAGAGAGGCCCCGGTCCGGCTGAGCGTCGAGCGAGGGCCGCACCCGGGCATCCGTCGCGCCGAGATCCTTCGTCGCATCGAAGCGATGATCGTCGAGCTTCAATTGCAACAGTACGAGGTTTCATTCCTGCTAACTGACGACAAACGGATTCATCAGCTGAACAAGATCTATCGCAATAAAGATCGCCCGACCGACGTGCTTGCGTTCGCGATGCAGGAGGGAGAGCTCGCCGAGCTCGCCGGCGGTGTTCTGGGCGACGTCATTGTCAGCGTCCCCACCGCGAAGAAACAGGCCGATGAGCGCGGCGTCGGGCTCGTCGACGAGGTCACGATGCTCCTCGCCCACGGGCTGCTCCACCTCCTCGGATGGGATCACCGGACGGCCGCCGAGGACCGGCGGATGCGCGCCGAGACCGACCGCCTCTGCCGGGCTGCCAGGCCGGCAGGGCAGGCGCGGGCGGCGGGGCGCGCCTCGGCGAGCTCGCCCGGAGCCGCGCCGCGCAGCTCAAAGGGAGGAGCCAAGCGCGCTCTCTCCGGGAATCGATCCGCGGTCCAGCGCCCCGCTCGAGGCGGGAAAGTCCAAGCACGTCATCAGGTCAAGGCTCGCCGCTCACGCAAAGGATGATGAGTCTGCCGCCGAGTGACGCGGCGCGCACCTCCTGAACGAGGTCGTCGCGTGCCCTTCGCGCGGGTAGAAATCGGGCTTTCCCCCTCGAATTTCCCTTGCGGGGATGGAGAAGCGGGTGTTAGCCATTCTTGCGTGGCTGTTGTTCGAGCGTCCCGCGTTCGGACCTCAGCGGGGTGCACGAGGTTCTGTCGCCCCTCTCTTCTCCGCTTCGCGCCCGTGTCGCTGATGAAGAGTTGGTGTGATTGAAAGATTCTGGACGGCGTCGTCTCCCAAGAAGATCGTCGTTGAAGTTCGACAGGAGGAATCGCAATGGCTGCTGCGAAGCGCATGACGAAGGCTCAGGTGATCGGTGAGATTGCTCAGTACTCGGAGCTCGACAAGAAGAGCGTGAGCAAGGTGTTTGAGGGCCTGACGGATCTCATCAAGAAGCAGCTCGGCCCGCGCGGCCCGGGCGAGTTCGTCATCCCGGGGCTCCTCAAGCTCAAGACCGTCAAGAAGAAGGCCATTCCGGCGGGAGAGCGTCGCAACCCTTTCACGGGCGAGATGCAGCACTTCCCGGCGAAGCCGGCGTCGAAGAAGGTCCGCGCGACCGCCCTGAAGGCGCTGAAGGACCTCATCCAGTGACCGCAGGTGGCGTGGCCGAGGTCGGCTGACCTCGCACGTCCGAACGCGCGGGCGCCTTCCCTCGAGGGAACGGCGCCCGCGGTGCTTTGTGCGCCTCGGCCGAGCGCGTGGCTCGGCGCTTCGTGGCGACGGCGCACCGCCCGACGCCCGCGCTACGACGCCGAGCGACCGCGCGCCCGACGCCGCGCCGCCCGGACCCACGGGGCCGCGAGCGCGGCGACGACGAGCGACGCGAGCAGCCCGTCGCCGACGCGCGTGTAGAGCGTCAGCGGACCGTCGAGGAGCGCGACGTCGGCGAGCAGCGGCGGCGACGGTCCGAGGCCGGGCGTGGGATCGCGCCGCGAGACGACGCGCCCCGCCGCGTCGACCCACGTCGTCGGTCCGCGGTTGACGGCGCGGACGAGGTCCCGCCGCGCCTCGATCGAGCGCAGGATCGCGAGGCGGAGGTGGAGCTCGCCCTCGGCGCTGCCGGCGAACCACGCGTCGTTCGTCACGTTGACGAGGAGGTTCGGCCGCTCGGCCATCGCCTCGCGGCCGGCTTGCGGGAGGGTGTCCTCGTAGCAGTTCAGGACCGTCGCGACGATCGGCCCCGCGCGGAACGCGACGCTCTCGGTCCCCGGCGCGATGCCCGTCCCGCGCGCGAACACGCGGCGGAGGACCGGGAAGGTGTCCGCGAGCGGGACCGTCTCGCCGAACCACAAGAGGTGCCGCTTGTCGTACGAGGGCCCGATGTCGCCGTTCGGCGCGACGAGGATCGCCGAGTTCGTCCCGAGGCCGCCGCCCTTCGTCAGGTACGCGCCGGTGAGCACCGGTCCGCGCACGCCGGGCTGGAGGATCGCGCGGGCGCCGGGCGGCGAGCGCTTCACGCCGTGCGCCAGCGTGTACGGGTAGGCCGACTCGGGCCACACCGTGAGGACGGCGCCGGCCTCCTCGGCGCGCCGGGTCAGCGCGCTCAGGCGCTCGAGCATCATCGAGGCGCGCCCCTCTTCCCACCGGAACATCGCGTCGAAGTCCGGCTCGAGGAGCGCGACCCGCGCGTGCGGCGCCTGCGCGCGCCGCTCGTCGATCGCGCGCATGCGCGCCGCGCCGTAGGCGACGAGGACGAGCAACACCGCGCCCGCGATCGCAGAGGGCCGCGCGGCCGCCCGGAGCGACGGCGCCCGCGCGGGCGAGACGGCGTCGGCGAGACCGGCCGCGCGCGCGGCCCCGTCGGCGACCATCGCGCACGCGATCGCGACGAGGAAGCTCGCGCCGCGCTCGCCGACGAGCTCGGCCGTCTGGAGGAGGACCGGCCACCGCGTGAGCCCGCCCGCGGGCGTCCACGGAAAGAGCGCCGGAACGAACGTCGCCGCGTAGACGCCCGCGGCGAACGCGAGGAACGACGGCGACGGCGGTCGCCTCGCGCTGGGCGCGGGGCGCGCGAGCCAGGTCGCGAGCGCCCCGCCGATCGCCCACGGCAGCGCTTGCGCCGCGGAGAGGAGCACGAGCGCGAGCCAGCCCGCGATCGCCGGCAGCGGCGTGAAGCGGACGATGACCTCGGGGACGAAGCGGAGCGCGAGGAGGTTCGCCGCGAGCCCGAACGAGAAGCCACGCCGCGCGCCCGCGCGCACGGACCTGTTCGTGTCGCCCAGGTCGAAGAGCGCGAAGGCGTAGCCCGCGAGCCCGATCAGGATCCCCGGCTGGAAGTCGATCGGCGGCGTCGACGCCGCGAAGACGAGGCCGCTCGCCGCCGCGATCAGCGCGCCGCGTCTGTCGCCGAGGAAGGACACGCGCGCGATTGTAGCCAGCCGTCCGCGAGGTGAGCTGACGATCACGCCCGCGCGATCGTCAGCTCACCGGAGTCGCCCTGCGCGGCTCGCCCGTAGCGCCCGCGGCTCACCCGTAGCGCCGCGGCTCAGCAGCCGCGCGCGCTCACCAGTAGAAGGTGAGGCCGCCCTGGAGGACGCCGGCGCCCGACGTGTTCGTCGCCCGGCCGTCGCCCGACACGAACTCGGGGTGCAAGCGCCGGTTGTCGTCGACGCGGCCGCGGACGAGGCCGCGGAGATCGACGTTGAGCGCGACCGCCTTCGACAGGCGGAACTCGAGGCCGATGCCGGCCTGCACGCCGAAGTAGCCGTACTTGTATTCGACCTTGTCGAAGCCGTCGCGATCGTCGACCGCGCGGGCGCCCGACCAGCCGAAGCCGCCGAGGAGGTAGACCTGCGTCGTGTTCTTCGGGTTCAAGAAGACGAGCCCGTTGAGCGTGAACGCCGTCTCGCCGCGGCGGAAGCCGTTGTAGTCGCGGCCCCCGGCGAAATCGAGGTCGCCCTCGATCGCCGCCTGCGGGATCGGACGGAAGCGAAGCCCGAGGCCCGCCATCGCCATGCCGGCGTTGCCGTCACGGCCCTTGCCCATCATCGCGCCGCCGAGGTGGAGGTTCAGGCCCCACTCCTTCTTCGGCGGGGCCTTCCGCGGCACGTAGTAGTAGGCGGGCGGAGCGTCGCGGGCCTGCACCACGACCGTCGGCGGGGGAGGCTGGTAGACGACGACCGGGGGCGGGGTCCTGTCGGCGGCCTTCGGCTCGGCGGGTGCGCTCTCGGCGGGGAGCGGCTGGAGGTCCTTGCTCCCGCCCGTCTGCGTCTCGCCGCAGAACCAGCTTCCGGGCTCGCAGTCCTTCTTCGGCTCGTCGGCGTGTGCGATGGCCGGCACCGCGAGCGCGGAGGCGAAGGAGAGCGAGACGGCGATACGCTTCGCCCGCGACCGGAAGTTCGTGCTCATGAAACCGTGCCTCCGAGGACGAGCCGGGGGAGTGTCGAGCCGGGAAGGGAGGGAAGAAGAGGAGGTCTTCGTCCCGGGTCCGGCGGCGCATCCACCGCTGTCAAGGATGCTACCAAAGCAATGCAGGTGCCACGGGTAAAGACGCCGCGGACCTCCGGATCAAAGTGGTTTTCGGCGTCGGGGCCAAGGGCTGTGTCCTCGCGTTCACGTGGGCACGACAGCAGGTTCTCGGCAGCTCGGCCGACCCCTTCGAGCCAGCTCAGCTCACCGAGCTCGGCGATCTCGTGTAAAGGACGCGGGGTCGATCTTCGACCAGGCGGTCAAAAGAGAAGTGAAAGCGTTGGCAACGGTTCGGCTCAAGCCGGGGCACGTCCAGCCCATCTGGGCGGGGCATCCGTGGGTGTACGCGCAAGCGATCGAGCGCACGGACGGCGCCACGCGCGGAGACGAGGTGAAGGTCCTCGATCCACGCGGCAATTTCCTGGGGCGCGGCTTCTACTCGGCGGGCTCCGCGATCCCGGTCCGCCTCCTCGTGCGCGACGAGAAGACGCCGATCGACACCTCGTTCTTCCGCGCACGCCTCGAGCGGGCGGTGGCCGCGCGCGCGATGCTCGGCCTCGGAACCGGAGACGAGACGACGGGTTATCGCCTCGTTCACGCCGAGGGCGACCTCCTCCCCGGGCTCATCGTCGACCGCTTCGGCGACGTCCTCGCGGTGCAGTTTCTCACCTTCGGCATGAAGGAGCGCGAGGCCATGGTGCTCGAGGCGCTCGGGCAGGTGATGAGCCCGCGGGCGATCGTCGACCGCACGCCATCCACTTCGGCGAAGGCCGAGCACTTCGTTCCGGCGACCGGCGTCGTCCGCGGTGCGGCCGACCTCCACCGCTTCGAGTTCTCGGAGCGCGGCCTCCACTGGTCCATCCCGTTCGAGATCGGCCAGAAGACCGGCTACTACTTCGACCAGCGCGAGCTCCGCGGGCGCGTCGAGGCGCTCGCGCGATCGACCGGCGTCGACGCGAAGCCGAAGCGCGTGCTCGATGCGTATTCGTACGTTGGTGCGTTCGGCCTCGCGGCCGCGCGCGCCGGCGCCGAGGTCACGTGCGTGGACGAGAGCGCGCTCGCCATGGAGGTCGGGGCCGAGAACGCGCGCGCGAACGGCCTCGCCGATCGCATGCGCTTCGAGCGCGGGGACGCGCGGCGTGCGATGCAGGACGCGCACGGCGCCTACGACCTCACGATCGTCGATCCGCCTCGGCTCGCGCCCACGCGGAGCGCGCGCGAGCAGGCGCTCGTCATGTACTCCAAGCTCGCCGAGATCGGCTGTCGCGCGACGAAGCCGGGCGGATTGCTCGTCCTCTGCTCGTGCTCCGCGGCGGTCGATCTCTCCGCGCTCACGCGCGCGCTCGCGACCGGCGCGGTGCGCGCGAACGTGAGCGCGCTCGTCGTCGATCGCGCCTTCCAGGGCGGCGACCATCCGGTGCCCGCGGCGTTCGGCGAGGGCCTCTACTTGAAGGCGCTCGTCGCGCGCATCGAGCCGCGTTGAGGCCGCTCGCCTCTCTCGGTCGCGACGAGGCGCGCGGTCTCACCGGGCTCCTCTTCGATCTCGACGACACCGTGCTCACGCACGGCCTGCTCGAGCGCGCCGCGTTCGGCGCGCTCTGGGACCTCCACGACGCCGGCTTGAAGCTCGTCGCCGTGACGGGGCGCCCGAGCGGGTGGGCCGAGGTGCTCGTCCGGCAGTGGCCGATCGACGGCGCGGTGACCGAGAACGGCGCCGTCTTCGTCGTCCGCGAGGGCCGCGGCGCGCGCGTCATCCTCGACGAGCCGCGCGTCGCGGGCGAGCCCTCTCCAGCGCGCGACGCGCGCCTCGAGGCCCTCGTCGCCGAGGTCCGCGCGGCGATGCCCGCGATCGAGCTCGCCGACGACGTCGGCGGGCGCCGCTCGGACGTCGCGTGGGACATCGGCGAGCGCGCGAAGGTCCCGGAGGCCGACGTCGCCGCGCTCGCTCGGCGGGTCGTCGGCGCCGGCGCGCGCACGACGCGATCGAGCGTCCACCTGCACGCCACGTTCGCGCGCGACGACAAGGCCTCGGGGGCGACGCGCTTTCTCCGCGAGCGCTTCGGCGAGGACCCGGGGCGCTCCCTCGCGCGCTGGGCGTTCGTCGGCGACAGCGCGAACGACGCCGCCTGCTTCGCGGCGTTCCGGACGACCTTCGGGGTGGCGAACGTGCGGGCGTTCCTCGCGAAGCTCAGCGTTCCGCCGCGCTTCGTCGCGCGCGCCGAGCGGGGCGAGGGCTTCGCCGAGATCGCGCGGACGCTGATCGCGCTCCGGGCGTGACGCGGAAGCTCCACTGGTACGCCCGATTTCGCGAACCTGGATCTTCAGGCACGACCCGCGCGACGTAGCCTCCGGGCCATGAGCCCCGCCGGAGCCCCGTCGACCGAAGCCGCACTTGCCACTGACGCCCCCGCGGGCCGTCGAGTACCCTCCAGGACCGCCATGCGCACCGATGCCAAGAGCGCCGAGCTGCTCGCCCTCGCCCAGAAGCGCCTCTACCCGAACTACAAGCCCGCGCCGATCGTGGTCGCGCGGGGGAAGGGCTCCGAGCTCTTCGACGTCGACGGGCGCCGCTGGCTCGATCTCGCCGCGGGCGTCGCGGTCTGCTCCGTCGGCCACGCGCACCCGAAGCTCGTCCGTGCGCTCGCCGACCAGGCCGCGCGGGTGATGCACGTCTCCAACTACTTCTACAACGAGGAGAACGTCCTCCTCGCCGACGCCCTCTGCGAGCGGAGCGGGATGGCGCGCGCGTTCTTCTGCAACTCGGGCGCCGAGGCGAACGAGGCGATGTTCAAGCTCGCGCGGCGCCACTTCTTCGCGAAAGGGGACACGAAGCGCACGCGCTTCATCGCGTTCCACAACGCCTTCCACGGGCGGACGATGGGCGCGGTCTCGCTCACCGGGACGCCCAAGTACCGCGAGGGCTTCGGCGGCGTCGAGGGCGTCACCCACGTGCCCTACGGCGATCTCGACGCGGTGAAGGCCGAGCTCTCGGACGACGTCGCCGCGCTCATCGTCGAGCCCGTGCAGGGCGAAGGCGGCGTGCTCCCCGCGCCCCCGGGCTTCCTCGAGGCGCTCCGCGCGCTCACGAGCGAGCGCGGAGCCTTGCTCCTCCTCGACGAGGTGCAGACGGGCATCGGTCGCACGGGTCACTGGTTCGGCTTCCAGTCGACGGGCATCCGGCCCGACGCGATGGCGCTCGCCAAGGGGCTCGGCGGCGGCTGCCCGATCGGCGCGATGCTCACCACGGAAGAGCTCGCGGGCGCGCTGCCGCCCGGCACCCACGGCTCGACGTTCGGCGGAAACCCCTTCGCCAGCGCCGCGGCGCGGGCGGTGCTCGCGATCCTCGAGGAGGAGGGCCTCGTCGACGGGGCCAGGGCGAAGGGCGAGCGCCTCGGCGCGATGCTCGCCGAGCTCGCGCGCGAGCTGCCGGAGATCTGCGAGGGCGAGCGCGGCGTCGGCCTCCTCCGCGGCCTGGTGCTCAAGCAAGGGTTCGTCGTTCGCGACATCCTCCCGAAGATCGCCGACGCGGGCGTCCTGCTCACGGCCGCCGGCGAGCGCGTGATCCGCTTCACGCCGCCGCTCGTCGTGACGGAGTCGGAGCTCGCCGAGGGCGTCGCCGCCGTCCGGAAGGTCCTCACCGCGCTGCCTCGCTGATCGGCCGGCGCGGCGCGCGCGGCCGCGTGCTCCGACGCCGGGCCCCGTCCGCGGCCTTGACACGGCGCGTCTCCGGGGCCACTTGGGACGAATGGATCCGCGCGCACGGGCGAGCACGTCTCCGTCGGCGTCGTGTCCGGCGTGCGACAAGCCCGTCGACTCGCTGCGCGCCGGGCAGGTCGCGATCCTCGACGGTGCGTTTCGCTACTTCTGCGACGCGGGCTGCAAGAACGCCTACGTCGACGCGGTGTCGATGCGCCCCTCGCTCGACGCGATGACCGCGGAGCCGCCGCCGGTCGCGTCGTCGGCGCGCTCGGCGGAGCCGCTCCTCGTCGCGAGCGGCGTGCGCGCGCAGTCCTCGGACGCGCGGCGCAGCGACGACGCCCCGTTCTTTCCGTCCGTCGCGCGCGGCGCGGCCGCGGGCGACGACGCGGGC
>JAHBWC010000112.1 GCA_019637225.1 Labilithrix sp.
GGCGGGGGCGGGGGTCGGGGGCGGGGGCCGGGGTCGGGGCCTCGTCTATGCCCTCCAGGCTCCTGGCTCGCGCCGCGCCTCGCGACGCTCAGCGACGGATGACGCGCGCTTTGCCGACGATGGTCGGCGCCTTCGAGAGCGTCGTGCCTTCGAGCGTCAACGTCACGGCACCGACGAGCGTGACGTCTCCGAGCACGCGGCAGCGACGGAGCGTGAGCTCCGCCGCGTTCAGCACCTTCACGGAGCGCGGACCGTCGATCACGCAGTCCTCGAGCGTCGCCTGGCAGAGCCCGCCGATCGTCACCGCCGCCTGCTCCAGCATCGTCGGATGCGAGCGGTAGTGCCCGCCGCGCCGGTGCTCGACGTTCTCGGCGCCGCAGAAGAGCGTCTCGACCGCCGCGCTCTCGGCGCGCGCGCCGAGGCCGCTCGCCGCCGGTGCCGCCGCGTTCTTCTCCTGGACGGGATCGAGCGTGTCGTCGGGCAGGCTCACCTTCGCGGGCACGCTCGGCGCACTCGGTGGAGCCTCGCTCGGGTCACTCGATGCGCTCGGGTCGCTCGGGTCGCTCGGGTCGCTCGACTCGCTCGACTCGCTCGACTCGCTCGACTCGCTCGGCGCACTTCGCCGCGCGAACCGCGGCGCGACGACCGCAAGGGTCGACGCGGCGACGAGCGCCGTGACGCCGACGCCCGCGGCGACGAAGACGCCCGAGCCGCGGCGCGGCGGAGGAGAGGACGCCGCGCGCGAGCCGAGGCCGCTCGGGCCGGAGCTCGAGCCGAACGCCGGGCCCGGACCCGAGAGGTGCGGCTGGGCGAGCGCGTCCGCGCTTCGCGCGAGCCCCTCGAGGAGCACGAGGCCCTGGTGCACGTCGGCGGCGGACGCCGGCCGCCCGTTCGGATCCTTCGCGAGGAGCGCCTCGATGAGGAGGATGAATGCCTCGGGGACGCCGCGCGTGAGCGTCCGAAGATCGGGCGCGGGGTGATCGACGATCTTCACCCAGACGGTGAAGAGGTCCTCGCCTTGAAACGGCCGCGTACCCGAGACGGCCTCGTAAAAGAGGACACCGAGCGCGAAGAGGTCCGCGCGCGCGTCGACGTTCTTCGGATCCTTCACCTGCTCGGGCGCCATGTAGAAGGGCGTGCCGAGCACGGCCTGCGACGCCGTGCGCTCGAGCCCGTCGCTCACGCGCACGAGCCCGAAATCGAGGAGCTTCGCGTCCTCGACGCGGCCCCCCGGCAAGAACACGTTGCGCGGGCCGAGGTCGCGGTGCACCGCGCCGAGCGCGTGCGCGTGCGCGAGCGCCGCCGTGAGGCGGAGCCCGAGGAGTCGGATCGCCTGCCACGGGAGCGGACCCCGACGGAGGCACCGCTCGAGGTCCTCGCCGTCCAGCCACTCCATCGCGAGGTACAGCCCGTGGGGCGTCTCGCCGTGCCCGAGGTAGCGGACGATGCCGGGGTGCGCGAGGCGCGCCAGCGTCTCGACCTCGCGACCGAAGCGCGCGCGCCACGCCGGATCGGTCACGTACTTGAGCGCGACGACCTCTTTCGCGCGATCGTCGACGGCGCGGTACACCGTGCCCGCGGCTCCGCTGCCGATCTGCCGCTCGATCCGGTACGGCCCCGCGTGGGTGAGCCCGGAGCTCTCGGCGAGGGGCGTGCGCTCGGTGTCGGCCGCGCCGCCGGACTCGTCGCCGTCCACCTTCGCGAGCTCCGCGACGAGCTCGCGGCACGCGTCGCACGACTCGATGTGGCGCTCGACGGCCGCGCGCGCGGCCGACGGGAGCCGCCCGTCCAGGAGCTCGAGGGCGCGGTTGTCGTCGAGGCAGTTCGACATGGCGGGATCGTAAGCTTCGGGTCCTAGCCTACCGGCGCGACGGCGCCCCGTGATAGCGTCTCACGCCGCGAATCACGGCCCGCGACGCGCTCCGATGAACCTCGACGAATTCGTCTCGACAGCGAGGGCGGCCTGGCCGCCGTGGCCGGGCGCCGATCCCGCCGCGTTCGCCCGCTTCGTCGACGGGCTCCGGGCGAGCGCGGAGGAGAGCGATCCGCTGACCTCGCTCCGCGCGGCCGATCTGTGGCTCGCCTTCCACGCGGGCTCCGGCGTCGCGCCCGCGGTCGCCGCGCTCGAGGCCGCGTGCTTCGCCGATCTCGCGAACGTCCTCCGCGCGCGCCGCGCCCCTCCGGCGGAGGCCGACGAGGCCGTCCAGCGACTCCGTCATCGCCTGCTCGTCGCCGAGCCGGGTCAGCGCGCGCGCATCCTCACGTACGCGGGACGCGGCGAGCTCCGCGCGTGGGTACGCGTCGCCGCGGTGCGCGCGTGGCTCAACCTGAAGCGCGAGACGCCGCTCGCGAACACCGGCCCGAGCGTCGAGGACGCGCTCGTCACGGAGGCGACGAGCGATCTCGAGCTCGAGCTGCTCAAGGGCAAGTACCGCGATCTGTTCCGCCGCGTCTTCCTCGAAGCCGTCGACGCGCTCGCGCCGGGCACGCGCCTCTTGCTCAAGCTCCACTACCTCGACCGCCTCTCGATGGAGGAGGTCGGCAAGGTGCTCGGCGTTCACCGGCTCACCGTGCTCCGGCGGCTCGAGCGCGCGCGCCACGAGCTGTCCGAGGGGACGAAGGAGCGGCTCGAGGTCGAGCTCCGCCTTGCACCTCCGGAGGTCGAGAGCTTGCTCCGGCTGATCCAGAGCCGCCTCGACGTGAGCTTGCAGCACGCGCTCGCGGAGTCGCGGACCGCGGCGGGCTGACGCCCGCGCGGGAGGGACCGCGTTCGCCCAGCGCGGGCGGGACCGACGTTCCCGCCCGGCGCTGCCGTCGTCCGCTCACACGAAGTGCAGCACGCCGTAGGCGAGCGACGTCACGATCGCGAGGCCTCCGAGCGGCACCTGGAAGACGACGAGCTTCGAGCGGATCGCGTCGCCCTTGGCGATCGCCATCGCGTTGCCGCGGAACACGTACGTCGAGATGAGACCGAACCCGAGGAGGAGCCCGACCGTGAAGTCGGCGACGCCCGAGAGCGCCCAGAACGCGAAGACCAGCGGGCTCTGCGCGAGCAGCCCCAGGTTGAGCACGCACTGGATCAGCTCCCAGACGCCCCAGCCGAACATCGTCAGCCCGATCCAGCCCTGGTACTTCGCGAGCGTCGCAAGCTTCTCGGCGGCCTGCGCGGAGCGCCCGACGAGCAGAGAGGACATCGCCAGGAGCCCGCCCGCAATTCCGATCACCATCGAGAGAAGAAACATGAGAGTGCCTCGCAAGGAGGGCATGAGGCCGGCTCCGTGCCGGCCTCTGCCCCTTCCGCGGAGGAGACACGGGCCACGCCGCAGCTGTAGCGGTAGAGGGGCACGATTTCTTCGAGGCCCGGCACGCGCGCCCTGCGGGGCGCGAATTCACGACGCATTTCGTCCGCCGGCCCGCGACGCGCTCGAGTGCTATCCTCGAGGGGTGTCTTCGGCTGCCGAGCGCGCTGCCCGCCGGAGGGCCAGCTGGACGGGTGGAGTCGCGCGCTCCTTCGCCGAGGCCGACGAGCTCGACCTCGAGTTCTGGCTCGCCGCGACGCCGCAGGAGCGCCTCCGCGGCGTGACTCAGCTCATCGACGAGATGCGTATGATGGAGGGCGACCGTGGACCTTCCCCCCGACTTCAGAGATCTGTTGGAGGAACTCGCCCGCGACGCGGTTGAGTTCCTCCTCGTCGGTGGCTACGCCGTCGCGTTCCACGGGCGCCCGCGCGCCACCAAGGACATCGATATCCTCCTCGGCGGTGAGCCCGCCAACCTCGAGCGCGCGGCGCGCGCCATCGCGCGCTTCGGCGCTCCTCCGCTCGTCGTGCGATCCATCATCGCGATGCAGGAGAGCGAGATCGTATTTCTGGGCCAGCCTCCCCTCCGCGTCGACTTCCTTCGCGCGATCGACGGCGTCTCGTCCGAGGCGCTCTTCGCACAGGCGGTCGCGACCGAGGTCGAAGGGATACGCCTGAAGGTGCTCTCCCTCGATCACCTGATCGCGAACAAGCGCGCGGCGGGACGGCCTCAGGACCTCATCGACGCCGCGTTCCTGGAGCGCGTCCGCGCGAGGCGGTCGTCGGGGGCCTGACGCCGAGCCGCCGCGCACGCCGGTCGGACGCGGCGATCAGATCGCGTCGATGAGGACCTCGCGGTCCTTCGCGCCGTTCGCGGGGCCGACCAGGCCGCGGCGCTCCATCGTCTCGACGATGCGCGCGGCGCGGTTGTAGCCGAGGCCGAGCTTGCGCTGGAGCCACGAGGTCGAGCAGCGGCGCGTCTCGGAGACGATGCGCACGGCGTCGTCGTACATCGGGTCGGTCTCGCCGTCGTCCTCGTCCTCGGCCGCGGCTTCGTCGTCGCGCGGCTTGAGGATGTTCTCGTCGTAGACGGGCTCGCCCTGCGCGCGAAGGAAGTCGGTGACCTCCTGCACTTCTTCCTCGCTGACCCACGGGCACTGGACGCGGCGCGTCTCGTTCGTGCCGTTCAGCTTGATGAGCATGTCGCCCTTGCCGAGGAGGTGCTCGGCGCCCTGCTCGTCGAGGATCGTGCGGCTGTCGATCTTCTGCGCGACGCGGAAGGCGATGCGCGTCGGGAAGTTCGCCTTGATCATGCCGGTGATGACGTCGACGCTCGGGCGCTGGGTCGCGAGGATGACGTGCATGCCGGCGGCGCGGGCCTTCTGCGCGAGACGCGCCACGCAGGCCTCGACCTCCTTGCCCTGCTGCATCATGAGGTCGGCGAACTCGTCGATGACGATGACGATCATCGGCAAGGGCTCGGGCATGAGCTGCTCGCCCTCGGGATCGTCGAAGCGGACCGACAGGACCTCCTGGAGGTTGTTGTGGTCGCGCCCGATGATGGCCTTGCCGAGCGGGTTCTTGATCTCGCCCGCGAGCACGCGCTTCACCCAGCCGTTGTACGTGCCGATGTTCTTCGTGCCGGCGTCGGCGAAGAGCTGGTAGCGGCGCTCCATCTCGTCGACGGCCCACTTGAGCGCCGTCGCCGCCTGCTTCATGTCGGTGACGACCGGCAGGAGCATGTGCGGGATTCGGTCGAACGGCGCGAGCTCGACGACCTTCGGGTCGATCATGAGCATGCGGAGCTCCTCGGGCGTGCGCCGGAAGAGGAGCGACGTGAGCATGACGTTGAGCCCGACGCTCTTGCCGGCGCCCGTCGCGCCGGCGACGATCGCGTGCGGCATGCTCGCGAGGTCCGCGTAGACGGGGTTGCCGACGATGTCGCGGCCCAGGACCACGGGGAGCGGCACGTCGAGCGTCTGGAAGCGGCGGTCCTCGACGAGGTCGCGCAGGTTCACGGCGACGCGCTTGTCGTTCGGGAGCTCGAACCCGATGCGGTTCTTGCCGGGGATCGGCGCGACGATGCGGACCTTCTTCGCGAGCGCGAGCGCGAGATCGTCCGCGAGCGCGGCGACCTTGCTGACCTTCGTGCCGGCGACGGGCGAGACCTCGAAGGTCGTGACGACGGGCCCCGGGAGGATCTCCTCGACCTTGCCGGTGATCTTGTAGTCGGCGAGCGTCTTGACGAGCAGCTCGGCGTTCGCGCGCAGCTTCACCTCGTCGAACACCGGACCGATGTTCGCGGGCGCCGGCACGAGCATGTCGAGCAGCGGGAGCTTGAAGGTCGGCGTCTCCTTCGGCGCCTTCTTCTCCTTCGTCTTTTCGGCCTTCGGCTCGTCGGCGACGGGCGCGTCCTTCTCGAGCGCCGCCGACGTGTCGACGATCGTGATCCCGGCGAACGCCTCGACGGCCTTCGCGGCGCGCGGCTTCTTCTTCGAATCGGCGAGCCCGTTCTCCGCGCTCGCCCTGGCTCCACCGGCCGCGGTCCGCGAGACCTCGACGCTCTCGAGCGGCGTCACCGGGAGCGCGGCGACCTCGCCCTCCTCCTCGTCCGCGTCGTCGTCGTCACCGTCGTGCGCCTGCTCGATCGCTTCCTCGACGCTCACCTCGGGCGGCGGGGCGGCCTTCTTGCGGCGGCTCTTCTTCGCCGACGACGCGGGCTCGTCGAGCTCGAGGCGGGCCTCCGTCGCGTCACTCTCGTCCGGAGCGTCGTCCTCGGCCTTCTTGCGGCGGCCCTTCGGCTTCGCTTCGAGTCCGGGCGCGACCTGGCTCTCGTCGAGGCGGTTCGCCTGCGAGCTGACGCTCTTCAGGAGCGAGGCGGACCCGCGCGACTTCTTCGAAGGCGGCTCGGTGATGACGAGCGGGCTCTCCTCCGGGAACGCGTCGGTCGACGCGACGCGCACGCGCGTGACCGGCGGCGCCGCCGAGGGCTCCGGCGCGACGTCGTGATCGCGGCCGTCGGCGAGCGGATCGCCGCCGAGGATCGTGGCCTCGTCGTCGGCGGGGAGCGCGATGTGCGGCTCGCTCGCCTTGCGCGACTCCTCCGCGCGCGCGCGCTCGAGCTCGCGCGCCTTCCGCCACGCCGCCGCGATCGAGTGCGTCGCTCCGCGGAAGCGCGTCACGACGAGGCGCCCGAGCCGCGCGAGCGCGCGCATGAGGGCGATGAAGGAGAAGCTCGCGCGGCCGATCAGGATGAGGCCGACGAGCGCGAAGCCGACGAGGAAGGAGCCCACCGTCGAGAAGAGCGAGCGCGCGATCTCGCCGAACAGCTCACCGACCAGGCCGCCCGCCGCGTGCCGCCCGAAGGCGACCTTCTCGGGCCAGCCCACCTGGACGAGCGACGCGCCGATGACGACGAGCAGGATGTCGCCCGCCATCCGCGCGGCGGTCGCGCGGCTCGGACGCCCGGTGACGAACGGGATGCCGAGGAGCAGCGCCTCGAAGGGCACCACCCAGGACATCACGCCGACGAGCGAGACGGCGGCGCGGGCGACGACCGCGCCCACCGGACCGACCCAGTCTTCGCCGGTGGTCGGCGCGTCGGCCTGCCCCGCGATCGCCGGCTCTCCGGCGTACGACGCGAGCGCGAGCGCGAAGAAGACCGCGATCGTCCACAAGAGGAGCGCGGCGACCTCGCGACCTCGCGCGAACGTCTGCGGTTGAGCGCCGAGCACGCTCGGCGCGCGCGTGTTGGCTGGAAGGGGCCGACCACCTCGCGGGAGGAAGACGGGCTCCGCCTCCGGACCGCCAACGCGAGCCAGTGCGCCGCTCTCTGTCAGATCCGACGAGCGCGAACGTCCCCCCGAGAACATGTCCCAGAACGCCATGCCTACGGTAACCTACATTGGAACCTACGGCACTTCGGCGGCTCGGGTCAACTTGGCGGTGTCACCTGACGCGGCTCTCTCCCCGGCGTCCGGGCCCAAGCCCGCGGGGCGCCGTCGCCGAGGGCTCTTCCGCGGCTTCTTCGGCCGCGGCGCTTCGGCTCCGCCGGACGGAGGCCGCCACGCTCGAGACCGGTTTATCCTTGGTTGTCCGAAGGATGTCGGCGTAATGTTCGGTGCCAACTCGAGGGAACGGATGGGCGGAACGAACAGGTCGCGCGGCCCCGCGTGCTCGCGGCGGGCAAGCACAGAGTCTGCGCGCGCAGGCCGAGCGGCGCGCTCGCTCTGTCTCGCGCTCGGGGTGAGCGCACTTGCGCTCGCGGCGTCGGGCTGCCGCGTGAGCGAAACGGACGTGAAGCGGTGGGAGACCACGCAGCGCGGCCCCCACAAGCTCGTCGCCGTCATCACGCACGACAAGTACCCCCTCGAGCTCCGCACCGAGGCGGCGATGTCCCTCATCCGGATGCCCGCGCGCGGCGGCGTCCGGCACGGCATCAAGTTCCTCGTCGAGCGATACAAGGACGAGGACGGCGAAGACCGCGACGGCGCGCTCGGCCAGCTCTCCGAAGAGACGCGCCGTCAGCTCGTCGACCGCCTCGTGCCGCTCCTCGTCGAGGAGCTGAAGCCGCCGCCGCCGGCGCGCACGCCCGAAGGCCGCCTGCCGCCGGACCTCACCGTCCCGTACAAGGACGCGGGCTTCGCCCTGCTCATCCACGAGCCGCCCCTCGTCTCGAACGACGCGACGAAGGCCGAGCTCAAGAGCGCGCTGATGCACTGGGCGCAGACCGGCTTCGAGGACCGCGTCGAGAACGGCTCGCAGCAGTACGGCCTCGAGCAGATGATGCGGACGCTCGGCTCCGACAGCGTCAAGATCCTGCCCGGTCTCGTGAACGAGAACACGGCGCGAATCGACCGCATCGCGTCGCTCATCAAGGACATCGGCGACGAGCCCACCAAGCTCGAGATGTCGAAGGCGCTCGTCGTCCTCGCCGACAAGTACAACTCGAAGGAGTGGCTCGAGACGCAGACGAAGGTCGTCAAAGAGCACAACGCCAAGAACAACGTGAAGGCCGACGACACGCAGGTCGCGGCGCAGGTCGACAAGATCCAGGAGCGCCGCCTCACCGAGGAGGTCTTCCCGGCGATGAAGAAGATCGCCGGGCGCCCGTCGATCGAGTGGCTCATCCGGTACTCCGGCGACGCGGGCAAGCCCGGCGAGCGCCGGAAGCTCTCGCTCGCCGCGCTCGAGGGCAACCTCGACAAGAACAACAAGGACGAGCTCGAGCGCATCTTCGCCATCGCCCGGAACAACGACTCGCCGGACGCCGTCCGCGACGGCGCGTTCCGGCGCATGGGCGAGTTCCCGAAGGAGTGGTTCGTCCCGAAGCTCTACACGCTGGGCGATCCGCCGAAGTGGAAGGTCCGCTGGGTCGCCTTCGAGATCATCCTGAGCACGATGACCCTGAAGCAGATCCCCGAGTTCATGGGGCACCTGCCGAGGACGGCAGGCACCAAGATGGGCATGACCGAGCCGCTTTCCTACGCGGGGGTCATCCGGGACAAGATGGACGGCGAGGCGAAAGCCAAGCTCGACGCGATCCTCCCCTTCCTGAACAGCAAGGAGCTCGGGCCGAAGCTCGTGGCGCTGAGCTGGTTTTGGGCCGGAAAAAAGGCCGACGTCCACTACGTCCAGTCCCACGCCGACGACAGCGCGCCCCTCCCGAAGTGCGAGAAGGACGACGACTGCTCCTGGCAATGCGACGTCCCGAAGGCCGGAAACCCGAAGGAGACGGAGGCGCGGGAGCTCAAGACGGTAGGAGAGTTCGTGAAGTACTGCCTCGTCCCGAACATGGATAAGTGACCCGCCCGAGCTCGACTCGGGCCTCTTCTGCTTGGTGGTTCGTCAAGTCGTGGTTCTCCGAACCCCACCTGTGCAATAATTTTCCAAGACGATCCCCTGGGTGGGATCCTCATTCGATGAGGCACCGCCGAACGCCGCGATGAGCTCGGATCCGAACAAGAAGAGCCCTCGAACCTTCCAGTGCAGGGACATGCTCTGGGAGACGTTCGAGCAGATGGCGCGCGAGCTCGAATGCAGCGTCGACTACCTCATCAACGAGGCGATGAAGCAGTACGCCCGCCAGCGCAGCTATGGGCAGCGCACGCCGTACCCCTCGGGCGGCGGACAGCGCGGCGCCGAGAGCGGCGCGGGCTACGCGAGCGCGCCGCCTCCGCCGATGCCTCCTCCGCAGTCGATGCGCGGCGGTGGTGGAGGAATGCCTTCGCGCGGCCAGGGTGGCCTTCCGCCTCCGCCGGCGCGCGGCGGTGGTCTCCCCGCCCCTCCGCCGCCCCCGCGAGGAATGGGCGGCGGTATGGCTCCGCCGCCGCGAATGGGCGGCGGCGCGGGCTCGATGCGGTCGCAGCCTCCCGGCGCGCCGCGCAGCGCTCCTCCGCCGATCCCCGGCGGGCGCAGCTCGGGCTCGATGCCTCCGGTCCCCGGCGGCGGCGGCTTCAACGGCGGCGGGCTCTCCGCGGGCTCTGCCCTCAGCATCATCTACCAGGGCGAGAAGCACGGCATCTCGAAGGACCGCTTCGTCATCGGACGCGGCAAGCAGTCGAGCGACCTGACGCTGAAGGATCCGAACGTCTCGCGACAGCACGCGATGATCGAGTACCAGAACGGCGTCTACTTCATGGTCGACATGGGCTCGACCAACGGCGTCGAGTACAACGGCCAGCGCATCGCGCGGAAGCAGATCGCCGAGGGCGACGTCTTCCGCATCTGCGACCACGATCTCCGCTTCACCTACCGCTGAGGCGCGGGACGAGCTCGCGCGGCTCCTCGAGGCCGGAAGCGCTCGGAGCCGCACGCGCCGCGAGCCGAGGGCGCACTTCAGCTCGCGCTCGACGCTCGGCGGCGGGCCCTCGATAATGCCCGCATGGCCCGCCCCGACGATCGACCGCTCCGGCGGCTGCCGCAGCTCACGCCACACAAGGCGACGCTCGAACGCTGCGTCTTCTGCCCGAAGCTGTGCCGGAGCGCGTGCCCCGTCTCCAACGCCGAGCCGCGCGAGACGCTGACGCCGTGGGGCAAGATGAGCATGGCGTACTTCGTCGCGAACGAGAGCGTCCCGCTCGCGCCGTCGTTCGCCGAGCCGGCGTGGGCGTGCACCGGGTGCTTCGGCTGCCGCGAGCACTGCGACCACGACAACGACGTCACCGGGACGCTGTTCGCGGCGCGGAGCGCGCTCGTCGACGCGGGCGAGGCGCCGAGCGCGGCGCGGCGCGTCCTCGAGAGGTTCGCGGAGAGCTCGTCCGCGCTCGGGAAGATCGCCGCGGACCCTCGCGTCGCCTCGTCCGTGGACGCGAACGCGCGCGTCGCGGTCCTCGTCGGGTGCGAGCACGCGCGCCGTGGCACCGAGGGCGGTGTGGACACCGTGCGCGCCGTGGCTCGCCTGACCGGCGGCAAGGTCGCGCTGGTGGACGTCTGCTGCGGAGCTCCGCTCCTCTACGCCGGAGATCACGCGCGGTTCGTCCAAGAGGGCGAGCGGCTCGCCAAGGCGCTCGCGGGCCGCGAGCGCGTGGTCGTCGGCGACGCCGGGTGCGCCGCGGCGCTCCGCGTCCACCACCCCGCCGCCGGCGTCACGATGCCGGCGCCGGTCGAGCATTTCTCCGAGCTCGCCGCGCGCGAAGTCGGCAGGCTCGGCCGCGTCGACGGCGCGCTCGGCGACGGCCCCGTGCGCTGGCACGACCCCTGTCAGCTCGGGCGCGGTCTCGGCGTCTACGAGGCGCCGCGGCAGGTGCTCTCGCGCGCGCTCGGCCGCGCTCCCGACGAGTTCGAGCGCCGTCGCGAAGACGGCCGCTGCTCGGGCGCCGGCGGGCTCTTGCCGCTGACGATGCCCGACGTCGCGCGCGGGATCGGCGAGCAGCGCGTCGCCGATCACGATCGCTCGGGCGGCGGCACCATCGTCACCGCGTGCGCGTCGAGCATGCGCTCGTTCCAGAAGAGCGGCGCGAAGGTCGTCGATCTCGCGACCGTCGTCATGCGCGCGCTCGACGCTGCGGACGCGAGCGCGCCGCCTCGCGCGGCTCCGACCGAGCGAGACGAGACCTAGGGCGCCGATGAGCGCGCGCGCGTCGATCCCTCCGGGCGTGAAGCCGAGCAAGACGCTGGCGACCCGCATCCTCGTCTCGTTCGCGGTCACGCTGGTCGCGTTCGCGGTGACGGTCGGCTTCACCGTCGCGGCGCAGAAGCGCGCCGCCGAGGACAGCGAGGAGCTCACCAACGGCTTCGTCCCCGTCGCCTTGAAGCTCGGACGCCTCCGCGCGGTCCAGTCGACGCTCGCGTCGATCGTCGACGGCATCCCCGACGAGAAGAGTCCGCAGTCGACGCGCGACATCCTGAGGACGCTCGACGGCGAGCGCCGCTTGATGTTCGAGGAGACGCGCGCCGCCATGCAGAACGAGCTGCGCTCGCTCGGGAGCGACGAGACGCGCCAGCTCGCGCTCGTCCTCACGGGGGAGCTCGACGCGGCGGCTGCGGAGTGGGCCGGCGACCGCGAGCTTCGCGACCGAGTCTTCGCCGCGCTCGACGACGGCGACCGCGACGTGATCAACCGCGATCTGCTCGCGCTCGGCGCAATGGAACACGCGGCCGACAAGCGCCTCCGCGCGCTGGCCGATCACGTCGACACGTCGATGAAGAACCTGTCGGCCGCGGCGCGCGCCCGCGAGCAGCGCGCCGTCGTCGAGCTGGCCTTGCTCGCCGCGCTGACGCTCGCGGTCGGCGTGGGCGTCTCGATCCACACGCGCCGCCTCCTCGGCCCGCTCGAGCGCGTCACCCAGCGCGCGAAGGCGGTCGCGCGCGGCGACCTCACGCCTCAGCCGACCGAGCGCACCGACGACGAGATCGGCGAGCTCGCCACGGCCTTCGAGCGGATGGTCGCCTCCGTCGCGAAGGCCCAGAACCGCGCGGTCGCCAACGAACGCCTCGCGGCGATCGGCAAGATGGCCGCGCACGTCACGCACGAGATCCGGAACCCGCTCTCCTCGATCGGCCTGAACATCGAGCTGCTCGAGGAGAACCTCGCCGAGGCCGGCACCTCGGGCGAGCCCTTGACGCTGCTCCAGGCCATCACGCGCGAGGTGCAGCGGCTCGAGCACCTCTCGGAGGAGTACCTCCGCGTCGCGCGCCTCCCGCAGCCGCGCATGGAGTCGGAGGACCTCGCCGCGAAGGTCCGCGAGATCGTCGCCTTCGCGAAACCCGAGATGGATCGCGCGGGCCTCGGCCTCGAGCTCGACGTCGAGGACGACATCCCGCTCGTGCTCTTCGACGAGGGGCAGATCCGCCAGGCGATCCTCAACGTGCTCCGCAACGCGCGAGAGGCGATGACGGACGGCGGCACCATTCGCGTCTACGTGCGCGCCGAGGGGATGAGCGTGGTCGTCGGCGTGGACGACGAGGGCGGCGGCATCCCCGAGGACGTCCGCTCGCGCATCTTCGACCCGTTCTTCTCGACGAAGGGCGAGGGCACGGGCCTCGGCCTCGCGATCACGCGGCAGATCGTCGAGGCGCACGGCGGCTCGATCGCCGTCGAGCCGCGCGAGGACAAGGGGACGACGTTTCGCCTTCTCCTCCCGATCGCGCCGGCGCGCAACTCGGGGCCGCACAGCCTCCCGCCCTCACGCGCGTCGCGCGCCCTCTGACGGCCGGATCGACGCGGCCGCCGCCGACGCAGACGCTCTCCGCCGGCGCGTGCTCAGCCCTCGTCGCTGCTCGCGGGATCGATCTCCGCTTCGTAGACGAAGCGAAGGTCCGGGGTCCTCTTGAGCTCGACGCCTTCGGCCAGGCGGCCGCGGAGGAAGCCCGCCGCGCGGGTGAACGCTCGATCGACCGCCGTGCGCGGCCGGGCGCGCGGCACGGCGTAGTGCACGCGCGCGACCTTGCTGTCGGGAGAGAGCACGATGGCCGTGAGGCGAACGCCCTCGAGCTCGGGATCGGTGACGTCGTCCCTCAGGACCGACCGGAGCTCCTCGAGGATCGAGGCCTCCACGCGCTGATGCCGATGCGCGCCAGCGGCGCCCGGCCCGTCTTTCACGTTCCTCATGGTGTACGCGTGCGGCGCGAGAAGCCTGATACCTGCCGAGCACGCCGTCAAGGCGTGGTATCAACACGGGCCATGTCGCAAAGCTCCGGCTCCAAACCTCGCCCCGACGGCCGCGCGCTCGACGCTCTCCGCCCCGTGGAGATGACGGTCGGCTTCCAGCGCTTCGCCGAGGGCTCCGTCCTCTACCGCGCGGGTCACACGGTCGTGCTCTGCACCGCGTCGGTGGACCCGAAGGTCCCGCCGTGGATGGAGGGCAAGGGCAAGGGGTGGATCACGGCCGAGTACCAGATGCACCCGCGCGCGAGCCGCGAGAAGCGGGAGAGCCGTGACGGCCGCGGCAAGGCGCCGAGCGGACGCACCCAGGAGATCCAGCGGCTCGTCGGACGGGCGCTCCGCGCGGCGGTCGATCTGAAGAAGCTCGGCGAGCGCCAGATCGTCGTCGACTGCGACGTGCTCGAGGCCGACGGCGGCACGCGCACCGCGTCGATCACCGGCGGCTTCGTCGCGCTCGCGATCGCGCTCGCCAAGCTCAAGGCCGACGGCAAGCTCGCCGAGCGTGTCATCCGCGAGCCCGTCGCCGCGACGAGCGTCGGCTACCTCGACGACGCGCTCGCGCTCGATCTCGTCTACCTCGAGGACTCGCGCGCCGAAGTCGACCTCAACATGGTCGCGACGCGCTCGGGCAACGTGATCGAGGTGCAGGGCACGGCCGAGGGCGCGCCGGTGCCGCGCAAGGAGATCGACGCGATGATGGACCTCGCGATCGCCGGCGTCGAGAAGCTCACGCACGTCCAGGAGAAGGCGCTCACGGCGGCCGGCGTCGAGCTCGACGCGCTCCTCATCAAGTAGTCTTCATCGCGAAGAACGACCGAACTCGACACGCCGGGCTCACCGAGAGCCGAGAAGGAGGGGCGTCAGGTGAAACACTCGCTCGTCGTCGCTACGAACAACCGCGGGAAGCTCGAGGAGCTCCGCCACCTCCTCGCCGACATGAGCGTCGAGGTGCTCTCCATCCAGGACGTCTCGAAGAAGCCGATCCACGTCGTCGAGGACGGCGACACCTTCGAGGCCAACGCGATCAAGAAGGCGCGCGAGGTGGCCGCCGCGACGATGATGCTCACGCTCGCCGACGACAGCGGGCTCGAGGTCGACGCGCTCGGCGGCGCGCCCGGCGTCCGCTCGGCGCGGTTCGCCGGAGAGCGCGCGACGGACGCGGAGAACAACGCCGCGCTCCTCGCGGCGCTCGACGAGCTCACCATCGACGCGGCGGGGACGCGCACGAGCGACATCAACGCCCGCTTCCGCTGCGTCCTCGCGTTGGTCGATCCGTTCGTGAACGACGGCGAGCCGCGCGTCGTCGAGGGTACGTGCGCCGGCAAGATCACGCGCACGCCGCGCGGCTCCGGCGGCTTCGGCTACGACCCGCTGTTCCTCGTCGACGGCGCCGACAAGACGATGGCGGAGCTCTCCGAGGACGAGAAGAACCGCGTCTCGCACCGCGCCCTCGCGGCGCGAGGGCTGCGCAAGCTGCTCGAGGACACGATCGCCGCGCGCGACGCGCTCACGCGCGACGTGGTCGGCTGATCGAGCGCCCCGGCTACTTGCCGAAGATGTCGAAGTGGATCCCGAGGCCGAGGCTGACGACGACGTAGGCGCGCGCGCTCTGGATCACCTGGCCGTTCTTGTAGGTCGGCCCCTGCACGCCGTCGGCGCAGTTCGGTGAGCAGGTGAACGCGATGTCGCCTTCGCTGTCGTTGAGCGCGCCGCTCGAGATGCTGAAGAGCGGCGTGAGCGCGAACAGCGTCGCCACGCGGATCTCGGCGCCAAGCCCGAGGCGGAAGAACTCGATGCCGCTCATCGAGTAGGTCTGCGTGCCGTTGCTCACGGTGACGACGCGCTTGCCGATCGACAGGTCGGTGAGAAAGGCGACCGAGTCGACGTCGCCGCTCACGTAGCGGAAGCCGATGCCGTAAAAATCGGTCGACGATCGGGCCTGCGAGCCGTCGAAGCGGTGGCCCTGCCCCATGAACCCGTGCTCCCAGAACAGGTACGGGATGTAGCGGTACGAGATGCGCGCTCCGACGTCGATCTGCGGGGCGACGCCGTTGCCGAGGAAGTTGCCCGTGGTCTCCGACTGACCGCGATCGTTGTCGTAGAAGCTGAAGCCGAAGCCGACGTAGCTGAGGCGCGCGCCCGTCCAGAGCGAGTACTTCGGCGCGTGCGTCTCCGGCTCGGGCGGCGCGACCGGAACGACCTGCTGCGGGGGCGGCTGCTGCGGGTAGTAGTACGGCTGCTGCGGAGGCGGGTAGCCCTGGCCGTACCCCTGCGGAGGCGGCTGCCCGTAACCTGGAGGCGGCGGCTGGTACTGGCCGGGAGGCGGCTGGTACTGAGCCGGAGGCGGCGCGGGCGCCGGTCCCGGCTGCGCGCCTGCGGCGCTCGTGAGGGAGAGCGCGCACGCGATCGCACCTGCGGCGGACGAAGCGCGAAGGCAAAGGGAAGAGCTCGCCATGGCGGAGTCGATCATAGCAGCGAAGCTCGACGTTTCGAGCCCGCTCACGCGCGCCGCTTCGGCCGCTCGCGCGTCGACCTCAGCGCTTCTCCATCCGAACGCCGCGCGTCTCGGCGACGACCTCGAGCTCCGTCACCGCCGGCGCGAACGCCGTCGAGCGAACGGCGCAGGGAGGGCCGTCGTCGAGGGCGAGGTTCGTCGCGACGACCCCCGCCGAGCCGAGCGAGCCGTCCTTGGCGAACGCCTTCATCGTCCACGCGGAGCCCGTCGCCGGATCGCTCGAGACGAGCGAGCTCACGATCGCCCCGCCGTCGGTGGTGAGCTGGAGCGCCGCGAACGAAGCCGCGCGCGCCCCTCCCGGCGCGATGCGCCTCGACCACGTCGTCCGCCCGGACGCGTCGAGCCCGACGAGCGCGATCGCCGGGACGTTCGCGTCACCGTCGCCCGTGAGCTCGACCGTCGACGCGGCCATGACGAACCCCGACGTCGGCAGCTCTGCGATCGCGCTCGGCACGAACACCGGCGCGCTCCCGTCGACGAAGCCGGGGAACGTCACGAAGCCCACGTCGCCGTTCGCGCGGAGGCGCGCGACGAACGCACGGCTCTGCGCGTGGCTCCCGCCGACGACCGTGACGCCTCCCGACTCGGCGGCGATCACCGCCGTCGGCGAGAGGTTGAACGACGTCTCACACGCGAAGTACCCGTGGGACGCGCGGAGCTCGCCCTCGTCGTCGAGCCGCGCGACGAACATGCCGTCACCCATCTGCGTGCCGCGCGCGTCGCCGACGAGCACGAGCTCGGAGGGAGATCCGGTTCGCGCGATCGCGGTCGGCGCGAACGCTGCGTCGTTGCTCGCGCCCGTCCAGAGAGACGCGCCGAGGACGCGCCCGACCGCGTCGAGGTGGACGACGAAGGCCTTGCCCTGGCCCGAGCACTCGCCGGCGACGATGAAGCCGGTGCCCGTGCCGTCGGGGCCGTCGTTCGCGAGGACGCGCGCCGTGGGGGCCGCGCAGACGTCGAGCGGCAGCGCGTACGAGCGCCGAAACGCGACGCCGCCGGCCTGTCCGACGCGGAGGAGCTCGAAGGAGCTGCCCGCGTCGCCGGCCGCGAGGAGGGCGAGGCCCGCGTCGCGCGTCGGGACGGTGCGGAGGACGCCGAGCGTGATGCCGTCGTCCGTGACGTAGTGCGCGCGCCAGATCGCGTTGCCCTGCTCGTCGATCTTCAGGAGCGAGCGCGCCTCGCTGCCTGCGACGATCCATCGATTGTCGATCGTGCGCGAGAGATCCGAGAACACGAGGCCAGTCAACGAAGGGCCCCCGATGGCCGCGCCGTCGCTGCCGCCCTCGTGGAACGTCGACCAGGGCGCGAACGCGGGCGACCGGAGGGCGGGCGCGTCCGGGCCGCTGCCGGGCGGGAGGTGCGTCGCCCCCGGAGGCGGCTCCTTGCATGAGCCGCTCGCGACGACGACGTCGAGCGCCTTGAAGGGCGCGGCCTTCCAGTTCAGGAGGGTCACGTGGCCGAAGCCCGGAAGGTCCGGCGTCGAGATCCGCACGCCGACGGTGCTCTCGAGACCGCTCCGCACCTCCCAGCAAGGGGCGCGCTGTGGATCGGCGACGAGCGAGAGCGACGACTCGGCGGTGGCGTACGGTCCGACCGCGCCGTAGAGCGGCACGTTGAGACGGACGCCGAGCTTGGCCTTCGCGTGCGCGTGGAGGCCGACCTCCGGATCTTCGATGTCGAAGCCGCTGTCGCTGACCCGCACGGGCGCGATCTTCGGCTGACCTGCCGAGCGCGACGAGACCGTCACCGAGCTCGTGAGCTCGACGTGTCCCTTCACGCCCGCGCGGAACGACGCGCTCGCGCCGCCCTCGACGCTCGCGATCACGTCGAGCGACGGCAAGAAGACGAGAAAGCCCCCGAGGGGGATCGGCGCGAGGTGCACCTTGGCGATGTCGAAGTCCTTCTCGAACGAGCGCGCGGCCTGGCCGACGATGCGGAGCTCGGAGGACAGGCGCGGGTCGACGGAGAAGACCACCTTCACTTCGGGGAGCATGTCCTCGATGGCGCAGCTCGGCTTCTTGCCGGTGAGCACCTTCGCGACGCTCTTGACGCACGCGGCGACCGCGGCCGGCAGATCGAAGACGTCGCCCCAGTCGAGATCGAGCGAGAGATCGTAGGTGATCGCGCCGGTGAACGCGCCTTCGATCCGGAGCTGATCGTTGGTGGTGCTCGTGTCGCCGTCGCCGTCGAAGAGCACGACGTTCACCGGCGCGGTGCGCGTGGACTTGCCGCCGAACCCGAGCGGCGCCCCCGTGTCGTGAAGGTCGAGCGTCCCGTCGTCGAGCGACACCGGACGCGCCACGCGCGCGTGGAGCTTCTTGAAGGCGAGCTGCGGCGGGGCGATCGCGGTCTCGAGCGCCAAGCCCTCGCCGCGCTTCTCGACGCCGACGACCACGCGGAGGAGGCCGTTCGGTGTCGCCGCGGACGGGCCGCCTACGAGGATCGCGCCCGGCTCGACGCCCTCGATCATCGCCGGCGTACGGCGAAAGACGAGCCGCCCGTCGCCGGCGTCCGGCTCGAGCGCGGCGAGGTCCTCGGGGGACAGCAGCTTCGTCGAGGGAAAGAGGATCGCCTCGATCTCGTCCTTCGGCCCCTTCGCCGCAGGATCGTCCGAGCAGCCCTGGCAGAAGACGGCGCCGGCGACCGCAAGAAGGAGAGCGAGCGCGCGCTTGCAGGTGTTGGCGGGGGTCATGGGATCTCGGTCGGCCTCCACGCGGAAAGATTGCGTCGGAGGCGCCGGCGCGCCCGTCACCCGTTTGCGGAGCACGCTCCGCGCGCGTCACTCGTTCGGACGACACGATCGCGGGACGCGCGGCGCGTCGAGAAGCGGCGCCGCGTCGGGACGGACTCGGCGTCCCAGCGCCCGGAGGCGCAGCGCAGGAGCGCGGTCAGGCGTCGTCACCGACACGCACAGTGGAGCATCGAAACTCAACGGGGTTTCGGCGAGACGCGACGCGTATCTTTTCCGCTGCTAACGTAGGCCACATGCGGATGAGCTTGGTCGGGGCTTACGCTGCAAGCGTGTTGATCGGTGGCGGGCTCGCCGCGTGCGGCGACTCGAGCGCACCCGAATCGCTGAGGGGACGGACGAATCGCACGACCGACAACGGGGGCGGCGGCGGCGGAGGGGATCTCGATCCCGGCGGCGGTGACGCGGCGGCGGGGACGACCGCAGACGCCGCGGCGCCGGACGGCGGAGCCACGACGGCGCTCACGTGTACGACGTGCCACGGCGACGCCAACCGCGTCGCCGTCGAAGGCGCAGACGCGAACGTGAAGGTGGCACCGCCGCGCGGGACGAGCGGCGAGACGGCGTCGACGACCATCGCCGTCGGCGCGCACATGACCCACCTCAACACGAGCACGATCTCGACGAACCCCATCGCCTGCGCCGAGTGCCACGTCGTGCCGACGTCCACGCAGCACAGCAACGGCGTCGTCGATCTGACGTTCGGCACGCGCGCCACCACCGGCGGCGCGACGCCGACATGGAACGGAACGTCGTGCGCGGGTACGTACTGCCACGGGAGCTTCGTCGGCGGCGCCGCCGCGACGACGACGTGGACCGGCGCGGCGATGACCTGCACGTCCTGCCACGCGGGGCCTCCGAACACGGGCGATCACCGCCGCGCCGATCACAACGGCATCCCGTGCGGCACGTGCCACGGCACGGGCTACTCCGCGACGACGGTGAACCGCGCGCTCCACATCAACGGCGTGAAGAACGCCGGCGGGCCCGGGTCGAACATCCAGTACAACGCGGCGACGCGCGCGTGCACGCCGATGTGCCACGGCACCGAGATCTGGTGAGCGCCGCCCAAATGACCGAGCATGATTCGGAATCATGCTCGGCCCATTTAGCTTCTTGTCATCACGGGGCGGCACGCGCCGCCCCGCCCCGGAAAAGCGCGGTTTTCCGGGGTCCCCCCCCCCCACGCGGCGCTCGCTTCGCGAGCTGGATTTCGATCGAGCTTCAGCTCGCTGATTTCGCCTGCCGCTCGTTCGCTGCTAGACCGAGCTCACGATGAAGTGGACCGAGGACGCTTACGAGCGCGCGGCTTACCGTGCACCGATCGGACGCGAGCTTCATCGGCGCGACACACGCGTCATCGAGCGACCGGGCTGGTACCAGATCGTCACGCCGTCGGCGGTCGGGCACTTGAACGAGGTCTACATCTCGAAGCTGGCGCCGGAGGACGCGGACCGGGCGATCGACGAGGTCGTCGCCGAGTACTCTTCGCGCCCCAATGGCCCGGCGGTGAAATGGTGTGTCGGTCATTGGACCGAGCCTAAGGACTTCAGCGAACGACTCCGCGAGCGGGGCTTCACCAGGACCGCCGTGCGCGCGATGGCGTGCTCGACGGACATCCGACTCGAGGTCCCGAGCGGCGTCACCGTCGACGAGGTGACGCTCGAGACGCTCGACGCGTACGTGGTCTTCGAAGCGCGTGGCTGGAGCATGCCCGACGACCAGCACGCGATTCAGCGAGAGACGTACGGCGCCGCGCTCACGGCATCCCCGCGGACGGCTCACTTCTTTGCTGCTCGGGTCGACGGCGCGCTCGTCGGGTCATGCGCCATCTTCCTCCGCGAGGACTTCGGCTACCTCGTCGGCGGACTCGTCGTTCCACATGCACGCGGACGCGGGATCTACCGGGCGCTCGTCGACGCGCGCCTCGCGTTCCTCCTTGCGCGGGGGATCTCGCTCGCGGTGACGCACGCGCGCGACGCGACCTCGGCGCCCATGCTCGAGCACCTCGGTTTCCGCACCGTCTACCCCTACGAGTGCTGGTACCTGAACCCGTAGCCCCCACGCCTGCCCCGAGCCGAGCCCGATCGACCTCGACGGCGAGCTAGAAGCGGCACAGGGACGAAGAGCGTCAGCTTCCGGTGATGCACTGTGCACGGATCGGGCGTTCGAATATCCAAGCGCCCCCCGAGCAGGCTGTCTCGTACGCGTTGAGGCCACTGCCGCACGCGGCAACGACCGCGTCCTTGGCACCCTTGCACGGTCCCGAGAAGATCGCCTCGTTGTCTGCGAGGCACTCGGTGAAGCCGTCCTGGCTCGTGCACTTCGGCAGGCACGCCTCAAGCCGACACGTGAAGACCCGTCCGAACGCCTGCCCGCAGGCCGTGCTGCCGCTCTTGAGCTCGACACAGCCGCCACGATTCACGCTGTGGAGTCGGTCGTTTTGCGTCTGGATGGGCCCCCAGGACGCTCCGCTGTCGTCGTCGAACACGCACTGGGCGCAGCTCCCGCTGACCTCGGCCGACCATTCGGAGATTCTGAGGTCCTCGCCCGCGTCCATCTTCGACGTGTAGAACGCCGAGAGCGCGGCGAGCTCGCTCTCCGTGCAGGCGTTCGCGATGACGCGCGGCGACTTGTAGGGG
>JAHBWC010000113.1 GCA_019637225.1 Labilithrix sp.
AGAGGAAGAGTCAGCGAATGAGACCTGTAAGCAGCGCGACAAGTCGATTGCCGATCACGACGCACCGCTGCGCGGCCTCATGGCTGGTGTCACCGGCGTGAGCCGCGATCTCCACCGCGGCGACCGCTTCGACAGCTTCGCCGCGAGCGATAGCGAACGTGCGCGCCTTGTCGGCGCGGGTGACGCGGCCCGCAGCCTCGGCGCAGTTGAGGCAGGTGCCCTTGGCGGCCCGGACGGCCTCATCGCGGAGCTTGCTGTCTCGAATCTTGGCGTCCTTGACGGCGAGCAGAAGCTCGACGGCGACGCCGTAGGCGATGAGCTTGTGGTGCGGGAGGAGCGGAGCACGAGGCTTGGTTTGGTCGGTCATGCCCCCGGTCGCGCAGGAGCCGTGACAGCGCCGTCGCGATCACGCTTCGTCAACCCGCACGCAGCAGGCGCTGGCGCGGCTCGTGCGCGCTCTCGCATGACCGACCAAACCAAGCCTCGTGCGGGGTGACAGACCACGCGTGCCCGTGCTTCGTCTTTCGCGCTCTCCGACACACCTGGCGAGCCGACCGGCTGGACGGCGCACGCCTACGCGCTCGGAGCGCCCGGTTCGCGCCCAAGGTGGAGCCCGCGCTTCGCACCCGTCGCCAAGGAGCCCGCGATTCGCGTATATCCTGATGGGTATATTCGTTGCTTCGAGGCGAGCGGGAGGTGAGGGACATGTCGGGACGCAGCGCTCTTGTCGTGGTGGTCGTCGCCGGGGCCTTCGCGAGCGTCGTGCTCGCGTGTGAAGAGGACTCGACCGCCGGGCCCGGTGGCGGAGCAAGCGCGGGTGACGGGGGCGCCGCCGCCGACGGCGCGCTCGGTGCGGCGAGGCCGCCGCCGCCGGCCGCCGCCGGAGACTTCTGCCAGAAGACGCTCGGCGTCGTCGTCGGCGCGCTCGCCGCGTGCTGCACAGCCGAGGACAAGGCGACGCAGGACTACAGGTTTTCGCACGACCTGGCCGAGGCGTTCATCCCCGTGTGTCGGTCGACGCTCGAGGCGTCGGTCGCGAAGAAGCGCGTGCTCTATCGCGGCGACGCCGGCGACGCTTGCTTCGCCGCCTACGCGGCGACGTACGCCCCCGGAGCGTGCGCGAACATCACGCAGACCTACGCCGATCCCGCCGGCACCTCGTGCCGCGAGGCCTTCGTCGGCGTCGGCGGCGAAGGCGCGCCCTGCATGGGCGACCACGAGTGCGTCGACGGTCTGACATGTGTAGGATACACAAAAGAGGTCGACGGCGCCTGCAAGGCACCGCCCGCGATCGGCGAGGCTTGCGGCGCCGCTCGCGTCGACGGCGGATCGGACGGCGCGGTGAGCCTCGAGTTCGGCTCGCACCCCGCGTGCGCAGTCGGCGCGCGGTGCGAGAGCCTCGAGAGGCGATGCGTGAAGGCCGCGGCCTCGGGCGAGCGCTGCGGGTTCGACGACGAGTGCGCCGAGCCGCTCCGCTGCGTCCTTGGCGTGTGCGGGACGAGCGGCCCCGGCGGCGAAGGGGCGAAGTGCCTTCGCGCCGACGACTGCACCCCGGACTGCTTCTGCGACGGCGCCGCCGGGAACACGCAGGGGACCTGCGCGAAGAAGCGAGCGGCCGGCGGCAGCTGCACGGGCGCGACGTTTGTGAGCGAGTGCGTCGGTCGATGCGACGCCAAGCCGGGCGAGCCGGGGACGTGCGTGTCGTTCTGCGGCTCGCCCTGAAGCGCGCCACGCTCTCTGACCGTTCAGGAGCGGCGCAACGGAGTCGCGCCGTGGCGCCGTGACGCGCTCACAAGAGCTCGACGCCCTCGGCGACGAGCTCGAGCTTCGCGAGCGGGCGACCGAGCTGGGCTTCGGCCTCGGCGCGGCAGCCCTTCTTCTCGCCCGCCTTGGCGCCCTCGCCGCCGGCGGCGGCCATGCCCTCGTGCCCCTCGCCCTCGCAGGCGCCCTTCTCTTCGGCCTTCACGAGCTTGGCGAGGACGCGCGCCTTCCGGCCGGAGGCCGTCTTCGGGACGAAGAACGCATGCCCGGCCATCTTGATGTGCGCCTCGCTCGCGTCGTCCTTGATCTCCATCCAGCACCCCATGTGCTGGCAGACCGCCGTCACGGTGCCGGTCGTGGCGAACGTCTTTCCGACGTACGCGTTCGGGGCCTTGGCGACGTCCGCGAGCGTGACCTTCTGTGCCGACGCTTCGATCGGGGTGCCGAGGCGAAGCGCGCCTTCCGCGGCGCCGGTCGGCGCCGGTGCCTGCGCGGCCGACGGCGCGGGTGCCGGATCGGGCGTCGCGGTCGGGGTCGAGCTCTTCGAGCCGGTGTCGCACGCGGCGAGCACGAGCATGAGGGACGCGGAGGCGGCGATCGTCGCGAAGCGCATTCGGCTCTCGTAGCACCCGCGCCCGGCGCCGTAAAATCGGCTCAGAACGTCCCGCCGAGGACGAGCGGGAACGACGACGCGGGCGTCGCAGCGGCGGCCTCCGAGCTCGACGAGGCGCCTCGCCACGTGGGCAGGCGAAGGAACGCGTCGAGCGGGCGCGGCGCGGGATCCGCGGAGGCGCTGCCCCGGCCGGACGTCTGCACGATGTCCGTCTTCGCGCTGCTCAAGAAGACGAGGATGCCCGCGACCGTGAGACCTGCGCCGACGCCCATCGCGATGAGGCCGCCGTTGCGCGCGCTCTCGGCGTCGCTCTTGCGCTTCGCGCAGTAGCCGTCGCTGCCGGAGCCGCCGTAGCAGGTATTGTTCGCCTCGGAGGCGCCGACCAGCGCGACGAGCATACCGACGTAGGCGGCCGTCGCGCCGCCGCCGGCGAGGAATCCGCCGAGCACCATGCCGCCCGTCGACGGCGGGTCGATCGCGACGTCGACGGAGCCGCCGGGGCTCGCCTCGAGGCGGAACTCCTTCGACGAGGAGACGCCGTTGCCGGTCACGCGGTAGGTGTCGCCGATCGGGAGCTCCTGGTTGCAGGGCGACGTGCAGGCCTGCACCCACCCCGACGAGCTCGCCGGGCGGCGATAGAGGATGACGTTCTTCGACGACGTGATGTGGACGCGCGCGCGCGGGCCGACCATCGGCGCGGGCAACGGAGGCGTGGCCGGGGCCGCCGTGCCGCGGATCGGGGGCGACGCGGACGGCGGCGCGGGCACGGCGGTCGACGCGACGATGACGCGATCGACCTCCGCCCACGGGATGCGCTTCGATTCGCCCTGGTCGACGATGACCGTGACGTGATCGCCCGGCACGATCTCCGTGACGCGCCCGCGGTAGAGGCCGCCGTTGCGGAGATGGACGCTGTCGATCGTCGTGGTCGCGGACGGGGTCGCGGTGGTGCCCTCGCTCGCCGCCGGCGGCGGGAGCGGGGGAGGCTCTTCCTGAGCGAACGCCGTCGCCGGAACGAACAGAGCGGCCGTGACGGCCAGGACACCCAACGAAGCCGCGCACCTCATCATGACCTCGATTCTAGAGCGCAATCACGACGTGAGATCGCGCCGGGTCGCGACTGCACGTAGCACGCCAGCGCCCGCGTGAGCCCCGAGGGCCCGCGCGAGCGCTCGGGGAACACGAAAGAACGGGGAGTTTCAGGGAGATCTGTGACGGCCGGTTCGCGGTCCCGCCATCAACGCCCGATGACAGCCTGACCTCCGTGTCAGGGCCGGCGGCGCGTCAGAGGCTCTCGACGTACGTCGAGAGATCCGCGATCTGCGCCGACGTCATGCCGGCGATGTCACCGTGCTTGTCGCCGCCGCAGAGGCCGTCGAAGCGGTCCTTCATCGTCTTGGCGCAGCCGTTGTGGATGAACGGAGCGCGCCACGCGACGCCGACGAGCGACGGGACCTGGAAGGCGCCGCCGGTGCCGACGTCGCGCGTCTCGTTGTTCGTGAGCGCCTTGCCCGAGTGGCAGGTCGCGCAGCCGCGCTGCGTGAAGAGCACCTGTCCGCGCTCGACCGCCGCCGCGTCCTGCTCGAGCTTCGGCGGCGCCGGGACCTTGAAGAGCCAGGTCTTCAGCGTCTCGACCTGCGCGTCGTCGACCTTCGGGCCGCTCATGCGCGTCGAGAACACGTGGTCGACGAGGTGGCGCATGTCCGTCATCGTGCCGTCCCAGTGGAACGGCGCGGTGTCGGCGATCGTGCCGCGCATCGACGGCGTCCGGCGCGGCCCCTCGATGAACTCCCAGGTGCGACCGTCCTCGCCGCCCTCCGCGTGGCAGGAGGCGCACGCGAGGAAGCCGCCGCTGTTCGAGTGGAAGATCGCGTGGCCCGTGTCCTCGCGGCTCTCGGCGTCGAGGGCGATCTCCTTCCAGACGCGCTGGCGATCGGGCGTCATGATGTAGAGCGCCGCGGGCTCGCGCGACTGGACGAGGAGCTGGTCCTCGCCGTCGTAGGCCGCGGCGACCGCCTGGCCGGGGAGGAAGCCCTTGGCCATCTGCGTGCAGTCGAAGCTCGAGCCGAAGCGGCCGCCTCCGCCGAAGCCGCTCGAGCCGCTCGAGCCGCCGAAGCCGCTCGACGACGAGGACGACGAAGAACCATCGGTGGCGCGCGGGCGCACGCGGTGGACGAAGAGCTGCGGGAGGCTGCTCGTGTGACCGTTGCCGGCCGCGACGATCGCGTACTCGCGCCCGTTCGTCGCGAGGTCGACGGGGAGCACCGCCGGCGGGACGAAGATCGGCTGCTCGCCGGGGATGTCGAGGCGGGTCGCGGTGATGGTCGGCGCGGAGCAGGCGTCCGTCGCGCCCGAGCCGTAGTAGCCGACCGCGCCCGGCGTCGGGCTCGGGTCGACCGGCTCCTGCGAGATCATCGCGGGCTCGTCGCTCTCCTCCGGCGGGCTCGTCTGCTCGTCGTCCGCAGGCGCGGTCGGCGCCTTGGCGATGCGCCAGCCGAGGTTGCCGCCGCGGGTGGTGCTCTTTCCCTGGAGGGCGCCCGCGCGTGAGAGCACGAGGACGTCGGCCTCGCGAAAGCGGCTCACGAGGATGTTGTTCTTCGTGATCATGACGTCGCGGACGTCGCGATCGAGGCCGATGCGCCGGATGTCGCCGCCCGCGAGCGGGATCGAGACGAGGAAGCCCTCGGCGCACGCCACGTGGAGCGTGTCGAGGTCGGCGTCGTAGGCGATTCCGCGCGGCGCGACGCAGGCGCGGCGCTCGGTGACCGCGCCCGTCGCGAGGTCGATCGTCGCGATGTTCCCGGAGTTGCGGAGCGCGACGTGGGCGCGTCCCTTCGTGTCGATCGCGACGCGGCCCGGCTCCGACCGTTCGGCGAGCTTGATCGAGTGCTTCACCGCGCGCGACGGGACGTCGACGACGTAGACGCGATCGCGATCCGGATCCGCGGCGACCGCGGTACGGCCGTCGCCCGCCACCGCGAGCGTGCCGCCGGAGATCGCCGGGGGCGAGCTCGGGAGCGACGCTGTCGTCTTGAACGTCGGCTGCGGACCGGGCGTCGGAGCGATCGGCGCCGACCGGGACTCTTCCAGGTTCTCATTGCCCTTGGTGTTGCAGGCGATTCCGACGACCACCGCGAGCAGCGGCGTGACTTTCCACCATCGGTTCATGAGGATCTCCCTGTGTTCGAATCGAAGCCGCAAGCAGAGCGTGACTCGGAGAGTGTCTGGACGGGGCGTCCGCGGTCCGCGTTTTTCATCGGTCGCACGCCTGTCGTTGGACGGTCCAGCGACCACTGTAGCAATGCATGGTGACGCCGTCCTCGAAGAGGCAGTCGCCGTAATCGCACACGAGCGGCCGAACGCACGGGGCGCCGGCGCTGGGACGTGTTCGCGGGCACCCTACCTCCGGGGTGACGCACTTCCACGTGTAGACCCTCGGCGCGGCGTCGACGTCGCCCGCGTCGGATTCATCCGCGTCGTCGCCGTCTTGGCCGCCGTCCGCGCCTCCGTCGAGGGCGTCGGGGAGGACGGGCGCGCAGCCGCACGTCCCCTCGGGGTACGCGCACATGAGCGTGCCGGCGTTCGCCGCCGCGCAGCCGTCGGGGAGGTCCTCGACGTAGGCGGAGGGGCAATCGCTCGCGCAGAGGAGCTTCTCCGGCGGCTCGAGCTGCCAGGCGTACACGTTGCAGCGCACGTGCGGGTTGCAGGCCGGGTTCGGTCCGTCTTGCTGCTCGCAGACGAGCTGCGAATCGGAGCAGCTCGCGCCGGTGCGCGCGTTGTCGCACGGTCCGGGAGGCGTCGCCGCGGTGCCGGCGTCCATGAAGCTCCTCGGGCCACCGCCGAACCCGCCGAACGAGCTGTCGTCGCCGAGGTTGCACGCGGCCACGAGCGCGGACGCCGCCGCGGCAGTCAGGCCGGCTCGTCGCACTACGCCCGTCACTCGCATTCGGCGATCTCCGTCTGCCAGACGTCGTCCTCGCAGAGCATCCGCATTCCGCGCTTCGACGTGCACGAGCCGTAGTCGCACGATCGCGTGCCGGAGCAGGGCTGGCCGAGGAGCGGTCGATTCGCGGGGCAGCCGTCGGCCGGGACCGTGCAGACCCACTTGCGCGCGTGCGCGTTGGCGCCGTCGCGACCGGTGGTGCACACGCACGTCCCGACGGAGGTCGAGCAGTGGAGCTCGGCCTCCGGGCCCGTACCTGCGTCGCCGAGGTCGCACGGCGCCCCGTCGACGATGTCGGACGCGGCCGGGCACTCGGCCACGCAGCTCGGCGGCGCCTGCTCGGTCCAGTACGTGCCGTACTGGCTGTCGTTCGCGCAGACGAAGAGCGTGTTGCAGCGGCTGTCCGGGCTCGAGCCGTACTCGCAGACCGAGTTTCGCTGGTAGCAGGGGCTGTTCTCCTGCGGCGCGTACGAGCACGCGACGGGCGGCGTACGCGTCGTCGTGAGCCCGGAGTCGGGGGCGCCGCCGAACGGGCTCGTGAACGGCGCGGTGACCGGATCGGCGTAGACCTCGTCGCAAGCGAAGAGGAGGCCTCCGAGCGCGCCCGTCGTGAGGACGGCCCACGCGGCCGCGCTGCGAACAGGGGAGAGGGGGCGCACGCTCACGGCATCACCCACTCTCCGCGGAGCGCCAGGCTCGCGAGAGGGACACCCCAGTGCGCCGCCGGCTGGTTGCCGATGCGCACGACCATGTCGTGACTCGACAGGCCGAGCATGCCTTCGCCTGCAACGCGGAAGCGGTCGGCGACCTTCACCGAGACCGCCGCCGTCGTGTACATGATGGGCGCCAAGAGGTCCTCGGGCTTGCTCATCGTCGCGGGCGCGGACGCGGTCTCCGGCGCGACGTGCATCCACAGAATTCCGTAGCCGCCGCCGACGCGAGGCACGACGAGCGATGACGGCCGGAGGATCGGGATGCCGAACCCGAGCCCGAAGATCGTCGGCCGGAACGACGCGGTGCCGAGCGGCGCCTCGGCGAGGCGGTTCGCAGGCACGACCTGGATCCACGGGATGACGGCGACGTATCGGCTGACGCCGATCTCGGCCTCCGCCGAGATCGCGAACGAGTTGCCGTGACGGCTCGCCGCGATCGCCGGGCCCGCGCCGAGCACGAGGCGCGGCGTGACACGCTCGGTGGGAGTCGGCGGGGCGACCGCTCGCGGCGCGTCCTTCACGGGAGCCGACTCGTCCGGGGCCGCCGTCGTCGTAGGGCCGGTGACCGTCGCGCTCGGACCGTTGGCGACGATCGTGAACGAGCTCGGCGGCGCGCCCTCGCCCGCGCCGACGGCGGCGTCCTTGGCCGGGGCGGTCTGGAGCGCCATCACGGCCCGCGCGGCGGCGAGCTCCTGCGCGCGATCGTCCGAGCTCTGGACGACGACGGCTTCCTTGAGGACCAGGCGCTCTCCGTCGCGGACCCAGACGCCGATCTGATCGCCGTCCGTGCAGATCGCCGTGTCGACGCCGAGCTCGGTCACGAGTCGCGTGACGACGTCGCGGCTGCACACGGACACCGTCGCGGTCGATGCTTCGAGCTTCATCGACGCCACGTTGCGCTGGAGGCGCGGCAGGATCGCGGCGTCGCTCGGCCCGAGGAGGGCGATGCGCGACGGGGCGGCCGCGGCCGGCGTGACCACGAGCGCCGTCGTCGCGAGGGTGAGCCCGAGCCCCAAGGCTCGTCGAGCGAACATCGATGTCATGGGACGTGGAGGAGGGAGGTAGCGAGGGGGATCGTGCCCGTCAATGCGCGCTGGAGCGGGGCGGGGTCGGTCGGTCGAACCGGCGTCGAGTGGTTTCGCGCATGGCCGTCGTGGTTCGACAAGGTGGCCCGCGGAGCTCCGGACCTCAAATGACGTTGGCTGACACCCCGAGCCGTCGGATTTCAGATCCGGTGCTCCGCCCCGTTCGGCTTCGCCCGAGCAAGGTACGTACCCGCCGCCCGAGGGGCGGGATCGCGCGCGAACTCCGCGATCGGAGGGGCGCCGACCATGACGATCGAGTCGTGCGGGGTAAGAGGCTCACACCTGCCCTGTGGCTCCGCGATTACGCTCGGCGGACCGTCCGCCGCTGCGTGCCCGTCCGCCGCTGCGTGCTCGTCCGCCGCTACTTGTAGAGGAGGAACCGCTCGCGTCTCTCCTTGAAGGTCGCCAGCTCGAACGCCCAGGTCGCCTCCACGTCCGCGAGACCCTTGCCTGCGCGGATCGCGCTCATCGCGGGCCCGTGGCGCAGCATGCGGTCCATCCCGTCGAAATCCCATTCGGCGGGGTGGAGCTCGCGCAAGACGCCGGCGATCGCGATCGCGGTCCGGATCGGCTCGAAGTGCGTAGCGTCGTTCACCTTGATGCGAACCCCGCGACACCGTTTGTTCGCGTGGACGCTCGACCGCGGCGTGACCGTCACGGGCTCGAAGACCACGCCCGCGATCGCGGACGCGTTCAGGCGCCGGGCGGCGGCGACGCCGTCCATCCACGGGGCGGCGACGATCTCGAACGGCGTGTCCGTCCCTCGCCCGACGGAGACGTTCGTGCTCTCGAGCAGGCCTATCGCCGGATAGAGCGCGACGGAGCGGAGCGATCGCAGGTTCGGCGAGGGCGCGGACCACGCGAGGCCGGTGCGGTCGAAGGTCTCCTTGCGGCGCCAGCCGACCATCTTCACGACGTCGAGCCGGAGCTCGAGCGCGTCGTCGGCGGCGAAGAGGCGCGCGAGCTCGCCCATCGTCATCCCGTGCCGGAGCGGCAGCGCGTGGTGGTTGACGAAGCCCTTCACGTCGGCCGCGGCGAGCAGCGGGCCCTGGACGTCGACGCCGCCGATCGGGTTCGGTCGATCGAGGACGACGAAGCGCAGGTTCCGCTCCGCGGCGACCTTCATCGCGCGCTTCATCGTCGATGCGTACGTGTAAAAGCGCATCCCGACGTCCTGGAGGTCGAAGACGATCGTGTCGATGCCGGAGAGGCTCTCGGACGTCGGCGTGAAGCGCTCTCCGTAGAGGCTCGAGACCGGTACGCCCTCGTAGGTGCTGTCGCCGATCTTTCCCTCGCGATCGCCGCCGAGCCCGTGCTCGGGCGTGAAGATCGCGCCGAGCGTGACGGCCGGCGCCGCCGCGCGGAAGGCGTCGATGGTGCTCGTGCCGTCCTTCGCCTTCGCGCTCGCGTTCGTGACGAGCCCGATCCGCGCGCCGCGCAGCCGCTCGAACGACTCGGCGCGGAGGACGTCGATGCCCGTCTTCACCTCGGCGGCGTTCACGGCGAGCGTGGCGATCTCCGCGACGACCGGGTTCACCGCTCCCTTGCCGTCGGGGTGCACGCGGTTCGAGAGGAAGATCACGAAGAGGTCGCGCTCCGGATCGATCCACATCGCCGTGCCGGTGTAGCCGCCGTGGCCGAACGCCTTCGGCGAGAGGAGCCCGCTCCGGTGGCTCGCGAACGTGCTGTCGACGTCCCAGCCGAGCGCGCGCCCGCCCTTCGACGTGTCGTGGCGGGCGACGAAGCGCTCGAACGTCTTCGTCGCGAAGAGGCGGCGATGATCGAGCTCGCCCTTGTCGAGCATCGCGCGAGCGAAGCGCGCCAGGTCGTGGGCGGTCGAGAAGACGCCGGCGTGTCCTCCGACGCCTCCGAGCGCGAACGCTCGCGGGTCATGGACCTCGCCGACCATGAAGCCGCCGTCGCGCTGCTCGGTCGGCGCCGCGCGGAGGCGGAGCTCGGGCGCCGGCAGAAAGCCCGTGTCCTTCATGCCGAGGGGCGCGAAGACCTCCTCCGACGCGAACGCCGCGAGCTCCCTGCCGCTCACGCGCTGGACGATCTCCTGCAGGACGACGAAGCCGACGTCCGAGTAGTTGAACCGCTCGCCGGGCGCCGCCTTCGGCGTGAGCGCGGCGATGCGCCGGATGACCTCGGCGCGATCGGTCGACCAGTCCGACAGCGGCGTCGCCGCCGGCAGCCCGCTCGTGCGGAGGAGGAGCTGGCGGACCGTGAACGCCGGGAGCCTCGCGAGCTCGGGCACGTAGCTCGACGCGCGCGCGTCGAGGTCGACCTTGCCCCGGTCGACGAGGATCATGATGCTCGTCGCCGTCGCGATCGGCTTCGTGAGCGACGCCAGATCGAAGAGCGTCTCCGGCGTCATCGGCGCGCGCTCGGGGAGGAGGGCGCGCGATCCGTACGCCCGCTCGAAGAGGACGTCGTCGTGCCGGCCGACGACGACCATGCAGCCCGGCATCTTCGCGCCGTCGATCGCTGCCCGAACGACGGCGTCGATCGGCGCCCAGCGGAGCGCGTCGTCGTCGACCGTCGCCGCGGACGATCCGCCGTCGGCGGGAGCCACGTCGCTCGGGGCCTCGCGCGGGGGACCCGCGTCGAGCGCCGCGACCGGCGGAGTCGCCGCCGGGACCTCGCGGCGCGCCGCGTGGCAGAAGAGGAGCGACGCGCCGAGCGTGCCCACGAGCGCGCCATGCAGGACCCGCCGAATCACCGCCCGCCATTGTACGCGTCCGGCGCCCGCGCGACGATTCCGTCACTCAGGAATGAGTCACTTTTGCCCTGGCGCCAGCCTCCTGGCGTGCTACGGCGTTGGCGCGATGAGGCGCGCTCTGTTCGGATGGTTGGTCGCCGCGGTGTTCACCGGGGTGGCGTGCGCCTCGGATCCGCCGGCGGACGCCACGAACGAGCGGCCCGACAGCGGCGAGGTCACGGCGCCCGAGCTCGACGGTGGCGACGGTCCGCCGTTCGACGTCCCGGCGTGCGTCGTCGCCGCGGGCGAGGGGCCCGCGTCGGCGAGCGAGCTCGCGGACGACACGGGGACGGCGAGCGTCGCCGTCGAGGGCACCGGCTGCGCGCGGAGCTTCGCGCTCTCGAGCACCGCCGTCCGGCGGGACGATCTCCCGGCGAGCCCCCGCGTCCTCGCCGAGCAGGCGGGGGGGCCGAGCGTCCAGACGACCAGCCCGCTCTTCGACGCGCTCTATCAGCTCGCCCTCGACGAGGCGAAGGAGTGCTCGGTCGACTCGATCAAGGACTACGCGTTCAACGACGGCGCCGAGCTCCGGTGCGCCGAGGGCGGCTGCTTCGAGACCGGCCGGAAGTGGAACTACGTCTGGACCCGCGACACCGCCTACGCCGTCGACCTCGGGCTGCCGTGGGTGGACGCGGTCCGCGCGAAGAACTCGCTCGAGCTGAAGATCTCGACGCGCCGCGACGGCAAGGACCTGCAGATCGTGCAGGACACCGGCACGGGCGGCAGCTACCCGGTCTCGACCGATCGCGTCGTCTGGGCGCTCGGCGCGCGCGAGGTGCTCTTGCACCTCACCGGCGAGGCGCGGACGAAGTTCCGCGACCGGGCGCTCGAGGCGGCGAAGAACACGATCGCGCACGATCGCGTGGTCGCCTTCGACGCGCGCGACGGCCTCTACCGCGGCGAGCAGTCCTTCCTCGACTGGCGTGAGCAGTCGTACCCCGGCTGGGCGTCGCCCGACACGGTGCACATCGGGATGAGCAAGTCGCTCTCCACCAACGTCGCGCACCTGTCGCTCATCGACCTCGCCGCGGCGCTCGCCGAGGAGACGGGCGACTCGGCCACCGCGAACGCGATGAAGGGCCGAGCCGCCGACCTCCGCGCGGCGATCCGCGCGCGCTTCTGGCTCACGGAAGAGAAGCAGCTCTCGACTTTTGTCACGACCGAGCTCGACCCGTCGCCGGTGCGCCGGTTCGACCTCCTCGGGACGTCGCTCGCGGTGCTCCTCGACGTGACGACGCCGGCGCAGGCGAAGGACGCCGTCGCGACCTACCCGACGCTCCCGAAGGGCCCGCCGGTGTTCTTCCCGCAGCAGAAGGACACGCCCATCTACCACAACCGCGCGATCTGGCCGTTCGTGACGGCCTACTGGGTCAAGGCGGCGAAGAAGGTCGGCAACGACGCCGCGTTCGACGCCGGCATCCGGTCGCTCGTGCGGGGCGCCGCGCTGAACCTCTCCAACATGGAGAACCTCGAGGTCGTGACGGGCAAGCCCTGGCACGACGACGGCGCGGCCTCGGGCCCCGTCGTGAACTCGCAGCGCCAGCTCTGGAGCGTCGCGGGGTACATCGGCGCGGTGAACGGCGGGCTCTTCGGCGTCGAGGCCGTTCCGGGCGGCGTGCGCGTCGCGCCGTTCTTGCCGCGCTCGCTCCGGGCGTCGCTCTTCGGCAAGGCGGAGACGATCGCCCTGAACGATCTGCCGTTCCGCGGAAAGAAGCTCTCGGTCTCGCTGAAGCTCCCGGCGGACGGCGGCGGGGCGAGCGGCGCCTACGTCGTGCGCTCGCGCCGGCTCAACGGGCGACCGCTCGCCGGCGAGGTCATCGCCGAGGCCGACCTTCGCGAGCGGAACCTCGTCGAGATCGAGCTCGGCGCGCCGGCCTCGCCCGCCGCGGCGCTCCACGCGATCGACGACACCTCCGACTACCGGACGATCTTCGCGCCGCGGACGCCCTCGGTCGCGGGGATCGACGTGTCGGGCGGGAAGCTCAGGGTCACGGCGGACTTCTCCGGCGAGAGCGCCACGGAGATCACGTGGAGCGTCTACCGCGACGGCGTCCGTGTCGCCTCCGGCCTCGGCGCGAACACCACGACGTGGACCGACGCGGCGACGAACGGCGACGCTTCGCCGAGCCATTGCTACACGGTCGAGACGCGCTGGGGGACGAGCGGCAACGTCTCGCAGCACGCGCGCCCGCATTGCTTCTGGGGGCCGGGCTCTCAGCGCGTCACGTCGGTCGCGGCGACGAGCTTCTCGGTGACGGGCGGCGCGATGACGACCGCCTACGGCAGGACGTTCCCCGAGAGCTGGGGCGATCCGGGCCACGAGATCGTCGCGACGTTCGACGCGACGCGCTCGGGCGCGCACCTCGTCCAGGCCGTCTACGGCAACGGCGCGGGGCCGCTCAGCACCGGCATCACCTGCGCGGTGAAGAAGGTGACCGTCGAGGAGCTTCCGTCGGGCACGGCCGTCGGCACGGGCTACCTCGTCATGCCGCAGCGCGCCGACTGGGCCTCGTGGGGCGACTCCTCGTTCGTCCGGGTGAACCTCGAGGCGAACAAGAGCTACCGCGTGCGGCTCTCCCACGACGATCGCGCCGTGAACATGTCGGCCTTCGAGCACTTCTCCGCGTACACCGGCGGGACGGGCGGCAAGGCGGGCGCGTTCTTCCGCGTGAACGTCGCCGAGCTCAAGCTCCTCGCGCTCTGAGCTGAGCCGGCGCGGCGGAGCTACGGGCGCCTCGCGGGGCGTGCGCCGCCCGCTGACCGACCGGCCGGCGCCGTGGGGCACGTGGCCTCTTGCGGTCGCACGGCCGATCGAAGGAGCATGGTCATCGATCGTGCGGGGGCCGTCGTCCCGCATGGCGCCGATCCCCATGATCCCACCCGCCGCCGCGAAGCCGCTCGAGCCGCAGCGTGTCCTGCCCTCGGGCGGGGCCCTCGAGACCGAGCGGCGACTGGCGCGCGTGCGCGTGGTCGTCGTCGCTTCCGGGCTCGTGCTCTTTCCCTTCGTGGCCGATCGCCCTGGTTACCGGCCGGCGCTCGGCTGGACGATCCTCGTCCTCGGCGCGGTCTACGCCCTCGCGGTCCTCCGGTTCGAGCCGTACTGGCGGTCGTCGGCGGTGGCCACGGGCGCTCGTGTCGCCACGGACGTCGTCTTCACGCTTGCCTGGATCGCGGCGACCGGCGGCGCCGACTCGCCGTGGTTCGTCGCGATGCTGCTCAGCCTCGCGACGACCTCGTATCGGTTCGGCTCGCGCGCGGCGGTCGCGACGGCGCTCACCTACTCGGCCGGATACGTGGCGGTGGCGGCGGCGACGGGGCAGCTGCCGAGCCACGCGATCGACGTCGCGATCCGCGTCACGTACCTGCTCCTGCTCGGCGCCGCGACGCTCATCATCGTGGCGGGGCGCTCGAACCGGCTCGCGTGGCGGCTGCGCCTGCTCGGGACGATGCAGGAGGTCGCCCGCGTCGGTACCTGGGAGTGGTCGCTCGAGACGAACTCGCTCACGTGGTCGGACGAGCTGCGCCGGATCTTCGCGCTCCCGGACGGCGTCGGGCCGACCCTCGATTTTTTCACGCGGTCGCTCCATCCGGATGACCGCGATCAGTTCTTCGCGAGCGTCGAACAGGCCGTCATGGAGCGGCGTTCGTTCCAGCTCGGCCATCGCATCCTCCTCGCCGACGGCACCGTGCGCTGGCTGCACTGCCGCGGCGTGCTCCTGCAGGACGCGGACGGGACGCCGCTCACGGTGGTCGGATCGAGCCAGGACGTCACCGACCAGAAGATGCTCGAGGCCCAGCTCCTCCTCAGCGATCGGCTCGCGTCGATCGGGACGATGGCGAGCGGCATCGCGCACGAGATCAACAACCCGCTCGCCTACGTCGCGACGAACCTCGAGGTCATCGATCGGCAGCTGTCCGCGAGCGACGCTCGGGGCGCGCCCCAGCGCTTCCAGCAGGTGCGCGAGGCGCTCGACGCCGCGCGCCACGGCTCGGACCGCGTGCGGGAGATCGTGCGCGGTCTCAAGACCTTCGCGCGGCCGGAGGACCAGACGCTCGCGTCCGTCCCGCTCGCTCGCGTCGTCGACTTCGCCGCAAGGATCGCGTCCCGCGAGATCGAGTCGCGAGCGCGGCTCGTTCGGGAATACGCCGACGTCGGCCCCGTCGTGGCCATCGAAGCGCGCCTCACGCAGGTGTTCGTGAACCTCCTCGTCAACGCCGCCCACGCGATCGAGCGCGGGACGCCCGACAAGAACGAGATTCACGTCCGCATCGGCGAGGCGTCCCGAGGGCGCGCGTTCGTCGAGATCCGCGACACCGGAAGCGGCATCTCGGCGGCGAATCTCGAGCGCATCTTCGACCCGTTCTTCACCACGAAACCTACGGGCGTCGGGACCGGCCTCGGGCTCGCCATCTGCAAGGGCATCGTCACGGAGCTCGAAGGCGAGATCACGGTCGAGAGCGAGGTCGGCCGAGGGAGCACGTTCCGAGTGACGCTCCCGACGGTGTCGGACACGAACGTGATCGACGCGCGGCCCTCGCCGTCGCGCGCGAAGCTCCCGCGTCGCAACCGGGTGCTCATCGTCGACGACGAGGACCGCTACGCGAAATCCCTCGAGCTCTTGCTCAGCGAGGACTACGACGTCGCGCGGGCGTCGGACGGAAAGCGCGCCCTCGATCTCTTCTCGCAGGGCGAGCGCTTCGACGTCATCCTGTGCGATCTCATGATGCCGCGCATGACGGGGATGGAGCTGCACGCGGCGCTCGCCGAGCTCTGCCCGGAGCAGCGCGCGCGGATGGTGTTCCTCACCGGCGGCGCGACGGACGATCTCGCGCGCGCCTTCCTCGCGCGGCCCGACGTCAGGCACCTCGAGAAGCCCCTCGAGCTGCCGAAGCTCGAGGCCGCGATCTCCGACGTGACGGCGTGACGCCACCTCGCTGATATCGGCGCGGTATTCATGATGAATCTCCGTCGAGCAGGTCGCGCGGAGCGGAGCCGGCGGAGTGAACGGCCGGTCGCTCCGGCGCGATCGGCCTGTCAGGGCCGCCGTCGGCGCCGCCGCGCGATCACCCCGAAACGTCGGACTGGCACCGGACCTGCGATACAAAGATCCCGTGAGCCCTTCGTCCGCCCTTCGTTCGCCGTTCGTTCGCGTTCCGTTCCTCGCCTTCGCCGTCGTCGCCACGGTCGCGACGAGCCAGGCCAAGTGGGACGTCGACGCGCTCGCCGTCGACGAAGGCCTCACCCTCGCCCCCGGCACGTCGGTCGCTCGCAAGATCGAGTTCGAGGCCAGCCACGAGGTCGTCTTCGACACGGTCGTCTCCGGCTCCGCTGCGCCGGGCACCAAGGTGCACGTCGAGCACGCGGACGCGAGCGGCGAGCCCGACGCCGATGCCGGCGCGACGGGCGACGCGGGGAGCATGACCTGCCGGGGAGGCTGGATTCATCGCGCCGACGACGAGAGGCGCTGGGTGCGCGTCGATCGCGACGGCGTGCCCTACGAGTCGTCGCCACAGTCGACGATGACCCTGCGCGGCGAGTGCAGCGCGAAGAGCGGCGTCACCCTCGTGAAGATCACGAACGAGAGCACCGCGGAGCTCGAGCTGCACCTCACCGTGCGCGCCGTCATCAGCGGCGTCGGCGACAGCGACGCGCCCGACGGCGCGTTCGTCCGAGCGAAGGTCGTCCCGTGACGCGTCCGCTGGCGATCGTCGCGGTGCTCGTGCTCTTCGTGAACGACCACGTCCTCAAGCAGGCGTGGCCGGGCCTCGTCACGGGCAAGCTCTCCGACATCGCGGGGATGATCTTCTTCCCGCTCCTCCTCCACACGCTGGCGTGGACGTTCGTGCCGCGGGCGCGCCGGGACGCGCGCCTCTTCGACCGGATGCTCGTCGCGATCTGCGTCGCGACGGCCATAGCCTTCGCCCTCACGAAGACGCTCCCGATCGCGAACGACGCTTACCGCGTCACGTGGGGCGCCATGCTCTGGCCGCTCCGCGCGCTTCGCGCGATCTTCCGCGGCGCGGCGCTCCCTGGCTTCGCCCGCGTCGTCTTGGTGCGCGATCCGACCGATCTCGTCGCGGTGCCCTTCGTCGCGCTCGCGTGGCTCACGGGCCGCTCCGCGAAGGCGTGGGCCGGCGCGCCGGACGCGCGCGCGCCGGTCGCCTGTGCGGCGCGGACGGCGGGCTACTGAGCGACGAAGATCGCCGCTTCGCCCGCGCCGACCGAGATCGTCAGGCCACCGCTCGTCGTCGCCGCGCCGTTGCCGAGGGCGCTCGTCCACTTGCTGACGGAGCCGAGCTGGAGCGAGCCTGCGTCGATGGTCCGCGAGCTCACGGCCGCGCCGCGGTTGACCGCGACGACGGCGATCTCCTTCGGTCCCGACTGGTACGCGTAGACCCAGAGGTCCGCTTCGGCGAGGAGCGTCTTGCGCTCGCCGCGGCGGAGCGCGCGCGAAGAGGTCCGCGCCGCGCCGAGCTTCTGCACGTGGTCGCGGAGGTTCGTCTGCGCGGCCGTCAGCGCCGGCGCCTGCGTGCCCGGTCGGGCCATCTGGACGCTCGCGAGCGTCCCGCCAAAGAGCATGTTCCGGCGCATGTCCGGATCGGCGCCGCCTCCGAACGCGACCTCGTCGCCCTGGTAGAGGTACGGCACTCCCGGCATCGAGTAGAGCACCGCGAGCGCGCGCTTCAGCTTCACGTAGACCGCGGCGTCGGTGTACGCGAGCGGCGGGAGGTCGTCGTCGCGGCAGCCGGACGACCAGCTGCACCCGAGCTTGGGATCGCCCGCGGCGATGCTGGCGATGCGCGGGTTGTCGTGGCCGTTGAGGAAACGGACGTGACGGTTGCCGGGGCGGTAGCGCGACTCCGCGCGCGCGATCTCCGCCTCGACTTGGTTGAGCGGTTGCCCCCCGTTCACGAGGCCGTCGGCCATGCCGTGCCGGGTGGGGAAGTCGAACTGGCCGTCGAGCGCCGTCGGGCCGGTGTACGCGTCGATCCAGGCGTAGCCGTCGCTGAAGTGCTCTCCGAAGAAGGTGGCCGACTCGCCTCCGCCGACGGCCGTCTCGCCGACCATGAAGATGCGCGCGCCGCCCTGCTCGAAACGGCGCGCGAGCTCGGCGCGCATGTTGTAGACGCTGTTGGCCTCGACGTGCTTGACCGCGTCGACGCGGAAGCCGTCGAGATCGAACGCCGCGATCCAGTTGACCGCGTCGGCGATGAACTGCTTCTCGGCGCCCGCCTTGGTCCAGTCGATGTCCGGCAGGTACTGCTGGAAGAGGCACTCGAACGGCTTCTCGCTCCAGCCGCAGCCCCCGGTCCCGCAGACGCACACCTTGCGGAACCAGTCCGGGTGGGTCGAGACGTACTCGTGGTCGTCGTGGACCTGGTTGTTGATGAGGTCCAAAAGGACGCGCAGCCCGCGCTTGTGCGCCTCCGCGACGAACGCCTTCAGCGCGGCGTCGCCGCCGAAGCGCGGCTCGACCTCGCGCGACTTGACCGGCCAGTAGCCGTGGTAGGCGCTGTAGACCTGGTTGCCGTCGCCGGTGTGGTACTTGTCCGTCTGCGTGTTGAGCGGCGAGAGCCAGATCGTGCGGATGCCGAGCTTCTCGAAGTAGCCGCTCTTCATCACCTCGAGCGCGCCCTCGAGGTCGCCCCCGTGCCAGTCGGCGTCGTAGTGCACCGGGCCGGAGACGGGCTTGTCGTTCGCCTTGTTGCCGTTGGCGAAGCGATCGATGAGCATCATGTAGAGGACGCCGTCGCGGTAGTCGAACGGCTCGTCCTCGACCCAGAAGGGGAGGTCGACCAGCTCGGCCTCGCGATCGTCCTTGTCGATCGCGCGGAGCGAGAGCGTGTGCTTGCCCTTGGCGAGACCGGCGAACGCGAAGTCGACGGCGCCGGCCGCGCCATCGACCACGGCGCTCCCCGCGGGGATGGCCGCGGAGTCGAGGCTCGCCTTCAGGCGATCGGGGACGCCGCCGTCGACGGCGGCGCGCACGCGAACCCGGACCTTCATGTCGCCGCCGGTGACGGTGACCTTGCCGGAGAGCGTCTCGGGCCCCTCCGCGCAGGCGGGGAGCACGAGCCCGGAGTTCATCTCGTTGTCGACGATCTTGCGATACCGGTTGTTCGGATCGAGGCGCCAGTTGCCGTCGGCGATGATCTTGTAGGCGTAGAGCTTCCCGCCGACGAGGTTCGCGCCCGGCGAGAGGGTGACCGCGTGCGTGTCGCCGGTCTTGGTCATCGGCAGCGGGGCGTCCGCCCAGCCCGTGAACTCGCCGGCGATCTTCACGTCGTCGCCGCCGCCGCTCCACTGGACGGTGAGCGTGCAGTCGCGCTTCTCGAAGTTCGTGCCTTCGCCGAAGACGATGTCCGTCTCGACCTTGCCGCCGTCCGGATTGCCCGCGCCGGCCTCTTCGCCGATCCTCCCCGAGTCCGGACCGTCCGGCGTCGGCCGCTCGGCGTCGCCGTTGTCGGAAGAGCAGGCCGCCGACCAGGCCACGAGGGCGACGACCACCGAGGGAAGGACGTAGGACAGCTTCATCGGAGGCGTGTGACGTACCTCATGGCAGAGTGACGGGCAAGGCGCCTCCGGCCGTTTCCTCGGAACTTTTGCGTCTCGCGAACCCCGCCGGCGAACGCGCGGCCCGAGGTGGCGCGCGGTCCGTTCGACATCGAACGCCGGAGTGGCACAGATCGGCGTGCGTCGGCTGGCGCCCGATCGCGTAACGTCGCGTGAATTCGAGCACCAGTGTGTGGTCCAGCACGTGCTAGGCGTCGCGCTCGTGCCCCGCTTGCATTCTTCGGTCGCTCTCCTCGCTCTCCTCACGACCGGCGCGCTAGTCGCGTGCTCGGTCGAAGCGTCCCCCGGCGCCGGGCCCGATCCGGACGCCGGCGCCGTCGAGACGCCCTGCGAGGACGGCGCGTCCCGCTGCGAAGGCGACGACGTCGCCACCTGCGCCGGCGGCGCGTTCGGCGCCGCCGAGCCTTGCGACGGCGAGTCGGTCTGCCGCGACGGCGCCTGCCGTGCGCCGACCGCGGAGCAGCTCGCGCAGGCCGCCGAGCTCGCGTCGATGCTTGGCTACGTCCGCGAGGAGACGGCGTGGCATGCACCGCTCGACTGGGACAAGCTCCGTCTCGACGGGCGAAAGAGCATCCTCGGCGGTGACGGCTCCGACCTCGCGTACTTCACGGCGCTCTACCACGCGTTCGTCGCGGTCCCGCAGGGACATCAGGGGCTCTACCTCGGTGAGGGATGCGGCAAGCTCGTTCCGTACCCCAGCTACTCGCAGCGCGGCGCGTGCGGGCGGCCCCACGCGCGCGGGATCGTCGTCACGAGCGTCAAGGCGAACAACGCGCTCGGCTTGAAGGCAGGCGACCTCGTCACGCGCGTCGGCGCGGCGAGCGGCGGCGACGTCGTCGGCGCGCTCGCCGAACGCCCGATGTGCGCGACCAGTCGGCCCTCGGCCTCGTTTCGCGAGACGACGACGGCCGCGACGTTCTCGGACCTCCTGACGCCCGGCGAGGAGATCGTCGTCGAGTCTCCCGACGGCGCGTCGCGCACGGTGAAGGTCCCCGACGCGCCGCTCTCCGGCGCGCTCGGGTCGGCGCTCTCGTGCGACGACCCCTTCTCGAGGAACACGTCGGTTCCGGTCGAGTCGGAGCTCCGTCCGGACGGCGTCGGCGTGATCCGCCTCCCGAGCTTCCTCGATCGCGGGCAGTCGTTCCCGCGGAACCCGACGGAGGAGTCGATCGCCGCGTACCGCGCCAAGTTCATCGCGAAGATCCGCGCGGCGTTCGACAAGGTGTCGGCGGCTCCGGCGATCGTCTGGGACATCCGTGGCAACGGCGGCGGCCTCACGCTCATCGGCCTCGAGATCGCCTCGGGCTTCCCGGGCGCGCGCGCCGAGACGATCTCGTACTGTCAGGCGCGCGTGCCGAAGAGCGATCCGCCGACCTTCGACTCGTTCCGCTACGCCGAGTACGCGCTCACGCCGGGCGGCGAGCTCGCGTATTCGGGCAAGGTCGCCGTGCTCATCGACGGCCTCGACTACAGCGCCGCCGACTACTTCCCGCTCGCGGTGAAGGCGCGCACGGACGCGGTGCTGGTCGGCTCGCCGACGGCGGGCGGCTTCGGCGCGACGAGCAAGACGAAGCTCTTCGACGGGCCGCCGGCGTTCAGCGTGTCGGTCGACGTCAACCGGTGCGCGACGGCCGACGACGACAAGCCGCTCGAGGGCCGCGGCGTGATCCCCCACGTCTCCGTCGGCTACGACCCGAAGGACCTCGCGGCCGGCAAGGACACGGTCCTCGAGCGCGCCATCGCGGAGCTCCGCTA
>JAHBWC010000114.1 GCA_019637225.1 Labilithrix sp.
CGCGCCGAGCGATGGGCTCGCAGGCGCCGGGAGCCCGTGCGCCGGGAGCCCGTGCGCCGGGAGCCCGTGCGCCGGGACGACCAGCGTCGGCGCCGCGGGCGGCTTCAGCGTCGTCCCCGACGAAGCCGCCGCGGAGGCGCGCGCCGCGACGAGCGCGGCCCACAGCTCGGAGATCGTCGCGAAACGCATCCGCGGATCGATCGCGAGGCCGCGCTGGCAGACCGCCTCGACCTCGTCGGGGATGCCGGCGCCGCGCGAACGCGGCGTCGGCCGGCGGTTCGGATCCGTCGCGGCCTTCATGATGGCGACGACGTCGCGATCGTCGACCGGGCGTCGATCGGTGAGCAGCTCGGTCAAAAGGAGAGTGAACGCGTAGACGTCCGTCGCGAACCCCGTCGCGCCGAGGCGCGGATCGAGCTGCTCCGGCGCCGCGTAGAGCCAGGTGAACGAGGCGAACGTACCCTTGGTCCCGACCGACTCGCCCTCCTGCATGATCTTGGCGATGCCGAAGTCGAGCACCTTCACCTGGGGCCCCGCCCGACCCGACGCCGGCGCCGCGAGCAAGAAGACGTTGGCAGGCTTCACGTCGCGATGCGCGACCTTCTGCTCGTGCGCTGCGCCGAGCCCGTCGGCGACCGACTCGAGGATCGCGAACGCCTCGTCGAGCGAGCGCCCGCGCATCCCGCGCTGACGGCGCTCGGCGAGATCGTCCGCGAGCGAGCGGCCCTCGAGCCACTCGAGGATCATGAACGGCGCCCACGCCCCGGACGGCATCGTCGCGGCGCCGAAGTCGAGCGCCCGGACGATGTGGAGCGAGGACTGCGAGAGCGTGTAGAGCAGCCGAGCTTCGGCGCGGAACTTCTCGAGGACGAGGGCGTTGATCGTGGGATCGCCGCCGTCGAGGCCCTTCAGGACCTTGATCGCGATCGGCTGATCGAGCGACAGGTGCCTGCCTCGATAGACGACGCCGAAGCCGCCCTCGCCGACGACGGCGTCGGCGCGGTACTGTCCTTCGAGGAGCGTGCCCGCGAGGCCGAACGGGTCCTGGAGGAAGGCGCCCTGGTTCACCGCGCCTCTGTCTTAGCCCAGGCGGTCGGCCTCATCACCCGAAAGGCGAGGAGATCATCGCCCTGCCGGGGCGCCCTTGCGGTACGCTGGCGGCTCGACGCGCTGGTCGACCGAGCTCGACCCGCCGCGGCACCGATCCCCATGCGCAAGCTCGTCCTTGCTGCCACTCTCGTCGCGCCGCTCCTCGCCTTCGCCGCGGGGTGCAAGCACCCCGGCTCGCAGAAGCTCGAGGGTCGCTGGAAGGGCCAGAAGGCCGAGGGCGTGCCGGAGACGGCGCAGGTGTCGGCGAACGCGTTCGCGACGAACACCGAGATCATCGCGCAGGGAAACCAGATCGCGATCCAGACGCCGGCCGGGAGAAACCCCGCCGCGACGTACACGATCGACAAGGAAGACGCGACCACGCTCGTCATCCACACCGACCGCGACGGCAGCGCCGAGACCTTCACGTTCAACGAGAAGGCCGACACGATGGTCTGGAAGATCGACGATCAGCGGTCGATCACGTTCAAGAAGGTCCAGTAGCTCAGCGGCGCACGGCCTCGCGCGCGATCCGGAGCGCGACGACGCGCTCGCCGCGACGGACCCGGACGAGGACGTCGTCGTGGACCGGGCCGGAGAGGCGCGCGCGCGCCTCGGCGATCGAGGCGACCTTGACGCCGCCGACCTCGATGACGACGTCGCCCGTCACGAGGCCGCCGCGCTCGGCCTCGCTGCCCTCCGAGACCGCGACGACGACGACCTCGGGCGACTCGAGCCCGGCGGCCGTCTCGCCGAGCGTGATCGCGACGCCTCCCGTGGCGATCGGCTCCTTCGGCGCCGCCTCGCCGCGCGCGACGACGAGCTTCACGTCGCTCGTCGTTCGGCCCGCCCGGACAAGCACGTCGGTGCGACGCGCGCGGCCGACGTCGGCCGCGTAGGCCTCGAGCACGAGGGTGCCCTCGCCGAGCTCGCCGAGCCGAAAGCGGCCCTTGCCGTCGGTCACCGCCATGCCGGTCGGCGCGGCCCCGACGGGCAGGTACGTCGGCACCGCGTCCTTCGCGACGCGCGCGCCGGGGATGGGCTCGCCGCGGCCGTCGACGACGACGCCTTCGACCACACCCTCGTCGGCGAGCTCGAAGCGCGGCACCTCGGTCGCGCGCCGGCCGGCTCGGTCCTCGACGACGATCGCGCGCTCTTCGGGCGCGCGTCCGGGCATGCGCACGCGGAGGCGCGCAGGCCCCGGCGCGACGTCGCCGAAGACGAAGGCGCCGTCCTTGTTCGTGCGCGCGTGGCGGACGCCGGCCTCGGTCTGGAGCGTGACCTCGGCGCCGGAGAGCGGCTCGCGGCGCCGCGTGACGACCTCGCCGGTGACGCTCTCCGCAGGCACCAGCGCGACGACGAGCTCGGGCGTCTCCGGCGTCGTCACCACCACGCGCGCGGCTCGTCCGGGCGCGCGGACCTCGACGCGCGCCGCGATCCCCCGCGCCCCGGCGAGCTCTGCGCGTCCGCGAGGATCGCTGAACGCGGTCACGCGCAGCACCTCGCTCGGGTCGAGGCTCACCGCCGAGATCTGCGCCGCCTCGATCCCGCTGCCGCGGGCATCGGTGACCTTCACCGGCAGCGCCGGACGCGGCTCGGGGAGCGTGATCTCGATCGTCTTCTTCCCGGCCTCCGGGACAAGGACCTCGACCCGCGCCACGATCGTCGTCACGTCCTCGTCGCGCGCGACGAGGATCGTCACCGCGTCCGGGAGCGCGGCGAACGCGAACGAGCCGTCGGTCCCGCTCCGCGTCATGCGCTCGAGCGAGCCGCGCGTCGCGAGCGCGGTCACGTGGGCGCCGGACACCGGTCTGCCGCGCGCGTCGACCACGCGTCCCTCGAGGCTCCCGCCGCGCTGGAGCACGACGTCGACGCGCGCCTCCTTGTTCGACTCGAGCACGACGATCTCGCTCAGCGCCTCGACGTACTGCGGGTGACGGACGAGCGCGCGGACGCGGCCCGGCGTGATCGGCGTCGCGCGGAACATGCCGTCACGCCCGGTGACCCACGGATCGGCCGAGGCGCTCGACGCCGGCGCGCCGGGCGGCGGGCTCCCGCCGAAGGAGAGCCCGACGAGCGGACCGTGCGGGATCGCCGGCACCGGCCCAGGCATGACGCCGAGCTCCCCGGCCGGGACGAGCGGCGACGGCCCCTTCAGCTGCGCGGTGAAGTGGGCCTCGCGGAACGACCAGCGCGACGGGTCCTCGTCGATCGGCATGCCGTCGAGGTCGGTGCCGACGACGCGGATCGTCGCGCCGTCGACGGCGTAGCCGCGCGCGTCGCTGACCTTGCCGATCAACGCTCCGCCGCGCGCGAGGGCGATCTTCACCTCCGAGGACGCCTCCGCGTCGAGGGCCATCGCCGCCTTCGGGACGAAGCCCTCCGCGCGCCCCGACAGCGTCGCCGGGCCGGGCGCGATCGGTCCGAGCACGACGCGCCCTCGCTTGTCGGTGACGCCGTCGCTCGGGAACGGCGAGAGGCCGCCCTCGGCCAGCGTGACGCGCGCGTCGCGGACGTCCTCGTCGGTCGCCGCGTCCACGACGTGCGCGGTGATCGTCACGCCGGGCGCGAGCGCCAGTCGCACGGGCCGTTCCTCGCCTCTCGCGAGGATGATGCCGAGCTCGATCGGCGAGACCCGCGAGCCGTTCACGGCGCGGAGCGCGTAGCTCCCGCCGTCGAGGCCGGCGATGCGGACCTTGCCGTCCTTGCCGGTCTCCGCGACGCGCGTCGCGCCGAGCCCCGGCGATCCGACGAGGACACGCGACGACGGCGCGGGCGCGCCGTCCGCCCCGACCACCTCGACGAGGAGCGCGCCCTGCTTGCCGAGGACGACGACGAGCGGCTGCCCCTCGGGCACGCGCCGGCGCGTCACCTCCTCGAAGCCCGGCGCGCGCACGGTGACGGTGTACGGCCCTTCACCGAGGCGCCCGACGCGCGCGCGGCCACCGTCGCCAGTGCGAGCGCCGACCGGGAAGGGATCCGGCCCGCGGACCTCGATCTCGGCGCCGATCATCGGCGCGCCCGCCTCCTCCTTCACGACGACGTCGAGCGTGTGCTCGGGAGCAAGCTCGAGGTCGAGGCGACGCGCCCCGGCGACGACGACGACCATCTGCGATGCGCGAGCGCGCCCTGGCGCCTCGGCGACGATCCAGTGTTCGGCCTGCGGCAGGTCGCGGAGCGTCGCGCGGCCGTCCGCGTCGGCCTCGGCCTCGCCTGCGGCGTGCGCGCGGCCGTCGAGGATCGCGAAGGCGCGCACGCGCGCGCCGGCAAGCGCGTCGCGGGCCGGGCCGTCGTCCGTGTCTTTCGCGCGAACGACGACGTCGAGGATGCCGTCGCGACCGGTGATCTCCTTCGGCACCGCGGGCGCGACGAGCTCCACGGCGATCGCGCGAAGCGCCGCCCCAGGCCAGCTCGCGACGAAGACCAGGCCCACGAGGGCGAGGACGAACGCACGGAGCGCGCGGAGTTGGGAGTGACGCGGGAGCATCGAGACGCAGGTAACGAGAGCACAACCCGATGCGCTCGCTGAAGCTTCCGTTATGTCGCCTCCGGCCACCGTTCTGCTACTTTCTGTGAGTGGCGCGTGCGAGCAGGTTCGGGACCGGCGTCGGCGCGCTCGTGGCCGGCGTTGCGCTCGCGCTCGCCCTCGCCGCAGGGTGCGGGACCGAGCGACCGCCGGTGAGCGGCGACGGCCCGGGCATCGGGACCGGCGCGGGCGGCGGCGCGCAGTTCAACCCCGACTCGGGGAGCGTCACGCCGCCCGGCTGCGGGACCAAGCCCGACGGCTCGCAGTGCGAGTGCCTCGACGTCCCGCTGTTCGTCGATCCGCCCACGATCTACTTCGTGCTCGATCGCTCCGGGAGCATGGGGAACCCGGACAAGTGGAACCGGGTGCGCGTCACCGTGGGCAAGATCATGCGGAGCCTCGGGCCGCGCGCGAGCTTCGGCGCCGCGATGTTCCCCGGCCCGAGCGCCACCGACGTCTGCGCTCCCGGCGACGAGATCATGTCCGTGCGGCCGGGCGACGCGCCGTCCTCCGGTGTCGACGGGCCCACGACGACGGCGCTCCTCGCCGCGACCCGCGTGACGCCGAGCGGCGGGACGCCGACGGGCCCGACGCTCGAGATCGTCCGCACGCGGCTCGCGAACGTCCCCGGGCGCGCGTACGTCATCCTCGCGACCGACGGCGCGCCGAACTGCAACCCGAACGCCGGCTGCGGGTACGACGGGTGTCAGCTGAACGTCGAGAACCGGCCGGGCTGCCCGAAGGAGGGCCCGCGCAACTGCTGCGAGCCACCCGACGGCTACCGCGAGAACTGCACCGACGCGTCCTCGACGCTCGGCGCGATCAGCGCGCTCCGGACGATCGGGATCCCCGTCTACGTCGTCGGGCTCCCCGGCGCGGACCACTACGCGTCGCTGCTCGAGGAGATGGCGGCCGCGGGCGGCACGGCGCTCCCGACGAGCCCCCGCTACTTCGCGGTCAACGCCGCGAGCGAGGACGTGATGCTCGCGGCGCTGAAGAAGGTGGCCGCGCAGATCACCGGCACGTGCACGTTCGACCTGAAGGAGGCTCCGGCGAACGCCTCCCTCGTGAACGTCTACATGGACGACGCCGTCCTCCCCTTCGAGCCCGTCAACGGCTGGACGATCTCGGGCAAGACGGTCACGCTCGTCGGCACGGCGTGCGAGCGGGTGAAGAGCGGCGACGTCCTCGACGTCCGCATCATCGCGGGCTGTCCCCGCATCGAACCGCGCTGACGGCGGCGCGCGCGCACGCCGAGCGCGCGCGATCAGTGCAGCGTGTGCCAGCCGCCGTTTCGCTCGATCTTGATCGACACGCTCGTCGCGCTCGCCGTCCCCGCGTGCGCGGCGACTGGAATGAACGGGCCGGCGCCCTCGGCGGAGCCCTCACGCTCGGCACGCTCGGCGGCGAGCCTCGCGGCGATGCGCGCGTCCTCGATGGCCTCTTCGCGCTCCCAGCGCGCGAGGATCGCCCTCGAGCGGCGGCGCCGGCGGACGTAGGCCGCGACCAGGGCGCCGACGACGAGCACCCAGATGAGGCCGCCGCCCGTGAGCACGGGGATGACGGAGAAGCGGCGTTCGAGATCGCCGCGCCACTCGAACTCGAGGCGGCGGAGATCGCTGCCGTACGCCTCGGCGAGCGCGCGCTCGAAGGCCTGCCCGGAACGCACGCGCGCGATCATGGCGGCGAAGCGGAGGCGGTCCGACTTGCGCGTGAGGAAGCGCATGAAGTCGGCGCTCTCCGCGTAGGCGATGCTGACCTCGAAGTTCTCGCGCGGGAAGCTGCGATCGAGATCCGACAGCGGGATCAGCGTGCCCGAGAGCGTCGCGCTCCAGAGCGTCTGGAGGCGCGCCGCCGCGCGCTCGCCGGAGAGCGAGATCGCGAGCCCCTCGTTGAACCAGACCGGCACGTGTCTGCCCTGGACCGCGTCCTCGAGCGCAACGTGCGCGAGCTCGTGCCGGAAGACCTCGTCGAGATCGACCGCCTCGGCGCCGCGCGGCTGCAGCATGCTGAGGAGGACGAGGTGCAGGCCGTGGTAGGCCACGCCGCTCGCGTACTCGGGCGGCGGCGCGTCGGCGGGCGCGAGCAGCGCCATGTCCGCGATCGTCGGCGCGACGCGGACGGTGACGCGCGAGAGCACCGGCTGCCCCAGGGCGCTCGTGAGCTCGGCCTTGACGGCGTCGGCGTCCTGGATGAGCGACGCGACGCGCTCCTCGGCGCTCGCGGGATAGGACAGCTCGAGCCAGCCGAGGTCCTTCGTCACGTACGACGCGGGGACGGGCGGGATCGCAGCGTGCGCGATCGGCAGGACGATCGGGACGTCGTGTGGGACCGAGAGCGCCGGACCGTGCGCGTCGTCGCCGCCGGGCGCCCCCGGGGCGCTGCCGATCTCGGCCGGCCGCGCGGAGGCCGCCCCGCTCCCGAGACTCAGGGCGAGCGCGGTCAGGAGCGCGAACAGGAAGCGGGACCAGCGGGACATCGTGAGCGGTTCGATGCCGGAGGGTCTCCGGCGGAGTCGGGCTCGCTGCCTCAGCGAGGGACGCGCATCTGAAGATGGATCGGGTCGTCGCTCGTGTCCTGTGATGCGAAGAAAAAGAAGCCCCCGAGCAAGACCGCGGCCCCGACCGCGCCCCAGACCCACGGAGATCGGTAAAACGGCTGACTCTCCTTGCCTTCCGACGGCAGCTTCGGCGGAGCGCCGTAGAGCTGAGCCGTCGCCTTCGCCGCCGGGGGGGGCGGAAAACGCCGAGAGAGCGACGTCACGGTGCCGCGCCACCCGAGCGCGTCGGGCTCGTAGCGCGCTGCGTCGAACTCGCCGCTGTCGGCAAGGAAGAGCTGCGCCTGGACGCGCGGCGCGGCAGCGACCGGCGGCGCGCCGGCGTCGGCGGGTCCCGGCGCGGTGTCCGCGGGAGCCTCCACGGCGGGCGCTCCGGCGTCTCGGGCGCTCTCGTCCGCCGGCGTCGCCGGCGAGGGGGTCTCGACCGGGGCCCGGCTCACGACGAGCAGCGCCTGGACGCCGAGCTGCTCTGCGATGCTCGCGAGCAGGCGCCGGCTCGCCGCGTCTTCGCCGGTCACGCCCGCGCGGAGCTCGGCGAGCTCGCGGAGCTCCTTCGCCGCCGAGGGAGGCGCCGGATCGCCGGCCAGGATGCGCGCGCGGAGCTCGTCGAGCCGACGTGGACGAAGCGAGCTCCCGTAGACGGTGCGCGCGAGGGTGAACGCCTCGTCACGGAGCGCCCCGGTCCCCACGACGGCCACGCCTTGCGCCGCCTTGGCGGGCAAGGCCGTCACCGGCGCGGCGTCTTGCGCGCTGGCTCCGGGCTGTGCGTCGGCGATCCCCGCCGTCGCGAGCGCCGCGAGGACGAGGAGCAAGAGGCTGGCTCGGCGGAGGGCGATCACCGGGGCGTCACTCCAAGCATCACGAGCCAAAGAGACCGATCACGAAGGCGTGCACCGGCGCCGTCTCCGGGAGCGACTGCGCGAGCTTCGGATCGAAGCGCAGCGTCGTCAGGCCGACCATGGTCACCAGCACCGCGAGCGGCACCCCCACGATCGCCAGCGGTCGCCAGCGGCCGAACGCGCGCGACGACGCGAGCACCGTCGCGACGACGAGCGCGAGCGCGTCGACGAGCGCGGCGGCCGTGTGCGCCCCCTCGGCCCGCGACGTGCGAACGCCGACGAGCAGGATGCCGACGAACGCGCAACCGGCGGCGATGGAGAGTCCGAGCTTCTGGAGGCTCGCGCCGCCGCGCGCGAGCAGCGTCGTCGTACGCCGCGCAAACAGAGCGACGATGATGCCGCTGATCACGGCGAAGGCCGCGAACGTGACGCCCGCGAGCGCGTGATGGTGCGTCGTCTTGCTGAGCAGCGCGCCGAACATCGAGAGCAACCCGAGCTCGATCACGGTCCACCAGAGGCCGCCCATCGCGAGGAGCGACGCGCGCTCGCCGGCGAGGAGCTGGAGGCCCACGCGCGCACGCCGGAGAACGGCGACGGCCGCCACCGCGAGCGGCGTGGAGACCGCCGAGAGCACCATCCACCGCTCGAGCGCCCGCGACGCCGAGCCCTCGTCGCCCATGCGGAGCGACGCGGGGAGCGACGACGCGATCGCGGCCGCGACGCCGCCCGCGACGATGAAGCCGAGGCGCACCACGACCGACGTCCCGTCGCTCTCGGGCTCCGGCTCGCGTGCGAGGCTGTCGATCGGCGACGGCTGACCAGTCATGACGGGCCGGAGACTATAGCGAACCGCCGAGGGCGCCGGGGCTGAATGGACGGCGCGGAGCTCGAGCGGAAGACGCGCGACGCCGGCGCCGCCGACAGGGCCCCGGAGGACCGCGGCGCTTTCCCGGCCGCGGCGCTTTCCCGGCCGCGGCGCTTTCCCGACCGCGGCGCTTTCGGGGCCTCGGCGCTTCCGGACCGCGGCGCCGCTGAGGGCAACGGCGCTCAGAAGGTGTCGACGGGCGCGAGCGCCGGCAGCCTCGCGATCGCATCGACGCGCGAGGCCACGCGCGGATCGGCGTCGGCGAGCCCGAGCGCGACCGCGTCCGTCGCGGAGAGGGCGCCGTAGAAGATCGCCGCGAGACCGGCGCGCGTCGTCTGCAGCGCCCCACGCGCGCGCGGTCCCCGCGCGGGTCCGACCTCGGCGCGACCGTCGCGCACGCGAACGCCGACCGCGATGCCGTCGGCCTCGTCGCCGCCCTCCGCGCGGACGACGACGTCGAAGGCGCCGCTCCCGGCGTAGCCGCGCGCGGCGAGGGCACGAGGGACGTCCTCGATGCGCACCATCGGACCGCCGACGATCTCGCCGAGAGCGTGCTCGACCGCCTCGGTGCCGGAGCGCCGTCCGTCCGGATCGACGAGCGCGCGCTCGAGCGGATCGGTCTCGGCGATCTCGAGGACGATCTCGGCGGCTTGATCGCGCATCGCCGCGAGCGCGCCAAGGAGCGCGCGGCGGGCTTCGTCGTCCTCGGCGACGAGCTCGTCGACCTCGATCCGCGTCTCGGCGTGGAGCTGCGCCTGCGAGATCGTGAACGCGACGTAGCCGCGCGCGAGCGCTCCACCCCTCGAGCGCCCTCGCGCCTCGTCGCACACGAGCGTCATTCGTCGCTCGCGCGCGAGCAGCATCTCCCAGAAGCGCTTCGGCCGCGTGATCCAGCCGGTCGCTCGCTCCGCGGCGCGCTCGTGGAGACGGCGAAGCGTCCGGTCGTCGCCGCTCCGCACGCCGCGGACGCAGCCACGCGCCAGCGCGCGCCACGACTCGGGCACCGAGCGCGTGTCGATCGCGAGCCGCTTGCGCGACGACGTCGTCGCGTAGCCGAGCCGCTCGTAGAACCCGTGGCGGAACGCGTGGAGCATCGTGACGGCGTCGCCGCGGCGATCCGACAGGACGTGGAGGTGGCGCACGAGCTGCGTCGCCAGCCCGCGCCCTCGCGCCTCGGGCGCGACGCCCACCGACGCGATACCGCCAACCTTCACCTTCACGCCGCCGAACGACGCCTCGAACGGGAAGAGGAACGCATGGCCGACGAGCGCGCCGGCGTCCTCGACGAGCACCAGGTGCTCGAACCCGCCGAACGGATTATGCAATAAATTACGCTGACGTACGTCGATGCCGCGGGGATCCGGGAACGCCGCCATGTGGATCTCCGCCAGGCGCTCGACGTCGCTCTCCCTCGCTCGCCGGAACGTCGCCATCCGCCCTGCCCCTTCCTCGTCGCCCGCGACCACGGCTGCCGGAAATTGGGCCGTCCGCGATCGCACCTGATACGCGCGATCCGATGCTAGCTGAACACGCGCACACCGGGACGAGGGCCGGATCGAACGGTTCGAACGGAGCGACCAGTGCACGGCTGGGAGGCGCGCGCGCCGACTTCGTCGCTGGTCTCGGCCGCAAGGTCGCGGACCTCCGCACGACGCTCGGACGCGTGAAGGCGGCCTGCGACGACGTGACGACGCGCGACGAGCTCCGCCGAAAGCTCCACGCGCTCGGCTCGGCGGCGAAGATGATGAAGTTCGACGCGATGGACCGCGGCATCGCCGAGGCGCTCGGCACGCTCGACCGCGCCGCCCGCGACGCCGGCCTCGACGCGGTCGACCTCGACGCGATCGAGCAGATCATCGAGGACCTCCCCGCGCTCGCCTGGGGCGACGGCCATGCGCGTTCGTCGCGCGCGGAGTCGGCCGAGAAGGCCGCGGCGCCGCGCTTCGACGTCCTCGTCGTCGGGACGTCGATCATCGCCGAGGCGCTGCTCGACGACGACGCGTCCAACGCCCGCGCGCACGCGACGTTCACGTGCGAGAGCACGCCGGACGCGCAGGCCGCCTACGACCTCGTGCGCACGACCGAGCCCGATCTCGTCGTCCTCGACGCCGACCTCACGGCGGCGTCCGAGCTCGCGTTCGCGCTGATGGACGACCCGCTCACCGAGACGGTGCCGATCGTCGTCGTCGGGAGCTTCCTCGAGCCGGGCGAGGCCGCGCGCTACGTCGCGATGGGCGTCGCCAAGACCGTGAGCAAGCCGACGTCGCGCGAGATCCTCCGCGCCGTCTGCGAGGAGACGCTCTCGCCCGACCGCGGGTCCCTCACCGCCCACGCCGTGCTCGGCGAGCCCACGCTCGAGGAGCTCGGCGATCGGCTCGCCGCGGAGCTCCGCGAGGCCATCGTCGGACGCGCCGATCCGTCGGCGCGGAGCCGCCGCATCCCTCTCGGTCAGGGTACCGAGGTCCTCGGCGCCGTCTGGGGCGCGATCGCGCGTGTCCGCGAGGTCGTCACTTCGCGCAGCGACGGCGCCGTCCGCTTCGCCGGCGGGCCCGAGGGCGCGCTCACCCCCGCGCCGCTGCTCCACGAGCCCGACGTCACCCGCGGCGATCGCGTGCTCACGCCGAGGCGCGGCGTCGCCGCCGAGGTGCGCCTCGAGGGCCGCCGCGTCGTCGTCGCCGACGACGATCCCGGCGTCGTCTGGTTCCTCTCCGATCTGCTCAAGACGGCGGGGTGCGTGGTGCACGAGGCGTTCGACGGAAAGCAGGCGCTCGAGCTCGCGTACGAGACCTCGCCCGACCTCGTCATCAGCGACATCCTGATGCCGAACCTCGACGGCTTCTCGCTCTGCCGCGCGCTCCGTCGCGACGTCGCGCTCCGCGACACGCCGGTGATCCTGCTCTCGTGGAAGGAAGACCTCCTCCAGCGCGTGCGCGAGCTCGGCGCCGGCGCCGCAGGCTATGTCCGCAAGGAGAGCGACACGCGCGCGATCATCGCCCGCGTGCGCGAGGCGCTCCGCGCGCGCGGACGCATCGAGGCGCGGCTCCGCGAGGACGGCGAGGTCCGCGGCCGCCTCGACGGCGTCAGCATCCGTACGCTCCTCGAGATCGTCTGCGCGACGCGCCCCGAAGCGCGCGTCTCGGTCCGCGATGCCACGTTCCTCTACGAGGTCGAAGTCCGGTGGGGCTCGCCGCACCGCGCGACCCGCACCGACGGCAACGGCGGCTTCCTCAAGGGCTCGAAGGTCCTGACGCAGATGCTCGGCGTCAGCGCCGGGCGCTTCACCGTCACGAACAGCACGTCCCCGGTCGACGCCGAGCTCGAGGGCAACCTCGCCGCGCAGCTGGCCAAGCCGATCGCGAAGGCGCGCGCCGCGACGACGCTGCTCACTGGTACGGAGATGAACGCGGTCGCGCGGATCCGCTTCGACGAAGAGGCCATCGCCGACTACCTCCAGGCGACCCCGGAGCGCGCGCGCCTCGTCGTGCGCCGCCTGACGAACGGCGCCTCGCCCCGCGAGCTCTTGCTCTGCGGCGGCGCCGAGCCGGCGCTCCTCGACGACCTCCTCTGGGACCTCGCCGCGCGCGGGCTCGTGGTCGGGATCGAGGGCAAGGACGGCGAGGACATGCTCGTCCCCACCGTCACGAGGCTCCTCCAGCACACCGACACGCGCGCGTCGATCGCGCCGACGGCGGTGACGCCCGCCCCGCTGCCGGAACTTCGCGAAGCGCTCGACCGCGCCGCGGAGGACGCCACGCTGTGCGCCGCCGAGAGCGCCGCGCCGATCTGCACGAGCCCGACGCCGGGGGAGGCCTCCTCGCTGGAAGACGCCGTCCTCCGCGAGGTGATCCACCGCTCGCCGGAGCCCGCGCTGGCGCTCCTGCCGCTCGCGAGCGAGCTCCCGGCGCTCGTCGACCCGCAGTCGCTCCGTCCGCGGACCTCGCCGCTGCCGCCGGCGTGCGACGACGAGGACTACGGCACCCCTCCGGCGGAGCAGATCCTCGCGCTCGCCGAGCCCACCGTCGTCGACGACACGGTCTATGGCGAGCGCAGCGAGGATGCGGTCGCGCCCGGAGCGCCGGCGACGGTGACCGCGGCCAGCGGCGCGGACGAGGACGAGAGCGACGACGACGAGAGCGACGACGAGAGCGACGACGACGTCATCGCCGCGGAGAACCTCCGGCGCGACGACCTCACGCCGTTCGCCTCCGTAACCGTCACGACGGACGCGGCGCCCGCGCCGGTCGCGCGGAAGAAGTGGCCGATGGTCGCGTTCGTCGCGGCCACGGGCGTCGTCGCCTGGGCGGTGCTCCACTTCTCGACGAGCACGCAGGACGCCCCCAAGCAGCAGCAGAACCAGCTCGAGGCGCCGGCGCCCGAGACGGCGCTCCCGCCGCCCGCCAGGACCGCCGCCGCCGATCAGGACAAGGCCGACGAGGTGTTCTACACGCCGGTGGCGTCCGAGACCCCGCTGCCGGCCGGTCACGGCGTCATCGACGTCTCGGCGCCGTCGGACGCCGTCGTGCTCGTCGACGGCAAGGAGCGCGCGCGAGGCTCGACGAAGGTCCCCGCCGCGCCGGGCAACCACGACGTCCGCGTCCGCCGGGACACCGCCGCCGAGCGCGCGTTCACGATCGACGTGCGCACGAGCCGCATCGCACACGTGCGCTTCGAGTAGCAGCGGGTCCGCGCGCCCGCGCCCTCGCCGCTTTGACCGCGAGACCGTTCGCGGTAAGGAGGCTCATGCTCCCGCGCGCCGGATCCGCACGCCTCCGCGCCGGCGCGGTCGTCGCGGCCGCGGCGCTCGCGGCCGCCTCCGCCGGGTGCTCCGCGTGCGCGAAGAGCGGCTCCGGCGATCGGGAAGAGTCGACGACCGCGCTCGCCGCGAGCGCGACGAAGCCGAGCACCAAGGGCGCCCGCGCCACCGACGCCCCCCACGACTCGGCGGTGATCGACTTCCTCGCCAGCGCCGAGGACTGCAGCTTCGGGCACCGCGGCGTCCTCGTCGATCTCGGCGACGCGACGACGCGCGCGCGGATGTCCGGCGCGCGCCTCGCGCGACCCGACGTCGAGATCCGCGAGCGCGAGGGCGCGTCCTGGGTGAGCGTGAACACGCGCTCGCTCGAGCTGTCGTTCGTGTCGGCGAGCGAGCTCAAGTCCGAGGCCGGCGTCGTCGTCGAGGCGCGCGTGCGCGGCGGCCTCGCGCGGAGCGTGTCGGTCTACCTCAACGGAAAGCCGATCGGCACGCTCGCGCTCACGAAGGGCGAGACCACGGTCGTGTCGACGCGCGCCCAGGGCGTGGTCGCGCGCGGGACCAACGAGCTCCTCCTCCGCTTCAACGGGGGCTCGCGCTCGCAGCGCGAGCAGCTCGCGGAGATCGACTGGATCCGCGTCGGGCCGAACGACGGCGACGCTCCGTACTCCGCACCCACGCGGAGCGACGTGGTCACGACCGTGTCGGTCTCCGGGACGTCGCGCCGCTCGATCTCGCTCCGCGCGCCGGGGTTCGCGCGGTGCTCGGCGTTCATCCCGGACGGCAGCGTCCTCGAGGGCTTCATCGGCGCGAGCGGCGGCGAAGCCGAAGCGGAGGTCCGCGTGCTCGTCGATCGCGCCGAGCCGCGCGTCGTCGGCACGTTCCACCTCGGCGGCCCGACCGACCCGCCGGGATGGCGTCCGATCTCGATCCCGCTCGGCGACGTCGCCACGATCGCCGGCGTCGAGCTCGTCGCGAAGACCAGCTCGAAGGGCGCCCGCGTCGCCTTCGCCGAGGCGCGCGTCATCCCGCCGGCCGAGCCGGAGCGAGCCGCCGCGCCTCCGCCGACCGCGCGCGGGGTCATCCTCGTCACGCTCGGATCGACGTCGCGGCGACTCTCGCTCTATGGGGGGTCGATCGCGATGCCCGAGCTCGCCAGCCTGGCGAACGGCGGCGTCGTCTTCGACGCCCACCGCGCGACGTCGAGCTGGGCGACCGGCGCGCTCGGTTCGATGCTGACGGGTCTCTTCCCTCGCGAGCACGGCGCAGCGGACGCCGACGGCGCGCTCTCCCCCGGCGTGTTCACCGTCGCCGAGGCCGCGCGGCAGGCCGGCATCGTCACCGCGATGTTCACCGCGAACCCGACGACGACGGCCCCGTACGGCTTCGCCCGCGGCTGGGAGACCTTCGTGACGCGCCTTCCGGGCGAAGAAGACGAGGCCGCCGTGGCCGTCTTCGACGACGTCGGCCGATGGCTCGAGGCTCACAAGGACGACCGCTTCTTCCTCGTCGTGCACGCACGCGGCGGGCATCCGCCGTGGGACGTCACGAGCGAAGAGCTGAAGGAGCTCCCGCCGCAGAACTACCAGGGGAGCCTCGAGCCGAAGCACGCCGGCGAAGCGCTCGCGAAGGCGCGAAGGGCCGGCGGTCGCTCCTTCGCGGATCCCGATCGCGAGCGCGCATTCGCACTTCACGCCAAGGCGCTCGTCGCCCACGACGCCGCGCTCGGCGCGCTCGTCTCACGCGTCCGGACGATCGGCCGTGAGAAGGACACCGTGTGGATCGTGACGGGCGACGTCGGCGTCGACGCCGCCGCGCGCGTCCCGTTCCTCGAGGACGACTCGCTCGAGGAGGGCGCGCTCGCAGTCCCGCTCGTCCTCCGCGGGCTCGACGGCAAGCCGCGCGAGCACGTCACGACCGCCACGAGCGGGGTCGACGTGGCCCGCACGGTGCTCGAGTCGTTCGGGCTTCCGCCGCCGCCCCGCCTCCGAGGCGAGAGCCTCTGGTCGGTCGCCGCGCAGACGAAGCCGACCAGCGAACGGCCGCTCGTCGCCGCGACCGCGACGCGCTTCTCGGCGCGCTGGGGCTCGTTCGCGGTCGTCGGCGCGCGCGAGCGCGAGGTCAAGGTGTGCAACCTCGCGCTCGATCCGGACTGCGTCAGCGACGTCCGCCCGAGCCACCCCCTCGCGGCCGAGGCGCTCCACTCGCTCGCCTGGGCCGAGCTCGTCGTGAAGGGCGGAGGCGCCCCGACGGTCGGAGGCCGGCGCGCACCCACCGCCGAGCCCGCGCCGGCGCAGGCCGCGGCCGACGGTCCGACCTCAGCGGCGCTGAAGGTCTGGGGCCGCTGACGGCGCCGCCCGGAGCCGAAGCCGAACGGAGCTGCTGAATTTCGGCGCCGAGCGTGCTACGTCTGGCCGCTCTGGAGAGGTGACCGAGTGGCCGAAGGTGCATGACTGGAAATCATGTGGGCGGGCAACCGTCCCGCGAGTTCGAATCTCGCCCTCTCCGCTGATACTGCTTCGCTTTTAGTCGCATCGTCCCCCGCCCCCGCGGGGGGCTGCCCTCCCCGTGGGAGAGATTCCGGGAAGGTCCGGAGGTCGCCTCGGGCTCGTCGCCGTTCTCGGGCGGGGTCGGAGGCGATGGCCTCGGGAGCTTCGAGGCAATCTCAGGGATGACCTCGTGCATCGGCTTCAACGCCCCGAGCCCGAGCTCGAACCACGTGCGCGCCGAGCGCCGGTACTTGTTGATCATCGCGCTCGACTTGTGGCCGGTGCGGTCCGCCCCCCACGTCTCCGTCTTCCCGTTGGCGAGGGTCGCGAGGAGCCGACGCCGAGCTCGGTGTTGACCAACGCGCCACCGTGCTGCGAGTTCCGCGACGCCGACCTCACGGGCTCATCGCGTCCCTCCATCTATGTCGTCGATCGCCTACTACTGCACCCAAACGCACCATAAAGAGTGACATTTCGGCGGAGTCACAACCCGAAGATGCACCATGTCGCATTTGCGCGCCACGCCCTCGCGACGCGCCCGACGGCCACCGGCAGTCTGCGGTCGGGAGCCGATGGCGTCGATCGAGCGTCGCTGCCGTCGAAGTCGCGCAGAATGCCGAGCTATTCCGCACGAGCTTGCCTTTGAGCGCGTGAGCGCCCAATACTGGGGAGCCATGACGATGCAATACGACCTCTTGAAGGCGGAGCTCCTGCGGCGCGAAGCGGCCGGCGAGGTCGATCGTCGTCTTTCCCCCGCCGAGCGCGCTGACTGGGCATACGGCAATGCCGTCATCGAGAACGCCGAGGTCACACGCGAGATGGCCAACGAGGCTGTACGCGCTCGCCTCAAGCCGTGACGGACGACGAGCTTCCTGGCGGCTTCGTCCCGCTTCCGACGCGGGATCCGCTCCTCTGTCCGAGTGAAGAGAAGGCTGCACGGGAGACCGCGAATTGTGCGGTGCAGCTCGAGTACATCGAGCACCTCGTCCTCGACGTGCGGATCAACGTCATCCGGGAGAGTCACCTCCTCGAACTCCACAGGCTCGCCGTCGAGGGGCTGTTTCCGTGTGGCGGCCAGTATCGGAGGACCAACAGGACGGCCAAGCTAGAAGGCGGAGGCGCGACACACGTGCCTCCGGAGCCAGCGCTCGTTCCGGGCCTCGTGCGAGAGGCGCTCGATCGGATCAATGATCCCGCAGGTGGGCACGTACTCGCGCGCGCGGCGTATGCCCTCTGGCGGTTCAACTGGATCCACCCGTTTGCTGGTGGCAACGGGCGCACGTCGCGAGCAGTGGCCTATCTGACCCTCTGCATCGACCTCGGAAGGTGCATTCCCGGCACGCCGTCGATTCCAACGCGGATCGCTGAACGTCAGGACGAGTATGTTGCGGGGTTGCGCGAAGCGGATGCAGCGCCGGAAGGGCACGAACACCTCGGGCTCATGACGCGCCTGTTCGCGACCGCCGCCGTCGAAACACTCCAGGCTTTCGTCGCCGAGGCGCAGCGGCGGAAGGAACAGCGCGAGCCCTGACCTCATAGCCGCCCCTTCCGATGCGCGACGAGATTGCCGCCCCGCTCGGGGGGCGGCCGTGCGGCGGCTTCGACCGAGATCCTTTTCGCGGCTGGCCCGTCGGAGGAGGCACACCACCGCGACAACGACGCGAGCCTGCTACGATTCGAGGACCACGCGATCGCGCGTGGATGAGCGTGATGGATTGCCAGACGTTCGACTCGTCGCTGCTCGACGCGCTCTACGATGAGCTCGACGAAGACGCGGCGCGCGCGTTCGACGCCCACGCCGCCAGCTGCGCGGCGTGCGCCGAGCGACGAGCCGCGCTCGAGACGACGCTCGCCCGCGTCCGTCCGGCGCTCGAGCTGAAAGCGCCGACGGGCCTCGAGGCCCGCGTCCTCGCCGCCGCCGAGGCGGCGGCCGGCACCTCGGCCTCCTCCGTCGAGGCGGCGGCCGGCGCCTCGACCTCCTCTGCCGAGAGCGTCGAGGACGCCGTGCGCGAGGGCGAGGACGAGGACGAGGGCAAGGGCAAGGTGATTGCGCTCGCCGACCGCGCGCGCCCGCGCGGAGAGGCGAAGCGCCGCGGCGTCGTCGCGCTGCTCGCGCGGCCGGACCTCGCCGTCGCGGCGACGTTCCTCCTCGTGCTCGGAGCGGCCGCGGTCCTGATCAACGGGTCGAAGAGGGAGGCCGCACCGTCGGCCACCGCGCAGGCGTACGCCGACGAGGGCGTCCCCGCCGCGTCGGCGCACGCGCCTCCCGTCGTCGCCGCGACGGCAGCGCCGGAGAGCTCCGCGATCGCCTACGCCGTGCCCCTCCCCGCCCCTGCCGCCGCGCCGCGAGCGGAGGGCGCGAGCGATCCGAATGAGCTCGCTCCGGCAAAGGGGAAGGCGGGCGCGATGGGACGCGCGGACGGCACGCCGCCTCCCGCCCCGCCGGATCGCGACGCGGCGTTCGTGGCGGCGAAGGCCCTGTTCGACGCGGGTCGCTACGCCGAAGCGCTGCCGCGCTTCGAATCGCTCACGCCCTCGCACCCGGCCGCCGAGCTCTACGTGGCGCGCTGCATCGCCAACACGCAGGGCTGCGGCCCGGCGATCGCGCGCTACGACCGCGCCGCGCAGCAAAACGCGGGGAGCGAGACGGGCAGCCGCGCGGCGCTCGAGGCCGCGCGCTGCGCGAACCGCGCAGGCCAGATGACCGCCGCGCGGTCGCGCTACCAGGGGCTCGCCACCGACAGCCACGTCGCCGCCGAAGCGCAAGCCGAGCTCGAAGCCCTCGAAGCGCCACGCGCCTCCGCGAAAGCCGCAAAGCCGACGCCCCCTCCCGCGACCGCGACCGCGACCGCGACCACGACCGCGAACGCCGACGCAGGCCCGAACGCGAACGCGGCCGCGCCCCCGCACGCGACCGCGACCGCGACCGCAAACGCGACCGCGACCCCCGCGCCGCCGACGCCGCCCCGCAACGACGTCCTCCGCTGACCCGTCCCGCGCCGCAAGCCGCCGGCCGCAGCGTCAGCGCCCGCGACGAAGCCGCTTGAGCAGCGTGTACCCGGCGATCCCCAAGAGCGCGACGGCGGCGACCGCGGCGAACCCACCGCGAGCGCGACCGGTGCGCTCGGCGCGCCCGCGGAGCGCCGGCCCGCTCGGGCCCGCGTTGCGACGCATCTCGCCCTCCTCCGGCAGCCCGAGCTCGCGCCGGAGCTTCGGCCACTCCGCCGTGCACTGCTTCGCGACGCTGCTCGAAGGCGGGCACTCGAGCGGGCCCTTGATCTCCTCGAGGTGCAGCTTCGCGTCGAAGCTCCGCCCCGTGCCGCGCGAAGCGCCGACCACGAAGCCGCTGCGCTCGGTCGAGCACGCCCACAGCAGGGCGCCGCTCGCCCCGAGACACTGCACCTCCGCCGACGAGCCCTTGGTGAAGGCGAAGGTGTCCGTCGGGCTCGACCAGAGGCCCTCGCGCGCGCCCGCGAAGACGCGCTTGCCGTCGGGGGACAGCGCGAAGCCGAGGAGCGGGCTCGCCGAGTCGAGGACCTTCTTCCAGCTCTTGCCGGCGTCGTCCGTGACGAGCAGCCGCGTCTGCGCGTCGACGGGCCCGGCGGTGCGGACGTAGACGCGATCGGCGTGGTTCGGGTCGACGTTCGCGATGAACGGCGCCGTCTCGCCGCCGACGAGATCGAAGCGTCGCTCGACCCACGACATCCCGTCGTCGTACGAGACGAGGAACGCCGCCGTGCGCTTGTCGCCCTCGCCGCGGACGGCAGACATGTAGAGGCGCACCGGATCGGACGGCGTGACCTCGATGCTCTCGATGAGCAGCGTAGGGTCGATCGGACCGCCCGCGACCGCGAAAGACTGCGCGTCGTCCTTCGAGACGACGAGGTGGTTGTCGTAGAGCGAGCCCCCGTCGCCGGCCTTCGCGTAGACCGAGGTGATCCCGACGATCGCGCCGTCGGGCCGCATCGCGAGATCCGAGAGGACGTGCGCGCCCGGCCCGCCCGCGAAGTCGAACGTGCAGCCGCCGTCGCGCGACACCGCGATCCCCGAGAAGGTCCCGCCGACCAGCGTGCCCTTCGGCGTCACGGTGTACGTCGGGTCCTCCATGCCGGAGAAGCCGATTGCCCGCTCGCAGATCCAGCGCCACGAGTCGCCGCCATCGCGTGTGACGAGGAGCCCGAAGGTGGCCCGCACGATGACCGCCTTCGGGTCGCGGGGATCGAACACGACCGCGTTCGACGCCGGGAAGCGGCCGTTCGCGCGCGCGGACGGCGCGGAGAGCAGGACGGCGACGAGCGCGACCAGGAAGATCCACGAGCGACGCATCACCCGCGAGAGCTAACACGTCGCCGGCGCGATCGACGCGACGTTCTGTTGTAGCCTGCCGCCCATGAACCGACGCGACGCGATCATCACCACCGGATCCATGCTCGTCTCCGCTTCCCTTGGCGCCCTCGCCTGTGGTGGGAACAACGCGGTCGCGCAGAACACGCCGAAGGCCCCGCCCGCGCCTCCGCCGGCCGGCGGGCACGCGCACCACCACGGCGGCGACGTCGCGCTCTTCGACGCGGCGCAGGCATGCATCGCGAAGGGCGACGCCTGCCTCGCGCACTGCCTCGCGATGTTCGCGAGCGGCGACACCTCGATGGGCGGCTGCGGAAAGGCGGTCCACGAGATGCGCTCCGTCATGCAGGGCCTCGCCGCGGCGGCCGCCTCCTCGAGCAAGCACCTCCCCGCGCTCGCGAAGGTCGCGATGGAGTTCTGCAAGGACTGCGAGGCCGAGTGCAGGAAGCACGCGGACAAACATGCATCCTGCAAGGAGTGCATGGAGGCCTGCACGAAGACGATCGCCGCGTGCCAGAAGGCCGCCGGCTGAGCACGATCCGCGGCCGGGAGGCCGCACAGGCGCCTCTGCGCGAGCTCGCGCGCTGCGGCCGGGCGCCTTCAATCCACAACAAAATCAACCGCTAACGCGTTTCGAACGCGACGCGGGC
>JAHBWC010000115.1 GCA_019637225.1 Labilithrix sp.
CGCGCCGGCGGTCGACGCCTCGAGCTTCCGCGCCTCGGCGGTGAAGTCACTCGACTTCGCGGGCGGTCGCACGTCGGGCAGCCGGCTGCTGGGCGCGCGCGTGGCGTCGGGCGCGTTCGGCGTCCGCTGGCTCGGCGGCGCCACCGGGGCGGCTCCCCTCGCGACGGGCGCGGGCATCGCCCGCGGCGTCGGGCCGGCCGTCCGCGACGGGAGGCTGATCGGCGGCTTCTTTTTCTCGCCGGCGTCCTTCGGCGACGCGATGGCCGCGCGCGACGCAGCGATCGACGCGCTGCTCGGCGGCGGGCGCGGCAAGGCGTCGCCCGGCACGCTCCGCGGCGCCGCGAGCTCCGGCCGCACGGCGGGCATGCGCGTGGTGGAGTCGATGCGGGTCGACGGCACCTCGTCGCCCTCGTCCGCGAGCGAGTAGCGCCCGGGGGATCCCGGCTTCTTCTTCTCGGGTTCCTCCATCGACTCGGGTTTTCCGTCCGGGGATCGCGACGTCGAGCTCATCCCTCCGGACCTTTCCTCACGCGCAAGTCGAAGCTCCGCAAGGAAGCATAACAGGGTCCGGGGCTTTGTCCGTCTTCCTCAGCCGCAGGCAGCGAGACGCGCGGCGGCGGCGCGAGTGGGAGATCGGAGGCCGCCTCCGCACATCGCTGACCAAGGCGCGTCGATCCTGCTATCGTGCGGGCGATGGGCGCGATCGCCGGTCGCTCGACGTGGCTCGCCGTCCCGATCGCCGGCGTCCTCGCGGCGCTCGTCGTGCCCGCGGCGTGTCAGAGCGCGACGCAGGTCACCGTCGTGGTGTCCGCCGACGCGACGACCTGCGCGAGCCTACGGGACCTGGCCATCAGCGTCGGCGCGGATCCGGCGGGCGCCGAGTCGAAGGTGGCGGAGGGCTTCTACGCGACGACCACCGCGCTCCGCTGCGACGGCTCGGGCGAGATCGGCACGCTCGTCGTTACCCCCTCCGACGAGGGCGGCCGCGGAGCCATCGTGGTGACCGCCGGGATCGGGACGACCCGCGCCGACAGCTGCCGGCCATCGAACGGCTATGCGGGGTGCATCGTGGCGCGGCGGGCGTTCAGCTTCCGCGAGCACGAGAAGCTCGTCCTCCCGATCGAGATCGTCATCGACTGCCTGAACGTCCCGTGCGACGCGCAGTCTTCCTGCAAGAGCGCGCGCTGCGTGAGCAGCGAAACGACCTGCCAGGGATCGTCGTGCAGCGACTTCGGCAGCGCGCCGGACGGAACCGAGGTCGTCGTCGACGCCTCGACCTCGAACGACGCGACCGCGGAGGTCGACGGTGCGCCCGCGATCGACGGCGCCGCCCCATCGTGCGCGGTCCGCGGTCAGCCGATCGCGTGCGGGGTCGAGGCGTGCACCGGCAAGCCGTGCTGCACCGCGTGGGTCTCCGGGAGCGGCGGCTCGAGCGGCTCGAGCGGCACCAGCGGCACCGGCAGCTCGAGCGGCGGCGGGCCGACGTTCGATTCGACGTTCCGCTGCCGGGAGTCCTGCTCGCAGTACGCGAGTCGACCGCAGGTCACGATCCTCACGTGCCGGAGCAGCCGCGAGTGCGCGCCGGGGTTCAAGTGCTGCGGGCACACGAACGCCCAGATGGGGCCCGCGCGCACCGACTGCATCCCGGAGGGCACGGAGTGCGCGTCGCTCGGCCCCCGCTACGGCGACGTGCCGTTCGTCGCGTGCGCGGCCGACTGCGATTGCCCGACGAGCTCGTGCGGAGCCGCGACGCCGATCGCGGACAGCGGCGTGCGGGCCTGCGTCGAGCGCTGGTAGCCGCGGAACCACCGCGCGCCGTCAGCGGAGCTCGGCGACCTGCTCGCCGAAGATCTTCTCGAGACCGGACAGGACCTCGTCGCTCACCTCGACGCGGAAGTCCTTGCCGAGCGAGAGGAACGCCTCGGCGCCGTCCTTCATCGCGAAGACGAGCACGACCGGGCACGTCCCCTCCGAGCGCCCGAGGATCTCGGCCATCTTGTCGAGCTGGGCGGGCGTCGTCTTCTCGGCGAGGAGGCGGATCGCCACCTGCTTCGTGTCCTGCTTCACGGAGTCGGACAGGCGCACGGCGTCGTTCACGAAGAGCGTCGGCTCGCGCGGCCCCTCGTCTTCCACCTCGGCGTCGTCGTCGCGCCGGGGGAAGCTCACCTTCGCGCTGACGAGCACCGGGTCGCCGCTCGTCAGCACGGGCGCGTACGTGTCGATCTGGTTGCCGCGGACCTTGCACGTCACGCGACCGGTGAGGTCTTCGAGCTCGAGGAACGCGACCTTCCCGCCGCCGTCCTTGAAGATGCGCTCTCGGTAGCCCTCGACTGTGCCGACGACCTTGACCACGGCCCAGTCCTTCATCGAGGCGAGCGTGTTGATCGGCACGGCGTCGAGCTTGCCGAGGCCGCCGGTGCCCTTCACGTAGCGCTCGAGCGGATGCCCGGAGACGAAGAAGCCGAGCGCCTTCTGCTCGCGGACGAGCATCTCCTTGCGATCCCAGGGCTCGGCGCGGAGGTAGCCTCCCGCCGCGGAGCCGCCGCTCGGTCCAGGCGCGCCGTCGCTCTTGGCGGGCGCGGCGTCGAACAGGCCGAAGAGGTTCGTCTGCCCGCGCTCGCGGTCGCGGCTCGCGGCGCGCGATCGCTCGAGGGCGATCTCGATCGACGCGAACGCGTCGGCGCGCGTGATCCCGCGCGAGGCGAGCGTCGTGTCGAAGGCCCCGCACTGCACGAGCGCCTCGAAGACGCCCTTGTTGATGCGCTTGGCGTCGACGCGCGACGCGAAGTCGAACAGATCGTGGAACGGCCCGCCCTCCTTCCGCGCCTCGAGCAGCGCCTCGAGCGCCGCGCCGCCGAGCCCGCGGACCGCGCCGAGCCCGAAGCGGATCTGCGGCCCGCAGCGGTCCTTCGCGACCGCCGTGCGCGCCGCGCGCGGGACCTTCTTGTCGCCGCCCGGATGCGTGTAAACAACCTTGAAGTCGATGTCGCTCTCGTTGACGTCGGGCGGGAGCACCGTGACGCCCATCGCGCGCGCGTCGGCGATCGTCCGGACCACCTTGTCGATGCGGTCCTTGTCGCTCGTCATGATCCCGCAGAGGAGCTCCACGGGGTAGTGCGCCTTGAGGAACGCCGTCTGGTACGTGATGAGCGCGTACGCGGCCGAGTGCGACTTGTTGAAGCCGTAGCCGGCGAAGAACTCGAGGAGACCGAAGATGCGGTCGGCGTCCTCTTCGGCGACGCCGATGCTCTTCGCGCCGTCGATGAAGATGCCCTTCTGCTTGGCCATCTCCTCGGGCTTCTTCTTGCCCATCGCGCGGCGGAGCAGATCGGCGCCGCCGAGCGAGTAGCCCGCGAGCGCCTGCGCGATCTGCATGACCTGCTCCTGGTAGACGATGACGCCGTACGTGGGAGCCAGGATGTGATCGACGTTGTCGTGCATCTTGGCGATGGGCTTGCGACCGTGCTTGCAGTCGACGAAGTCCTTCACCATGCCGGTGCCGAGCGGGCCCGGGCGGTAGAGCGCCACCGCCGCGACGATGTCCTCGAAGTTGTCGGGGTGCAGATCCTTGAAGAGCTGCTGCATGCCCGACGACTCGAGCTGGAAGACGCCCTTCGTCTCGCCCGTCGCCATGAGCTGGTAGCTCGGCTTGTCGTCGAGCGGGATCTTCGAGATGTCGAAGCGCTCGCTCTCCCCCTTCCCTTGCTGATCGGGCCGCCCGTGGATGAGGCGCTGCGCGATGTCGATGACCGTGAGCGTCTTCAGCCCGAGAAAATCGAACTTGACGAGGCCCGCCTGCTCGACGTCGTCCTTGTAGTACTGGGTGATGTACCCGTCGGACTTGCCGTCCTTGAAGACCGGCACGTGATCCCAGAGCGGGCCCTCGCTGATGACGATGCCGGCGGCGTGCTTGCCCGCGTGGCGCGTGAGGCCTTCGAGCTTGATCGCCTGCGAGAGCAGCTCCTTGATCTTCGGCTCGGTGTCGTAGCGGGCCTTGAGCTTCGGCTCGATGCCGAGGCTCTCGGTGATCGTGTACGTCTCGGCGGGCGTCTTGTTCGGGATGAGGCTCGCGATCTGCTGCGCCTCGAACGGCGGGATCGCCAGCGCGCGCGCCACGTCCTTGATGACGCTCTTCGCCTTGAGCTCGGCGAAGGTCGCGATCTGACCTACGCTGGTCTCGCCGTACTTCTTCTGCACGTACTGGATGACGCGCTCGCGCTTGTCCATGCAGAAGTCGACGTCGAAGTCCGGCATGCTCACGCGCTCCGGGTTCAGGAAGCGCTCGAACAGCAGGTTGAACGGGATCGGATCGAGATCGGTGATCCGCATCGCGTACGCGACGATCGATCCCGCGCCCGAGCCGCGGCCCGGACCGACCGGGACGCCGTTCTCTTTTCCGTACCGGATGAAGTCCCAGACGATGAGGAAGTACCCCGGGAACTTCATCTTGCAGATGACGTCCATCTCCATCTCGAGGCGCTTCTTGTAGGCCTCGCGATCGATGGTCTTGCCGGTCGCCTCGAGCTCGACGAACCGCGACTCGAGGCCCTCGGCGGCGACCTTGCGGAAGTACGTCGGCTCGTCCATCCCCTCGGGGACGCCGAAGCTCGGGAGCATGGGGTTGCCGAGCTTCAGCTTGAGCTGGCACTTCTCGCTGATCTCGAGCGTCGCCTTCAGCGCCTCGGGGCAGTCGCCGAAGACGGCGGCCATCTCGGCGGCCGTCTTCATGTACATCTCGTGCGAGCCGTGGTGGCGCTCCTTCGCCTCCTCGTACGATCGCCCGTTCTTGATGCACGACAGGTAGAGGTGCGCCTCGGCGTCCTCCTTCGTGCCGTAGTGGACGTCGTTGGTCGCGACGAGCGGCAGGTCGAAGCGCTTGGCGAGGTCCTTCAGGATGCCCCTCAGGATCGGCTGCTCCGGCAGGCCGTGGTCCTGGAGCTCGACGTAGAGCGAGCCCGGCTCGAAGAGGTCCTTCAGCGTGGCGAGCGTCTTGGCGCCGCTCTCGATCCCCTGCTCGAGGATGCTCTGCGAGAGGACGCCGCCCATGCACCCGGTGAGCGCGACGAGGCCCTTCGTCTTGCCCTCGAGCGCCGCGAGCGGGACGCACGGGACGCCGGGCGTGCCGCCCGGATCCGGATCGACGTAGCCGCGTGAGACGAGCGCGACGAGGTTCTTGTAGCCCTCCTCGGTCGCGGCGAGGAGCGGCAGGTGGTGGCCGTGCCGTCCCGTGACGACCTCGAGCTCGGCGCCGAGGATCGCCTTCACGCCGGCGTCCTTCGCGGCCTTGTAGAAGGAGATCGCGCCGAACATGTTGCCGTGGTCGGTGAGCGCGACGGCGTCCATCCCCTGCTTCTGGACCAGCTTCACGAGGTTTTTCACCTTCAGCGCGCCGTCCAGCATCGAGTACTGGGAGTGGACGTGGAGGTGGACGAACTCGCTCATGATCGCGGCAGCGGCGCCCGCGCGCGGCGGGCGCGGGGGGCCGAAACGGTTACCCCGGTTCCCCGCCTGATGAAAGAGGCGGCGCCTCGTCGCGTCACCGCACGGCGCTCACGCTTCGTAGGGCCGCGCGAGCCCGCGTAACCACGCTACGTCGTGGTGCGTCATCGGCGCGTCGGCGAGCGGCGCGCCTCCGGCCGTTTCGTCTCGATCGAGTCGAGATGCACGACTGTCCGTGGTCGCCCGAGCTTTTCTGCCATCATGCTCGGCCTAGACGGCTTGCGCGCGCTCGAGCTTCCTGCGTAGCATTCCCCGCCGCCTTCGTCGGTGGCGGGGCAACGCGTGGAACATGAAGGGTCACGCGCATCCTTGAGGTGAGAGGAGCATTACCTATGAAGCTTGGAGCAGCGCTAACCCTGATGGGCGTGTGCGCAGGGGTCGCGACGTTCGCGGTCACGCAGGGCTGTGGCAGCGATTCGGACAACGGCGGCGGCGGCACGGCCGCCCAGACCGGCAAGACGGTCCCGGCCGAGGAAGGCGATCCGACGACGGCGACCGAGGAGCGCGTCTTCGCGCTCAACTCGATCTCGCTCGGCGAGGCCGACCGCGCGGGGAACAAGAACAAGGACGCCTGGAAGGGCTACGGCTACAACCTCGACGGTCTCATCACGAGCGTCAGCGGCGCGACGTCGCCCGACCTCGAGCGCGTCTGCAAGCGCGCGCAGGGCGCCCCGGCCACCGTGCACCAGGACGGCGACGAGGGAACGGACAACACGTTCGGCAAGGAGATCCTCAAGCTCCTCGACCCCTTCACCCCGACGCCCTCGAAGTCGATCACCGAGGCGCTCGTCGCCGGCGACTTCACGATCATGCTGAAGGTCGTCGGGCTCAACGACGACGCGGCGCAGACGAACACGGGCCTCTCGGGCACCCTCCTCGTCGGCGGCAAGTTCAGCGAGGACAAGGCCCCGACGTTCACGACGGCGGACGACTGGCCCTACAACCAGGATCCGCAGGTCGGGATCTCCGGCGCCTACATCAACAAGGGCGTCTTCGTGAACGGCACGGGCGGCGCGAGCGTCAAGCTCAGCCTCTCGATCAGCGGGCAGTCGCTGAGCCTCACGATCAACAAGGCGATCATCTCGTTCAAGCACAACCCCGGGACGAAGTCGCTCGAGGAAGGCACGATCGCCGGCGTCATCAACACCGAGGAGTTCGTCAACGGCATCAGCGCCGTCGCCGGACGCTTCAGCACCGACCTCTGCTCGGGCTCGACGGTCGAGGGCATCAAGGGCTCGATCCGCCAGGCGAGCGACATGCTCGCGGACGGCTCGCAGGACCCGACCAAGAGCTGCGACGGCATCTCGATCGGCATCGGCTTCACCGCCAAGCAGGTCGGCTCGCCGACGAAGATCGTCCCGCCGAGCGAGGCGCCGCCGGATCCGTGCGATCCGAACGCCAACCCCGACGGCGGCACCTGATCGGCCGCGCGCGGCTCGACGAGCCTCGCACGAATGCGCCGGTCTCTCTCACGAGAGGCCGGCGCTTTCTTTTTCGCGCGGCAGACCGGCGACGTGATGACGCACGAGGCGTCGCGGTCCGGGCCGCGGTCAGCGCGGGTAGGTCGCGCCGCCGGAGACGCCCGGCGTGCAGCCCGCCTTGCCCGTGCGCGGCGTCGTGTTCGCGTACGGCGCGAGGGCGCGGATGCCCGCGAAGCCCGCGCGCGTCTCGAGCGGCGCTCGCCACGAGTCCGCGGCCATCTCGCGCTGCTGGAGGTCGCCGAACGAGTTCCAGTTCGTGCACCAGACGGCGTCGGCCGCCTCGAGCGACACGTTGTAGCTGCTCGCCGCGTCGCCGAGATCGTAGAGCTTCTGCCACTCGGCCTCGCTCATGCCGAGGTGCTTCGCGATCTTCGTCGCGAAGCCCGACTCGTCTCCCTCGCGCGTGACGTACACGACCCGCTCGCACCCCATGTTCTTGAGGACGAGCGTGGGCGCGAGATCGCTCCAACCGCCCGCGGAGATGCGGCCGTCGGGGAGCTCGACGAAGCGCGAGAGGCCGGGCTCGGCGGGCGACGCGGTGAGGATCTCCCTCCAGGTGCCGTTGCCGAGCGACGTCGTCTTCTTCGTCTTGAGGTCGCCGAAGCCCGAGCCGTCGGCGGCGAGCGCCGCGAGATCCTCGTCGGCGCCCCAGTAGCCGAACTTGATGTCGTCGAACGAGACGTCGAACGGGACGTTGCCCGACGCGTGCTCGCCCGAGAGGTACGCCGCGCGGCTCTGTTCGTAGGCAAGGACCGCCTTGCCCTCGAGCACGCTCGTCGACACGAGCTTCCGCAGCGGGCCGGGCGCGCCGATGCGCTCGGACAGACGCCGCGGCGCCTCGTTGCTCGCGCGCGCCGCGGCGCGGTAGTCGGACGCGAGCTTGCCGAACGCCTCGCCGCACGTGCCGCCGGAGGGCATCGGGAGCGCGGCGGCCTCCTCCCACTCCTTGCCGACGGAGGCGCCCGCGCACGCGTCGAGCCACGCCGCCTGGGCGTCGCGATCGGCGGCGCCGTAGCCGGCGTAGAAGTCGGCGACGCGCCCGAAGAGGAGCGCGAGCCCGTCCCAGGCGAGGACCCCGGGGCGGAAGAACAAGCGGTTGTCGTCGACGGAGAACGCACCGAGCGTCGCGATCGACGTGTGGATCTCCTTCACGTTGTACTCGAGGTGCGCCGTGTCGCGGAGCATCGCGAAGACCTCGGGGTTCACGAGGCTCCGGACCTCCGGGATCTCGAGGACCTCCTTCAGCTGCGCGGCCGCGGCGGCCGCGTCCGTCGAGGCGAGCGCGCCGATGCCGCGCGCGTCGACCTCCTGCTTCAGCTTCCCGGCGACGCCGACGAGGTTGCCGATCGCGACGCCTTCCTCCGAGCTCGCGACGGCGAGGCCGTAGCCCTGGATGCTCTTCAGCGCGAGCGACACGCGCGCGGCGCGCTTCGTGTCGTCGCACCGCTTCGCGCCGCAGCGCGAGACCGCGGGGTTGTGGAGCACGCTGTCGTAGACGAACGTGGTGAGGCTGCCCGAGCTGCCGCCGGCGATCCCGTCGACGACGCCGTAGTGCTCGACGATGCGCGCGAGCGAGGCGAAGTGCGTGACGATGTAGTGCCCGTTCCCTCGGACGGCGGCGCACAGCTTCGGCGCGCCGGACGCGTTCGCGACGATCTCGGAGCCGTCCTCGCCCGCGTCGTCGGCGTCGCTGCTCGAGCACCCGGCGCCGAGGGCCGCCACACCCGCCATGAGGACCACGCTCGACAGACCGGCCGAAAGCTTCATGGCCGTCACCGAAGCACCCACCGTGCCACACCAACCTACACGCGATTCCGCGGAGAAAGCGGGGGCTCGCGCCCGGCGGTGGATCGCCGGCGGTCATCCTCGCCGGATCCGGTGCGCCCCCACTATCGGCATCCCCGCGCCCGCGCCCCACTCCCCCGACCCCGACCCCGACCCCGACCCACTCCCCCGACCTCGACCCCGACCTCGCCCCCCGACCCCGACCCCGACCCCGACCCCTCGCCCCCGCCCGCTCGCCCCCGCCCGCGCCCCAGCCCCTAGCCGCTCGCGCCGCCGTCGCCGTCGGCCCCGGCGGGCCGAAGCGTGAGCCGGAACGTGCTCCCCCGCCCCACCTTCGAGTCGACCGTGATCTCGCCCCCCGCCTCCGAGACGATGCGATGGCAGATCGCGAGGCCGAGCCCCGTGCCCCGCCCGACCGGCTTCGTCGTGAAGAACGGATCGAAGATCCGACTGAGCAGCTCGGGCGCGATCCCCGTCCCGGTGTCGGCGACCTCGACGACGGGCTTGCCCGTGGCGTCGGTCGACGTCCTGACGCAGAGCTCGTTGTCGTCGCTCTCGTCCTCGGACATCGACTCGAGCGCGTTCACCATCAGGTTCAAGAAGACCTGCCCGAGCCGCGCGGCGTTCACGCGCGCCTCGGGCACCGGCCGGTAGTCGCGCACGACGCGCGCGCGCCCCTCGATCTCGCTCCCCGCGAGCGCGAGCGTCGAGTCGAGCACCTCGCGCACGTCGACGGCCTCGACGGTGTCCTCGTCGGCGCGCGAGAGCACCCTGAGGTCGCGCACGATCGTCCGCACGCGGTCGACGCCTTCGAGCGCCGTCGCGAGCGCCTCGAGCGCCTGCGCCTTGTCGGGCTGCGGTCCGTCGATGTTCCGGCGCGCGTTCTCGATGCTCCCGAGCACGTAGGCGAGCGGGTTGTTGATCTCGTGCGCCACGCCGGCCGCGAGCATGCCGAGCGACGACAGGCGGTCCGCCGTCACGAGCCGCTGCTGGATGCGCACGCGCTCGGTGACGTCACGGCCCACGACCATACGGGCCTCGACGCCGCCGAACACGATGGGCTGCGCGGGGGCCATCTCGGCGACGACGACCTCGCCGTCACGCCTCTTGAGGCGCATCTCCATCAGCTCGGGCTGCTCGCCGAGGGGCATGCGCATCCGCGCCGCCGTGAGCGCGACGGACGACTCGTGCATGAGCGAGAGCACCGGCTTGCCGACGAGCTCGCTCGCGTGCTCGTAGCCGAGCGTCTTCAGGAGGATGCGGTTCACCCAGAGGAGCGTGCCGTCGTGGTGGATGGCGACCGGATCGGGCAGCGCGTCGAGCAGGCGGCGAAGCTCGGAGCTCACGCGCCTCATCTCCTCGACGCTCCGCTCGAGCTCGCGCCTGCGCCGCTCGAGGAGCGCGAACCGCTCCCGCCCCCGGACGAGGGCGCCGAGCGTCCGCAAGGCGCGCGTCGCGAACGGCTGCCGCGCGGGCAGGAGGAGCGTCGTGACGATGCGCCGAGGCGTGACCTCGCTCCCCACGATCGCGGCCGCCTCGAGTCCGACGAGCCGCGGCATCTCCCGAACGAGGCCCTCGAACAGGTAGAGGAAGGGCTTGGACGGCGCGTACGGCTCCGGGATCACGCCCTCGAAGCGCACGCGCCGCTCGCCTTCCATATCGAGCACGAGCGGGAGGTGCGGGAACAGCGCGGGGGCGACCCAACGGCTCGAGAGGACGTAGAGCGCGCGTGGTCCGACGACCGTCTCGGCGAGCTTCGGCAAGAAATCGTACGAGGGCGTGTGCACCGCGCGGGCTCCGATCGCGCGCAGGCGCTCGACGTCGCCGTCGACGAGGACCGACATCCGCTCGAGGACCGCGGCGGTCGTCGACCACTCGAAGCGAGCGCGCGCGTCCCTCAGGTGGGCGAGGTCGACGAGACCGCCGGAGAGCTCCTCGGGCGCGATGCCCGCGGCCTCCGCGGCCTCGAAGAAGACCCGCACCGCCCTCGCGCTCAGTTCCATGTCCCGCGCCGCATCCGCCGTGCACGATAGCGGATCCCGGCCCGCGCGAGACGGACGGCCGCCCATCCGACAGGTCGACGGGCTCCCCGGACACCGCGACGTCGACCCGGTCGCGGACGCCTTGCACCCAAGGGAAACGGGCCCCTACGTCGACCCATCGAATTCGAACGGTCGAGGTACTAGGATGGGTCCGTGCATCTCTTTGGACTCACGGGCGGGATCGCCTCGGGCAAGAGCGCCGTCGCGGCGCGCCTCGCCGAGCGCGGGGTCCCGGTGATCGACGCGGACCAGCTCGCGCGCGAGGCCGTCGCGAAGGGCACGGACGGGCTGGCCGCGGTCGTCAGGCTCTTCGGAGACGACGTCCTCCTCGAGGACGGCGCGCTCGACCGGAAGAAGGTCGCGGAGGCGGTCTTCGCCGACGCGGACAAGCGCAAGGCGCTGAACGCGATCGTGCATCCGATCGTGTCGACGCTCACGTTCAAGGCGGCCTCGCGCCTCCGCGACGAGGGCGAGGCGCTCGCCTGCTACGAGGCCGCGCTCATCGTCGAGAACGGCGTCGCGGACGCCTTGCGGCCGCTCATCGTCGTCTCGGCGCCGGAGGAGCTCCAGATCGAGCGCGCGACGGCACGCGACGGCTCGACTCCCGACGAGGCGCGCGCGCGCATCCGCGCGCAGATGCCGCTCGCCGAGAAGGTCCGAGCGGCGGACTTCGTCATCGACAACACCGGCACGCGCGATGAGCTGAATCGCCGCACGGACGAGGTCCTCGCGGCGATCTGCGCGCGCCTCGAGGTCGACGCCGACCGCTACGAGTGACCGATCGGTCGCGGCAAACGGCGGGCTCTCGAGCCTCGCGGACGATGCTAGTCTAGACCGAACGAAGGATGAGCAGGTACCGCACCGGCGTCTCGTCCAGCTACGGGGACGATGCTCGTGACTCGATGCCCGCGCCGAAGGAGCGCTCCGGGCTCGTGCTCCTCTACGCCCCGAACTTCGAGCAGCTGTCGCCGGCCTACGTCTTCGTCTCGCCCGAGCTCACGATCGGACGGGACGCCTCGAACCTCATCTGCGTCCCGGAGCAGGCCGTCAGCCGCCAGCACGCCCGCATCTATTCGCGCGTCGACCCGGCCACGAGCCGCGAAGCGTGGATCCTCCAGGACCTCGGCAGCCGCAACGGCACGATGGTCGACGGCGGCTACGTCGGCGAGCTCGAGCTCGAGCCGAACCACGAGCTCCGCGTCGGCGACGCCATCTTCAAGTTCGTCGACGCCGGCGTGGAGAAGTGCGTCGCCTACCGCATCGACGGGCGCGTCGCCGGGGACCGCAAGGCCAAGCTCTTCACGGATCTCGTCGGCGGCGCGCAGATCGACCACATCGCCGCCGACATCGAGCGCATCGCGCCGAAGGAGCTCTCGGCGGTCATCCTCGGCGAGACCGGGACCGGCAAGGAGGTCATCGCCCGCGGCATCCACCGCCTCTCCGGGCGTAAGGGATCGCTCCAGGCGATCAACTGCGCGGCGATCCCGCACAACCTGCTCGAGAGCGAGCTGTTCGGCTACCGGCGCGGCGCGTTCTCGGGCGCCGACCGCGACAAGCCCGGCCTCATCAAGCTCGCCGATCAGGGGACGCTGTTCCTCGACGAGATCGGCGACATGCCGCTCGACGCGCAGGCGAAGCTGCTCCGCGTCCTCCAGTCCCGCGAGGTCTTCCCGCTCGGCGCCACGACGCCCGAGCGCGTCGACATCCGCATCGTGTGCGCGACCCACCGCGACCTCTACCAGTACGTCAAGGAGGGCAAGTTCCGCGGCGACCTGCTCGCGCGCCTCAACGAGCACGTCGTCCGCCTCCCGCCGCTGCGCGAGCGCAAGGAGGACATCTTGCTCCTCGCGCGGAGCTTCGGTGAGCGCTACGGCCGCCCGAACATCCAGTTCACGTTCTCGTTCATCGTCGCGCTCCTCCACTACGACTGGCCGTTCAACGTCCGGGAGCTCGAGAGCTGCATCAAGCGCGGCGTCGCGCTCACGGAGGGCGAGCAACTCGACACGGTTCACCTGCCGGACGCGATCAGCGAGCACATGAAGGGCTACGGCGAGCGCCCGCGCGTGTCGCTGCCGTCGAACCTCCCGGCCTCACCGATCAGCCCCGGCGCCGAGTACGTGCCGGTGGACGCCGCCGGGCGCAGCTCGTTCATGCCGAGCTCGATCCCGCCGGGGAGCGGCCGGCGCGGCGCGCCCACGGAAGAAGAGCTGCGCGGGCTACTCGAGCGGCACCGCGGCAACATCGCGGCGGTCGGCCGCGAGCTCGGCAAGGAGCGCATGCAGGTGCACCGCTGGCTCAAGCGCTACAACATCGATCTCAGCCACTATCGATGAACCGCGATCGCGGCGCGCGCGGCGATCAGTTCGTCGTCTCGTCGGCCTGTCCCGCGATCTTGAGACGGCCGTCCTCGCGCCGGAGCAAGAGGACGAGCACGTCGCCGAAGAGCTGTTCGGAGCCCACGCGCGGCGTGGCGATCGGCACGCGGACGTAGAGATCGCCGGGACGCATCTCGACGGGCCGCTCGGGGCTATCGGGGGCGCCGAGCGTCTCGTAGGTGTGGCGCTCCATCTGCGAAATGCGCGCGACCTCGAGGCCGGCGATCCGCTGGTACTCGAAGCTCTTCATCTTCGTCCGCCACGTCTCGATGAGCTGCTGGCGGCTGCTGCCGGGGCGCCCGAGGCTCGCGGCCTCCTCGGCGACGAGCTGGATGAGCGCCTGATCGTCCTCGCGCTCGAACGCGCGGATGTACGCCTGCACGACCTCCTCGACGTCCTTGTCCGCGAGCGGCTCGCGGAGGGCGACGACGCCTCGAGCCTCGGCGCGGTCCGACGGAGCCGGCAGCGCCGCCGGAGGGTCGAGCACGACGCCGTCGGGGCGACGCGGCGCCTTCGGCACCTCGGTCGCGGTCTCCCAGCCACCGCCCGCGCACCCTCCCACGAGGAGCGACGCGAGCGCGACGAGCAACACGAGCGCGCGGCCCCCGCCCCGCCAGGGCCGCCCCGAGCGCTCAGAGAGCTTCGATGTGCGGTTCGCGCCCACGCTCGACGGTGACGATCGCACGTTCCGGAACCACCTGCCAGCGCGACTGCGCCGCCGGCGTGGACGCGGCGATCGACCACTCGTCGTCGAAGTCGCTCGCCAGGAGCGTGAAGTGCATCTGCCCGAGCTCGGGCGTCTTGCGCCGCAGCCCGAGGTCCTCACCGATGAGCGCGTCCGCGTCCCCCTTGCCGGAGAACGTGCGGTAGCCCATCTCTGCGCCGCGGTGGAGCGCGAAGAGGTTCTCCCCGTCGGAGATCAGCACGTTCACCTGCGACGAGGCACCGCCCACCTCGGCGGCCATGCCGTCGACCACCGCCACGCACGACCGGAGCGCGTCGCGCACGTGCGACGCCGCGATCACCGCGTCGTTGAGGCGACCGGCGTCGTGGAGGAACGAGAGGAAGACGTAGAAGAGGATCTCGGCGTCGGTCTCGCCGCGGATCGACGAGCGCAAGAACTCGGGCACGCTCGTGATGAGGCGCTCGCGGATCGAGTCGAACGACGGGAGCGTGCCGGTCATCGCGAACAGCCACTGCCGGTAGCGGAAGGGGTGCGTGTTCTCCGTACGCAGCGACCCGACGGTCGCGCTCCGAACGTGACCGACGAGCAGATCCGCACGGACGTCGCTCGCGACCTTCGCGACGTCGATCGCGGCGTGATCGTCGATCGGGCGCCGGCGCATCAGCACCTCGCCGCCCTGGTAGAAGCCGACCCCCCACCCCAGCTGTCCGCCGCGGGACTGCACCGCGAGCGCGTCCTTCTCCGAGCCGAGCACACGACCCGCGAGGTCTGCGCGATTTCCGATCAACCCGAACAGACGTGCCATTCTTCGATCTCCTCGGCGCGGAGCGCTTCAGCGTAGAGAGAAAGTATGCGGCCGCGACCACCGATGGAAGCCGCGGAGGTCGTCCGCGACGGAGGGCGCCCCGGGTGCATCAACCTGTTTGGGGTCGCGTACGCCGCTGCGCAAGTAGACGCCTGCTCCGTTCGTGCGCGCGCCTCTCGAACGCCGTCGCCAGCGCGCGCGCCACGAACGGCGCGATCGCGGCGAGCACGAGCGCGACGGTCCAGAGCGGAAGAGACATCACGCCGCGCATCGGTCACTCCATAACTTGCCACATGGCGAAACGCGATGCACGCCCTCGGCGCGCACGCACGGGTACACGCCTGACGTCACTTGCCTTGGGGCTGGACGATGAACGGTACGACATGCTCCCGTCCCTCGAAGCCGACACGGTAGCTCGCGGCCGCGTGCTGGCTCGGGAATGGGCCGATACGCACGCGGTACCAGGTGCCACGGTTGGGCACACGCGCCTCGAGGACGTAGGCCTTGTGACCGCGCGCGCGGAGCTGAGCCGCAAACTGATCCGCCTCCGACTGCGAGCGGAACGAGCTCACCTGCAGCTGGTAGCCGCCCTCCTTGCCCGGCGGAGCCGCCGGCCCGGCCGCGGCGCCGATCTGAGCCGCGTCGTTGGCGGCGCGGGTGAGCGAATCGCGCGGGCGCGTGACGACCGGCGAGGCCTCGAGCACGTTCTGCGCCGGGAGCGGCACGACGGGGAGCCGATCCGTCGGCGGCGGCGGCGAGGCCTCACCGCCCGCGCCGGTCCCGATCGGCGCCGAGAGCACGATCGCGGCCGGCGGCTCGACGGGCGCCTGCGCGGCGGCCTTCGAGCCACCCTTCACCGCCGCGAGCGCGGTCGTGGGGGCCCCCTCGTCGCTGAGGATGCCGGGGAACGTGACGTCGCGCGACGACAGATCCGTCGGCTTCGCGCTGCCCTGCCCCGCCTTCGACTGCTGCGTGACGAGCTCGCCGAGCGGATCGATCTTCTGCGCCGTCCCGGCGCCGCGCTTTCCGGCGAGCGCGAGCGCGGCGAACACGATGCAGCCGGCGCCGAGCGCGACGAGCAGGATCGTCACGCCGCGCGGCGTCCCGCCTCCGGCGTCGCTCTCCTGGATCTGCTCGAGGTTCCTCACGCTCCCTTGCTCCATCATGGTCGTCCTCGTGGTGGCGCCCCCGCTCGGGCAGGGCGCCTGCTACGCGATCGCTTCTTCCTCGGTCGCTTGCGGCATATCCATCCGGTCGGGCTGCGAGATCCCGATCGCGGCGAGCGCCGACGCGTACACCGCGCGGATCGCCCGGATCCAGCCGAGCCGCGCGGTCGTCTTGGCGTGGTCCCAGGTCGTGGTCCACGCGGCGTCCTCGCGCGTCGAGTCGCGCGGAAGGACGGGGTCCGTCTTCATGCGCGTGAAGTAGCTCTGGAAGTCGCGCGCGAGCTCCTGGACGTAGAACACGATCCGGTGCGGCTCGCGCAGCGACGCGGCCTCCGCGAGGACGTCCGGCCAGCGCGCGAGCTGGATGCCGAGCGCGAGCTCGTCGGGGTGCTCGAGCTTCGCCCAGGCGGCGAGGTCGTCCGGCGCCGTCTGGAACGCGCCGATGCCCTCGGCCTTGCGGAGGATCGACGCGAGCCGCGCGTGCCCGTACTGGACGTAGAAGACGGGGTTGTCGAGCGACTTCTTCTTCGCGATCTCGAGGTCGAAATCGACGGTCGTGTTCGCGCTGCGCGACAGGAAGAAAAACCGGAGCGCGTCGCGCCCTGCGCCGGCGCGGCCTGCGGCCTCGTCGATCTCGTCCATGACCTCGTCGGCCGTGACGACGTTGCCGGCGCGCTTGCTCGACTTGACGACCTCGCCGCCGCGCAAGATGTTGACGAGCTGGTAGATGAGGACCTCGAACCGCGACGACGGGAGGCCGAGCGCGTCGAGGACGTTGCGCATCCGCGGGATGTAGCCGTGGTGATCGGCGCCCCAGACGTCGATGAGCCGGTCGTAGCCGCGCGAGAGCTTGTCCGAGTGGTACGCGACGTCGCTCGCGAAGTACGTGAAGGCGCCGTCGCTCTTCTTCACGACGCGGTCCTTGTCCGCCTCGGCCGTCTTGTCCTCGCGCGCCTCGCCTCCGGCGCCATCGTCCGCCGCGCCGGGCCTCTTCGCGACGAAGAACGTCGCGTTGTCCTTCTCGACGAGGAACCCGCGGGCGCGGAGCTCGTCGATCGCGACGTCGACGTTGCCCCATCGATGGAGCGACTCCTCGCTGAACCACACGTCGAAGTGGATCCCGAGATCGCCGAGCGTCTTCCGGATCCCCGGGAGCGTCTTCGAGCCGGGGACGCCGTGGAGCATCGCCGTGATGCAGGTCCGCGCGAGCTCGACGTCGTCGACCGCGAACGGATCCGGCATGCGCGTCTCGAACCATCGGGCGATCTCGTCGACGTACGCGCCCTGGTAGTGCCCCTCGCCGCGCGGCTTGCCCTCGTGCGCGAGCCGGACGCTCTCGGCGAACGCCCGTATCTGGTTACCGAAGTCGTTGATGTAGTACTCGCGCGTGACGCGGTGACCGGTGAGGTCGAGCAGCGAGGCGACCGCGTCACCGAAGATGCCGTTGCGCGCGGCGGCGACGGTGATGGGCCCCGTCGGGTTCGCGCTCACGAACTCCACGTTGACGCGCTCGCCCGTCGCGGCGGCGCTGCGCCCGTAGGCGGGTCCGGCGGCGAGGATCGCGGCGAGCTCCTCGTGAACCGCGATCGCGTGGATGCGGAGGTTGACGAAGCCCGGACCGGCGATCTCCGCGCTCCTCACGACGGGGTCGCCCGCGAGCTCGGCGACGAGCTTGTCGGCGATCGCGCGCGGCGGCATCCCGACCCTCTTCGTCAGCACCATCGCGGCGTTCGTCGCGTAGTCGCCGTGCTCGGCCCGCTTCGGCCGCTCGACCGTCCACGACCGCGCGGCGTCCGCGAGCCCGCGCACGCCGGATTCGCCCAGCGCGCCCGCTTCTGCGAGGCGACCCAGGGCGCCGTCGATCGACGATCGGACACGTTCCACGAGGCTCATGCGGGCTCCTCTCCCGGCTATCTCGCGCAGGCGACGGAGGCCAAGTTTGCGGCGGAGCACGCGCGAATCGCCGCGGGACGCCGCGGCCGTGCCCCGTCCGGCCGCGCTCCCCCGGTGGCGCTCCGCCGGTGAATCGCACGTCGCCAGGACGCCGGCCGTGCTAACGAAGGCGCTCGATGCGCCGGCCCCGGAGGATCTCGCTCGGCGCGGCCGCCCTCTTCGCCTCGTCGCTCGCGTGCAGCGGCACGCCGGAGGGCACCGTCGCCCTCGTCACCGGCGACGAGGTCGACGTCTTCTCGCGCGCGCCGGCGGCCGTCACGCTGGTGACCGAGAAGGTCGCGCTCGACGGCACGCGCACGGAGATCGCGCGCGCGGATCTCCCGGTCGACACCGTCCGGCTCGGCGCGCAGCAGCGCACCGACGTGGGTGCGCTCGCCGTCTCCGGGCTCGACGCGAGCGGCGCGGTCGTCGTGCGCGGCGAGACCTTGCTCGTGCAGTGGGGCGCCCTCGAGAACACGACGCTCGAGGTCTTCGTCCAGCGCACCGGCGAGCTCGCGCGCCTCCCGCGCGGGCCGGGCGCGTTCGATCCCACCGCCACCGCGCTCATCGCCGGACGCTACGTCCTCGCCGCGAACGGGACCGCGACGATGCTCTACGACCTCCTCGCGCTCAAGCCGCTCGCGAGCCCGCCCGTCCTGCCGCGGCCGGCGCGGTCGCTCGCGAGCGTCGGCGCCGCGGTGCTCGTCATCGACGACGAGGGCGCCTCGACGCTCGATCTCTCGAGCGCGGCGAGCTACCCGGTCGACGCGCCCGTCGGCGGCACGTTCGCCGAGGTCGCCGGCGGAATGACGGTCGTCGCGCCCGACGGCACGCAGTACGTGGTCGGCGCGACGCGTTCGACGGGCGGCGCCTCCGCGCGCATCCTCATCGTCGACGCCGACGGAAACCGCTCGTTCTCCGGGCTCACCGCTCCCCGCGAGGGTGCCTGCGCCACGTTCGTCGCGGGCCGCGGCCTCGTCGTCGTCGGCGGCGACGCCTCGGCCGCCGGCGCCGAGCTCCTCGCGCCCGGCGCGAGCCTCGCGACGCCGCTCCCCTTCCCCGCCGATCCGGTCAAGGGCTGCGGCGCGGCCAGCCTCGACAACGCGCGCGTGGCCGTCGCCGGCGGCGGCGACGCGCCCGTACGCGTCCTCGACCTCGCGTGCACGACCGATTGCGCGCCCGTGACCTGGCCCGACGCGATCCCGCTCGCGCGCGCCGAGGCCCACGCGATCGCGCCCGACGTCGCGTTCATCGTCGGCGACGACGCGACCGGCGCGACGCACGCCTACCGCGCGACCAGCACCGGCGCGCGCGAGGTCCCGCTCCGCGTGCCGCGCCGCGGCGCGCGCCTCGTGCCGACTCCGATCGGCGCGTTCACCCTCGTCGGCGGCGCCGCGGGCATCGAGCACTACCTCGACTGACAGGCCGGTCTCGTCAGCGCGAGCCGACGGCGCTCACGACGCCGTGGGGCGTCACGATCGCGTCGCTTACGCGGTCGGCCACGCGCGCACCCGGCCACACGATGCAGCGAAGCGCGTCGGCCTCCACACGCGCGCCGGCGCCGACGATGGAGCCCTCGACGCTCGCCGAGACGTGGGCGCCTTCTGCGATCCACGACGACGCGCCGCGCGCGGCGAGCCATGCGCGGTTCGCGGCGACGTAGGCGTCGAGGCTGCCGACGTCGACGAACGGCGTCGTCACCACGTGGGCCGCGAGGCGCGCCCCGGCGCGGAGCGCCGGGATGTACACGTCGCCGACGAGGCAGCCGCGCGCCGGTAGCCCGGACCGGAGATCCGCACCGAGCACGTGGACGCCGATGAAGTCCGCGCCCGCACGCTCGTCTCCGAACGCCTCGCGCCGAAGACGGACGATGCGTCCATCCTCGCCGAGGCCGACGTTTCCCTCGCCTGCCGCGCGCGCGACGACCGCGAGCGTCGCGGCCGCGCCCGAAGACGCGTGGGCGCTCGCCAGCGCGCCCGGATCGAGATCGCTCAGGATGTCGCCGTTCCACACGAGGACGTCGCCGTCGCCGAGGAGCGCGGCGGCGCGCGCCACGCCGCCCGCGGTCCCCAAAAGCTCGGCCTCCTCGGAAATGGCCGCGCCCGCGTCCGCCGCCCAGCGCCGGAGGTCGGACGGCCGGTGGTGCACGTTGACGACCACGCGATCGAACCCTGCCGCGCGGACACGCGCGGCGATGTGTCCTACGGCCGGCGCGTCGCCGATGGGCACCATCGGCTTCGCGAGCCAGTCGGTCAGGGGACGCAGCCGCGTCCCGAGGCCGGCGCAGAGGATCATCGCCGCTGCCATCGTCGACGACCGTTCTATCAGACCGTCGGGGAGAGGAGATCCACGCGCGCGCGGACGGCGGGCTCGTCCCCGAGCGTCGCGGCGAGCGCCGCGAGGTCCGCGCCGCCGACGCGCGCGGCGTCCTCGATGGCGTGCCGCGTGCGCCGCCCGCTCGCCATCAACCAGGCGACGCCGAGCGCGAGCTCGCGCACCCGCCCCGTGACGGTCGCCGTCGCGAGGTGAGCGAGGAGCGCGTCGACGGCCTTCTTGATCTGCGCGCCGTGGACGGCGTGCGCGGTCGAGAGCCCGAGGCGGAGGAGCGCGAGCAACGCGTCGACCGTGGCCGATACCGCGTCGCGGCCCGGCTCTTCCCAGAGGCCCGTCGCGGCCTGGCGCGCGAGGACGGCGAGGACGGGGTCTCCGCCCTGCGCCTCCCGACGGAGAGCGCCGCCCTCCGCCTCGCCGTCGAAGGCGACGTCGCGAGCGAGCCGGTTCACCATTGTCCGCGCGTCCTCGTCGGCCGCCTCGTAGAGCGCCGGGGGCGGCGGCGCGCCGGTGGACGCCCCGCCGAGCGCGTCGG
>JAHBWC010000116.1 GCA_019637225.1 Labilithrix sp.
AGCTCGACGAACTCGGCGCCGTCGCCGAAGCCGTCGATGTCGACGTAGAGCTCGCTGATCTCGACGAGCGGCGGCGCGGCGTCGGCGTCGGCGCGGGCGTCCTTGCCGGCGTCGATCGGCGCGGGCTCGCCGTCGTCCGGAGACGAGTCGTCATCGTCGTCGTCGCCGCCCCCGCCGCCGTTGCTGGCCTCGAGCGTTCCCGCCTCGCGGACCTCGGCCCCGGTCGCGTCACCGTTGCCCACCGAGCAGGCGACGAGCGCCGCGATCGGCAAGAGCGCGACCGCGACGGCGATGAGATTCTTCGACATGATCAGCACGAAGCTCGGGTGAGGTAAGGCGTCCTACGCGCGGACGAGCCGCGATTCCCCCAGGTCAGTACCGGTAGCGGAACTCGTAGGGCAGGCACTTGTCGCCGTTGATCTGCCTCACGCGAATGAAGAAGTCCGCCGAGTCGTCGTCGGTGAAGCCGTCGCAGTCCCAGTTCGGGACGGCTCGACCCGGCGCGGCGGCGCAGCATCCGCGCATGCCGATGTCGTTCGGCGGCATGAACACGCCCTGAGCGCAGCCGGTCACCGCGTTGCTCGTCGCGTTCTTGCAGCGCGCGTAGACGCAGAGCTCCGTGCCGGCGGTCTTCCCCTCGAAGTCCGTGTCGAGCGAGCAGCCGAACTTGTCGGTCGCCGAGAGCTTGTAGAAGTCGACGTCGACGGCGCCCTTCGCCACGCCCTTCACGGTCTTGTAGCTGTTGTCGCAGTCGTCCGTGTCGGGGAGCACCTTGGCGACGTTCTCCGAAGCGCCGGGATCGTCGTTGTCGATGCACTGATCGCCGTCCGGAGGGGTGGGATCGTCGTCGGGCGGATCCGGCGGATCGAACTCGGGCTCGAACGCCGGCTTGTCGCCGGTGCTCGGCTTCTCCTGCTTCGGCGGAGACTCCGTCGGTGTCCCCTCGGGATCGTCCACGTCACCGTTGTCCGTCGCGCAGCCCACGAGCACGAAGGCAAGGACGGCAGCCCCGCACGCGAGCCGACGCGCCGTAAGAGCGAAGCGCATGCGCAAATGCTGACCGAACCGCAGCCGGATGCAAGATGCAACCGTCCAACTTGAATGGACTATTCGGGATCCATCGCGCGTCACGATAACGCGACGCGTCGACCCGGCGAGGAGATCGCTCGCCGCGCCGTCACGCGCGCTCGGCTCGCATGGGCGAAAGACGCGACCCTTGGTCGTTTGCGAGGGGCTACCGGACGCCGCTCGGCAGACCGGACGCTATGTCCTCGAGAACGGTGAGCGAATCGACGTGCTCGTCGCGCGGTTCGCCTCGACGAAGGACGGGACGACGCGCCTCGACTTCGACGCCGCGTGGAGCCGACGTCAGCTCGTCGAGGTCACAGCCGGGGTGGCGGTCGCGCTACCCTCCATTTCCGACCTGATCATCACGAAGAAGTGGTCCGCTCGGCAGAAAGACATCGGCGACATACAATTGCTCGAGACGCTGATTCGTGAGGAAGCCAAGTGACGGACGCCGGCGAGCGCGCTCTCTACGAGTACCCGGACATCTCCGCGGCCGAGTTCGAGAGGCGGCTCGCGCTCGCGATCGCCGAGCTCGACACCTCGGAGCTCGAGGAGATCCGTGCGCACATCCGATGGTTCCGCCGTCGCTATCCGAGCCCACTCGATCGATTGCGCTACGCACGCCGCAAGTACGCCGACTGGGCGCGGACGCGCGGGGTCCTCGTCCATCCGCGCTGAGCGGCTACCGGGGCGGCCACGGCGTACGCGAGGGTTCCGCTTCCCTCACCCGCCGAACGGGAGGAGGCGGTCGGCGACCCACGCCCGCACCTCGTCGTACGAGGCCTCGCGCAGCGCGACGCGACGAAGGACCTCGCCGAGCTCCGCCGGCGTCGCCTCGAGCTTGAAGCCGAGCGTCTTCGTGTGCCAGTCGACGACGAGGACGCTCATCGCACGAAACGCGGTGAAGCAGCGCGGCGTGCGGCCGAGCGCGAACAGCAACGCGCCGGGGACGTCGTAGACGTCGTCCGCGAGGTGATCGGCCTCGCGCAGCGCGACGCGAAGCGCGGTCTCGCTCGCCTTCGGGTCGAGGCCGAGCTCGGGCGCGATCCGCGCGTGCGCACGGACGAGGACGTCCGCCTCCACCACCCACGTCACGAGTCGCTCCCCGAACGCTCCGGCGCCGGGGCGGGCGCCGGGTGAGCGCGATGCTCGGCCTCGACATCCTCGCCGAAGCGCCGATCGAGCTCGGCGAGCGCGTCGTAGTCGCGTCGCCGCGCCTTCGGCAGCGAGAGGAAAAACGCGACCACCTCTTCGTCCTGGCTCACCGCTCCACTCTTTCGTCGAACGCCGCCACCGCGGGCCGACGACGCCCAACGTAGCGAAGATCGCGCGGGACGACGCGACGGAGTCGACGGTCGAGCCCTCTTTGCCCGAAAGACGCCTCCTCTTCGAGGCGCCGTGAGGTGAGGCGCGGAGCCGTAACACATCCCGTAACGGCGTTACGGCTACCGTAAACGGAGCGTTACGAACGTTACGGTCGCGCTCGCGAACGGCCGGCTTCGGCGTGGCGCTGGCACACGGGACGCGACGGCGCGATCACGCCGGATCACGCGCTCGTGCGCGCCTCCTCGCCGGCGCGCGTGCGCCGAGCGCCCGCGGCACTCTGCTTGCACGCCGATGCCGCATGCACGCTCTTGAGGTCGAGGGGGAGGTGCTGGACGAGTGTCTCCATCCAAACGATCGACCGACCATCCCGGTGCCGGCGCCGCGCGAGTCCGGCGTCCGGCTGATGGTCGCCCGCGTCCCTTGGTCCGCGGTCACGGTCGACGTCGTGATCTGCGATCTCTCGCGAGACCCGCGGAGCGAGTCGTTCGTCCCCGAACGAGCCGGGAACGTGTCGCCGCTCCGGCGTCGCGCGCGCCGCGCGCGACGCCTCACGGCCTGGTGACGCCCGCGCGGGTTCGCGCGGGTTCGCGCGACCAGCTCGCAGAGCCGCGGCGAGAGCCGCACGCGAGGAGCCGGTCGCGTTCGCGGATCAGAACGAGAGGCCGCCGTCGACGTCGACGGTGCGAGCGTTGAAGTAGTCGCACTCGAGCGCGAAGCGGACGGCGACCCAGAGGTCCTCGGGCGTGCCGATGCGGCCGACCGGGATGGCGGTGACGACGGCGTCGCGCGCCTTCTGGTTCATGCCCTTCGTCATCGGGGTCTCGACCATGCCGGGGGCGATCGCCGCAACGCGGATGCCGTGCGGCGCGAGCTCGCGCGCCCACGTGAGCGTGTTCGCCGCGAGCGCCGCCTTGGCGGCGACGTAGTTCGACTGGCCGCGGTTTCCGTGGCGCGAGATCGACGACATGTTCACGAAGACGCCGGGCTTCACGCCGGTCTCGATCATCTTCGCCGCGACCTCGCGGACCATGAGCGTCGCGCCGGTGAGGTTCACGCCGATGACGGCGTTCCAGTCCTCGATCGAGAGGCGCTTGACCGCCTTCGTCTCGCGGTCCTGCTTCACGAGCAGGCCGTCGCGCAGGATGCCCGCGTTGTTGACGAGGCCGTTGAGCCCGCCGAGCTCTCCGTGCGCCCACTCGACGAACGCGCTGACGTCCGCTTCCTTCGAAACGTCGAGCTTGCGACGAGCGATGCCCGGCGGCAGCTCGGAGAGCAGGGCCTCGTTGACGTCGCCCGCGGCGACCTTCGCGCCGCTCTCGTGGAGGCGGCGCGCGAAGTGAGCGCCCATGCCGGACGCGGCTCCCGTGACGATGATCTTGAGTTCGTCGAGCTTCATGATGTTCTCCTGGTCGCCCCGTCGTGCGAGCCGCCTCACGCGGCGGCGCCTCGGTCAGATGCCGAGCTTCAGCTGCGTGGTCATAGGCGACTCTCCGGCGGTCGAGCGTTCGGCAGGGTGCCGTGCTCCTCGAGCCATGATCGGATCTTCGGATAGAGGTCCCTTGCGGCGTTGGCCCCGACGACCGCGCTGACGTGCCCTCCCGGCACCGAGAGGACGCGCTTCACGTCGCTCGACACCCGGTCGTTGAGCGCGATCGCGGCCTTCGGCGGGCAGATGGTGTCGCGATCGGCGACCACCGACAGGACGGGACACGCGATCCGCGAGAGATCGACGCGCTCTCCACGCACGAAGTGCTCGCCGCGGATGAGGCGGTTCTCCTGGTAGAGCTCCTTGATGTACGTGACGAACGCGGCCGCGGGGAACGTGATCTTGTCGCTCACCCACGTCTCGAGCGCCGCGAACGCGTCGCGCGCGTTCGGGTCGTGGATCGCGTCGGCGAGCCCGACCCACCTCGAGACCGAGTCGGTCGGCGCGAGCGCCTGGAAGCCGCTCTGCAGGAGCGCGGCGTCGAGGTTCCCCGCCGCCGTCATCGCGACGGGGTCGAACCAGCGCGCATCGGCCATCGTCCCGAGGCGCCCCGCCTCGGAGAAGTCGAACGGCCCGGCGAGGTTGATGAACGCGGCGACCTGCTCCGGATGGAGCGCCGTGTGAATGCCGCTCAGCGTCGCTCCCAACGAGTAGCCGACGAGCGTGACCTTGGGCGCGCCGGTGATGCGAAGGACGCGACGCACGACTCGATCGAGCCGCGCGACGACGTCGTCCCACGAGACGTAGCGGTCCTCGTCCTCGGGGATGCCCCAGTCGAAGCAGAAGGTGTCCCACGGCGCTCCGGCGCTGAGGGCGGTCGCGAGGCTCGCGCCCTCCCGGAGATCGAGGACGTACCATCGGTTGATCATCGACGGCACGAGCAGCACGGGGGCGTGCGAGCCCGCACGCGCGGAGCCGCGGAAGCGATAGACGCTTCCCTTGCCATCACGGTGGACGGTGTCTCTCGGCGAGCTTGCGATGCGGGCTTCGAACATGTTCTCTCAGGCGGCGCTGGAGGCAGAAGACGCGAACGCGGTGGCCTTCTGGACAGCCTCGAGCGACAGCTTGCGGAGCTCGGCGCCGAGCTGCGCGCCGTAGGCGAGCGACTCGCGCTGGAGCTTCGCCATCTCCTCGATCGCGCTCTCCGCGCGCTCGACACGCTTCGCCTCGGACTTCTCGAGCTCGGCGTAGAACGCCGTCGCACGGGCGACCGAGTCGTCCGTCATCTTCTGCCACGTCTCGAAGACCTTGCCCCACTGCGCGAACGGATCGAACTTCATCGGAAACCTCCTCAGGGTGACGCCGACGGCCGCCGCATGTTGCGCCGCACCATCAACGATGCGGACCTTAAGTACCTGGACCCGGTCCGTCAAGGAGGTTTTGTTGCGCCGCAACATGGAACGCGGGCAGCGGGACACCCAACCCCTTGCAATCACGTCATTCCTCGCCATTGACGCGACGCAACGATAGGACCGTCCTCGGGCGCGCCGCGCCCACCGAGCTGCGCGCCCGCGGGCGGCCCCGGGCCGGCGCCCGACGCATCGCGAGAACGCGACGCATCGCGAGAACGCGACTTATCGCGAGAACGCGACGCATCGCGAGAATCAGCTGCGCGCGTTCACGCTCGGCGCGGACGCACCGAGCGGATCGGACTGCGCGCGCTCAGGCGCGACGCGCGGGGCGCTTCGCCTTCGCCTTCGCCTTGGTCTTCGCCTTCGCGCGCGGGGACGCAGCCGGGCCGCGTGGGCCCGGCACCCCCATCGCTTCCTTGAGCGCTTCGATCTCGCGGCGGAGGCGGAGCATCTCGTCCCCGACGTCGCTCGCCGCCGACGGCCGCGGCGGAGGCACGCCGAAGGCATCTCCCACGATCGGCAGCGCGTCGACGACGTCGACCGGCGGGGGTGCCGGCTCCACCGGCAGCGGCGGCGTTCCCTCGAGCGGCGGCTGGCCCGCGGGGGAAACCCCGCCGCGACCCCACTGCGCCGCACCGAGGACGAGCCGCGCGAGCGCGTCGGTGGCCGCGAACGGAGCCGTCGCGAGCGGGTTCAGCGGCAAGAGGGCGCGCGCGCGGTCCTTCGCCTGAACGTACATGTCGAGCGCCCAGCTCACGTAGCGCGTGAGGAACTCGCCGAGCGCGGCGTCGTCGAGACGAATGAGCCGGAGCAGAAGGGTCGCCGGCAAGATGCGGCCGCCTCCGCGATCGAGGATGATCTGCGTCAGCGTCTCCTGCGTGAGATCGCGGCCGTCCTGCGCGTCCTGGACGGTGACGTCCTCCCCACCGCGGATCGTCTTCTCGAGGTCGTCGAGCGTGATGTAGCGGCTATGCCTCGTGTCGTAGAGGCGGCGGTTCGGATACTTCTTCACGAGCAGCATCGGCCTGCAGTCTAGTACCTCGACGCAGCGGATGGTGAATCGCGCTCGGAAGCGAGCCTCCTTTCGTCACCTTGTTGCATTGCAACATTCCCTTGACGAAGGCCGGGCCGCAGCGTACCTATCCGCCGTCGTCATTGTGCAGCGCAACAAGCGCCCTGGATGGAGGACGTGATGACCGTCGCGGTGGCAGGCGCACCCCAGATCGAGCGAACGAGCGCGGCAGACACCGTGACCGCGCGGGCCAGCGCGTCGTCGCTCGCCCCCGCCAGCGCGCGCTCGCGCTCGGTCCTCCGAGCCGACCGCTCGGGCGCAGAGGCGGCGGTCGCTCCGACCGCGCACGCGCTTCGCGCGGCCACGCTCCGCGACGCCTCGGCAACCCGCGACAACCATCTGTTCTCAAACGATATTTCGCCTCTCTCGACCCCCAAGGAGCCGCTGCGTCTCGCCACGGTCGAGCTCGCCGAGCGCGTCGCAGGAGGCTCGAGCCCCGCGCCGGCCGGCAACGCGCCCCGCGCGCGGTCCCGCCGGACCGGCGAAGGCGCCTTGCTCTCGGTCGCCTCTGGTGCCAAGGCAGGATGCCGCCCGCGCCGCGCACGGCCGCTCGCCGTCGCCGACCTCGTCATGGCCATTCCCGCCCCCGGGCTCAGAACTCGCTGAAGGTGAGGTACTCCGTGCGCAACGCTTCATCACGCTCCCGACGGACTCCCGCGTTCGAGCTCGCTGTGGCCGGGCTCGTCACGATCGCCGCGCTCGCCGCCGCCGCGTGCTCGGACGGCACGGCGCGGGCATGCCGCGTCGGCGCCGACTGCGCCTCCGGCATGTGCGGTGACGACGGCACATGCGTCGACGGCCCCGGAGCGACGCCGGGCTCGAGCGGCTCGAACGGAGACGGCGGCGGCGACGACGCGGACGACGCCGGCGCGCTCCCCCCGGACGACGGCGGCAACCTCGCCCTCCCCGGCTGCGCGCCGAACAAGGACGGCGTGATCACGCGCGACGAGGTCCCGATCCAGGCGGGTCTCCGCGCGACGTTCCGGGTCGCCGAGAACGTCGACGTCTCCACCGCCGGCGAGGCGCTCGCGAACGGACGCCGGCGCTGGGACCTCTCGGGCACGCTGACGAACGACGCCAGCATGATCGTCGAGACCCTGCCGCTCGCCGGCAAGTGGTACGCGCCGAAGTACACGAGCGCCACCTACGCGACGCAGCTTCGGAAGGCGTCCGACCTCGTCGGCGTGTTCGAGACCCTGCCCGACGGCCTCAGGCTCCACGGCGTCGTGTCCCCGAACGAGGGCCTCACGAAGACGGAGCTCACGAACGATCCGCCCGTGACGATGCTCCAGTTTCCGCTCTCCGTCGGCGTGAAGTGGAACAGCGAGACGAACGTGCGCGGCTACGCGCAGGGCATCTACTCGTCCTACACCGAGAAGTACGCCGCAGAGGTCGACAAGGCGGGCGAGCTCGTCACACCGCTCGGGACCTTCGAGGTGCTGCGCGTCCGCATCGACCTCACGCGCACCGTCGGGATCTACACGACGACGGTGCGGAGCTACGCCTTCATCACCGAGTGCTACGGCAACGTGGCCAGCATCGCGTCGAGGGACAACGAGAAGGACGTCGACTTCTCGCGCGCGGTCGAGGTGCGGAGGATCGCGCCATGAGCACGGGTCGAGGTCGGATGGGCGCCGTGCACGCGCTCCCGCTCGGCGCCGGGCGACGCGACGTCGCCGGCCCTCGCGCTCCGCGGCGTCCGTACGACGGCGGCCCGAGCGCCGAGCTTCACGCGGGCGCCGTCGATGCTGCGTGACCTCTGGACGCTCGTCCTCCTCGTCCCGATGCTCGTCGGCTGCCTCTCCTTCCACAAGGGGCCGATGCCGGGCGAGCCGAAGGACGCGCGCTTCGCCGACGTCGACGGCGTCCGCGTTCGCTACCTCGACACCGAGGGCGGCGAGCTCGCCGCGAAGGCGCCCGCCGAGCCGAAGCGCGAGGGCGCCGAGCCGCTCGTCGCGACGCCCGCGCCCGAGAAGCCCACGGTCGTCCTCGTCCACGGCTTCGCGTCGGCCATCGAGGCGTGGGCCCCGGTCATCCCGGCGCTGTCGAAGACCCACCGCGTCGTCGCCCTCGACCTCAAGGGCTTCGGCTGGACCGATCGCCCGGAGGGCGACTACTCGCCCGAAGCGCAGGCGCGCATCGTCCTCAAGCTCCTCGAGCTCCGCGGCGTCCAGAAGGCCGCCCTCGTCGCACACTCCTGGGGCAGCTCGGTCGCGCTCGCCGCGACGCTCGCCGCGCCGGAGCGCTTCACGAAGCTCGCGCTCTACGACGCGTGGGTCTTCGAGGACCAGCTCCCGACCTTCTTCCACTGGGCGCGCACGGGCGGCGTCGGCGAGACGCTCTTCGGCCTGTACTACAAGGAGCGCGCCGACGAGCGCATGGCGCTCGCGTTCTTCGACAAGAGCTTCGTCACCGAGCGCCTGGTCGAAGAGGTCGACGGCGCGCTCGAGCGGCCCGGCACGCTCGCCGCGGCCCTCGCCGCGGTTCGCGGGCAGCGCTACGCCGACGTCGAGGCGAAGTACCGCACGATCGACAAGCCGACGCTCCTCCTCTGGGGCCGCGAGGACATCGTCACGCCGCTCAAGTACGGCGAGCGCCTCTCGCGCGAGCTGCCGAACTCGAAGCTCGTCGTTTACCCGCGCTGCGGGCACTTCCCGATGATCGAGGCGCGCGACGCCTCGACCCGCGATCTCGTCGCGTTCCTCGACGCCAAGGAAGGCACGCCTTGAGGCCGTCGCGTTCCCTGTGGTGCGCTGCAACATTCGCGGCGTCGATGCTTGCTGCGCCGCACGCAGGCGCGACGGGCTTCCACGAGATCGGCCAGGACTACCGCCCGCGCGACAAGACCGAGCTCGAGCTCTCCGGCTACTTCCGGACGCGCGGTGAGGCGCTCTACAACCTCGATCTCGACCGCGGTCTCACGCCGTCGGGGCAGCCGCTCTTCCCGGTCTCGCAGGCCGATCCGCGCGCGCAGACGCTGACCCACTGGGACATGCGCCTCCGCACCGACGTCGCGCTCTACGCGCCCGGCTCGATGGTCGGGGTGAAGGCGCGCTTCGACGTGCTCGACAACATCGCGCTCGGCAGCCTTCCGGAGGGCGTCCCCTCCGCGGTTACGACGCAGCGCTCGCCGGCCGACGTCATCCGCGTCCGCCGCGCGTGGGGCGAGCTCCTCCTGCCCTTCGGGTTCCTCACCGCGGGACGCATGGGTACGCAGTGGGGCCTCGGCATGGTCGCGAACGGCGGCGACTGCCTCGACTGCGACAGCGCCGACGCCTCCGACCGTGTCGCGCTCATCACGCCGCTCGCCGGTCACATCTGGGCGCTCGCGTACGACTTCAGCGCGACCGGCCCGCTCGGCCAGCGGACGCTCCAGAACCGCACGATCGACCTCGAGCGCACGACCAACGTGCGCACCGTGACCTTCGCCTGGCTCAACTGGAAGAGCGACGACGTCCGCGCGCGGCGCATGAAGGCCGACAAGGCGACCGCCGAGTACGGCGCCTACTTCACGCACCGCTGGCAGTCCGAGGACGTGCCGGGCACGTACCTGCCGACCGCGCAGCCGCTCGATCCGTTCGCGAACGGCGGCGCCGGCATCATGGCGCGCGGCTTCCGCGCGAGCGCGATCGACGGCTGGTTCAAGCTCACCTTCCCGTGGGCGCGGATCGAAGCCGAGGCCGCGCTGCTCACCGCGAGCGTCGACCAGGGATCGCTCGTCCCCGGCGTGCTCCTGCGCGATCCGATCAAGAGCCGTCAGCTCGGCGCCGTGCTCCAGAGCGACTTCGGCGCCCCGGAGGGCCGCTTCTCGGCCGGGCTCGACGCCGGCTACGCGAGCGGCGATCCCGCGCCCGGCTTCGGCGTCGTTCAGCGCCCCGGCGCCCCGGCGACGCAGCCGGGCGATCTCGACGGACCTCAGGCGAACCCGCGCCGCGACAACCGCATCGACAACTTCCGCTTCCACCCCGACTACCGCATCGACCGCATCCTCTTCCGCGAGATCCTCGGCGCGGTGACCGACGCGGTCTATGCGCGGCCGCACGCGCGCGTGACGATCGCCTCGGCGAAGAGCGCGCGGCTCTCCGCCCACACCGCGGTGATCGCCTCGACCGCGGTGGAGAAGACGTCGACGCCGTCGGGAAAGGCCCCGCTCGGCGTCGAGATCGACCCCTCGCTCGTCTTCGAGACGAAGGCGTTCCTCGCGGCGCTCGACTACGCCGTACTCTTCCCGCTCGAGGGCTTCGACAACACGGTCGCCAACCTCTCGGCCAAGCCGGCGCAGCTCGTCCGCCTCCGGCTCAACTACCTCTTCTGATCGCCATGCTCGCCATGCGTATCCTCCCCCTCGGTCTCGTCGCCTCCGGCCTCCTCGTCGTCGCGGCGTGCGGCGAAAACGAGACGCCTCCGCCCACGAAGAGCGCCTACGTCGCCACAGAGCCCGAGGCGCTCCCCTGCGTGCCGAACCTCGACGGGAAGATCGAGGCGCGCGAGCTGTCGCCGCAGCTCGGGATCGCCGCCACCTACCTGGTCTCGCCGGCCGGCCGAGAGCGCACCGTCGACCTCGTCGGCGCCGAGCGCGACGGCAAGCGCTCGTGGAACTTCGGCGTCGACTTCGCCGACGATCAGGTCGCCCGCATCGCCGCGCAGAAGCTCGACGGCAAGTGGTACGCCGCCGAGTTCGCGGGCCTGAAGGACGCGTTCGTCACGCCGATCGACGCGGGCGGCATCAGCGAGGGCGTCTACACGCACGACGAGAACGCGTTCTCGCTCCACGGCGTCGCGTCCGCCTCGCCGGACGGCCCGAACAAGACGCTCCTCAAGTACGACACGCCGATCGCGCTCTACCGCTTTCCCCTCGAGCCCGGCGTCTCCTACGCGACGACGGGCGAGGTCAGGAACGGGACCTTCCGCGGGCTGCCGTACGCGGGCCGCGACACGTACGAAGTGAAGGTCGACGCCGCCGGCGAGCTGACGCTGCCCGACTTCACCGTCACGCAGGCCCTCCGCGTCCGGACCAAGGTGACGATCTCGCCGGCCGCCGGCCAGGTGACGACGCAACGTCAAACGAGCTTTCTCTTCGAGTGCCTGGGGGAGGTCGTCCGCGCGACGAGCAAGCTCGAAGAGCCCAACGAGGACTTCAACACCGCGACCGAGCTCAGGCGGCTCGGCCTCGCCCCCTGACTCGATGGCCGTCCGGACGCGGACGGCCGGCACCCGAAGAACGGCCTCCGGCCAGAGCGAAAGCGAGACCCGATGATCTGGGACCTGTGGAAGAAGGGCTTTTACGCGTGGGAAGACGCGACCGCCAAGTACGTCGAAGGCTGGACGAAGAGCCCGCTCCTGCTCGGGCCGAGCGGCATGATGCTCGGCGGCGCGATGAAGGCGAAGGCCGCCTACGACAAGGCCGCGTCGAGCTGGGTCGGTAACCTCGGCCTCGCGACCAAGCGCGATCAGGAGCGCGCGCTCCACGTCCTCAACCAGATCGAGAGCCGCTTGATCGACCTCGAGGAGCGCCTCGCGGAGATGCAGAAGAAGGACGACACGCGGACCTGACGACGACGAGCCGTCGACGCCGAGGCCGAGAGCGCTCGACGTCCGGCGCGACGAGACGAGACGGGCCCCGCGCACGCGGGGTCAGCGACACGGGGGCCTCTTGGCTCGCACCCACGACCACGAAGGAAGAAGTAGGAGCATCACATGGACGTCACGCCTTTCCTGGAGCCGAGGATCGCACCGCGCGCAGTGTTCGACGCGCTCGCCGAACGCAAGACGCGCGTTCGCTTCATGGTGCCGGTGCCTGGGTCGAACGACTGGCGCGGCGTCACCTGGGGCGCGTTCGCGGACGAGATCCGCGAGCTCGCGCTGTTCCTCACGACGGTGACGAAGAGCGGCGACCGCGCGGCCGTCTACGCGCCGAACCGCGTCGAGTGGGCGAGCGCGTCGCTCGCGATCCAGGCGGCGGGCGGCGTGATGGTCCCGGTGTACCCGGCGTCGACCGCGGACCAGCTCGCGTACGTCGCGTCGCACTCGGACGCGAAGGTGATCTTCGTCGACACGCCCGCGCTCCTCGGACGCGTCCTCGAGGCGTGGTCGGCGCTCGGCGCGGTCCAGCGGATCGTCCTGCTCGACGACGGCCTCGACGCCGCGCGCGTCCACGAGTCGCTCCGCAAGAAGGGCGTCGCCGTGCCCGCGTTCGAAGAGGTCGCGAAGAAGCTGATCTCGATCTCCGCCGCGCGCGAGATCGGCGCCGCCAAGGACCGCGAGGACCCGAAGGCGTTCGAGCGCACGATGCACGGCGTGTCGATGGACCAGTACGGCGTCATGCTCTACACGAGCGGCACGTCGGGCAACCCGAAGGGCGTCCCGCTCACGCACCACAACGTCGCCGCCAATGGCAGCGACTGGCTCAAGTGCCTCGCCCCGCTGCTCGACGAGGGCGCGGTGGACATCCTCTGGCTCCCGATGAGCCACATCTTCGGCTTCGGCGAGATGTGCATCGGCAACGCGCTCGGCTGGACGTCGTACCTCTCCGATCCTGCGACCTGCCTCAACCGCCTCCCCGAGGTGAAGCCGACCGTCTTCTTCAGCGTGCCCTCGCACTGGGAGAAGCTCGCGGTCCAGGCGATGCACGAGCCGACGCCCGAGGCGCGGCTCGCCAAGTACAAGGCGACCACGGGCGGGCGTCTCCGCTTCTGCCTCTCCGGCGGCGCGGGCCTCAAGCGCGAGGTGAAGGACTTCTTCTACGCGTGCGGCCTCCTGCTCGTCGAGGGCTACGGCCTCACCGAGACCGCGCCCACGCTGACGATGAACCGACCCGAAGCGTTCCGCTTCGACTCCGTCGGCAAGGCGTTCCCCTCGGTGGAGCTCCGCCTCGCCGAGGACGGCGAGATCCTCGCGCGGGGCCCGAACGTCTTCTCCGGCTACCACAAGGATCCGGACGCGACGCGCGAGGCGTTCACCGACGACGGCTGGTTCAAGACCGGCGACGTCGGCCGCTTCACCGAGGACGGCTTCCTCCAGATCATCGACCGCAAGAAGGACATCCTCGTCACCGCCGGCGGCAAGAACGTCCCGCCGGCCAACATCGAGCTCCGCTTCCGCGACGATCCGTTCCTCGCGAACGTCGTCGTCTACGGCGAGGCGAAGAAGTTCCTCGTCGCCGGAGTGTGGCTCAACGAGGAGGCCGTGGCCGGGCAGCTCGGTGACGTCGCCGCCGAGGGCCGCGACGCCGCGAGGCGCGCGCTCGTCCAGAAGCGCATCGATCAGGTGAACACCCAGCTCGCGAGCTACGAGACGATCAAGAAATTCGCGATCATCGGAGAGCCGCTGACCGTCGAGGCCGAGCTCCTCACGCCTTCTCTCAAGATCCGGCGCAAGAAGGTCTACGAGCGCTTCCGCGATCTGTTCGAGGGGCTCTACGAAGACACGCGCGGCGCGAGCGCGGACGGCGGAAAGGGCGGCGCGCCGACGGCCGAGGCCTGAGGGCGCCGCTCCTACGTCATACCTCTCGCGTCCTTTCGATTCTCAGGCTCTCCTCGAGACGGTCGACCCATGAAGCGTCTGAAGAACCTCGCATCCCTGCTCACGCGGCCGAAGCCGCCCGTCGGCACCACCCCGGCGGACGTCGTGCACCGCGAGAACAAGTGGCGCCTGCTCCGCTACCGTCCCGCGCCCGGTCAGGCGCGGAAGTTCCAGACGCCCGTCCTGCTCGTGCCGTCCTTGATCAACCGGCACTACGTCATGGATCTCCTCCCCGGCAAGAGCATGGCCCAGGACCTCGTGGCCGCGGGGCACGACGTCTACTGCATCGACTGGGGCACGCCTGGAGACGAGGACCGCTTCGTCGACTTCGACGACGTCTGCGACAAGTACCTCGGCCGCGCGATCCGGCACGTCGCGCGGAGCTCGCCGCGGAACAAGACGCACGTGCTCGGTTACTGCCTCGGCGGCACGCTCGCCACGATCCACGCCGCCGCGCGGCCGGAGCACGTCGCGTCGCTCCTCCTGCTCGCGGCGCCGGTGTCGTTCACCGACGAGGGTGCCCTCGCCGCCTGGACGCGAAGCCCGCAGTTCAACGTCGGCTCGATCGTCCAGGGCTTCGGCAACGTCCCGTGGCAGCTGATGCAGAGCGCCTTCCACATGCTCCGCCCGACGCTCACGATGGCGAAGGCGGTCGGCGTGATCGATCGCGCCGCGAACGACGAGTTCCTCGACGGCTTCCTCGCGCTCGAGACGTGGGGCAACGACAACGTCGCCTTCCCCGGCGAGTGCTACCGGCAGTACATCGAGCAGCTCTACCGCGGCGACGCGCTCATGCAGGGCACGTTTTCGCTCTCGGGGACCCCGGCGCGACTCGAGAACATCACGTGCCCCGTCACCTGCGTCGTCTTCGAGCACGACAACATCGTGCCCTGGCAGAGCGCGGCGGCGCTGATCGACCGGGTCCGGTCGAAGGAAAAGATCCTCCTCAAGCTGCCGGGCGGTCACGTCGGCGCGGTCGTCTCGAAGGCCGCGCAGAAGAACCTCTGGCCGAAGATGAGCGCGTTCTGGGCCCAGCACGACGCCGCGCCGGAGGCGAAGGTCACGCCTCCTCCGGCTCCGTCGGCCCCCCGCCCGAAGCGCCCGACTCGACCGGCGAGGGCGGGCAAGGCACCGCGACCGAAGGCCAAGGCGGCAGCGACCGGCTGAGCCGCGTCGCGGTCGAAGGAGAGAGCGTGCCTCGGGCCGAGGCGCGGCGCGTTGCACCCGGCCCGTCGGCCGTTCCGTTCACTGCGCGCAGGCGCGGAGAGGCTCGCACTCGGGCGCGCTCAAGATCGCGAACGCGCAGGGATCCTGAGCGTCGAGCGTGATGCACGCCTCGACCTGCGCGATCGTCGCCGCGCACGACGGCAGGTTCAGACGCTGGACGCACGCGGCCTGGCTCTTCGGGGTCGACGTGCTGAGGCCGTCGTCGCACTTCGTCGTCTTGCCGTAGCCGCCGCTCACGGCCGCCTGCCAGTCGCAGAGCTTCTTCTTGTCGTTCGCGGAGAGCTCGCCGACCGTCTTGTCGGGATCGACGCCGGACGTCGCGGCCGGCTTGGTCGGGGTCGTGTCGCCCGGCGTCTTGTCGTCGTCGTTCGTCGACGAGCCCGGTGTCTTTTCCGGCGAAGACGGCGCGGGGAGCGACGGAGAGCCGCCTTTTTCCGTGTCTTCGGTGCCGTCCCGGGTGGCGGGGGGATTCGGATACTCCTCGGCGGCGCACGCCACGACGGTCCCGGCAAGCGACAAGCACGAGAGGCAGGCAAGGATGGACAGGCGCATTCGAAGACCTCGCAGGCGAAAGCAGCGCGCCACGTGCGCGCGAGCAAGGCCTTGGACGGGCCGCTGCCGGCGACATTCATCGTCGCAGCCCGGATTCCTGTCGCGTCGCGCCGGTCGTCAGGCCGCCGAGCGCTCCTGCGACGCCGGCGCTGCGCCGCCGTCATCCGGCCCGCCGCAACGCGTCTCGCAGCCGGTGGCGCGGTGTCGGGGCGCAGGCCAGCACGCGTGGAGCGTGCACGGCCGGCGCAGGGGCCCGCCGCGCCGACGCGTTCCGCCGCGTCCGCCAACAACATGTATACTGCACACAATTCACCGACCGGCGATCGCGCTCCGCGCGGCCCCGACGCTCGATCTGCAGGATCGCCTCAAGTCGCCCACGATCGTGGCGCGATCGATCATCGAGGGCCGGCTCCGCCGTCGTGAGGTCGATGACTTGGACGGGCGCGCGAGGTGCAATGGGCGCGCCCGCGAAACCTGTCGCTCACGTGGCAGGAGATCCTCGGAGGACACGATGAACTGGGAACGCGTCGAAGGTCAGTGGCACCAGCTGAAGGGCGAGCTCAAGTCGAAGTGGGCGAAGCTCACGGACGACGACCTCAAACACGTGGGCGGCAAGAAGGAGCAGCTGATCGGCAAGCTTCAGGAGCGCTACGGCGTGATGAAGGACGAGGCCGAGCGGCAGGTCAACGAGTGGGTCGCCAAGCTCGACTCCCGCAATCCGAACCGCTCGCACTGACGCACGCAGGGTGATTGACGAGGCCGGCGGCTCATCGAACCGCCGCGCCTCGACAATCTTTTCGGGCTGCGTCGAGGTCACGGAGCGATCCCCGAGCGCGCCGAGCGCGCCGCCGCTGCGGCGCTTCGCGGCTGGATTTCGATCGAGCGTCGCGCCCGCTGGTCTAGGATCGGCGCCCTATGGCCCGCTCGCGACTCGCCGCTCTCCCGCTGTTCGTTCTGCTCTCGCTGGCCGCGCTCGACGGCTGCTCGGACGATCCGACGACCAACGGCGCCGACGCCGACGCCGGGACGAGCGACGCCGCCTCGAAGGAGGACGGCGGCGGAGGGGGCGACACGGAGGGGGACTCCGGCGACGGCAAGAACGAGCGCGACGCCGGCAAGGACAGCGGCGACCAGGACAGCGGAACGTGCACCGGCCCGATCGTCACCACGCCGGGAGAGACGTGCGTAGGGTTCGGCGCCAAGGCACAGACGTGCGATCCGGCCTGCGGCCAGCCGTACGGGTACGTGTGCTTCGACGGCGCGCCGCCCGGCTTCGCCGGCTGCCGCAAGGCGAGCGACTCGGTGCTGGGCCAGACTTACTGCTGCCCGACCAACGCGTGCGTGGCGCAGCCGGACCAGGACGCGATGTGCAACGGAACGGCCGGCAAGCCCCGCCGCTTCCAGTGTCCGCCGAACGGCACCGGCGGGAACGTCGCCCCGCCCGCGAATTGCACGGAGGTGGGCTCGGGCGGGAGCGAGGTCGAGAAGTTCTACTGCTGTCCGTGAAGTCGGAGAGCGAAGCCGAGGCTCACGCTCGCTTCTTCGGGAGCGCTCGGGCGCTCCGAGCCTCGCCTTGCCGCTTCGCGGCCGGTCGCGACGCGCGCGTCTTCATCCGCCCACGCCGAGACTTGGACTCGAACATCGCCTGCATCGCCGTCGCGACGTCGCGGATGAGCGCGTCACGGTGCTCGACCGCGTCGGGAAGCTTCAAGGCGAGCGGACCGTCGAGCAAGAGGCAGGCGAAACCGTGGGCCATGGACCAGGCCAGGACCATCAGCGCTTGCACGGACGGCTCGACCGGCAGCCCGTCGTCGATGCAGGCCTGAACCGCGGCCGGGAGCGTCGCGAACGCGCGCTCCCCGCAGGTTCGGACCCTCGGGAAGCGCCCCGCGTCGACGAAGTCCGGCCGGAACATCACCCGGAAGAGCGCAGGGTGGTCGCACGCGAACTCGACGTAGACGCGACCCAGCGTGGCGAGGCGCTCGGCGGGGGCCGCCTCGCTGTCGACCGCGTTCTCCATCCGCTGGGCGAGGACGGTGAACCCCTCCTCCGCGATCGCGGCGAGAATCGACTCTCGGTCCTCGAAGTAGTGGTAGGGCGCCTGATGGCTCACGCCGGCTGCGCGCGCGACCTCACGCATGCTGAGCGCGGCGAGACCGTCCTTCTCGATCAGCTTCACGGCCGCGGCGAGGACTCCGCCACGCACGTCGTCCGCCATCGGCCTCTTCGAAAGTGCGCTTCCGCCGCGCGCCCGCGCCATGGAGGCAGCGTGCCTCCGCGCTCCGACACCGTCAAGGACTGCCACGCGCCGCTCGAGCGGAGCAGACTGCCGTACGACGGGGTCAGGCGCTCGCGCGACGGCGCCGGGCGATCCGTAGACAGTGTCAGGCATTTGGTAGACAGTGTCAGGCCCAAGCTTGACAGTGTCAACCGGACGACCTAGACATTGTCAAGTGAGGTCCGCCATGGTGAAGCCGCGCGCGCTGCTGGCCGTCTCGTCCCTGGGAGCCGTCGTCGTGGCCGCGATCGCGATCGGCCTCGGCTGCCGCGCCGCGGCGCCGGACGCCGCGGCGGCGGAGCGAAAGGCTTCCACCGCCGAACAGGGTGGCCGAGGCGCGCGCGAGGGACGAGGTGACACGGCCGCCCAGCCGCCGGTGCCGGTGCGCCTCGCGTCGGTCGCGGCGGGCCCGGTCGATCGGCCCATCCATGGCACGGGCGTCGTGCGTCTGAAGAGCGAGGCGGATCTCTCGTTCAAGGTCGGCGGCGTCGTCACCGCGGTGCTCGTCGAAGAGGGCGCACGGATCAGGAAGGGCCAGGTGCTCGCGCGCCTCGATCCCACCGAGGTCGACGCTGCGCTTCGTCAGGCCGAGGAGGCCGCCGCGAAGGCGGACCGCGATCTCGATCGGGTGCGGAAGCTTCACGCGAGCGGCGCCCTGCCGGTGGCGGACTTGCAGAACGCCGAGACGGGCGCGTCCCTGTCGCGCGCCGCGGTCGACGCGGCCGCCTTCAACGCGCGACGTGCGGTGATCGTCGCCCCCGACGACGGCCGGGTCGATCGGCGGATGCTGGAGCCCGGTGAGGTGGTCGCCCCCGGTCGCCCGGCCTTCCACGTGAGCGGCCGTTCGAAGGGCGCGGTCGTTCGGATCGCGCTCGTCGATCGCGACGTCCTCCGCGTTCGTGAGGGCGACGAGGCGCGCGTCGTGCTCGACGCGAGGCCCGAGGTCCCGCTCTCCGGCAAGGTCACGCAGATCGCCACCGTCGCGACGCCGGGGGTCGGGACGTTCGACGTCGAAGTGAAGCTCGAGGCTCCCGCGGTCTCTCCGCCGACCGACGAAGGCGCTCCGCCGGCGCGCGCGCACGCAGCGAGAGCCGCGGCGAGCAACGCCCTGATGGAAGGGCTCCTGTCGGGTCTCACCGCGAAGGTCGAGATCCACCGCCCCGAGCAGGTGGCGGGGATCGTCCCGATCGGCGCGATCGCGTCGGGTCACGGCGCGGACGCCTCCGTGTTCGTGATCGACGCCGGGCGCGCGAAGCGTGTCCCGGTCACGGTCGCGTTCCTCCTCGACGGCAAGGCCGCGCTCGCCGCGGCTCCGTTCGAGCCGCGCGCGATGGTCGTCGAGGCCGGCGCCGCCCAGCTCGAAGACGGCTCTCCGGTGCGCGTCCTGGCCGAAACCGCGAAGCCCTGAATCACCTCGAGGTCTCATGCTCAGCGCCTTCGCCGTCCGCCGGTGGCAGTTCACCCTCGTCGTGTTCGTCGCGCTGATCGCGCTCGGCATCCAGTCGCTCGTCTCGATCCCGAAGTCCGAGGATCCGACGTTCCCGATGGCGACGTTCGTCGTGGTCGCGGTCCTGCCCGGCGCCACGCCGGTCGACGTGGAGCGTCTCGTCGCCGATCCCATCGAGACGAAGCTGAAGGCCCTCGACGACGTGAAGACGCTGCAGACCGAGATCGACGACGGGCTCGCGGTCATCCGGCTCGAGTTTCGCGCAGGCTCGGATCCCGATCGCAAACGGGACGAGGTGTTGCGCGAGACGACGGCGCTCCGTCCGACGCTGCCCGCCGAGCTCGTGCGGCTCGACGTGAAGCAGTTCAACGCGGCCAAGGTGAACATCATCGAGGTCGCGCTCGTCTCGAATGCGCCGTACGGCGAGCTCGACGTCGTGACGCGGGCTCTGCGCCGGAGACTCGAGAACGTCGCCGGCATCGCCGAGGTCGAGATCGCCGGTCTCCCGAGACAGGAGGTCACGGTCGTCCTCGATCTCGATCGCATGGTCGCCCTCGGCGTCTCGCCACAGGAGGTCCTCGGCGCGGTGGGCGCCGAGAGCGCGAACATTCCCGCGGGGAGCATCGAGACGGGGACGCGCCGCTTCAACGTCAAGACGAGCGGCGACTACGCCTCCGTCGACGAGATCCGCGGGACGATCGTGCGCTCCACCGGCGGGAGCTCGGTCCGCGTCCGCGACGTGGCGGAGGTGAAGCTCGGCGACGTCGAGTCCTCCCCCATCGCGCGCTTCGAGGGCAAGCGAGCCGTCCTCGTCGCCGCGAACCAGCGCGAGGGACAGAACGTCTTCGAGGTGCGTCAGGGCGTCGAGGCGGAGCTCGCGGCGTTCGAGCGCACGCTGCCCTCGAATATCCAGCTCGCGCGCGGCTTCGACCAGGCGAAGAACGTCGAGCATCGCCTCGGAGGCTTCACGCGCGACTTCGGCCTGGCCATCCTGCTCGTCCTCGTCACGCTTCTCCCGCTCGGGTGGCGCGCGTCGGTCGTGGTGATGGTCTCGATCCCGCTGAGCCTCGCCATCGGCCTCTTCTTCCTCAAGGGAGCGGGCTTCTCGATCAACCAGCTCAGCATCGTGGGCTTCGTGCTCGCGCTCGGGCTGCTCGTCGACGACTCCGT
>JAHBWC010000117.1 GCA_019637225.1 Labilithrix sp.
CGCGGCCGGGTTCTAGCGGAGGCCGCCGCGGTTCGATGACGACGTCGGTGGTCGCCGCCTGGGCCGAGTACGACGCCGCACGCGCGCTGCATCCCTCGGACCGGAGCGCGATCGGCGCGACCGAGGCCGCGCGCTCGCTCGTCGTGGATCTGTTCGCTGCGGACGCCGCGCGTCGCGAGTCTCCGAGCCGGCGCGGCTCCACCGGCGGCGGCGCGCGACACGAGCCCCCGCGCGATCTGTACAACGCCTGCGCGCGCCTCGGCGCGCTCCTCGCGGAGGCCGGCGCATCACCCTCGCTCGCGGGCGCGACGATCGACAACGCCGCGCGCGCGCTGACCGAGGCGGGCGCGCCGTTCGACGCGGCGGGCGTCTCGGCGGCGCGGGCGTCGCTCGTCGAAGGCTACGTCGCGGCGGTGCGCGACGCCGAGCGCGGAGCCACGCTCGCGTCTTGGGAGTATCCGGCGTGCGCCGTCCCGCTCGGCGACGACGCCGTCGCGATCGCGTGCGGGTATCCTGCGGACGACGGCGAGGCGCTCGGCGCCTGGGCCGCGCGGATCGCGGGGAGGCTCGTCAAGGCGAAGGTCCGGCGCGTGGTGCTGTCCGGAGCCGAGGCCGCGCGGGCCGAGGTCGCGAGCGCCGTCACGCTCGTCGGGATCGAGGTGACGCCGGACGCCTGCGGAGAGGACCCGGCAGCTAAGGCCGCGACGGCGAAGGGCTGGCTCCGCCTCCCCTGGCGGAAGTGACGGGCCCCGCGCCCGAGGGCGTTTTAGCTCGTGGCGCGAGAACCCCCTCATACTAGAGTGCTGGTCGCCATGGCGCGTCTCTCTCAGGCTGCCAACGCCTCCGCCGTCGTCGCCGCGAGCGTGCTCGTCCTGGTGCTCGGCCCGCTCGCTGCCCCGACGGGCTGCGGAACCTCGGACGACGCCGTGCGGGCCTCGATCGTCGCCCGCTTCTCGGCGCCGCGCGGTGTGCTCGACAAGGCGAAGCAGCTCGAGCTGCGCGTCCTCGACGGAGCGATCACGTGCGACGAGGCGACGGGCGCCGTGGCCTTCCCGGAGGGCGACGCGAGCGCGCGTCAGATCGCAAAGACCAACCTCGGCCAGGACGGCTGCCCGCCGAACGTGAAGTTCTGCGGCAACGTCTCGATCGAGAAGAGCGCGACGCCGCGCGTCTTCGAGGCGGCCGCGCGCGACGGCGCGAACCTCCTCGCCGTCGGGTGCACGACGGCGACGATCGAGCTCGACGCGGTGCCCGTGTCGATCAAGATGTTCCGCTTCCTCGCGCCGGCTGTGTGCGGCGACGGCACCGTCCAGCCGACCGAGCAGTGCGAGCCCGGCGGCACGTCGGTGTGCGACGAGGAGTGCCAGTCGACCGAGATCCTCCTCTCGGTGGGGGCGAGCGGCAACAAGACGTCGACGGGCAAGGCGGGCGACAAGACCGACGCGTTCTTCCTCTGGCCGCAAGGGAGCGGCAACGGCGGACGCTTCCTCGCCTTCTTCTCCGATCGCGTCGTACCGAGCGGCGGCGGCACGCTCGAGGTCGGCTTGCGCGTCATGAGCGATGACCTCACGCCGGCCGCGAGCCCTCCGGCGCTCGCGAACGGGTCGATCTTCCTCCCGAACGGCGGCGTCTTCCCGCCCGACGCGACCGCTCGCCAGCAGTCGCTCCCGGCCGCCGCGCTCCTCGGCGGCAAGTACTACGTGGTCTTCCAGGACGACGTCGGCGCCTCGCTCGACATCCACCTGCGCGTCGTCGACAACCTCTTCCAGGCCGACGGGCCGACGCCTCTCGGGATCAACGGCGGCGACCAGGGCGAGCCGGGGATCCAGACCGCGCCGGCCATCGCCGCCGGCACCGATCGCGTCTTCATCGCGTGGCAGGACCAGGCGGCGGGCACGATCGTCGGCCGCACGCTGAACGCGGCGCTGACGCTCGGGAGCCAGAACCAGATCAGCACCGGCAACGGCAACGCGCGCCCCGCGGTCGCCGCCACGAGCAAGGGCTGGGTCACGGTGTGGAAGAGCGACACGGGCATCAAGCTCCGCGCCGTCGACGCCAACGGCACTCCGTCGGGCGGCGAGCAGACCGTCAACGAGGGCGGCGGCGGGGCCGAGGGCGGACGCGTCGCCTCCCTCCCCGACGGCCGCTTCGCGGTCGTGTGGAGCAAGGGCGGCGACGTCTTCGTGCAGCGCTACGACGAGCGGGCGATCCCGATCGCCGGCGATCAGGCCACGCCGGTTAACGACGTCGTCACCGAAGGCGACCAGACGGAGCCGACCATCGCCGCCACGCCCGCTGCCGGCGGCTCGTACGTCGTCGCCTGGCACGACACGGCCAGCGGACACATTCGCGCGCGGTTCCTCGGCGGCTCGTCGGGGTTTCTCTTCAACAACGTGAACGGCCAGACGACCGAGTTCCAGGCGAGCCGTGACGACGGCCGCAATCGCGCCGCGCCGGTCGCCGCCGTCGGAGGCAGCGGGCCGTTCGTCGCCATCGGCTGGGAAGACAAGTCGTCCTCGAACGCCGGCATCGTGGCGCGCCGCTTCCCGCTCCCGAGCGACTGAGCCGGCCGCGGGCTCGCCGCGGAGTGCGCGACCCGGCGGCGCGCCGGTCGCGAAGACGCGGTCAGTTCGGATCGCGCAGGTAGGCGATCGTCCGGATCACCTCGACGAGGCGCTCGCGCTCCTCGGGCTTCAAGTTGATGAAGCGGATCCCCATCCCGGGATTCAGGTTGTCGCCGTCCGGGCGCACGGCGTTGACCCACGCGACGGTCCCCTCGAGCTTGAAGCCCTGCGCGCCCGGCGGCGCGAAGGTGAGCAGGAGGCGCGTCCCCGTCCTCAGGGGATCGACCGTCCGCACGAAGATGCCCATCGCGCTGATGTTCGTGATCGACGCGAACAGGAACGTGTCGGAGGCGACGCAGTCGACGGCCCACTCGACGTCGAAGCGATCGAAGGTGCGGCGCTCGGCGACGGACTCGTCCACCGCTTCTGCCGCTCGGTCGTCCTTGCTGCTCATGATGCGACTCACCCCCGAGTGATGCTCGCGCATAGCCCGGGAGGATGATGGCCGCCAGCCGAAACGATCGCTTCGCCCGGCCGACGCGGCGCGCGGGAGGCCGGGGATCACTGGAGAATTCGCGCCAGGCGCGACACGCGTGCCCGATCGCGCCTACTGCACGCGGAGCGGTCCGCCGTTCACGCGGTTGTCGCCGTCGGTCGCGCCGGACTTGATCTTGAGGCGCGACTCGCCGACGAAGAGGCCGAACCAGAGGTTATACGCGCCGGGGCTGAAGTTCGGCTCGAGGCTGAACTCGTGATCGTCCATGACGATGTCGTCCTTCAGCCAGAGCGACATCGGGTACTTGCTCTCGCAGACCTTGTGGTCGCCGTTGTGCCGCCGGCGGAAGCCGTCGACGTGGATGAACATGTCCCACTCGGACTGCATCGGGGCGAGGACCTTGAAGTACGTCCTCATGTGGTATTTTTTGCCGGGCTTCACGTGGTCGACCAGCTTGCCGGTCTGGTCGGCGATGTCGTAGCCGAGCACCTCGAGCTTGTCCTCGAACACGGCCTCGAGCTTGCGCTGCGGCTTCGGCGGCGTCGTCAGCACGATGCGCGAGAGCGGGTTCTGGTTCTTCTCCGAACCTTCGAGCGACGAGGCGACGAGGACGATCTGGCTCGAACGTGCGTCGAGCACGGGGAGGTTCTCCCCGTTCGCGGTGCGCTCGCGGTACGCGCGGTTGAGGCGCGAGAGCTCCTCGGCGCGGACCGCCAGGAAGCGGCGCGTGCCGGGATCGCCGCCCATGAGCCACTCGTACGCGCTCGGCGTGTCCTTCAAGATGAGCGGCTGCCCGCCCGCGTAGTAGGCGGCCGTTCGTCCGCCGACACCGAACAGCGCGAGCGGCTCCGTCCCCTTGCGCGTCCGCTGGTAGCTCTCGAAGATCTCCTTCGGCGAGAGCTGGTTCGCCAGCGCCGGGTAGTACGAGAAGCAGAGGACCGCCGACACCGTCGCGCCGAAGAGCGCCAGGAACGCCGCGCGGCTCCCGCGGAACAGATCGCCGACGACGCCGAGCAGGAGGAAGAGCGCGACGCCCGACGGGATCGCGAGCGCGCCGGCGACGAGCGGACGGAAGCCGGCCTTCTGCCAGAGCGCGAGGAAGAGGATCGCCGGGACCTGGAGGTACATCAGCGGCGCGAGGATGAAGAGCGCCACGGGGCCGACTCCGTCGTCGAGCTTGTCGTGATCGACGACGAGCTTCCCGGTGATGAGCTTCGGCACCGTCTCGAGCAGCCGGCCCTCCTTGAGGCGCGAGGCCAGCTCCTCGAAGGGCTCGAAGCCGCGCGTCGCCGAACGGCCGAGCCCCGCCTTCAGGCTCGCGGCCGCCCTCGCGGCGCCGCGCCGTCCGCGAGGCGCGCGGTCGAAGGCCCAGACCCAGACGTCGCACCAGAAGTAGACGGCGAAGATGGCGACGAGCGGCGCGAACGCCGTGACCCACCACGCGTTAAGGACCGCGTCGCGCATCTGCGAGCTGAGCTGCGGGAGCCACTTCGCGTGCTGGCGCGTGCCGATCCACACCGCGAGGCCGGCGAGCGACGCGCCCGCGACCATCGCGAAGTACGCGAGCGCCAGCATCCCGTCCCACGCGTCGCGGAGGGCCAGGAGCACACGGAGGTAGCCCTTCGGCTCGAACGGCTCGCGCTCGGGATCGCGCTCCACCCACGTCAGGAACGCGATGCCGGCGAAGCCGACGAGGACCAGCGTCCACATCGCGATCGAGTGCGTCTTGAAGCTCTCCGGGAACGTCGCCCCCGAGGCGACCGAGAACGCGTGGAACGCCTTCTCGGGGATCTTGTTGAGCTCGTGGTGCATCAGGCCGAGGAGCACCATCGTGCCGACGCCGACCGCGAGCGACGGGTGCGCGCCGCGCTCGTAGTCGCGGAGCGCGATCCCGCACGCGGCCGCCATGACCGCCGGCGCGGAGAACGCGACGAGATCGGCGCGACCGGCCATCCAGCCGTGGGCCACGAACGCGACCGCGGCGCCGACGAGCAGGACGAGGCGCGCCTGGCTCTCGCGCGCGAACGCGTCGGGCTTCACGCCGGTCGGCGTCGTGAACATGCGGCCGATCGCGAACGGAATGAACGCGCTCCACGGCGCCAGGCCCGGCGCGAGGTGGCCGATCATGAAGTCGAAGGTCGGGTACTTCGACGGCGGCTTCATCAGCGCGCCGGCGATCGGGACCGTCATGTCGTTGAAGTGGTCCGCGCCGAGCGCGACGCCGCCGCGGATCGCGAACGACGCGCCGACGAGCGCCGCGACGCCGCCGGCCGCGTGGGCGAGCGCGTCGAGGCGCTGGCCGTTGGTCACCGCGACGACGTAGGCCGCGCCGACGGCGAGCGCGGGGACGCCGACGCCGATCAGCGAGCCGCGCGTGTAGTAGCCGGCGACGAGCCCGAGCGCGGCGAGCGCGAGCCAGGCTCCTCGCACCACGAGGTCGCGGGCGTCCTCACGCTTCGCGCCGAAGACGGCCACGGCGAGGCCGCCGAACGACATCGCCAGGGCGGCCATCATGACGACGTCCCCGAGCATCGTGCGCGCCTGGACGAAGTAGAGCGGCATCGTGGTCAGCGCCACGGCCGAGAACGCGCCGGCGCGACGATCGACGAGCCGCGCGACGAAGCCGTACGTCGCGAGGACGCCGATGAGCCCCCAGACGGCGAGCGGCGCGCGTCCGGCCCACTCGTGGAGGCCGAAGAGCTTGAAGCCGAGCGCGATCGACGTGAACGGGAGCTGCGGGCGACCGAGGTCGTTGAGGTGCGGCAGCGAGTTGTCGGCGCCGTCGAGCGCGAGGTCCGCCGCCCCGTGCAGGTTCAGCGCGATCCGGCGCGCGAGGTCGGCGACGTTGAGCTCGTAGGGGTCCCAGATCCCGCTCTTCGTGAGCGGAGGGAGCACGAAGAAGAAGAGCACGGGCAGCGCGACGGCGATCGCGAGTGGGAGCCACGACGGCCCCTCCGCCCGTTCGCCCGACTCCGGGGCGGCCCCGCCGCCGCTCGTCGGCGGATCGCTCTTCGCGGCGCGCGCCGCTACGTCGTCGTCCGCGGGCGGATCGCTCGCCGCGGCCTCGTCCTTCGCGGGCGCAGGGTCGGGCTCTGCGTCATCGGTCGCCGCGCGTCCTCGGGCCTCCTCGTCCGCGCGGGCCTCGTCGGCGGGCGACGTGTCCTCGGCATCATCCTTCGGGGGCGCTTCAGGTTCGGCCATGGGCAAGATCCGGAAAAAGGAAGGGCAGCTCGGTAGCTCTACGGCAAAGGCGCAGGCTCTCCTCATACCGCATTCTTCGGTGGGCACGAAGCGTGGTAAACGTGCCGGTCCCATGGCCTCCGGCGCCCCGTCGACGCATCGATCCCCCAAGGGCGCCCGCCCGCGCGGAGCCCAGGCAGACGGCCCCTCCGCGCCGGCTCCGAGCGGCTCGAAAGGCTCGAAAGGCGCGAAAGGCGCGAAGGCGCCCCGCGCCGGCGAGGGCCGCGCGAAGGAGCCGCGCCGCGAGAAACCTCGACCGAGCAAGGCGCGGCCGCGCTCGGGGACGATCGCGCTCGTCGGTCGGCCCAACGTCGGCAAGAGCACGCTGCTCAACGCCCTCCTCGGCGCCCGCCTCGCGATCACGAGCCACCACCCGCAGACGACGCGCGACCGCATCGCGGGGATCCTGACCGAGGGCGCGACCCAGTTCGTGTTCCTCGACACGCCGGGCGTGCACAAGCCGAAGAACCGCCTCGGCCAGCGCATGAACGACCTCGCGACGGGCACGGCGGCCGACGCGGACGTCGTGCTCTTCATCGTCGACGTCGGGCCGGCGGCTCCTGCCGAGGTAAGGCCCGACGACGCCGAGGCGCTCCGGGCCGTGCCCGACGACAAGGCCGTCGTGCTCGTGCTCAACAAGATCGACCGCGTCCCGGAGAAGCAGAAGCTCCTCGACGTGCTGCCGACGTACTCCGCGATGCGCGACTTCGCCGCCGTCGTCCCGGTGAGCGCGAAGAAGCGCGACGGCACGAAGCGGCTCCTCCGCGTCATCGAAGAGCACCTCCCCGAGGGGGAGCACCCCTACCCCGAGGACGAGCTGTCCGATCGGCCGGTGCGCTTCTTCGTCTCGGAGCTCGTGCGCGAGCAGGTCCTCATGCGCACGCGCCAGGAGGTCCCGCACGGCGTGGCCGTCACGGTGGACGCGTACGAGGAGCGAAAGAAGCTGACGCACATCACGATCTCCGTGCACGTCGCGAAGGAGTCGCACAAGGGGATCATCATCGGACAGGGCGGCAAGATGCTCGCCGCGATCGGCACCGCCGCCCGCGCGCGCGCCGAGCGGCTCATCGGACAGAAGGTCCACCTGGACGTCCGCGTGAAGACGACGCCGGGATGGTTCGACGACGCGGCGCGCCTCGTCGACCTCGGCTACGGCGGCGAGGGCGGCAAGCCCAAGACGAAGAAGAAGCGCGGGGCGGGCGAAGCCCGGACGGATCGGAGCGACGAGTCATGACCAAGCACCACCCCGCGCGCGCCTCGCGCGTCCTCCCCGCCGGCTCGCACGGGCTCCCGCTCGTCGCCGTCGTCGGCCGGCCGAACGTCGGCAAGTCGACGCTCTTCAACCGCCTCGCGCGGCGCCGCCTCGCGATCGTCCACGACGAGCCCGGCGTCACGCGCGACCGGCACTACGTCGACACCTCCGCGTTCGGCCGTGACTACGTGCTGATCGACACGGGCGGCTTCGATCCCGACAGCGACGACCCGATGAAGTCGGGGATCGCGCGCCACGTCAAGGCGGCGATCGAGGAGGCCGACGTCATCGTCTTCATCAGCGACGCCGCGGTGCCGCTGACGAGCGCCGACCGCGTCGCGGTCAAGCTGCTCCGCAAGTCCGACAAGCCCGTCATCTACGCGGCCAACAAGGCCGACTCCCCCAAGCTCGACGCCGACGCGTTCGAGGTCTACCGGCTCGGCGTCGATCAGGTCTACCCGATCAGCGCGCTCCACGGCCGCGGCATCGGCGAGCTCGAAGCGGCGATCGTCGCGGCGATGCCGGAGAAGAGGGCCGTGACCGACGACCGCGACGAGCGGGTCCCGCGCATCACGATCGCGGGCAAGCCGAACGCGGGGAAGTCGAGCCTCACGAACCGCATCCTCGGCGAGGACCGCATGCTCGTCGACTCGCGTCCGGGCACGACGCGCGACGCGATCGACGCGCTCGTCGAGCGCGACGGCAAGAAGTACATCTTCGTCGACACCGCGGGCGTCCGCCGCAAGGGCAAGGTCACGAAGGCGTCCGACGTCGTCGAGTCGGCCAGCGTCGGCGCGGCCATCGCCGCGATGGAGCGCTCGAGCGTGGTCGTCCTGCTCGCCGACGCGAAGGAAGGCGTCGCCGAGCAGGACGCGAAGATCCTCGGCCTCGCGAACGATCGCGGGCGCGGCATGATCATCGCGCTCAACAAGATCGATCTCCTCTCGAAGTCGGAGGTCGCCAAGTCCGAGGAGGCGGCGCGCGACAAGATCTCGTTCGCGCCGTTCGTCCCGGTGGTCCACGTGAGCGCGAAGACGGGGCGCGGCCTGCCGAGCCTGTTCTCGACGATCGAAAAGGTCAGCCACGCGTTCCACACGCGCGTCCCCACGGGCGAGCTGAACCGCTTCTTCGAGACGGTGCTCCAGACCCGGCCGCCGCCGACGAGCGGCGGGCGCGCGCCGCGCCTCTACTACATCACGCAGGCGGAGACGTCGCCGCCGCTGTTCGTCGTTATCTCGAGCTCGCCGGAGTCGGTCCACTTCTCGTACCAGCGCTTCGTGGCGAACCAGCTCCGCAAGCACTTCGGCTTCGAGGGCGTGCCGATCCGCGTGGTTTACCGCGACAAGCGCCGCGGCAAGAAGAAGGAAGCCTCCGAAGAGACCGACGCGTAGGACGCGCCGGGGCCACGACGGGCCGCCGAAGCGCGCGGCTCCTCAGCCGACGCGCGCGGCTCCTCAGCCGACGCCGCGGCGAGCCGCTCGCTCCGCGTCGCGGCGCGCGAGCGTCTCCCAGTCCGCGGCGTGGGCCGAGAGCGCTTCGCGGAGCTCGGCGTCGAGCTCGTCGGCGTGCGCCGGCCGCTCCGGCGCGCGCTCGGGCTCGGCGATCGGGTGACGCCCGAGGAGGATCTGCGCCTCCTCGACGGCCGACGAGACGAAGGCGGTCACCCGGTTGTCCTTGAGGAAGCGGCCGAGCGACTCGCCGAGACCGGCGTGGACGCGCGGCTCCGCGAGCGGGCCGTCGATCCGGATCGGCAGGACGAGGCGCTCGCCGAGCACGCGCGGCAGCGTGAGGAGCTTGCTCGTGCGGAGGTAGCCCTCTTCGAGCGTCACCTCGGCGCGGCCGTCGAGGTGCCCGGCGCGCGAGAGCCCGAGCTCGCCGCGGACGCTGGCGCCGCACAGATCGATCGCGACGTCGCGGAGCGCGAGGCCCCAGTCGGTGCCGGAGATCGTCGCCGTCGCGGGCCCGCGGGCGTCTTCGTTCGGCGGGCGGAGGCCGTAGCGCGCGAGCGAGGGACGGACGAGGTCGAGCGCCGGGAACGCCGCGCCTTCGAGGACGACGTCGCCCGCGGCGCGGAGCTTCTCGTCGAGGCGGCCGATGAGCGAGCCCGAGAGGCGGCCGCGGACGACGCTCCCCGGCGCGCGCCCCGCGACGGCCGGCAGCTCGTGCACCGCGATCTGCGAGAACGAGGCGCGCACCTGCCGCCGCCCTCGCTCGGACCAGACGCCGGACGACGTCAGGGCGCCGCCGCAGACCTTCGCGTCGAGCCGGCTCCACATCACGCCTCCGGCGTCGATCCGGAGCGCGGCGTGCGCGTCGGTGAGGACGATCGCCGCCTCGCGGTAGGTGACGACGACGCGCTCGGAGAAGAGCGCGAGCAGCGCGACCGGACCGGCGTCGTCCGCCGCCCGGACGAGCGCGTCGACGTGGACGACGCCGCTCGGCGCGTAGGCTCCGCCGAGGACGCCGGACACGACGTCCGCGAGCGCGACGTCGCCCGCGAGCGTCGCGCCGTCGCGCCAGCCTGCGCGCGGAAGCGCGAACGCCAGCGCGGTCCCGTCCGGCGTCTCCACGTTCAACGCGGCGTCGAGCGAGCGGTCTCCGTGGAGGAGGAGCCTCCCGCGCCCGACGAGCCCGCGCGGCAGCCAGACCTCCTCGGGCGGGCGCGTCCCGTCGCGCGCGACGCAAACGCGAACGCCCCGCGCGAGCGCCGCGAGCGCCTCGGCGAGCTCCGCGCCGCCTTCCTCGAGCTCGACGTCGAGCAGCACGCGCGACGGATCCTCCTTGAACGGCACGCTGCCCCTGGCGAGGAGCTTCCCGCCGTGCGCGCGAAAGCGCACCTCGTCGTAGACGAAGGCGTCGGGGCCGATCGCGACGTTGCCCGTCACGTCCTCGAGGACGTAGGGCGGCACGTCGGGGCGCGCGGTGACGGCGAGCGCGAGACGGGACGCCGACGCCGTCCCGACGAGCGCCGTCCCCTCGCCGCGGCGCACGACGTCGAGCGCCACCGCGAGCGTGCCCTCCGCCGGCGCCACGGTTGCGGCCGCGAAGACGCCGGTCGCGAGCACGTCGTGCGCGGTGACGGCGCCCGTCAGCTTCGCCGCGCCTGGCGAGACGTCGAGCACGAGCCTCGACGCCGCGCTCGAGACCGTGACGGTCCCCGAGACCGCGGGACCGGCCTCGCTCGGCGCGAGGGTGAGATCGACGGCGCCGCGCACGTCCTCGGGCACCGCCAGCTCGACGCCGAGCGTCCGCGCCACGTCGCGGAGGAACGCCGGCTCGAGCGCCGCGGCGCGGAGCGTACCGCGGACGGACGACGGCTCGCGCACGTTCGCGTCGACGTCGACCGTCGCGCTCGCCGTCCGCGCACGGGCGACCGCCCGCAGCACGGCGCGGTCGTCCTTGACGAACGCCTCGCCCGTGAGGTCGCGGAGGACGACCGCGGGGACGAAGCGCGGCCGCCCGAGGCGGAAGCCGATCTCGGGCGCGCGCATCCGCGCGTTCAGCTCGGGCCGGCGGAGCGCGCCGCCGACGTCGAGCTCGATCTCGACGAAGTCCTCGTCGCGCGGGAGCGCGGCGCGCGGCGCGCCGGTCCCTCGAAGCAGCGGCGCGGGCCGCACGCTGGCGTCGACGCGACCTTCGAGACCGCCTCCCGTCGGACCGACCGCGCCGCGGACGGTCGCGCGGATCGCCTCCGAGGCGATCCGGAGCTCCGCGCGCGCGCCGCGTGGGAGGCTCCACGCGAGCTCGCCGTCGAGCTCCGCGTCGCGCGGGACGAACGGCGGCACGTCGAGCGCCCGCCCCACGAGGCCCGCCGCCGCGTCGAGGAAAGGACCGATCCGCGCGTGCTCGAGCGACAGCGCGATCGTCGAGAGCGCCGGCGGAACGAGGGGCGTCTCGCCGGAGGCCGCGCCCTCCCCCGACGGCTCTCGGCCCTCGAATACGCCGCCGCCGGCGAAGTGCCCGCGGAAGACCTCGCCGTCGAGGCGGCCGCCGTCGAGGCGCCACTCGCGCGAGGAGACGAATAGCCGAGCGCGCCCGCTCATCGGCTTCAGCGGCGGGCTCCCGTCCGCGGCCGTCCACGTCGCGCCCCGGATCTCGAGCTCGCCCCAGATCCAGGCGGCCTCGTCCGGCTCGTCCGCGGCGACGAACGACACGTCCGCGCGGAACGTGTGCGCCGCGTCGCCGAGGCCGAGCGCGCCCGTGAACGCGTGGAGGCGGATCGACGGGAGGCCCGAGCTCCCGAGCGCCGTGATCGTCGCGCTCGCGCGCTCGAGGACGAGCCGCCCGCGCGGTCCGATCGGGATTCCGACGCCCGTGAGGTGGACGAGCGCGCCGTCCGTCGTGATCTCCGCGACGTCCGCGGACGGGCCGAGACGATCGCGAAGCCACTGGCGTATCGCCGGGAGCCCGAGGTCGAGGAGCGCGTTCGCCAGGCTCCCGAGCACGCGCCCGACCGGTCCTGGTCGCGCGGGCTCGTCCTGGCCGGCGGTCACACGCCTCCGGACATCAACACGTCGGAGAGCTTCGCGAGCAGGCGTATGTCGTGGACGTCGGTCTCGAGCTCGGCGACCCGCACCGTCGGCATTCCGCCCGCGTTCGTGGCGAGCGCGCGCACGTTCGCCGCGTCGAGCGAGGCGAGCCTCGCGATGTCGCCGTGCGCCTGGACGAGGCGCGCCGGCGCGTCGTCCTCGAGCGAGAGCCCGCGCGCAAGGATCCCCTCCGCCGCGTCGGCCTCGCTCACGCCGCGCTCCGCGAAGGGCGGCGCCACGTGGAAGCGGTTCACGACGAGCGCGCCGCGCGGCATGTGCGCCTCCGCGAGCCGCTCGGCGAAATAGAGCACCTCTTTGATCGCGGGCGGCGCGGGGCTCGTGACGAGCACGAACGCGACGTCGCTCCCGCGGAGCGTCTTCTGGACGCGCGAGGCGCGCTCCTTGAAGCCACCGAACAGATCGTTCAGCTCGGAGATGAACTCGGCCATCGCCTCGAGGAAGCCGCCGCCGGTGATCTTCCCGATGCCCTTCAGCACCGTCGCCGCGCTCCTCGCGATGAGGTTCAGCGAGAACTTCCCGCTGTTCTGGAACGCCTCGACGAACCATTTCATCGTCGCCGAGTCGAGCGCCTCCATCAGGCGCTCGGGGGCGTCGAGGAAGTCGAGCGCGTTGGCCGTCGGCGGCGTGTCGAGGACGACGAGGTCGTAGCGCGGGTCGTCCTTCACCGCGACGAGCTTCTCCATCGCCATGTACTCCTGCGTGCCCGCGAGCGACGTGGAGACATACTGATAGAGCTTGTTCGAGAGCAGCCGCTCGGCTTTGTCCTTCGACGACGAGTAGCGGACGACGAGCTCGTCGAACGTCCGCTTCGTGTCGAGCATCATCGCGGTGAGGCTCCCCGTCATCGCGACGCCGGCGGCCTCGAAGCGCGCGTTGTCGACGGTGACCGCCTCCGTGGTCATCTCGGCGATGCCGAGGCTCTCGGCGAGGCGCTTGGCCGGATCGATCGTGAGGCAGAGGACACGCTTGCCGCGCCGGGCGGCGGCGACGCTCAGCGCGGCGGCGGTCGTCGTCTTGCCGACGCCGCCCGCGCCTACCGTCACGAGCACGCGTCGCGTATCGACGAGCGTGGAGAGCGCGTCCGGCGAAGCATCCATCGAATGCATCGCTTCTAGCACGTTTTCCCGCGCGATTGCCCCCCACGCGCCCCCCGGCCCCGCGCCCTCTCGCGGAGCGGCGAGGCGCGCCCGTCACACCGCTCCGGCCCGCCTCCCGTCGCGCGCCGAGCTCAGCCGCCTGGATCGTCCTCGTACTCGCCCTCGGCGAGGTTGTCGAAGCGGGTCCACTGCTTGTCGAAGCGGACCTTCACCGTGCCGGTCGGCCCGTTTCGTTGCTTGGCGACGATGAGCTCGGCGACGTTCTGCTCGGGCGAGTCGTGGTTGTAATAGTCGTCGCGGTAGATGAACACGATGTTGTCCGCGTCCTGCTCGATCGCGCCGGACTCGCGGAGATCGCTGATCATCGGGCGCTTCGACTTCTCGCTGCGCGTCTCGACGGCGCGGTTCAGCTGCGAGAGCGCGATGACCGGCAGCTCGAGCTCCTTCGCGAGCGCCTTGAGGCCTCGGGAGATCTCGCTGATCTCCTGCTCGCGCGAGCTCACGCCGTCGCGTCCCTTCATGAGCTGGAGGTAGTCGACGATGACGCAACCGAGCTTGCGGATCTTCTTCCCGTTGTCGTCGCGCTGATCGTACTCGGACTGCAGGCGCCGCACCTTCGCGCGGAGCTCGAGGAGCGAGAGACCGGGCGAGTCGTCGATCCAGATCGGCAGGCCGCCGAGCACGCTCGCGGCCATCGTGAGCTTGTTCCAGTCGGTCGGGTTGAGGTGACCCGTGCGCATCTTGCTGACGTCGACGCGCGCCTCCGAGCACACGAGGCGGTTCGCGAGCTGCTCGCGCGGCATTTCGAGCGAGAAGACCGCGCAGCCGACGCCGGGCTCGTCCCAGCGCTGGCTGGGATCGCTCGCGAGCTCGTTGTGCTTCGGCTTCGCGATGTTGGCGGCGAGGTTGAGCACGAAGCTCGTCTTGCCCATGCCGGGGCGCGCGGCGACGATCGTGAGGTCGCCCTCGTGGAGACCCGCCGTCTGCCGGTCGTAGCGGTCGAAGCCGGTCGACACGCCGGTGATGCGGTCGCCGCGGTTGACGGCGTCGTTCAGCTTCGCGAACGACTTCTTCATGACGTCGATCAGCTTCTCGACGCTCTGCTTCGACGACGTTCGCGCGATGTTGTAGATGGCCTGCTCGGCGCCGTCGATGAACGCCTGCGGCTCGCCGTAGTCGCCGTAGCCCTGCGCCGAGACGCGCTGGCACGCGAGGATGAGCTGCCGGATGCGGAACTTCTCGTGGATGACCCGCCCGTACGCGCCCACGTTCGCGACGACCGGCGCCGCGTCGAGGATCTGCCCGAGGTACGGCATGCCGCCGACCTGCGCGAGGCGCTGGCGGTCCTTGAGGAAGCTACCGACCTGGACGACGTCGACCGGCGAGCCGCTCGAACGGAGCTCGAGGCACGCCTCGAAGATCCGGCGGTGCGCTTCGGAGTAGAAGTGCTCGGGCTTCAGCTCGACGACCTTGTCCATCGCCGAAGGGTCGAGCATCGCGGCGGAGAGGACCGCCGCCTCGGCGTCGAGGTCGTGCGGCGGAACGCGTCCCTCGATGCTGGGCGGGTTCTCGACCTCTTTCGCACGCTTTTCCCACCTCTTCTCCACAGATACGACCTCCGAAACGGCGAGCGCCCCGATCGTTTCGTTCGATCGAGGCGCGGCTCCCGAAGGAGCGTACTTCACACGGCGCGTACTTCACATCGCGAGCGCTTCGCCTCGAGAGTACCTCACGGCGCGCGTACTTCGCGCCGTGAGGACTTCACGGCGCGAGCACTTCGTCCGGAGGCTACTTCACATCGCGCGCGCTCGCATCGACAGAACGTCGCGACGCGACGGAGCGTGTCGCACAAAGGACGAACGGCGCGCGATCCGAGGACCACGCGCCGCCGACCACGCCGAGAGGCGCTTACTTCTTGACGACTTCGACCTTGAGGGTCGCCGTCACGTCCGTCATCAGCTTGACCGGGATCTCGAAGGTGCCGAGGGCCTTGAGGGGCTCCGCGAGGTGCATCTTCTTGCGGTCGATCGTGAGGCCGGCCTTCTTCACTTCGCTCTCGATCTCCTTGGTGGTGACCGAGCCGAAGAGCTTGTCGTCCTCGCCCACGGAGCGCGCGAGCGTGATCTTGAGGCCGCCGATCTTCTCGGCGAGGGCCTGCGCCTCCTTCTTGTTCTTCTCCGCGCGAGCCACGGCGACCGCCTTCTCGTGGTTGAGGCGGTTCACCTGCGCGGTCGTCGCGGGGACGGCCAGCTTGCGCGGGAGGAGGAAGTTGCGCGCGAAGCCCGGACGGACCTTCACGAGCTCACCGGACGCGCCGAGGTTCGGGACGTCGCTCTGGAGGATCACTTGAAGCGTGGTTGCCATGACAGCCTCCTTCAGCTCGTGACGGTGAAGGGCAGGAGCGCGATGTTGCGCGCGCGCTTGACCGCGAGCGTCACCTTGCGCTGGTGAAGGGCGCAGTTGCCGCTGATGCGGCGCGGAACGACCTTGCCGCGCTCCGACACGAAGTACTTGAGCGCCTGCGGGTCCTTGTAGTCGATGACCGCAGCCTTATCCGCGCAGAACTTGCAAACGCGCTTCTTGCCACCGCGGCGGCGGCCCGGAGCGTCGGCGTTGAGGTCCGGCGTGCGGCCGAAGTCCTTGTCGTCATCCATCATTGCCATGAGTCGAATCTCCTAGAGATGAAGTCTTGTTGCCCGCGTGACCGCGGGGAGAGAGACGGGACGGGGCCGCTCAGGCCTCCTCGTCGCCGCCTTCCTTGGCAGGAGCCTCGGCGGTTTCGGCCGCGGGGGCCGCCGGAGCCGCCGAAGCGGCCGTGGGCGCGTCGCCCGCGTCGCCGACGTCACCGTAGTCGTCCTCGGAGCGCTCGCCGCGCATGCTGCGCGGGCCGTCGCCGAAGTCGACGAGGCCGAGCGCCTTCTCGCGCGACTCCTTCTCCTCTTCCTCGGCCGGGAGCTCGAGGCGCTGGAACTTCACCTCTTCCGGATCGACCGTGACCGCCTGGACGTCGACCTCTTCGTTCGTGAGCACGGTCTGGAACTTCAGGACGGTGTCCTGGAGCTTCAGGTTGCGCTCGAGCTCCTGCACGAGCCCGCCGCGACCGACGTACTTCACGTAGATGTAGACGCCCTTCTTCTGCTTGCCGACCGGGTACGCCAGCTTGCGGCGGCCCCAGGACTCGACCTTGACGAGCTTGCCGTTGTCGCGGCCGACGACCTCGGCCACGCGGCCCTGCACCTTGTCGGCCGTGTCGGCGTCGACGTCGGAGCGCAGGATGTAGATCGTCTCGTACTCTTTCGACTTCAGGATCTGTGCTTCAGGCATTTCGTCACTCCCTGTGGATCGCTCCGCCTCTGGAGAGGCGAAGGAGCCCGCGAGGCGACCCGCGAGCAAGGATGAACTGGGAAGACCCAGTCCCCGAGCCGTTCCCCACGACGCTGTGGGTCCCGACCAGGGGGCGCGGTTTCTAGCAGTCTGGCGAGGCGCCGTCCAGCCGAGACTCGAGCGGCTATTTCTTCGTGTTTATGGCGTTCATCGCCGGGGCGAGGCCCTGGGCGACGATCCGCTCGACGGCGGCGGCGGCGCGGTCGACCACGTCCGGCAGCTCGGCCCGTTCCATCGTGTCGAAGTCGGCGAGGACGTAGTCGGCGACGTCGCCCTTGAAGCCGGCCGGCGGGCGCCCCACCCCGACGCGAACGCGGACGAACTCCGGCGTGCCGAGCCGCTGGATGATGCTGCGGAGACCGTTGTGACCGGCGTGGCCGCCGCCCACCTTGAGGCGCACGTCCTGCCAGGGAAGGTCGAGCTCGTCGTGGACGACCACGACGTGGCTCGGCGCGACCTTCAGGAACGCCGCCGCGGGCTGCACGCTGTCGCCCGAGAGGTTCATGAACGTCTGCGGCTCGAGCAGCGCGACGGCGTGGCGTGCGCCGCCGGCGGCGATCTCGCCCTTCGTCCAGACGGCGCTGAACTTCTCCTTGAAGTCCGGGAGGCCGTGCGAGCGCGCGAGACGCTCGACGACCATGAAGCCGACGTTGTGCCGGTTCTTCTCGTACTTCTTGCCCGGATTGCCGAGCCCGACGACGAGGTGCATGAACGTCGACTCCCAAATGCGAGCGCCGCGCGCATGCCGTCCACGGGGACGACGAGGCGCGCGGCGACGATCGCGGACGAAGAAGCGTTACTTCTTCTTCGCGTCCTTGCCGGCGTCCTTCTTGTCGCCCGCCGCAGGGGCCTTGCCGCCCGCGGGGGCCGCCGCGGCCGCCGCCGGAGCAGCGCCCGGAGCCGCCGCTGCCTCTTCCGTGCGATCCTTCTCCGGCGCGACGACCGCCACGAGCGTCTGCTCGGCCGGGAGACGGACCTCGACGCCCTCGGGGAGCTTGAGGTCCTTCGTCGCGACGGCGTAGCCGAGCTCGAGGTGGGACACGTCCGTGTCGATCTTCAGCGGGATGCGGTCCGGGAGGCAGCGCACCGGGACGGTGCGGTAGACCTGGCGGAGGAGACCACCCGCCGTCACGCCGACGGCCTTGCCGTGCGCGAAGAGCGGCACGTCGACGTCGACCGTCTGATCGAGCTTCACCTCGACGAAGTCGACGTGCTCGAGCGAGCGCGTCACCGGGTGGTACGTGTAGTCCTTGATCATGACGAGGAGCTCGTTGCCGCCCTCGACCTTCATCTGGAGGACGGTGTTCTGACCGCGCTCGCTCTTGAGGACCGTGACGACATCCTTCGGCGCGACCGAGAGCGTCGTCGCCGCGAGGCCCTTGCCGTACGCGACCGCGGGGATCTTTCCCGAGTTGCGGAGCCGGCGCGCGGCGCCCTTTCCGGTCTCGGTCCTGGTGTTGGCAGCGACGGTGTGCATGGCGGCGGACATGGCGGGCTCCTAGAAAGACTTGCCGATCCCTGAAAATAGCTCGCGGGAGTTCGGGGGGCGGATGCTTAGCAGAGAGACGCGGCCGGCGGTAGCGGATCTTGCGTCGCCGCGCGGTCCGGGTAAGTAAGGGCACTTCCTTTTGCTTCGAGAGGTCCATCGATGACGACGACGTCCACGCCGCTCGGCCGCCGCGCCGGCTCCCTCCCGCTCTGGTCTCGCGCGCCGAGGGCCGCGGCGCTCGCCGCCGTCGCCGGCGCGGTCGCGCTCGCGGCGGCGGGGTGTGGCAGCGACGAGCCGAGCACGCCGGCGACCTCGAGCGCCCCGCTGTCGGAGCACTACCGCCGCCTCGGCGACAACCTCGGCCAGACGCTCGCGCTCCTGAAGTCGAGCGCCACCGCGCCCGGGCCGATCACGCCGGCGGACCTCGGCGGCGTCGCGCGCGTTCCGAAGAACCTGACGGGCGGCGTCGACATCGCCGTCGAGCAGAGCGGAAAGAGCGGCGAGAAGGCGGCGAACATCGACGGCACCGGCGCCGACGAGACCGTCTCCGTGTTCGTCCCCGACGCGCCCACCGGCGGCGGCACGGCTGCCTCGCTCCCGTCGTTCGCGGCCTGGAAGGGCGACGCCGAGTCGGGCGACGTCGGGCTCTGCTACCTCGCGTGGACGAAGGGCGCGTCCTGGTTCGTCGCGTCCAAGTGCGGCGACACGACGGGCGCCTGGGTCTGCCAGGTGACGAGCTCGGAGGCCGTGTGCAACGCGTGCAACACGGCCGGCGAGTGCGCGCCGTGCGATCTCGAGGCGTCCTCGTTCGCCTGCGCCTGGCCCTGATTCGATCGCGTCACGCCGGCCCGCGGGAGCGAGCCGGCGCGGCGCGCCTGCGAGCGGCCGGGGCTCCCCGTTCGGTCGCCTCGGCCGCGCGATCGCTCAGGAGAAGAGCGAGCTGACGGAGTCGGAGCTGTGGATCCGCTTGATGGCCTCGCCGAGGAGGCGCGCCATGCTGATCTGCTTGATCTTCGAGCAGGTCTTCGCGGCCTCGCTGAGCGGGATCGTGTCGCTCACGACGACCTCGTCGAGCGGAGAGTCGACGATGCGTTGGATCGCCGGCCCCGACAGGACGCCGTGCGTCGCGCACGCGACCACGCTCTTGGCGCCGTGATCGATGAGGGCGCGCGCGGCGCCGGTGAGCGTCCCGGCCGTGTCGATCATGTCGTCGACGATGATGCACTGCTTGCCCTTCACGTCGCCGATGAGGTGCATCACCTCGGAGACGTTCGCGCGCTCACGACGCTTGTCGATGATGGCGAGGCTGGCGTTGAGCCGCTTCGAGTAGGCGCGCGCGCGCTCGACGCCGCCGGCGTCCGGCGAGACGAACACGGCCGACGAGTCGAAGTTCTTCTTGAGGTAGTCCTCCATCATGATCGGCAGCGCGTAGAGGTGATCGAAGGGGATGTTGAAGAACCCCTGGATCTGCCCCGCGTGGAGATCGACGGAGACGACGCGCGTGACGCCGGCGGCCTGGATGAGGTCCGCGACGAGCTTCGAGGTGATGGGCGTGCGCGGAGCGACCTTTCGGTCCTGGCGCGCGTAGCCGTAGTACGGGATGACCGCCGTGATCGTCGTCGCCGACGCGCGCCGGAGCGTGTCGGCCATGATGAGGAGCTCCATCACGTGATCGTTCACGGGGCTCGACGTCGGCTGGATGATGAACGCGTCCACGCCGCGGACGTTCTCGTTGATCTCGCAGAAGGTCTCGCCGTCGCTGAAGCGCTGGACCTTCACCTTCCCGAGGGGCGTCTCGAGGTAGTTCGCGATCTGCGCGGCGAGCTCGGGGTTCGCGTTACCGGAAAAGAGGCAAACCTTCTTGAACACGAGCGCGCGCCTCCTGAACAAAAGCCCTGATTTTCGTGGGCCTTTCAGCGCGTGCTCTACCCCCCGCTTCGGGTCGTGTCAACGGACCGCCCGCGCGTTTCGACGCGACGCACCGTTTTGCCGGGCGTTGCGTGCACGCGCTCGCCCCGCGCACCCGGCGTCCCACACGGGTTGGGCTCAGGTGCGCGCGCGGATCAGCGAAGCATCTTCGCGCACTCGGTGCGCGGCCCGGTCTTTCCTTCTTTGACGCACGAGGCGTACGCGCGGCGCGCCTCGGCGATGTTGCCCTTCTCCTGGTACGCCGCGCCGAGGATCAGCCAGGCTTCGCCGTCGGTCGGATCCAGCTTCACGGCGCGCTCGCCCGCGTCGATCGCATCGGCGAGCTTTCGCTTCTCGAGAGACGCGCGCGCCTTCGCCTTCTCCGCCTTCGCGTCGCCCGTCACCTCCGGCGTCGCCTCGGCTGCTGCCGCCGCGGGCTCGGGGGTCGCGGGG
>JAHBWC010000118.1 GCA_019637225.1 Labilithrix sp.
CGAGCCGGCGCGGCAAGTCGGCGCGCTCGAGCGCGCGGCAGCTCTCGGCGATGCGCGGGTTCTTCCGCTTCCTCGTCCGCGAGCGCGCGATCCCGACCGATCCGACCGAGCTGGTCGAGCGGCCGCGCCTCGCGCGGAAGCTCCCGCGCGTCCTCTCCTACGAGGAGGTCGACCGCCTCCTCGCCGCGCCGCCCGACGACACGGCGCGGGGCGTGCGCGACAGCGCGATGATCCACCTCATGTACGCGTCGGGCCTGCGCGTCTCCGAGCTCTGCGGGCTCGCGCTCGGCGAGCTCGATCGACGGGTCGGCACGGTGTCGCCGCTCGGCAAGGGCGGCAAGCGGCGCGTCGTGCCCGTCGGGCAGGTCGCGCTCGAGCGGATCGAGCGCTACGTCGATCTCGTCCGCGTCCACAACAAGGGCGCGGCGCGCGACAAGCACCTGTTCCTCTCGCCGCGAGGCAAGCGCTTCACGCGGCAAGGGCTCTGGAAGCTACTGAAGGCGTACGCGCGCGCGACCGGGATCACGACGCCGATCTCGCCGCACAAGCTCCGTCACTCCTTCGCGACGCACCTGCTCCGTGGCGGCGCCGATCTCCGCGCCGTCCAGGCGATGCTCGGACACGCGGACCTCGGCACGACCGAGATCTACACGCGCGTCGCGCAGGACCACGTCCGCGCCGCGTTCGAGCGCGCGCACCCGCGCGCGTAATCCCTCTCCGAGGGTTCGTGGCGACGTGCGCCCCGCGACCCCGGCGCGGCGCTTGCGGCGCTCAGCGACGACGGCGGCGCGCCGCCAGGACGCCGAGCGCGCCCGCGATGCCGAGGGCGAGCGCGCTGCCCGATGTCGCGCTGGTGGTGCGGCAGCCGCAGCCGGATCCGCCTTCGTCCCCGGCGGCGACGCCCCCGGCCCCCGCGTCATCGCTCGCCGGCGGGGTCGGCTCCGTGCCCGGCGTCGGAGCCTCGTCGCCCGCGTCGACCGCAGGCTTGTCGGGAGGAGCGCCGGCGTCGCCTCCGGGGCCCGGCAGCGCGCACGTCGCCGATGCGCGGAGCACGTTCGCGATCTCGTCGTCGTCCGCCATCGGCGTCGCCGTGAGCAGCGCCGCCGCGGCGGCGTCCCCGGTGAGGTGCGCCAGGAAGAACGCCGTGGCGTAGTGCGCGTAGCTCGTCTGGCGGGTCGCGTTCGCCGCGCCGCCGCAGAAGCCTCCGCAGAGCGAACGCGGCGCGTTCTCGCCGTCGCAGTGGGTGGAGCCGACGACGTCGAGCCCGACGACCTCGCTCTTCGTCGTGGTCGCGAACGCGCGCCACCCCGCGTTGTTGTTGCACGAGCTAGGTCCCGCGAAGATGTCGAGGACGCGCGTGCAGACATTGGCGTACGCGGCCTTGCCGGCGTCGTTGGCGTCGACCGGATCGAACAGGACGATGGCCGACGGCGCGAGCGTCGCGGCCGCGAGCGTCGTAGACAGGCCCCCGGCGCTGTGGCCCTCGAGGCCGTAGCGGCCCGGCGCGACCGAGAACGTCGCGGCCGCCGGGCCTGTCAGCTCCTTCACGAGGTCGGCGATCACCTTGGCGTTCGCCTGGTGGTTCGGGCTGAACGGCGACGCGAACGAGGGCACGGCGACCACGAAGCCCCAGCTCGCGAAGTGCGTGGCCCAGCCGATCTGGTTATCGCCGCTCGCGGAGAAGCCGTGGCTGGCGACGATGAGCGGATAGGGCCCCGAGGCGGTCGGCTTGACCACCCGAGCGTTCGACTTCGGCTCGACCTTCGTCTCGACCGCCCGCGATCCCGCGACGCCGTACGCACGATCTGCCGCGGCGGCCTCCGACGCGGAGAGCGCGCAGAGGAGCAGCACCGTGCCAGCGAACCCACCCACCGAGGACCGCATGACGCCGTTCATGCCCGCCCCGAAAGGCCGCAACAAGCAAAATCGACCGCTCGGCGCCGGGCGACTGCGTTAGCGTAGCGGGGTCGATGCGCCCCTTCTCCGTCGTCGAGCCCGTGGGCGAAGAGACCCCGCTCATCGTCGAGATTCCGCACGCGGGGCTGTGGCTCGACGGCCCGTCCCTCGCGACGCTGGCCGCGCCGGCACGCTCGATCGGCCGCGACGCCGACCTGTGGGTCGACGAGCTCTATGCCGATGCGGCCGCCCAGGGCGCCACGATGATCGTCGCGCACACGTCGCGGTACGTCGTCGACTTGAATCGGAGCGAGAAGGACGTCGACGCCGAGTCGGTCGAGGGCGCTCCTGCGACCGCGCGGGCGACCCGCGGGATCGTGTGGAGGCTTACGAGCGAGGGCAAGCGCGTCCTCGACGCGCCGCTGCCCCGCCGCGAGCTCGAGCGCCGGCTCGAGAGCTTCTACCGGCCGTACCACGCCGCGATCGCCGCGGCGATCGCGCGGAAGCGCGCACGATTCGGTCACGCGATCGTCCTCGCGGCGCACTCGATGCCCAGCGTCGGCCGCGCCGCGCACGGCGACGCGCACGCGGCGCGCGCCGACGTCGTGCCGGGGACGCGCGGCCGGTCGAGCGCGTCGCCGCGGTTCATCGACGCAGTCGACGCGCTGGCGCGCGGCGCCGGCTTCTCGGTCGCCCACGACGATCCCTACCAGGGCGGGTTCACGACGGTGCACTACGGGCGCCCGAAGGAGGCCGCCCACGTGGTGCAGGTCGAGCTCGCGCGACGCCTCTACATGGACGAGACGTCGCTCCAGAAGAACGCCGGCTTCGAGCGTGTCCGGTCGTTCTGCGGGGGCCTCGTCGCGCGGCTCGGCGCGCTCGAGCCCTGATCGCTCGGCCCGCCGTCGCGCTTGCGGGGCGCCGCGCCGTGCGGGCCTTCCAGGTGGCCTCCGGCGCGAGAAAGGCGGGTTTCTGACGCCCGAGGTCAAGCGGCGCTTGACATGTGGTCAGCTTTCCGCCAAGTTTCGCGCCCTTTCCGAAGGACTTTGAGTCATGGCGAAGAGCGATATCACTGGCAAGCGCAAGTTGAAGGCGCAGAACGTCTCGCATTCCAACATCAAGACGAAGCGCTGGCAGAACGTGAACATCCAGACCCGCCGGGTCTGGGTTCCCGAGTTCAACCGCTACGTGACGCTCAAGCTGACGACGCGCGACATCCGCACGATCGACAAGATCGGCGTGGTCGCGTACGCCAAGCGCCACGGCGTCAAGCTCTAGCGTCTCGGCGCTCCGAGCGCACCTCGCGCGCGCGGCACGGCGGATCTCCGTCGGCGTCGTCGCGCGCGTGCGCATTTTGTCTCGCGCGGGGGCGCCTGCCCCGCGAGAGACGCGTGCCGCTCGGCGTCCCCGCGCGTCGCGAGCGCTCGGCGTCCGCGCGCGCCGAACCGCTAACCCGCCCGGCGTCCGCGCTCGCGGCGACGGATCGCCGGAGGCGCGCGCTACCCGCGGAGGACGGAGGCGGTGTCGTTGGCGTGCGAGAGCGCGATGAGGCGGGCCTCGCCGTGCGCTTCGATGCGCTCGTCGATCCGGAGCCCGTCGAGCGCCTGCGCCAGGACGTCGTAGGCGTCCGAGGCGCCGAACGCAGCGAGCGCGAGCGCCGGCGCGGCCGCCGTCCCGACCAGCGCCGCCGGGCCCGCGGCCGATCGCGGCTCGCCCGGCCGCACGCGCGTCTGCCCTCGCCGGACCGGCTCGGCGAAGAACGGCGCGCGGAGCCCGAGATCGGGGATGATGAGCCCGTCGGTCGCCTCGTCCCAGCAGGCGATCGCGAAGGTCGCGTTCCGGTCGACGGCGGCGACCGCGCGGACGCGCGCCACCTCGACCTCGTGGGCGGGCGCGGCCGGCAGGCCCGCGTCGAGGCGCGTCCACGGGAAGGTCACGAGGACCCGCGGCTCGACCTCGCCGGCGGCGTTCGTCTTCCGCGCGAGCTCGGCCGCCAGCGAGGTGCTCCGCCCCTTCCCGCTCGCGGAGTCGCGACCCGACAGGCCCGCGGGTTCGCCGACGAGCGCGACGCGCGACGCCTTCTGCACCTCGGGACGGGGCGACGCGAGGTCGTCGGTCGTGAGGAGGCCCCCGCTCGGGCGCCCGGCGGCCGCGAGGAGCTCGACGCCCAGCGGCCGCTCCTCGAGCGCGCGCGGCCCGCGCGACGCGACGCGCTTCAGCACCTCGGCGCGGGGCGTACCCTTCGCGAGCGCAACGGCGGGCGTCACCACCTGATTGAACGTGGCGCTGCCCATCGTCGCCATCGCGACCGAGAGCGCCGCCGGGAGCCACGGCACGCCGACGCGCGCGGCGTCCGGGATCTCGTCGGCGCTCGTGAAGCCGCGCGGACGCGGCGCGCCGATGCCCGGCTGGCGGACGCGCCCGTCGATGGCGAGGAGCCCCGCGCCCGCTCCTCCGACGAGGATCTGCACCGGGCCGAGCAGGACGCCCGGCGAGAGCGCGCAGGCCGCGAACACGCCGGCGACGACTGCGTCGACCGCGTTGCCGCGCCCGAGGAGCTCCTCGGCGGCGGCCTCGATCTCGGGGGCGGACGCCACGGCCGCCCGTGCCTTGCGGAGCGACATCGCCTACTCGTCCTGCTCGTCGTCGTCCTCGAACTCGAGCGGCGCGCCGCGCGGGCGGACGAGGCGCGTGAGCCCGCCGCTCTTGCGCGATCCCGCCGCGCGGATGAGGCGGCGCAGCGTCTTCGCCTCCTTCAGCGCGCCCTGCGTCTCGATGACGACGTAGGCGTCGCGCCGCTCGCCGATCGCCGCCGCCACACGCTCGAGCGCCGCGGTGCTGTAGGCGCGCGTCCCGCCGAGGGCGCGGAGGCGCGCGAACGCGACGGGCCCCACCGGGACGATGTCGCGCGACGGATCGACCGAGAGGACGACGCCCCACTTCTTCGCCTGGACGGCGGCGTCCTCGTGCTCCCAGAGGCCGCTCGGCTCCCACACGACGGTCGACGCGTCGCGCGGGACACGGTCGAGGAGCTTCGCGAAGCGGTCGCGCCAGAGCTTGCTCGGCGTGACGTCGGGGGGCGTCGGGATGACGAGGAGGCGCGCCTCGAGCGTGGTCGCCGCCTCGAGCATCGACGCGAGCTCGGTCTCGAGCTCGGCGGTAGGCTTGAGCTTGCCGACGTTCGGTCCGGCGACGACCGCGAACTCGAACTGGGGCGGCACGGCCTTTCGCCAGCGACGGAGCGTCGCCGCGCTCGGCGCCAGCCGCAGGTTCGGCGCGTCCATGCCGCGCACCTCGAGCAGGTCGAAGCGCTTCGCATACGCCGCGAGCTCGCCGCGCAGCTCCTTCGATCCGATGTGCACCCGGGTCGCCATGTCCGCGCACCTCTACACCACTTCGCGCGAAGGGAGAACCTAGCTTCCGGAGCGGATCCGCGCTCTTCGTCCGCCTTGCCTGCGTCCGTGCGGTCGGCGCGGGCGGCCGCGACGCGCGCGGCGTGCGGACGAGCGCGGAGGGCCGCGACGCCGTCGTCCGCTGGATCGTCGCTCCCCGGACGGCCGGTCCATCGCGACCCAGCGTGACGACCGCGAGCGCGCGGGCGTCGTCGCCGGATCTCCGCGCAGCGCCTACGTCTGCACTCGTTTCGTGGGGGCACGCCGCGGGCGGATCCGGCCGATCCGGGTGGCACACGTACTGCAGCGGAAGAATTTTCGGACGCCAGCTGAATTTGGCGCCTGCCGCCCGCGGCGGCGGAGACGACGTGCGTCCGTTCTTGTCGGAGGTCGTGATGGGTTCGATCAAGCTGTCGCTGGGACTCACCGGATTCGCCCTCGCCCTCACGGTCGCCGCGTGCGCCCCGCCCGAGCCCACGTCGAAGTTCCGGCGCACGACGTCGAACGTCGACGACGAGCCGGGGAACACGGCGGGCGATCTCGGCGGCACGTCCGGCGACGACGGCGCCTCGACGCCCGACGAGTTCAAGAGCTGCGCCACGAAGTCCGCCGCGGCGGAGGCGAAGCCCGTCTACCTCGTCTTCATGTTCGACAAGTCCGGCAGCATGGCGTCGAACAACTCGCCGAAGTGGGCGTCCGCAAAGTCCGCCTCGAAGGCGTTCTTCGAGTCCGCGGAATCGAAGGGCACGTTCGCGTCGCTCAGCTTCTTCCCCGACAAGGACAACCCCTCCTGCGGCGTGAACGCGTACGGCACGCCGCAGGTCTCGATGTCCGCGCTCCCGGCGGCGTCGTTCGGCACCAGCCTCGACTCCCAGACGCCCGGCGGCGGTACGCCCACGCACGTCGCGCTTCAAGGCGCGATCTCGTATGCGCAAGGGATCGCGTCGAACGAGGGCAAGGACGGCAAGGTCGCCATCGTCCTCGTCACCGACGGACTGCCCGACTCCAACTGCACCGGCAACTCCGTCGGCGCCGTCAAGGACCTCGCCTCGAGCGTGGCCGCCACGCTGCCCACGTACGTGATCGGCGTCGGCAACCAGCTCACGAGCCTCAACGAGATCGCCGTCGGCGGCGGGACGACCAGCGCGTTCATCGTCAACGCGAACGATCCGAACCAGATCAAGCAGGACTTCCTCACGGCGATCAACGCGATCAAGACCTCCGCGCTCTCGTGCGACTACGAGATCCCGGCGCCTCCCGCCGGCGAGCAGCTCGACCGCGAGAAGGTCAACGTCGTCTACAAGTCCGGCGGGACCACCGACACGCTCGACTACAACGCCTCGTGCGCCGGCGGCGCGGGCTGGCGCTACGACGACGCCGACGCGCCCAAGCGGATCCTGCTCTGCGACACGAGCTGCGACGCGGTGAAGACCAAGCCGGGCCAGATGGAGGTCCTCTTCGGCTGCGCGACCAAAGGCGACGTCAAGTAGCCCGTCCGCGGCGCTCGCTCACGCCGCGCTCCGTCGAGCGCGGCCTCACTCCGCCATGCACTCGCGGAGCGACGCCTTCGCGCGGTGCAAGAGGACGTCGACGTGGCCACGCGAGATCCCGAGCACCGTCGCGACGTCTTCGCCCGCGCGCTCCTCGAGCATGCGCAGCATCACGACCGAGCGCTGCGTACCGCAGAGGCGCTCGACACACGCGCGGAGCCGGACATGCTCTTCGGCTTGCGCGAGCAGGTCCTCCGGGGAATCGTCGCCCGAGAGCGCGGCGTCTCCGTCGAGCGCGTCGTGGGGAAGCGCGACGTGACGGCGACGCCGGCGGTTTCGCGCGGCGTTCCGCGCGATCGTCGTGACGTACGGCGACCACTCCGCGGGATCCGGCGGCGCGCCACCGCGCTGGAGCAGCTGGAGGAACGTCGAGAACGCCTCCTGCGCACAGTCGACCGCGTCCTCGGCCGAGAGCCCCTCCCGGCGTCCCGTGCGGACGAGGGCCCCGCGCTCCTGGCGGATGAGGTCTGTCAGCGCTTCGATGGAATCCACGGCCTCTCCGAGGACAGGTGTCGTCGCGCAGCATTCTTACACGGACGGGCGATCTTCGAACCGCGGGTAAGAAGTCGCGGCTGGCGCACCTCTCTCGGTATGCAAAAAGATCTGCCCACGGTCACCGAAGCCGAGTTCCAGCGAGAGGTGCTCGAGTCCCCTCTCCCCGTTCTCCTCGAGTTCGGCGCGGAGTGGTGTGGGCCTTGCCGCGCGATCGAGCCCGTCATGGCGAAGATCGCCGAACGCCACGACGGCAAGGTGCGCGTCCTCGCGATCGACGCCGACGCGTCCGCGGCGATCGCCTCGCGTTACCGCGTGCGCGCGCTGCCGACGGTCATCTCGTTCGTCGGCGGGCAGGAGCACAAGCGCCACGCCGGCGCGACCTCGATGGAGGTCCTCCTCCGGCTCCTGCCGACCGACCTTGCCGCCACGACCTGAGCCCGGCGCGCTCTCATCCGTCACCCGCGCTCGCCGATCCGGTGGGCCGCGACCGCGACGAGCGCACCGACGACGTAACACGCGATGTCGTGCCAGGCGAAGGTGGTCCCGAGCGCGATCTGTAGGGCGCGCGGAAGGCGGGCCGGGACCTCGGTGAGCTGAAAGAGCTCGATCGCGACCGAGAGCGAGAGCGCGGCGGCGCCGGCCGCCGAGGGACGGAGCGTCGGCCTCGCGAGCAGGGTGATGAAGTACAACATCACCGTGTAGAGCGCGTCGCCGAGGCTCTTGTCCCAGACGAAGAGGCCGATCGGAAACCGGCGCGACGCGATTCCGAGGGCGATCGTCACGAGAAGACCCACGACCGCGTGACGTCGCCGCACGGCTCGAAGCACGCGTCCGTCCGTCGCTCTCATCCCCGGCGGGCGGGCGCTTGGCGCGCCCGTCGATCAGATCCGGAGGATCTCCGGGTTCTTCTCGAGCAGCCGATCGAGCCACGCGTTCGCGACCTTCTCCTGCATCGAGTTGGCGCGGAGGCGGTCGTTCAGGTGCTTGAAGTCGACGGCGTCGAGCTCCTGGTCCTGATTGAAGCAGGAGAAGACGAGCGACTCCTTGCCGGTCTTCGGGTCGGTGTGCTTCTGGAGGCACTGCGCGCAGACCTCCTTCATCATGCACTGCATCGGCGAGTTGATGCTGCCGATGGCGACGTGGAGCGGGTTCAGGATCGGCGCGAGGACGCCGTGGCGCGCCTCCTTCACGGCCGCCATCATGCGGTCGGAGCCGATCGCGATGATGCGGTTGACCGACGACATCTTCACCTTGCGCCCGAGCTTTTCGCCGCTCTGGCCGACGAGCTCGCCCTTGCCGTACGCGACCATCGCCTGGACGATGTTCCCGCGGAAGTGCGCGTCCTGCGGGCGCCGCGGCGCGATCTCGGCGCCGGTGTCGGTGCACCAGATGACCTGATCGGTGTACGCCTCGATGTCGTCCTGCTTGAAGAGGTCCTCGCCCTTCTTGTAGCCGGCGAAGTAGAGCACGTCGTTGCCGAGCGCCTTCATCGCGCGCGCGATCGAGAAGAGGACGGCGTTGCCGAGGCCGCCGCCGCAGAGGAGCGCGGTCTCCTTCTCCTGCACGTGCGTCGGCGTCCCGGTCGGTCCCATCAGGATGATCGGCTCGCCCGGACGGAGCGCCGCGCAGAGGCGCGAGGAGCCGCCCATCTCGAGGACGATGGTGCCGAGGAGGCCCTTCTCCTCGTCGATCCACGCGCCGGTGAGCGCGAGGCCTTCCATGCCGAGACGCGTGCCCGCGACGACGGGCGCGAACGACTCGAAGTTCTGCAGGCGGTAGAACTGACCGGGCTTGAACTTGCGCGCGGCCATCGGCGCCTTCACGACGACCTCGACGATCGTCTTCGTGAGGCGGTTCACCTCGACAACCCGCGCGAGGAGCGCGTCGTCGAGGACATCGAAGAACGACGTGAGCTTCGCGTCACGGCCGGGCTGATCGGCGATCGCGAGGCGCTCGACCTCGGGGAAGAGCGCGGCGACGTGGAGGAAGCCGTGCTTGGCGCTCGCCATCGCCTTGACGACGCTGCCGGCGTAGTACGGGTGGTTATCGCCGTAGAAGCTCACCGCGCGATCGCGCTTGCCCGCGACCGCGCCGTCCTCGCCGCGCTGGGCGGCGTCGCCGGCGTAGCTCGTGAAGAACGCCTCGGGGTTCCGCCCGCTCGACGGAGTCAGGACGACCTTTTCTCCCTCGACCTTGGCCTCGAACGCCTGGAAGTACTGCTTCTTCGCGTCGAGCGAGAAAGAGCCCTCGTACTCCTTTTCGTACATCGTGTTCGGGCTCGTGCCCGCCGCGACGCAGACCGTGCGCGCGGGGAGCTCGACCTCGTCGCGCTCGCCCGTCATGCGGCGGAACTTCATCGCCTTCACGTGCCCGTACTGGTCGAGCACGGCCTCCGTCGGCGAGAGGTTCTCGACGTAGCGCACGCCCTCCTCGAGGCTCTTCTGCACCTCCTCGTGGTTGAGGCGGTAGGCGGGAGACTCGAGCACGGAGCGGCGGTAGACGAGCGAGACGCCGCCCCACCGATCGAGCAGCGGCTGGACGCGCGGATCGCGGCCTTCCTTCGCGGCGCGCTCGCGCTCCTCTTCGAGCTCCTTCGCGTGCTGGAGCTGCACCTGGAGCTCGCCCCACTCCTCGTCGTCGAACATCGCGCGGACGGCCTCGGCGCCCTTGTCCGCGACGAGATCGTGGACGCGCTGCGCGACCTTCTCGAGCTGCACCGGGTAGTACGCGAGCAGCTCGGTCGCCGTGTCGATCGCTGTGAGCCCGCCGCCGATGACGACCGCCGGGAGCTGCACCTGGAGGTTCGCGAGGCTCGACTTCTTGTAGGCGCCCGTCAGCTGCAGGGCCATGAGGAAGTCGGAGGCCTTGCGGATCCCCTTCGACAGGTTGTTCTTGATGTCGATGATCGTCGGCCGGCCCGCGCCCGCCGCGAGCGCGACGTGGTCGAAGCCGAGCTGCCAGGCGTCGTCGAGCGTGAGCGTCCCGCCGAAGCGAATGCCGCCGTAGATCTTGAGCAGGCGCTTTCGCGCGAGCGTGATGTAGAGGAGCGTGAGGAAGTTCTTGTCCCAGCGGACGGTGATGCCGTACTCGCTGACGCCGCCGAAGCCGAGGAGCGTGCGCTCGTCGAGCTCCTCGTAGAGCGCGCCGAAGTCCTTGATCGGCGTGGGCGGCGTCGTCGCGTCGCCGGTGAGCTCGACCGGCAGCGGCTCGATCTTGAGGCCGTCGATCGCCGCGACGCCGAAGCCCTCGCGCGTGAGGTGGTGGACGAGCGTGTAGCCGGCCGGGCCGAGCCCGACGACCATCACGTTCCTGCCGTTGTAGGGCAACGCGTACGGGCGGCGGACGTCGAGCGGGTTCCACCGCGTGAGCAGCCCGTAGATCTCGAGGCCCCACGGGAGCGAGAGCACCTCGGTCAGCACGCGCGTCTCGATCTGCGGGATGTTGACCGGCTCCTGCTTCTGGAAGACGCAGGCCTTCATGCAGTCATTGCAGATGCGGTGGCCGGTGCCGGGGCACATCGGGTTGTCGACGCACACGATCGCGAGGGCGCCGAGCGCGTCGCCTCCGCGCCGGATGACGTGCATCTCGCTGATCTTCTCGTCGAGCGGGCAGCCGTCGAGCTGGACGCCGAGCGGGTTCTTCTTGAGCTCGTTCGTCTTGTTGTCGCGGAGACCCTTCGAGCACGAGTCCTTGTCGCGCTCGTGGCAGTAGAGGCAGTAGTCGATCTCCTGCTCCGCCTGGCGCGGGTCGGCGCGGCGATCGGTGAGCGGGAAGCCGTCGCGCTCGCGGAGCTCGTGCTCCGGCCCGACGAAGAGCTCCTGGAGCTTCGGCTCCGGGCGGCGGAGCTCGACGAGGTGCTGGTGGTCGACGCTCTTCGGGACGCGGAGCGAAGGCCAGTGGTACGCCGGATCGCCGTGGTCCCGGCGACGCTGGGCGAGCCACGCCTCGATCGCGTCGAGCGCGTAGGCGACGACCTTCTGGTTCTCGACGTCGGTGGGCGCGCGCGCGTCGGCGACGGCGCACGCCGCTTCGCTCACGGTCGCCGCGCTGAAGCTCGAGACGAGCGCGGCGCGGACGACGCCGGCGCGCGCGCGGAGCTCGTCGGTCCACTGGGCGCCGCCGGCCTTGGCGGCCTTGCGCGCGGTGTCGTCGACCTCGACCAGGAGGAGCACGGCGCGGGCGACCGCGAGCTCCTCGTCGGGGTAGCTCTGCGTCCCGCGGAGCACCGCGTCGGGGCGCTGCGGGAACATCGCGGTGATCGCCGCGGTGGCGACGGCACCGGCCTCGACGAACGTGCCCTTCCACGCCTTGCCCGCGCCGTCCTTGAGGACGCGCTTCTTCGCGAAGTCGGCCTTGAACCGCCAGAGCGGCGTGCGGTCTTTCACCTCGCTCGCGAGCTCGGCGAGCTCCTTCTCGACGCCGAAGAGGCGGCCGACGAAGGCGCTGACGAACGGCGCCGTGGCGAGGAGCGCGTTCGACACGTCCTCGGGCTTCATGCCGACGCCCTTCGCCGCGCGGTACGCCTCGTACGAGCGCCACGCGTCCGGAGACTTCTGCGCGAGCTCGGTGCAGAAGGCGTCGTAGAGGTCCTTCAGGCGCTCGGGCAAAAACAGGTCCGAGTAGCGGAACCCGGCGACGCCGAGCGGCATGTCGGAGCTCGGCAGCCCCTCGGGCGGCGGGAAGGACTTGCGCGAGACGCGGAACGGGGACGTGGCGGAGGCAGACACGGAGGAGTCTCTCGGCTCTTTCTCGCCGCGGCGGGCGAAGGGTTCAGGCGAGCGCCGCTCTCGGCGCCTCGAGGTGCGGGGGCGTGCGGATCACTTCGCGTCGTCGTCGGAGGCCGACTCGGCCGCGACGAACGCGGTGTCCGCGAGCTTGCCGTCCTTGAAGCCGAAGTAGACCTCGGCCTGATCGAACATGAACTTCTGGCCCTCGGGCGACGTGAGATCGACGCGGTAAGTGTTGATGTACTTCACCGAGTCCTTGATCCACATGTCCCAGGCCTCTTTCGAGACCTCGTCGTAGATGCGCTTGCCGAGCTCGTTCTTGTACGGAGGCTTGGCGAGACCGGGCAGCTCCTTGCCGAGCTTCCTGCACTTGACGAGACGCGGTTCGTTGGGGGCGGTCATGACGACGCGCCTTTTACCTGCGTGGCCGGCTGGGCGCCAGCCCCTGCGTGGGCCGCGCGCGGCGCGTTCGCCAGCGAATCCGCTGGCCGCGGCGGCTCGTCAGAACGGCAGCCCGAGCTGGTGGGGTCTCGTCGTGCGGACGTCCAGGGCGACGGGCGACGCCTCGGGGATGACGTCGACGTCGATGCCGCGGGCGCGTGACGCGACCGTCTCGAGCGCGCGCGCGGGCGTGTTGTTCGAGCGTGAGAGGTGGCCGAGCCAGAGGCGCGCGAGGCGCGAGCCGACGAGGCGGGCGCCAAGCTCGGCCGTTTGCGCGTTCGAGAGGTGGCCCCAGCCGCCTCCGATGCGTCGCTTGACGACGTCGGGATACTCGCTGAACGCCAGCATCTCGGAGCAGTGGTTGGCCTCGACGAGCGCGGCGTCGCACGCGCCGAGGAGCCCGACGAGCCCCGAGGTCACGCGCCCCACGTCGGTCGCGATCCCGAGCGCGTGGGTCCCGTCGTCGACGCGCAGCGCGACCTGCGCCGCGTCGTGCGGCACCTGGACGGTCGTGATCGTGAGCGCGCCGACGCGGAACGCGCGGCCGATGTCGTAGCGGCGGACCTCGACGCTCGCGGCAGGCTCGACGCCGTCGATGCCGGGATGAAGGTAGAGCGGGGCCGAGAACGCGGTCGCGAGCTTGCCGGCGTGGCCGAAGTGGTCGCCGTGCCGGTGGGTCGCGACGATGCCGTCGAGCTCGCCGGCGCCGAGCTCGACGCCGAGCTCCGCGAGGCGGCTCGCCGCGACCTTGGGGCCGACGCCGGCCTCGACGAGGAGGCGCGTGCCCGAGGACTCGACGAGCAGCGCGTTGCCGCTCGAGCCGCTCCCGAGCACGTAGACACGCATCCCCGAGGCCGAGCTCCGCACGACCTCGAACTCATCGCAAGGAGACGCCGCGATGGCAAGCGTCGAGGCGGCGGCGTCGCGCCGTCTCGGCTCCGAACGCGCCGCCTTTCCGGGCCCTTGGATAGCGTGGCGGCCTGTGCTCTTCTCCCCGGTCGTTTTCCCGTTCCGGGCGAACGCGCGCTCGGGCGGAAGACCGAGGACCGAACCACCGAGATCGATCCGACCGTGAGCACCAAGCCCTGTCCTCAGTGCGGAGCGGCCGTCCCGGCAGAGTCCCGGTTCTGCGGACAGTGCGGCCGCACCTTCGAGACGGGCGCCGCGGCCGGGCCGGGGCCGCGCGCGATCCCGACGACCGTCGACGAGGCGACCGCCGATCCGCCGCCCGTAAAGGCGGCTTCTCCCGCAGCCACGCCGCCCACCCCGCGCCCGCACGCCGGAACGGCAACGGTCTTCGGACACGCCGGCGTCGCGCCGATCGTCGCCGTCCCCGCGGCTGCCCCACCCGAGCCGCCCTCGCCAACGGCGTCACCGTCTCCCGTGACGTCGCCCGCACCGGTGGCGTCGCCGTCGCCCGTGGCGTCACCGTCGCCCGTGGCGTCGCCGTCGCCCGTGGCGTCGCCGTCGCCCGTGGCGTCGCCGTCGCCCGTGGCGTCGCCGTCGCCCGTGGCGTCGCCGTCGCCCGTGGCGTCGCCGTCTCCCGTGGCGTCGCCGTCTCCCGTGGCATCACCTGGGCTCGGGCTCGGACCGGCCGCCGCGCCCGCTTCGCCCGTGCGCGCCGCGGCTCCGACGGCGGTCGGGCCGGCGATCGCCCCGCCCGTCCAAAGCTCGTTCGCCAAGACGATGTTCGATCCGGCGCCCTACGGCGCCGCGCAGCCCGTCGGTCCCGAGAGCGCGACCACGTCCCAGCGTCCGACGCCCGTCGTGCCGGCGCCCGCGGAGACCGCCGAGCCGAAGCCGTCGCTCGCGCAGACGCTCGCCGATCCCGAGGTCGCGGAGCGCGCACGACAGATCCGCGACGCCGCGCTCGCCGAGGCACGCCCGCAGCCAAACCCCGCTCCGCCCGGCCCGATCGCGACCGACGCCGCACCCGCTCCTGCTCCTGCTCCCGCACCCGCACCCGCACCCGCACCCGCACCCGCACCCGCACCCGCGGCACCCGCGTTCGGCAAGACGATGGTGCTCGGCGGCCTCGTCGAGCCGCCGCCAGACCTCACCGCGCGCGCGGCTCCAAACACCGCCACGGCTCCGAACACCGCCACGGCTCCGCCCGCGCCCGCGCCCGCGCCCGTCGCGCCGGCGGCCCTCGGCGCGCCGGGGAGCGACAAGCGCACGATGGTCGGCATGCCCGCGCTCGACCTTCCAGCTCCGGCACCCCCTCCCCCCACGCCATCGGCCCAGGCGATGCGCCCCGAGTTCAAGACCATCCTCGGCGTCGCGATCCCCGGCATCGCGCCGACACGCGATCCCGAACCGCAGCAGCCGCAGCCGCAGCCGCCGCAGCAGCGCGCGGGCACGCTCCTCGGCATCGCGGCGCCCGGCATCGCCCCCGTCGATCCCAGCGCGCGCCGTCCACCCCCCCCGCACCAGGGCCACGTCGCACACCGCGCTCCCCCTCCCGCGGCGCCGCCCCCGCCGATCGTCCCGGCCCCCGCGCCGCTCATCTTCGAGCCGCTGCCCGAGGGCCCCGCGGCCGCGAAGAAGCGGGGCGTCTCCGCCGTCACCCTCGTGGGCATCGTCATCGTCATCGTCGCCGTCGTCGGCGCCGGCGCCGCGCTCCTCGTCATGCGCGCGGGAGCGCCGCTCAGCGCGCAGCCGCAGCTCGACGAGTCGGGCAAGGAATCGCTCAAGATCCGCTGCGAGTCGTGCCCCGACGGGACGGTCATCTCGCTCGGCGCGTCGTCTTCGAAGGTCGAGGCCTTCGCGACGGTCTTGCCGCTCCCGGCCCCGCTGTCGATCGGCGACAACGATCTCGAGATGGCGATCGATCGCCCACCGCCCGGACGCGACGAGAAGGTGAAGGTCCACGTGCCGGTCGCGTACCGGGTGAAGGCCGACCTCACGACCGTCCAGACGCGCGACGGCGCCGCACCCGCCGCGATCACCGTCCGCGTGGAGGCGCTGCCCGGCACCGAGGTCACCGTCGACGGCAAGCCGGTCGCGCTCGACGCGGCGGGCAAGGGCTCGCACCCGATCGACGTGACGGCCGAGCTCGACGGACCGAGCGACGAGCAGACGGCGATCGACAAGAAGATCCCCTTCACGATCCAGGCGAAGGGGCGCCCCGCAGCCGACCAGGGCCAGCTCGTCGTCCGCGCCGGGGTCGTCCCTCTCCACCTCGACGCGCCGGGGCGCGAGCTCTACACCGAGCGCGCGACGACGAACGTCGTCGGGCAGGTGAAGCCGGGCACGACGCTGACCGTCGACGGGCAAAACGCCGCGGTCGACGCCGACGGGCGCTTCAGCCTCCCCGTCGAGCTGCCTCAGAACGGATCGAAGAAGCTCACGATCGCGGCCAGCGCGCCGCCGCTCGCGACGCGGACGGTCCGCGCGGAGGTGGTGCGCGTCCCCTCGCTCGCCGCGGCCGCGCCGGCGCTCGACGCAAGGACCCCGCTCGTGTTCGACGCCTACGCCGTCGATCCGGGCTCCAAGATCGGAGCGTTCGCGGTCGTCGACGGCGAGGTCCAGGACATCCGCGTCGTCCGGGGGCACACCGTCATGGCGATCGAAGACAAGAAGGCGTGCAGCGCGGCGGGAACCGGCGCGTGCGTCGTCCGCGTGGTCCACGGCGAGGACGTGAAGGCGGCGCGGGGCGACACCGTGCGCGCGTACGGACAGGTCGAGGGGACCGTGACGCTGAACGGCCGGACGATCCCGAACGTTCGAGGCATCCTCGTCCTCGCGAAGCCGGCGGCGAAGCGATGAAGCGCGCCGCCGCCGCGATGGTCGCCGGCGCCGTCGTCGCGGGAGCGTTGATCGCGACGCTTCGGGACGCCGGGGCGCAGCGCATCGATCCGCGCCGCCCCGCGGTGCTCGTCGTCGGCGCGCCGAGCGGCGCCGCGCCGATGCAGCGGATCGACAGCCGCCGGAGCGGACTCTCGAGGACGCCGCTGCCCTCCGGCACGCTGCGCGTCGCCTGGCGGAAGACGACGGGCCTCACGATCGATCAGCCCGCGCTGAGCGGCCCCGACGGGACGCTCGCGGTGGTCTCCGCGCGCGGCGAGGTGTCGTTCATCGACGCCGAAGGCGAGGAGCGCGCGACGGTGAAGGTCGGCGCCGCGCAGGTCGGCCCTGCCGCGATGACCTCCGACGGCACCGTGGTCTTCATGAGCAGCGGCGGCGACGTCATCGGCGTCCGCCGCTCGAGCGCGCTCTTGCGGTTTTCGACGCGCATCGGCGGCGAGCGCAACCTCCGCGCCGCGCCGCTCGCCCTCGACGACGGCGGCGTCGTGGTCGCGACGCTCACCGACCTCGTGGTGCTCGACAGCGAGGGCAACGTCCGCGCGCGCGTCTCGCTCCCCGAGATGCCCGGCGCGCCGCTCGTCGCGGCGGGCGACAAGGTCCTCGCGGTCACGACCAGCGGCGCGGTCTTCGGCTGGACGCCGGGGCGCGAACCGGTGCGGCTCGGCTCGTTCGGCGCGCCCATCGACGGCGGCGCGGCGCTGACCGACGCCGGGACGCTCCTCGCCGTCATCGAGGGCAACCACCTCGCCGAGGTCGACATCACGCGCGGCGGTCGGTCGACGCGCTCGATCGCGTCGCAGGGACTCTATCTCGGCCCGCCCGCCGTCCGGAGCGCCACGCCCGGCGCGCCGCTCGCGACGCTCCTCGCGCAGACGCACACCCGCGGCTTCGTCGTGACGCTCGATCCGGGAGGCCAGGAGGTCTCGCGCGCGCCCATCGCGTCGTTCAACGCGGCGACGCTGCCCGACGGAGGGGCGCCTCCGCTGGTCGCGCCACCGCACGTCGGACCGATCGTCGACGCGCGCGGCGCCGTCGCCTTCGCGGCGACGGACGGCCACGTCGGCGTCGTCGGCTCCGACGGAGCGGTCGACACGATCGGCGAGATCCTCTGCACCAAGGGCGCGCGGTCGGGGGTCGTCGGGCTCACGCCGTTCGGCGCGTCCGCGTTCGCGGTGACGTGCGACGGCGGCGTGATCGTGCGCGTCACGGGGACCGCCGAGCCCGCGCGGCGCGAAGCCCAGCCTTAGCTCCGCTCCAGCGCTCGAGTCAGGTCCTGGCGGGCGGACCGAAAGTTGCCTATAGTCCACGCATGATCAGCATCACGGACCGCGCGGCAGCAAAGGTGAAGGAGATCGCCGAGGCCGAGGACCTGGCGAGCCAGGGGCTTCGCCTCCGCGTCGTCGGCGGCGGTTGCGCGGGCTTCACGTACGACCTCTACTTCGAGGATCAGACCACGGACGTGGACGAGGAGTTCGAGTCGAAGGGCGTGAAGCTCTTCGTCGATCCGCTGAGCTTCCAGTACCTCGAGGACACCGAGATCGACTACGTCGAAGGGGTCCACGGCTCCGGCTTCAAGTTCAACAATCCGAACGTGACCGGAAGCTGTGGCTGCGGCTCGTCGGTGAAGTTCTGACGCAGGGTGGGCGTTGAGCCGAGCGCGACGCCCGTGAGGCCCTTCCGAGTCGCGATCTGCGCGGCGACGCTCGCCGTCGCGATCGGCTGCGACAAGTCGAAGCCGCCCGAGCCTCCGCCACCTGCCCCGACGGCCGCCGCGAGCGCGCCGGCGCCCACGCGCGCCGCGGGGTCGCTCGCCGTCTCGAAGCCCGCGCCCGAGCGCGTCGTCGCGATCGGAGACCTCCACGGCGATCTCGACGCGACGCGACGCGCCCTCCGCCTCGCCGGCGCGATCGACGACAAGGACGCATGGATCGGCGGCAAGCTCGTCGTCGTCCAGACCGGCGATCTCATCGACCGCGGCGACGACGACCGCAAGGTGCTCGACCTGTTCGAGCGGCTGAAGACCGACGCGGCGAAGGCCGGCGGCGAGGTCGTCGCGCTCGTGGGCAACCACGAGATCATGAACGGTGAGCTCGACTTCCGGTACGTCACGCGGGGCGCGTTCTCGGAGTTCGCCGACGTGAACCCGAAGGACGAGAGCATCGCGCGCGCCGCCTCGCGGGTCGAGCAGCCCGCGCGCGGCCGCGCCGCCGCGTTCCTCCCGGGCGGGCCGTACGCGCAGATCCTCGCGCGGCGTCCGGTCGTCGCGCGCGTCGGCGACTCGATCTTCGTCCACGGCGGCGTGCTGCCCAAGCACGTCAAGGCCGGGCTCGACGGGATCAACGAGGGGACGCGCAAGTGGTTGCTCGGCGAGGCGCGCACCCTGCCGAAGGAGATCACGTCCGAGGACGGGCCGCTGTGGACGCGGATGTACTCGAGCGCGCCCGGCCCCAGCGAGTGCGCGACGCTCGACGAGGCGCTCCGGGCGCTCGGCGCGAAGCGTATGGTGATGGGGCACACGCCGCAGAAGCCGGACATCAGCGCGGCGTGCGGAGAGAAGGCCTGGCGGATCGACGTCGGGATGTCGAAGTACTACGCGGGGAACGTCCAGGTGCTCGAGCTCCGCGGTGACACGGTGAAGGTCCTCAAGGAAGGACCGGCCAGGTAACGACCCCGCCGCTCATCCCCCGCGGCGCAGCCACAGCACCCAGCACGCGATCGCGGCGATCCCGATCCAGGTGACCGCCGTGCCGACGAAGCGGAACACGTTCGGGGCCGGCCTCGGCATGCCCACGGCGTGCATGATCCGCGCGACGAGGAGCGAGCCACCGGCCACGTGCAGCCAGAAGCTCGCGCCCCCGCAGAGCTCCGCGAGGAGCAGCAGGACGAGCGCCAGCGGGACGGACTCGGCGTTGTTCGCGTGCGTGCGAACGGCGACCGTGAGGACCTTCGACGCGCCGTCGCCCAGCGCGACCCGCTCGCGCATCCGGATCGCCGAGACGCGGCTCGCGAGCGCGATGTTGAGGAGGGCGTGGAGCGAACCGTAGAGCGCGGTGACGACGGGGATGCCCATGGGCATCCATTATCGCCGCACGGGCACGAGATCGGCCAAGCGCCGCGTGAGCGCGAGGCCCGCCGCGCTCAGGCCGCGTTGCCGGCGACGCTCACCTCGCCCGGCGGGTAGGCCAGGTTCGGACCGAGCCAGCGCTCGACCTCCGCGAGCGGCATCCCCTTGCGGACGTGATAGTCGGCGATCTGGTCACGCTCGATCTTCCCGAGGCTGAAGTAGCGGGCCTCCGGGTGGGCGAAATAGAGGCCGCTCACGCTCGCGCCCGGCCACATCGCGAACGACTCCGTGAGCTTCATGCCGGTGCTCTTCTCGACGTCGAGCAGCTGCCAGAGCGTGCCCTTCTCGGTGTGGTCCGGGCAGGCCGGGTAGCCGGCCGCCGGGCGGATCCCGCGGTACTTCTCCTCGATGAGCTCTTGCTTACTCAACCCCTCGCCCGCGCCGAAGCCCCACTCGGCGCGCACCCGCTCGTGCAGGCACTCCGCGAAGGCTTCCGCGAGGCGGTCGGCGAGCGCCTCGGCCATGATGGCGTTGTAGTCGTCGAGCTCGCGCCGGTAGCGCGCGCAGAGCTGCTCGACGCCGATCCCCGTCGTGACCGCGAACGCGCCGATGTGGTCGGCGAGCCTCGAGTCCTTCGGCGCGACGAAGTCCGCGAGAGACCGGCTCGGCGTCCCCGCGGCCTTCTCCGTCTGCTGGCGGAGGAAGTGGAAGCGCGCGCGCACCTTCGCGCGCGCCTCGTCCTCGTAGACCTCGACGTCGTCACCGACGGCGTTCGCCGGGAACAGCCCGTAGACGCCGCGGGCGGTAAAGAGCTTGTTCGCGATGATCTTCTCGAGCAGCTCCTGGGCCTCGGCGAAGACCTTCCGCGCCTGCTCGCCGTACGTCTCGTGCTCGAGGATCCGCGGATACACCCCGCGCAGCTCCCACGTGTGGAAGAACGGCGTCCAGTCGATGTACTCGCGGAGCGTCGCGAGCGGGAAGTCGTCGAGCACGACGACGCCGGTGCGCGCCGGGCGCGCGACGTCCTCGGCGCGCCACGCGATC
>JAHBWC010000119.1 GCA_019637225.1 Labilithrix sp.
GGCGGCTCCCGCGCCGCGACCCGCGAAGGTCGCGCCGCCCGACGAGGAGTCCGGGACGAAGAAGACCGCGAAGAAGGGCGGCCGGGGCAGCAGCTCCGAGACGGACGACGAGACGAGGAAGGCGCTCGAGGCGCTCCAGAAGGCGCAGCTCGAGAGCGCCAGCTCGTTCGGCGACAAGTAGTCGCCGCCGCTCAGGTCACTTCACGGTGCAGGTCGCGTTGCGTCCGGGCGCCTTGGTGCACGCCCCGAGGCCGTCGACGTCGGTGCACCGGAGCTCGAAGCTCGCGCCACGCACGCAGCTTCGCAGCGAGGTGCCGGCGCACTCGTCTTCGCTCGTCGCGCAGGTACCGCCCGCGCCGCGGGTCTGGCACGCGCTGAAGGGATCGTGGGTCGGTACCCCGGCCGCGTTGCAGGTCATGTCGATCGCCGCGCAGTCGATCTTCACGGCTCGGCCGTCGACGCAGCTCTCCGCGACCTCCCCGCCGTCGCTGCACGCGATCGCGGAGCTCGCGCCGGGCGCGCACGCGCCCGCTCTGGCCGGAGGGGCGCACGCGACGCCCGCGTCGTCGCGCGCGCAGCGGCCGTCGCCGTAGCCCGCGCAGTCGACGCCCTCGTCGGAGTCGATGCCGCCGGCGGACTTGCAGACGACGGCGGACGAGCCCTCGCAGCGTGCCTCGCCGGTGCAGGCCCCGCCGCGTCGGCCCGCGCAGATGCTGTTCGACGGGTCGATCCGCGCGCACGTCTGGCCGCGGAGGGCGCACGCCGACATGCCCAGCGCGACCTTCGGCAATCCGCACTCGACCACGACGGAGCCTCCGTCGAGGTTGCAGGCAGTGAACGCGGACTCCGCGCCGCCCGGACACGGCGGAGCGTCCGTCCCGAAGACGCAGCGCGAGAGGTCGCTGCACGAGGCGACGGTCCACAGGCACTCCCACAGCGCCGCGTTGGCGCCGCGCGGTCGAAGCGACGGGTTGAACGTGCAGTCGTAGGCGGCGAGCGCGCGGATCATGCACGCACCGAACGAGCTGTCCGCCGCCGTGCCGAGGCACGCGCCGAGGTAGCCGCAGGCGCGCTCGGCCCGCCGGTAGGTGACGAACGACGATTCGTCGCAGAAGTCGAGAGGCCGCGCGGTGTCCGGGCGGGCGTCCGTCACGACGTCTGCGCCGGCCTCGGCGCCGGTCTCGGGCGCGCACGCCGCCGGGTCGGCGGCGCAGAGCGTGGCGAAATCGGTCGAGTGGAAGAGATCGACGCACGCGGCGGCGCCCGCGAAGACGCTCGCCGCCAGGATCGCCGTCGTGGCGATCCGCGCGGTGCGCTGCGGCGCGGTCCGAGAGCGGCGCGAGCGACGCACTAGAACCGCCCCTCCAGGCCGAGCCACGACGAACGCACGACGAGGCGCGCGGTCGTCGCGCTCGCGGTCGCGCGCGGCCTCGCGCTCGCGGTCGCGCCGCCCGCGCTCTCGGCGGGCGCGCTCGACGATGACGTCCAGAGGACGACCGAGAGCGCCGCGAGGCCCGCGGCGCCGATGAACCCACCGAGCGCGAGGGCGTCGAGCGTGCGCGTCGTCGCCTTGTCGTCTTCGCAGCTCGGCTTCGTGGCGCAGGTCTTCTCGAGATCGGCCTGCGCGCCGTCGGCGAGGACGTACGCGACGACGCCGCCGGCGGCCAGGACCACGGCGCCCGCGGTCGTCAGGATGGGCAGCGCGAGCGAGCGTCGAGGGGCCTCGGCCGGGGGCTCCGTCAGCCGTTCGGCGCCGGCGCCGCCGCGCGCGGTCGCCGTCGTGGTCGCCTTCGTCAGGACGATCTCCACCGACGTCGTCGTGCCCTCCGCGGCGGTGAGCCCTTTCTTGAAGGCGTCGTGCTCGGGCGCCTGCGCGGTGACGACGTGCTCGCCTGGATCGACGCGGAACGCCTTTCCGTCGAGGAGCGCGAGGGGGATCGAGGTCCCGTCGAGCGCGACCTCGGCCCCCGCCGGCGGCGTCCCGGCGAGCTTGAGCGAGAGCTGCGGGACCTTCACGCGGAGCGGCTCGATGCGGAGCCGCGTCGCCTCGACGAGCTCGGCCTTGTTCGCCTCGCGCGCCGACTTGTCGACGATCTCGTACTCGAGGAGCGCCGCGGCGAGCTTGCCGGTCATCTCGAGGCAGTACGCCTTGTGGTAGCGGTTTCCGAGCGTCGCCTTGATCTGCTCGGACTCCTTGAACTTCGCGAGGGCGCCGGCGTAGTCGCCCTTCTTCTCGAGCGCGACGCCGTCCTCGAACGCGCGCCGCGCGATCTCCTCGCCGGGGACCTGAGCGCGCGCCGAGCTGGCCCAGAGGATCGCCCCGAGCACGCAGCCGATCTGCCGTCGTCTTCGCGCTCGCGCCGCGCGAGGCCCTGTTCCGAGCGATGACTCCCCCCACGTCATGGGGGCGAAAGGTCGCGCAGTCGCGCGGCCTTCGTCAACTCTCTCGAGCGTGTCATCGACGCTCATCGACGCGCGGAGCGATCGGCGGCGCGCCGGCGCCTCCCGGCGGGCCGTCGATCGGTGCCGGGGAGAAGAGCTCGGGCCAGGGCGAGAACAGCTCGTGGAACGCCTCGGGCGCGCCTTTTCCGCCGTTGCCGCCGCTGCTGCTGCCCCCGCCGCTGCTGCTGCCGCCGCCGCCGAGGCCGCCGAGGCCGCCGAGCAGCGAGCCGCAGTCGGCGCCGCACTGGCCGGTGATGCACTGGAAGACCGAGAGGACGCCGAGCGCGCCCGTCGGATCCTGCCCGGCGCACTGGAAGAGGCAGAGCGGATCGAGCCCGCCGCCGCCCCCGAGGCAGGTGCTCGCGACGCACTGGAAGACCGCGCGGCAGCCCTCGGACTGGATGCACGAGAGGATCGTGTCCCCGCACGTCGTGAGGACGCAGATCCCGCAGGCGACCGGGCCGGCTTCGCGACCGGCGTCGCGGACGGGCGGGTCGGCGTCGGGGGCCGCGTCGACGGGCGCGGGCTCCGCTTCGGGCGCCGCGTCGAGCGTCACGTTCGTCGCCTCGTCGAGCGGGCCGCGGCTGCCGCAGCCGCCGAGCGCGACCATGGCCGACGCGCCAGCGACGAAGAGCCCGGCGATCAGGCGAGCCAGCGAGGACGGTTCTCGACGCATCGGAAGTGTCATGTCTAGCATGTCCCTCGATGCCGAGCGCCATCGTGCTGAGGGGGCCGTCCGAGGTGCGGGAAGCGTGCGACGCGGCGCGTGCCCGCGGGCTCACGGTGGGCTTCGTGCCCACGATGGGCGCGCTCCACGCAGGTCACCTCGCGCTGACCCGCGAGGCGAAGAGGCGCGCCTCGTTCGTCGTCTGCTCGATCTTCGTCAACCCGACGCAGTTCGGGCCGAACGAGGACCTCGCGCGCTACCCGCGCGATCTCGCCGGCGACGTCGCGAAGCTCGAGGGCGTCGACGTGGTCTTCGCGCCCGAGCCCGAGGCGATGTACGTCCCCGGCGAGCGCACGCGTGTCCGCGTCGACGAGCTGACCGCGCACCTGTGCGGGCCCCACCGTCCTGGACACTTCGAGGGCGTCACCACCGTCGTCGCGAAGCTCTTCGCCATCGTCGGGCCGTCGGTGGCCGTCTTCGGCAAGAAGGACTTCCAGCAGCTCGCCGTGATCCGGCGGATGGCCAAGGACCTCTTCTTTCCCGTCGAGGTCGTCGGGCACCCGATCGTCCGCGAGCCGGACGGGCTGGCGATGAGCTCCCGCAACGCCTACCTCTCGCCGGAGGAGCGCGAGCGCGCGCTCGGCCTCTCGCGCGGCCTTGCCGCGGCCGCGCGGGCGTTCGCGGGCGGCGAGCGACGCGCCGGAGCGCTGCGCGCGTTCGCGCGGAGCGCCGTCGAGCCCGTGGCCACGTCGATCGACTACGTCACGGTCGCGGACCCCGACGCGATCGCGCCGCTGGGCGACGACGAGACCACGCCGGAGCGCGTCCTCGTCGCGGTCGCGTGCCGCGTGGGCGCGACGCGGCTCATCGACAACGTCGTCCTCGGCGAGGATCCGCCTCCGGGCGCTTGAGGTCCGCGGGAGCCCCCGCTCTGGGATGACGTCCGGCGGGAGCTGCGTTATGCGCTCTCGTCATGGATAAGCGATCCGGCCGGTTCATCGTGCTCGAGGGCATCGACGGAGCGGGGACGACCACGCAGACGGCGCGGCTCGTCGAGCGCCTCCGCGCGGAGACCCCGAAGACGCCCGTGAAGGTCACGCGCGAGCCGAGCGACGGGCCGATCGGCTCGCTCGTCCGTCAGGTGCTGACCGGGCGCATCGTCATTCCGGGCGGACGCGCGCCGGGCTGGACGACGATGGCGCTGCTCTTCGCCGCCGACCGGATGGACCACGTCGAGTCGGAGATCGAGCCGTTCCTCGCGCAGGGCGGCGTCGTCGTCTCCGATCGGTACGACGCCTCGAGCCTCGCCTACCAGAGCGTCTCGAGCGGGCGGGGAGGGGACGCGGCGGTCGAGTGGATCCGCGAGCTCAACAAGCACGCGCTCCGCCCGGACCTCACCGTCGTCCTCGATTTGCCCTCCGAGCTCGCCGCGGCGCGCCGCGAGGTGCGCGGGGAGGCGGCGCAGCTCTACGAGCAGAACGAAGTCCAGCGCGCGCTCGCCGAGTTCTACCGCGAGCTCGCGCGGCACATGCCGAACGATCGCATCGTCATCGTCGACGGAAAGGGCAGCGTCGACGACGTGCACCGCCGCGTCTACGACGCCGTCGTGGCGCGCTTCAGCTGATCGGCGGCGCGCGTCAGTCGACGATCGGCAGCTCGAGGGTCTTCGCCTTGCCGTCGCGCTCGAAGTCGACCTTGAGCGCGGTCGCCTTCTCGAGCGCGCGAAGGGCGGCGTCGGCCTCCTCCGGGTGCTCGGGGACGATCCCGTTGATGCGCGTGACGACGTCGCCCGGCTTCAGATCGATCCCCCAGTCCGCGTTGATCGTGCGGATCTTGAAGCCGTAGAACTTCCCGTCGTGCATCACGGGCCAGTCCTCGACGCTGACGTTCTGGAGGAAGACGCCGAGGCCCTGCGCGATCGTGTCCTTGATCGCGGCGCGCTTGAGCGCGGTGACCGGCTCCGGCGGCGACGGGCGCGCGGCCTCGCCGCTCGGCGTCGCGGGTGAAGCCGCGCTGCTCGCGGACTTCGGCGCGGGTGTCGACTCGCCGCACGCGGCCGCGAAGAGAACGAGGGTAGCCGAGAGGGTGAGCCGGATGCCGGGAGCCATCCCTCCATCCTTCACGGCGGCCCCCACCAGCGCAAGTTTTAGGCCGTCGGCAGCCGCGCCAGGGCGAGGCGGTCGAGGTCGAACGTCGCCGTCGGCCCCGGCGGCGGCGCGAACGCGAGCGTGACGGCGCCGGACTCGTCGACGAAGACGTGCTCGGCGTCGATCGCCCCGTGCACCTCGCCGAGCTGGTGGAGCCGATCGAGCGCTTCGCGGAGCGTCGCGGCCTGCTCGGGCGTCGGGCGAGCGGCGATTGGCGCGCCTCGCGGGACGGCGAGCCAGATCGCGCGCGTGGCGCGGTCGACGCGCAGCACGACCTGGAGCGCGGGGTGGTCCGCGCGCGCGAAGGCGGACGCGCGCGCGAGCGTCGGAGGATCGAGCGGCACGCTCACCACGCGGCGTCCGAGCCACTGATCGATCGCCGGGCCCGCGCTGTCGACGAGGAGACGCATGCCCGAAGGCCGCTCGCTGACGACCTTCCGCTCGGCGCGCGGGACGGCGACGCGCTCGATCGTGCTCGGCCACTTCAGCGCGCCCAGGGCCTTTCGCGCGGAGAACGCGTCGAGCGGGCGCCTGTCGGGATCGTCGGCGACGAGCGCGAAGACCACCGCGTCGTGGCGCGCGTCGAGATCGCGGTGGACCCCGCTCGGCCGGACGCGTCCCTCGCCGCCGACGCGCGACGCGGGCGGGGGCTCGTCGGGATCGACCTCGGTGCGGGGCGCCGCCGACGCGCGCGTCGTCTCGGCTCCGCGCGCCGCGGCGAGGTCGGACGGGCGCTCGCCGGTGAGCATCTCCCACAGGATGGCGCCGACGCCGAAGAGATCGCTCCGGACCGTGGCCGGCTTACCCTCGCGCTGCTCGGGGCTCATATAGCCGAGGGTCCCGATGACGCCCGCGGTCGCCGTGGCGGAGAGATCGCTCAGGTGCGCGACGCCGAAGTCGCCGAGCCGCGTCACGCCGGCGTCGTCGAAGAGCACGTTCGCCGGCTTGATGTCGCGGTGGATGATGCCCACGCGATGCGCTTCGCCGAGCGCGGCGAGGACCGCCTGGGCGATCTCGACGGCGCGCGCCGGCGCGAGTGGCTCGCTCGCGAGCATCTGCTCGAGCGTGCCGCGGCCCATCCACTCGAGGACGAGCGCGGGGCCCTCGGGCAGGTAGTCGCGCAGCGGGACGATGTTCGGATGGTCGAGCGCGCCGAGGACCTTGACCTCGCGCTCGAAGCGCGAGAGCGCGTCACGGCCCGCGCCGCGCGCGTCGTAGCCGGCGAAGATCTTCACCGCGACGCGCTCGCCGCGGACGCCGTCGACGCACTCGATGACGCGCGCGTGCGGGGAGGACGCCACTTCGCGTACGACCTCGTAGCGGCCGAAGAGGCGCGCGCGCACCGAGGCGGCGGGCGCCTCGGCGGCGTCGACCACGATCGGCCCGCCGAGCAGAGCGAGCTCGGCCTCCGCCTCGACGCGCGCCTGCGCGAGCCCGAGGCGATCGAGCGCCGGGACGAGCAGCGTCAGCGCGGCGCGGCGCTCGGGCGCGTCGCCGCCGACCTTCTGCAGCGTGCGGACCGCCGCGTCGGTCTTGCCGTAGCGGTGGAGAAGGCCGCCCAGCGCGACGAAGAGCGCCCCTCGCTTCGGCTCGCGGCGGATCTGCGCCTCGAGCACCTTCGAGGCGCCGATGACGTCGCCGGAGGACTCGAGGAGCTCGGCGGCCTTGATCGCCTCGCCCGCGCGCTCGTACGCGCGCGCAGCGTCGACCTTCTTGCCGATGCCTTCGAGGAGGCGCCCGGCCCAGCCGTGATCGCCGCGGCGCTCGAGGTGGAAGGCGACGCGCTCGGCCTCCTTCGCGTCGACGACGAGCTTCGGGAGGGCGAGCTCGGCGATCTCCTCGGCCCGCCCCTCGAGCGCGAGCGGCAGGGCGCGACCCCAGTCGTGCGAGCGGACCGCGAGCTCGGCGGCGCGCTTGAAGTCACAGGCGCGTTCGAAGAGCGCGCTCGCCGTGCGGACGTCGCCGCGCGCGCTCGCGAGCTCTGCGGCCTCGAGCAGGCGCTCCTCGCGAACGAGCCGCGCGACGTCCGGATCCACGCGCCGAGTCTACTACGCCGGCCGTCACTCGGCCGCGACGCCGTCGTCGTCGACGTCATCGTCGTCGTCGACCGGGGAGGCGCCGTCGCCTCGCGCGGGGCTTTGCCCGCCGGGCTCCTCGCTCTCGGCGCGCGCGGCCGCGAGCGCGGCGGCGAAGTCGGTCGCGATCCCGAAAGGACGGATGCCGTGCTCGCCGCGCGCGAGGGCTCGAGCGTCGCTCTTCGCGGCGACGTCGCCGAGCACGCCGCGCATGCGGCTGCGCTTCCCCGGACCGCTCGAGTCGACCCAGAAGTACGACCGATCGCGGACGTCGAGGTGAACGAAGCCGCTCGTCGGGTAGACGCCGACGCCCACGAAGCCCTGGTCGCGCGCGAACCGCGCGACGTCTTCGTCGCTCGCGCCGGGGACCACGAGATCGATCGCGCGGCCCTTGGCGTGGTTCGAGTGCCTGCCGTGGCGCGGCGTACGGTAGCCGGAGATGATCCGGACCTCGTGCGCCGCGAAGTGGACGGCGACGCGGTAGACGAGGTCGAGCAGGAGCGGATCGATCGGGTGCTCGTTGCCGCTGCGCGGATCGCGGAGGACGTGGGCGGCGCGATCGAGGTCCTCCGCCGAGAACCCGCCGTGCTCGCTGCGCGCGCTCAGCGTGACGTGCTCGGGCATGTTGAGCGCCTGCAGCGTGAGCATCGGGCGCCCGGCGGCGTCGAGCGGCGCCGCCTTGCCGGGGGTCGCCGTGTGCCACGCTCGCGACGCCGCGACGGCTCGCGTCGGGGCCGCCGCGCGCTTCGCGGGCGGCGTGCGCGCGGCGGTCTTCGGTGCGGGCTTGGCTTGCGCGGTCGGCTTGGCCGGCGTTGGCTTGGCGTGCGCGGTCGGCTTGCTCTGCGCCGCGGGCTTGGCCTGCCCGGTGGGCGTGGCTTGCGCGGTCGGCCCGTCGCCGCGCGCGACGCCGGGGAGGCTCGCCGCCGCCAGCGCGCATGCGGTGAGCACGGAGAGCCGGAGCGCGGGCGTCACGGCAGCGGCGGTCAGCGGCGGAACGTGACGACGCGGGCGACGTCGAAGCGGACCTCGCCCGGCTCGATCCCCTTCGCCTTGAAGCTCTCCTTGTGGAGGCGGTGCACGGCGAGCTGGCCCTCGTCGATGCCGGCGATCGCGCTCTGGGGGACGAGCAGGTTGCCGTCGTCGGCGCTGGTGCAGCGCATGACGACGCGCGGGGCGGGCGAGAGGATGTCGACGTAGACGAGGTCGTGCTCGGCGGCGTCGGTCGCGTCCCACGAGACCTCGAGGCCGCTCGCGACCGACGTGACGTTGACGTCGCCGACGTCGCGCGGGGCCGTCACGGAGACGGAGAAGCCGTCGAGGAGATCGGCGCCGCCGCTCGAGCGGAGCGAGACGCGCGAGCCCGGCGCGAACACGTCGGAGGTGCGCGACGAGTAGAAGACGCCGGACACCACGCCCGCCGGATCGGGCATCGACCGCGGAAGGAGGACCGTGCTCTTCGAGTTGTCTCCGGCGAGGACGACCTGGCCGACGTCGAGCAGCTCGACCGCGCGCCCCTGGATGATCGGCGTGCTCTCGCTCGGCGCGAAGCACGCGCCCGGCGCCGGGATGTCCTCGGCGACGCCGGCGATGCGGAGCGCGGGATCGTCCACCGCGCCCTGACGCACGCGAATGAAGCGCGCGATGACCGCGTCACCGCGGACGGCGTCGCCCGGACCGGCCGTGCGCTCGACGACGACGATGGCGGTCGCCGTCGAGCTCGTCGGATCGCTCCCGACCGGGTCGGGGGCCGCGCCGACGCAGGCGACGAGGGCCGAGCTCGAGGCGGCGCCGATCAGGAGGAGGGGAGCACGCATAAACATCTGTAGAGTAGACGGCAGAGCCTCCAGCGGCAACCCCGCCCGACGTCTCCTCTTCATATATGTATGACAACTGGATGATTTCTGGATGAATCGCTCCTTCGAACGTCCTTCCGTCCTCGTTGTCGCGGCGTGGGAGCCCGAGCTCGAGCGCTTTCGGGAGCTCTGCCGCGGTGGATCGACGCTCGACGTCGATCTCGAGGTCGCGCCGATCGGGATCGGCCTGGTCGACGCCGCCTCTGGGCTGACGCGCCGCATCGTGGCCCGCGCGCCCTCGCTGGTCGTGTTCGTGGGTACCTGCGGTGCGTCGCCGTCGTCGGGCCTCGCGATCGGCGACGTCGTCGCGGGGGCGCGCGTGAGCCTGATCGAGCCGGCGGTGGTCGAGGGGCGCGCCGCGATGCCCTTCGCGTCCGAGGCGGTGGAGCTCGACGAGGCGATGGTCGAAGCGCTGGTCGCCGCGGGCGCGCGCGTCGCGACGATCGCGAGCACGCTCGCCGTCACCACCGACGACGCGCTCGCGGCGGCGCTCGCGCCGCACGGGCAGGTCGAGCACCTCGAGGCGTACGGCGTCGCGCGCGCGTGTCAGCTCGAGCGAGGCCGCGACGGCGCGGCCGACGAGGCGCGGGTGCGCGCTGCGATCGTGCTCGGCGTCGCGAACGTGGTCGGCGCGCGCGGGCGCGAGGAGTGGCGCGCGAACCACGTCGCGGCGTCGGCGCGCGCCGCAGAGGTCGCGTGGGCGGCGCTGGCCGCCGGCGTCAGAAGGTCCACCAGATCGCGCTCGCCGGCGTGATCGTGAGCCCGCGGACGCCGACGTCGTTCGCGTTGTAGGTGCCGTTGACGATCTGGTAGGCGACGCCGGCCTCGAGCGCGACGTGGACGTGGTTGAAGCCGGTCGCGACGCCGACGACGCCGCCGGCGTGCCAGCGCGTCGCCTCGAGGCGGACCGGCGGCGAGCCGATCGTGACATCCTTCGGCTCGCTCGTGAGCGTCTCGACCGCGACCCACTCGAAGCCCGCGCGCGGACCGAGCCACAGCGAGTAGAGGCCGCTCTGGCTCTCCCAGCCGAAGAGGACCGGGACGTCGGCGCCGTAGCCGTGGAGCGAGCCGAGGTCGACGTTCGGGAGGCTCGAGCCCTGCTGTCGCCCGTAGAGCGCGGCCGACGCGCCGAGCCCGACCGAGAGCGAGTACGGGCCGTCGTCGAACGAGCGCCGCATGTCCGCGCGGACCCCGCGGCCGGTGTACGCGAGGCCTCCTTCGAAGGCGTTGCCGACGCCGACGCGCGCGCCGACGAACGGCGCGAGCCCCGGCGCGACCGCGGCGGCGACGAGCGCGCCCTTCGCGTAGTCGGGGTTGGTTCCCGGCTCGCCGGGCGAGCTCGTCCCGGCGGAGTCCCCCGCGGCGATCTCGCGGGCGCGCCGCAGGTCCTCGCCGAGCGAGCCCGGCACCACGTGCGCGCTCACGCCGCCGGCGGCGCGCACGTCGCCGCTCTTCAGCGTGCGCGCCGGATGGAGGAGCGGCGCGCCGCCACCACAGCCGATGGTCGTCGCGGCGAGCGCGACGAGGGCAGGACGGAGCGCGCACCGAGCGCGGAAGAGCACCGCGCCCCTACCAGCGCTCTACTTGCGGAACCGCGAGGGGTAGTTGTTCTCGTCGGCGCGGCCCTTGAGCTCCGCGTCGTCGGGGTGCAGCCGGACGGCGCGCTCGATCAGCGCGCCCTCGTCCTCGACGTGGTTCGGGTCGGGCAAGCAGCACTCGACGGGACACACGGCCTGACACGCCTCGTGATCGTAGAAGCCGACGCACTCGGTGCAGAGCTCGGGGTCGATGACGTAAATCTCGTCACCCTCGCTGATGGCCTCGTTGGGACACTCGGGCTCGCAAGCGCCGCAGTTGATGCAATCTGCGGTGATGTGGGTCGCCATATCGGCTTCTTTACGGGCCAGGGCGCTTGATGTCAAACGGCAAACAGGGCTACACACTCGGCCCTTCGCTTGCCTCGCGCGCTCCCTCCTCCCCACGGGTCGTCCCCCTCTTCGTCGCCGCGACGCGCCACGTTCGAGCGCGTCGCTCGAGCCCTCGCGATGCTGGCGGGTCTCGCCGCGTGCACGCCCGAGATCGGCGACAAGTGCCAGGTCTCGACGGACTGCTCGATCCGCGGAGACCGCCTCTGCGACACGTCCCAGCCGGGCGGCTACTGCACGCAGCTCAATTGCCAGCGCAACACCTGCGCGGACGAGGCGTCGTGCGTGCTCTTCAACAGCGCGGTCCCCGGCTGCGGGTACGACGATCGCTCGGGCCCGTTCGGCTCGCGCGTCGCCCGGTCGTTCTGCGCGGCCGCGTGCGAATCGAACGGCGACTGCCGCGGCGGCTACGTCTGCGCGGACCCGCGCGGCTACCCGTGGAACGCGGTCATCCTCGACGACAACCAGAACAAGCGCTCCTGCCTCCCGGTCCCGCTCGAGGGACAGGACGGCGGTGTGGTCGCGGCCACGCAAAAGGCGCCGGTCTGCGGGCCCGCGGCGCCGCCGGTCGACGCCATCGACGCGTCGGCTCCGAGCACCGACGGCGGCGCTCCTCCGCTCTTCCCGGACCCGTCGCCCGACGCCGGCTCGGCCGACGGGGGCTGACTTGGACCGCGGCGGACGGAGTCATGCTCCGCCGGGCGGAGTCGAGCGAGACAAGGGCGAGGGCGGCGGGGGGCGGATCGCGGGCGGCCGCGTCGCCGCGGCTCTGCTCGGCCGGCTCGCCGCGGCCGCGCTCGGCCGGCTCGCCGAGGCGGCGCTCGTCGTGCTCGCGCTGGCGACCCTCGTCTTCCTCGCGCTCCGCCTCTTGCCCGGCGATCCGGCGGCGCTCGTCCTCGGCGATCAGTCGAGCGAGGAGGAGCGCGCCGTGCTCCGCGGAAAGCTCCACCTCGACGAGCCGATGTGGATGCAATACGCACGCTTCGTCCGCGGGCTCGCGACGCTCGACCTCGGCGAGTCCGTCCGGCGACCGGGAACGCCTGCGCTCGATCGCGTGCTCGACGCCGTCGGGCCGACCGCGTCGCTCGCGTCGCTCGCGGTGCTGCTCGGGGCGGCGATCGGGATCTCGGCGGCCGTCCTCGGCGCCGGGCCGTGGCTCGGCGCCCGGCGCGGCTGGGTCGACCGCGTCGCGACGGGGCTCGCGGCGACGCCGCTGCTCGCGTTCGCGCCGGTGCTGACGTTCGCGCTCGCGGCGCGGCTTCGCGTCGTGCCGCTGCCGGGCGACCCCGATGCCGGGGCCGGCGGCCTCGTCTTCGCGAGCGGTCTGCTCGCGCTGCCGCTCGCGGCGCACGTCGCGCGCGTCTCGCGCGCGGCCCTCGACGACGTCGCGCGCGCGCAGTTCCTCGGCGTCGCCCGCGCGAAAGGAGGCAGCTACGCGCGCGTCCTCTGGCTCCACGCGCTCCCCGCGTCGATCGGGCCGATCGTCACGGTGATCGGCACCCAGCTCGGCGCGCTCCTCGGCGGCGCGGTCGTGCTCGAGCGCCTCTTCGAGCGGCGCGGGCTCGGGACGTTGATCCTCGAGGCCTACGCGTCGCGCGATCTGCCCGTGCTCGAGGCGGCCGTGGTGTTCTCGGGCGCGCTCTTCGTCGGCGCGCAGCAGCTCGCCGCTGCGATCCACGCGGCGGTCGATCCGCGGGTGCGGCGATGAGGGTCCCTGCGCTCGCGGGGCCGCGGGCTCGCGCCGTCCCGCTGGCCGTCGTGCTCGGCGTGGCGGCGCTCGTCGTCTCGGGCGCGCGGTCCGGCGCCGGCGAGCCGGCGCGGCTCGAGCCGGAGCTCTCCTGGGCGGCGCCGTCGTGGGCGCATCCGCTCGGCTGCGGCGAGGGCGGCGTCGATCTGCTGGCGCTCGTCGCGCACGCGAGCCTCCGGGCGATCCTTCTCGCCGTGTGCGTGGCGCTCGTGGGCTTCGTCGTCGGCTGTCCGCTCGGCGCGGCCGCCGCGGTCGCGCGCGGGCGCTTCGAGCGCGCCGTCGCGCGCGCGTGCGATCTCGTCCAGGCGTTCCCGACGTTCCTCCTCGCGCTCGTCGTCCTCTCGGCGGTCCGCTCGCCGTCGCGCGTGCACCTCGGCCTCGTCTTCGTGCTGACGGCGTGGGCGCCCTTCGCCCGCCTCGCGCTCGCGCAGACGCGCGTGCTGCGCGATCAGGCCTTCGTCGAGGCGGCGCGCGCCATCGGTGTCACCCCGCTCCGCGTCGTGGTCCGCCACCTCGTGCCGAACCTCCTCGGCGTCGTCGCGGTGCAGCTCGGCGCGGCGGCGGCTGCGGTCGTGGTGAGCGAGGCCGCGTTGTCGTTCGTCGGGTTCGGCGCGCGGGACGGCGTCTCGCTCGGCGTCGTCCTCGATCAAGGCGTCTCCGCGATGCTCCGCGCGCCGCACGTGCTCTTCGTCGGTGCGGCAGCGGTCTTCGTCACCAGCGTGAGCTTGATGGCCGCGGGTCGCGCCTTCGACCCAACCTTTGCGCGCGCGCGCCGGGAGAACTAAGGAGGCGTCATGCTCGGTCCGCCGCTCTTGCCACGGAACCTCGAGGCGAGCGTGCGCGATCTGTCGAGCGCGAAGGCGACCGTCCGCGCCTCGGCCGTCGCCGACCTCGTCCGTCATGCGCGCGGCGACGAGGGCGTGCGCGCGCGGGCCGTCCCGCTCCTCTCGCAGCGGCTCACCGACGAGGACCCGCGCGTGCGCGCGGCCGTCGCGGTGGCGCTCGGCGATCTCGAGGCGACCGAGTCGGTGAAGGGCCTCCTGGTCGCGATGGAGGACGACGCGGCCTACGTGCGCCAGATGGCGATCAACGCGCTCGGCGAGATCGGCGATCGGAGCGCGCTCCCGAGGCTGCGCCGCGCGCTCACCGACTCGCGCCCCGAGGTCCGCTACCAGTCGATCATCGCGTTCGCGCGCGTGGCCGATCGCGCGGGCGGCCTCGAGGCCTCCGAGGTCGACGACGCGCTCTTCGCGGCGGCGAGCGACGCCGACGACGCGATCTGTCACATCGCGCTCCGCGTCGCCGAGGAGCGGCTCGACGCGGGCCGCGCGCCTGACGGTCGCTTGCTCGCGCGCGCCCGCGCCATCGTCGCGGACGCCGCGCCGGCCTCGCCCCACGCCGCGCGTCCCGCCGCGTCGTCTCCCGGGGGCGGATCGCCTCCCGGAGGCGCCAGCGGCCACGTCGTGCTCGTGGCGGCGATCCTGCTCGCGAAGGCGGGCGACGCGCGCGGCAACGACGTCGTCGTCCGCGTCGTGCGGGGGGAGAAGATCGGCGGGCAGGCCGCCGAGAAGGAGGACGAGCGCGCCGCGGTGGAGCTCGCCGGCGAGCTCGGCCTCACGGACCTCGTCTCGCACCTCGAGCGGCGCGCGTGGGGAGCCATGCGCTTCGTCCGCGACACGTGTCCGTTCCACGCGCGGATCGCGCTGGCGCGGATGGGCCACGATCGCGCGATAAAGGAGATCCTGAACGAGCTCGCCTCGTCGCGGCGCGAGGTGCTCTCCGGCGCGGTCGTCTCCGCGGGGCGCGCGCGGATGACCGAGGCGCGTGACCTCATCGCGCGGCTCACGTCGCAGGCCGTCGATCCCGCGCTCACGCGCGAGGCGCTCGAGCGGCTCGACGCGTCGCCGAGCGACGCCGCGAGCGCGGACGCCGCCGACGCGAGCGCCGAGGACGATCGCGCGTCGCCCGAAGGTTCGAGCTCGTGACCCCTCGCGCCGTTCCGCCGGGCCTGCTCGGCGTGCGCTACCGCTCCGGCGCGACCGCGGGGCACGTCGAGAGCTGGTTCATGAAGGCGAACGAGCCGGACGGCCGGCGCGCCCTCTGGGTGCGGTGCACGATCTTCGCCCGCCCGCCGCTCGCGCCGGTCGCCGAGGCGTGGGCGATCGCGTTCGACCGCCATCGTGGACACGTCGCGGTCAAATCGACCGTCGCGCTCGAGTCGGCGCGCTTCGGGAGCGAGGCGCTCGACGTCGAAGTGGACGGCTGCCTCCTGTCGCGCGAGCGCGCGCGCGGTGCGCTTTCGAGCGGGCGCGGCAGCCTCGCGTGGGACCTCGCGATCGGCCCTGCGCTCGCGGACCCGATCGTCCATTTCGCGTCGAGCGCGATGTACAAGGACGGGCTCCCGCCGTTCTCGAAGCTCGTCACGCCCGTCTCCGACGCGCGCGCGGCGGGCGAGCTGCGGGTCGACCGCGGCGGCGGTGACGTCGACGTCTGGGAGATCGGGGCGTGGCCGGCGATGGTCGGTCACAACTGGGGGAAGGGGAACGCCGAGCTCTACGCGTGGACCCACTGCAACGCATGGGATGTCGAGGGCATCGTCTTCGAGGCGATGAGCGCGCGGGTCCGCGTCGGGCCTCTCCTGTCGCCGATGGCGACGGCCGCCTTCGTGCGCTGGCGCGGCGAGAGCTGGGACCTCTCCCGCGTCCGCGCGCTCACGAAGAACCGGGGATCGATCTCGCTCCGCCGCTGGGAGATGACGGGGGAGGACGGCGGCATTCGCGTCGCTTGCGACGTCGCCGCCGAGAACGACGACATCGTCGGGCTGCACTACCCGAACCCGGTCGGCCCGCTCACCCACTGCCTCAACACGAAGCTCGCGAGGGCGCGGCTCGAGCTCCACTTGCCAGGCGGTCGGATCGTCACCACGACCTCGCGGGCGGCCGCCCTCGAGATCGGCACGATCCGGCCCGATCACGGCATCCGGATGGTCCTCTGACACGTCCGGCGAGCGCCTCCAGCGCTACGCCGAGTCCGCCGCGAAGGCGGAGCTCGTGCGCCTCCTGACGGTCCTCGTCCTCCTCGTGGTGCGCGTGGGGCGCCGGCCTCGCTGACGTCGGGCGGGTGCGGGTGCCGGTGTAGGCATGCCCGTTGCACATGCTCCCTACGCCCTGCTCGAAGGAGGTCGACGACGGCAGATGGCGTGCATGTTTTCTCGGTGACGGACGTCCAACGCTTCGGCGAAGCCTCCGGCCACCCTCGTCACGAGGCGCCCTCCTCCCGGAGAGCGCCAACGTAGAGAACGCCAAGCGACCGGCATTCCACCGAATTCGGGCCTCGCGCCCCACGCGAGCGTGACGTCACGAAGCGAACGCACGGGCGGGTCCAAACCGGGCCTCGGGACACGTGTCCCGAGGGCGCCAAAGGCTCGTCTTCCGTTAGGAAGTTATCGGTCAGAAAGGATTGTCATAGCTCCGCACTATCGCTTGACGGACTTGAAACACGAAGGTAGCGTGCGCGCGCTTTCGACCCCTGGCTCCGCCGGGGAGAGCAAGAAGACTCCTGGGCTCGTCGATCATCGCCGCGGCTCAGACACCCTGAAACTGACAAAGAACTGCATTGGCTTGGCGGCGATGACGACCGCGAAAGCAGTAGGAGGCGACGGACATGGTTAAGAAGTTGTTCGCTCTGGCAAGTGTCACGGCCCTCGCGGGCCTCGTGTCTGCCGTTGGCGCGGCTGGCTGCTCGGAGACCGTCGTGGAGTCGAACCCGACGGACGCGGGCACCCCCGACGCGAAGGCGAAGGCGGACGTCGCCCCCGGCGACGACGACGACGACGACGACTCCACCTGCCTCTCGACCGATCCGATCGACGCGACGCAGTTCCCGTACACGAAGGCGGTCAAGTCGGCCGGCGCGTGCACTACGGCCGAGGCGGCGGCGCTGTCGGCCTTCTTCAAGACGAAGGTCGATGCGAAGGAAGACGTCCTCGTCAGCGAGTGGTCGCAGGAAGTCAGCGCGACCTGCCGGGCGTGCGTCTTCTCGGACGGCGCGGGCGAGACCTGGACGCCGATCATCGTCAAGGACGACAAGCTCGACAACGTCAACCGCGGCGGCTGCATCGAGATCCTCACGGGCAACGAGGCGTGCGGTGAGGCCTACCAGCAGGTGACGGAGTGCCGCCTCGAGGCGTGCCTCATCAAGTGCAAGACGCAGGAGGAGTTCTCGGCCTGCCTCCAGGACAGCCAGGCGATCTTCGCCGGTCCCTGCAAGGACTCGGTCACCAAGGTCGTCGACGTGTGCGGCAAGGCCCTCGACGCGGCCGAGACCGGCTGCAAGGGCAAGGACTGGACGTTCGACGGCCCGATCAAGGTCCAGTGCGTCACCGGCGGCGGTCAGGTCGACGCTGGCGACGGCGGCAACTGATTCGTTGACCTAGATCACGGCTGCTTCGGGTTCGTCCTGGAGCAGCCGTTTCTCATTTGGGAGCTCGAAAGATGCGTCGAACGGTGGTGGTGGTTTCTCTGGCGCTCCTCAGCGGCTGCGGCTCCTGCCTCGAGGACAAGAAGGTCCCCGAGACCGAGCAGACGCCGCCCACGATCAAGACGATCACGAAGACGACCGAGGCCGGCACGCGACCCGTGGTGGTGAGCGACGGCGTCAACCTGTCGGGCATCGTCAACCGCGACGGCGGGAGCTGAGAGCCGCTCGTCGAACACCGCGAGCGGGATGAAGGACGCGATCCGAGAGGAGACGGCCGGATGAGACTTCGTGGCGTTGTCGCACTTCTGCTCTCGGCGGGTTGGGCGGCGGCGCTTGCCGTCGCCGGCTGCACCTCGGACGGCGGCGATCTCGGCGACGGCGGCCCGCCGGGGGGCGACGCCGCGTCGGACGGCGCCAAGGGCGACGGCTCGTCGAGCCTGCCCGACGGCGCGACGTCGCGCGAGGGCGGCTGCACCGCGGTGCGAGGGCCGTGCGATCTCGTCGTGCAAGACTGCGCGAGCGACGACAAGGGACAGGCCCAAGAGTGCGTCGTCGCGCGCGCGAGCGGCGGCGACCTCACCACGCAATGCGTTCCGGTTCAGCCGAGCCAGCTGCTCCCGATGGGCCGCGGCTGCTGTCCGGGCGGCGCGAACCCCTGCCTGCCCGGCCTCAGCTGCGTCGGCGATCCGTGCGTCGACGGCGGACCGACGACGGCGCGCTGCACGCCCGCGTGCTGCGAGGACGATCACGCCGCGTGCGGTCAGAGCGATCCCGAAGGGATCGGCGGCCAGTGCGATCTGACGCTCTTCGTCGGGGCGAGCGAGGTGCATCGCGTGTGTTCGTACCGCGAGCGCTGCAGGCCGTTCGGCGTCGAGGCGTGCAAGCCGGGTCAGGTCTGCCTGGTCGAGGACAAGGTCGGCACCGCGGGCTGCATCAGCTCGAACGGCATCCAGAACCGCCAGCCGTGCGAGTTCGGCAACGACTGCGCCGACGGGCTCATCTGCGTCGGTTCGGCGGGCGGGCGCATCTGCCGGATGACGTGCCTCACGCCCAACTCGAACCCGCCGTTCGACGCGTCGGCGGCGACGGGCGAGCCCGGTCGCGGCGGCTGCCCCGCGGGCGAGGCGTGCCGTGGACCCGGCTTCCAGAACCTGCCCGACTGGCTGCAGCTCTGCGAGCTCCCCGACGGCGGCTGACGTCGGCGCGCGGTCGCGCCCTCGCGTGAGGCCCCCGCCGCGCTGCATGCCTGCGGTTCGGCGCCGTGCAGAACGACTCAGGGCGGAAACGCGCAGCGGAACCCGCTCGCATGAGCGAGATCCTCGGGATCAGGCCGGATGGATCCGTAGACATGGATCGGGGGCGGCACAGGCTCGTCGTTCCAGTTGTCCGCGACCTTCGACGCGGTCAGCCAGAGAGCGCGCGCGAACTGAACACCTTGTAGCGTCTCGAGCGGCACATCGTCGGGGAGGCCGGTTCCCGTGTAAATGGCCTCCTCTTGCCATCCGGCCGAACACCGCTGAGGGATCTGGTCGAAACGATCGGTGAACCGCTCCCACTCCCGCGCCGATCCGAAGATGTCGCGGTGGCCATAAGGGCCCTCGTCCCAGGCGGTCGTTCCCGAATCGGGCAACGTGCGGTACATCGGTCCCGGCGCTGGCCACCCGTACGCGGCCTCGGCGAACGCCTCGCAGAGCGGATCGACCCTTCCCGTTACGCAGCGGAGGAACGCCTCGGTCAGTTGCGGGATCCCGTAGGCCACCTCGCCCGCCGTACTCGCGCGGATGTATTGGCCGGGGGTAGGAAGGGCGCCACCGTAGAAGGTGCAGAAGCGCTCGGCCTCGAGGTAGCCGACCGCCACCGGCTTGCTCGCTTTCCACGGCGCGTCCCACGCCCCTTCCACCGGATCGTGGGACAGGTTGCCGGCCGGTGGGGCGCACCCTCCGGCGTCGACGCAGTCTCCGTACACGGCGTTGGTCACCTCGGTCCGCATCAGCCGGAACGAAGCAACCCGGGCGCTCGGCGACGGACCACCGTTGCACGCTGGAAGTACGAGGCGCTGGAGCGCGCGGTCGTATTGCCAAGGACCACCGAAGGTGATGTTCCCTCCCGCAACTGGTAGGCGCAGCGGGAAGTGCGCAGGGTAGCGAGCTTCGCCCTCCTCCGGAAACAACCCCTGGGGCAGCGGCGGAGGCGGACCCTCCGCCGCTGGCTCCACGCGCCCGCCGCATGAGGACGCGTAGATCGCCACCGCGACCGCGCACGCGTACCGACGGCTCGAGCTCACGACGAGAAGAACGACGAGAGCACCGTCGCCCAGCTTCGCGCCGCGGTGCGCCGGCCTGCTTCCGCGCGCGCCGCGCGATCGTTCGCGCTCATGCGGGTTAGCCTAACCTGTCCGTCCAGCCGCGCGAGCCTGCGGCCGCACCGACGAGGATCGGCGGCGATCGTTCGCTGAGGATCGGGGGCGATCGTTTGCTGGGATCGGCGGCGATCGTCCGCTGAGAATCGGCGGCGATCGTTCGCTGAGACGCGAGAGGCCTGGCCTCCCGGCGGCTGGCTCCTTGCACACCCAAACCCTCGAAAGCTGTCGAAGTCCGACAGCAGCAGGAGGCGAAGGACATGGTGAAGAAGATCTTCGCTCTCGCGAGTGTCTCGGCACTTACGGGGCTGGTGTCCGCTGCCGCGGCAGCGGGCTGCTCTTCGAATGAGGAAAGCAAGGCAGGCGCGACCGATGGGGCGCCGCCGCCCACGCAGGTGAAGGACGGCGGGGAGACGCCTGGTAAAGACGGGACCGGCCCCGGTACGAGGCCGAGCGCCGAGTGCATGGAGACGCGCGAGATCGACATGAAGCGGTTCCCTTACTCACGCGCGAGGAAGACCGCGAACGCG
>JAHBWC010000012.1 GCA_019637225.1 Labilithrix sp.
CGGCGCTCGCCGCGCCGCCGTCGGAGCCCACGCTGGCCGTCGCCCTCGCCCCCACGCCGGGCAGCGCTGTTGCCGCGCCGCCGGGCAACGCCGTCGCCAGCGGTGCGTCGCTCCAGCGCGAGGTCGAGCTGCTCGACGCGGTCAAGCGCGGGCTCCGCGCAGGCGCGCCGGCCGACGCCGAGCGCGCCCTCGACGCCTACGACGCCGAGTTCCGGCAGGGCGCGATGAAGCCGGAGGCGGGCTTCCTCCGCATTCGCCTCCTCCTCGCGAAGGGGGACGCCGCGGGCGCCGCCGCGCTCGCCGACGAGCTTTCCGCTCGCCATCCGGACAGCGTGCACGCGAAGCGGATCCGCGCCGCGCTCGCGGCGGACGGCGGCGACAGGACTCGAACAGAGACACCGGGGCGCTGATCACCACGAGGCTCAAGGCTCACGCCGCCGGCGCGAGCGCGAGGACCGATCTTCCATGGGTTCGCCGATGAACAACCCGCAACACGGGCGCTCGCGCCTTCATCCAGGCTCGGGCAGCCCCCGACTCGACGCGCTGGGCCCGCAGCCCGACGCGCGCACCCCGAGGCGCGGCGTGTGGAGCCGCGCCGTATCCCTCGTCCTCGTCGGCGCCGTGCTCTGGAGCTGCGCGACGACCGACGCATGGCTCGGCGACGTGCCGGAAGGGCCGCGTCTCACGCCGGAGGGCGACGCCTCTGCGGAGATCGACGGAGGCGACGACGGCGTCTCGACGCTCATGTGCGTCGCCACCGAGTGTCCGGCCCCGTTCACGACCTGCCCCTCCGACTTCGGGCCCACGTACAAGTGCGCGGTCGACCCGCGACGTGACGCGAAACACTGCGGCGCGTGCGGGAAGGAGTGCCTCACGTTCGAGCCGATCCACATGACCTCGCGCTGCGTCGAGGGCGCGTGCGCGCTCGAGTGTCTGAGCCTCCCGCGGTACGTCTTTCCCGACAGCGAGCGGCCGACGCAGTACGAGAACTGCAACGGCCTGCTCGACGACGGCTGCGAAGTGGACGTCCTCTCCGACGCCGCAAACTGCGGCGGGTGCGGAAAGGCCTGCGCGGGAGGGCAGCCCTGCATCGACGGGCGGTGCGGCTGTCCGAACGGCCTGAGCGCGTGCTCCGGCTTCTGCGTGAACCTCGCGAGCGACGATCTGAACTGCGGGTCGTGCCGAAACCAGTGCCAGCATCCCGACGACGCGTGCGACCCCATGCCGGAGAACACGACGTACGGCTGCGTGTCGAGCACCTGCGGCGAGCTCAAGTGCGCGGCGCCCGACTTCGGCGACTGCGACACGGACCTCGGCCTCGGGTGCGCGTCGAACGGCTGTGAGACCTCGCTCCGCGACGTGAACAACTGCGGCGCGTGCGGGCGCGTGTGCAAGCCGGGCGAGGAGTGCCGCGAGGAGAACTTCGAGATCGACTGCCGCCCGACGTGCGCGACGCTCGGCCTCGCGACCTGCGCGGACGGCGCGTGCGCGGACATCCTGAACGATCCGGAGAACTGCGGCGGTTGCAGGCTCCCGTGTCCCTTCGGCGGCCCGAAGCAGCGGCGCGCGTGCGAGAAGGGCGTCTGCGTCGCCGCGTGCGCCGAGGGCTTCGGCGACTGCAACGGCGATCCCTCCGACGGCTGCGAGGTCGACCTGCGCGCGCACCCCGCGAACTGCGGCGCGTGCGGCGTCTCGTGCGACCTCGCGCTCGGTCAGCCTTGCGTCGAAGGTAAATGCCTCGTCGCTCCTTGCGAAGGTTCGGAGGCGAAATGAGCCGCGCCAAGACCCTCGTGGCCGTCGCGGTGCTGCCGCTGGCGCTCTTCGTTCCGCTCGCGATGGCGAGCTGCGCCGAGACCGATCCGGCGACGCCGACCGAAGACGACGCGTCGTCGGTCGTCACGCCGCCGGAGGGAGACGGCGGCGCGGGGGACGCCTCGGACGCCGGCCCGCCGTGCGACGCCGGCGACAAGAACTGCGTCTCGACGCTCCTCTCGTGCGCAGAGGCCGACTTCTGCCCGGCGACCATCCCGATCGATCGGCGCTTCGCGCTCACCGCGGTCTGGGGCTCGAGCGCGACCGACGTCTGGGCGGTCGGCTCCGGCGGGACGATCGCGCACTGGGACGGCGCCGCGTGGAAGGTCGTGCCCTCGAACACCGGCGACACGCTCACGGCCGTCTGGGGCTCGAGCGCGACCGACGTGTGGATCGGCGGCTCGACGGCGACGATCCTCCACGGCGCGGGCTTCGCGGCGGGCGCCGCAGGTTGGAAGGCCACGCCCGCGTTCGGCGACGACGTCATCTCCTACCCCGGCCGGCTGCACGCGCTGTGGGGAGCGGGCGCGACCGAGGTTCGCGCCGGGGGAGAGCCCTTCGGCGCCGATACCGAGGACGGACCGATCTGGGGCAACCTCCTTCATCGCACGCCTGACGGCGCGGACAGCGGCACGGGCTGGGAACCGCTGAGCGGCCTCGACGGCCGGTGGTCGTACGCCACGGCGCGGGCGATCTGGGGAAGCTCGGCGCGCGACGTCTGGATCGCGCTCGACAACGGCGTCGAGGAGCCGTGGGCGCGCGGCACGCTCGCGCACGGTACGGCGCCGGCTCCCGGCGATCCGCTCGTCTGGACGTCGGTCGACAGCAAGTCGACCGCGCCGCTCGAGTCGCTCTGGGGATCGTCGGCGAACGACGTCTGGGCCGTGGGCGGCGGCGGGGCGATCCGCCGCTTCTCCGGCGGCGCGGGCTTCGCGATCGTCGAGGGGGCGCCCACGACCGAGGCTCTCCACGGGGTGTGGGGGAGCGGCCCGAAGGACGTCTGGGTCGTCGGCGACTCCGGCACGATCTTGCACTTCGACGGCGCGGCGTGGACGGAGGCGACCGTCGCCTTTCCGCTCGGCAAGAAGCCGGACCTCATGGGCGTCTGGGGGAGCGGGCCGAACGACGTCTGGGTCGTGGGTGACGCCTTCGCGCTGCACTTCACCGGAAAGAAGGCGCGCTGATGAGGTTGATGAGAGAGAGCCTGCCCAAGGTGCTCGTGGTCTTCCTCACGCTCGAAGGCGTCGCGTTCGGCGTCGCGGCGTGCTCGAGCGGCGACGACGCCGGGCCGCCCGCGCCCGACGGCGGAGCCCTCGACGAGGCGTCGACGACCGAGGATGCCGGGGCCGCCGACGGCGACGCCGGGCTCCCGGACGGCGCTCCTCGCGTCTGCTCCGATCAGAACTTCTGCCACACGGCGCTCCCGGTCGAGGCGACGCTCCGCGGCGTCTGGGGACACGGGGCGATCGTCTGGGCCGTCAGCGAGCAGGGTGACGTGCTCCGCTGGGACGGCGCCGCGTGGAAGGTCCACGCGGCGGCGCTCGGCGCGCTCTACGCGATCTGGGGCAGCAGCGAGACGGACATCTGGATCGGCGGCCAGGGTGGGCTCTTCCACGGGACCGGCGCGACCTCGCAGGCGGTGACCTTCGAGTCCGTGACGACGCCGGGCGACGAGGAGATCCCGATCCGGTCGATCTGGGGCGCCGGCGCGGGCGACGTCTGGGCGGTCGGCGGCAACGTCGACGACGCGACGTACATGCCGCGCGCGCGCGTCCTCCGCGGCCGCGCCGCCGACGCGGGAGCGTCGTGGTCGGTCGATCCGCTCTCGTCGGAGCCCCTCGCGTTCTCGCGCGTGTGGGGCGACAACGCGGGTGGGGTCTGGATCGCCGGCGACGACGGCTCCGACTTCGCGCAGAGCAGCGGCGTCTACCGGCGCGCGCCCGGAGCCGACGCCTTCGAGGGCGTGGCGGTCTCGGCCTACAACGACGAGGAGGGCCCGATGCAAGGGGGCCCCGGCACGCTCCACGCCGGCGGCGCCGGCGCGGACGGTCGCATCGTCTTGACCGGCCGCACGCTGAGCGCGACCCCGTCGTTCTGGTTCGGCGCGGCGGCCGGCGACGTTTGGTCGTACGAGGCGCGCGACCTGAACGATCCGCCTCTCCGCGCGGTGTGGGGGATCGACGGCGGCGCGACGTGGGTCGCGGGTGACTACGGACGGCTCCGCAGCTGGTCCGGCACCGAGTGGAAGCAGGCGGCGATCATGGTCGCGGACTTCCCCGTCATCGAGCCGCTCTACGCCATGTGGGGGACGAAGGCCGACGACTTCTGGATCGTCGGCAAGAACATCGCGATGCATCGCATGCCGAGGACGGCGCCATGACCTTGGACTCGACCGGACCCTTCGCTCGGACGCGCTCGCTCTCGTGCTTCGCCGTGCTCGGCGGTGGCGCCCTCGCGGCCGCGATGACGCTGCTCGCCTGCTCCGACGACGAGCCTTCGCGCGCGGCGTTCGACGACGACGCCGGGCCGCGCCCCTCGCTCCCGGAGGCCGGCGACCCGGCGGACGGGTCCGCTGTCGACGCCCGCGGGCCCTTCGATCCGCGCGACGAGGCCGTGACGTGTGACGCGTCCCCGTGCGTCACGCAGATTGTCGCGGGCGACGATCACTTCTGCGCGCGCATCGCCGACGGCACGGTCCGCTGCTGGGGGGACGACTCGCGCGGGCAGCTCGGCCAGGGCGGCCTCCCCGACGAGGGCGAAGCCGACAAGCCGCGCGTCGCGGACGTCCAGGGCGTCACCCAGCTCAGCGCCGCGGGCGCGACGACGTGCGCGCGCGTGGACGACGGCGGCGTCCTCTGCTGGGGGAGCAATGCGCACGGCGAGCTCGGGCGCGCGATCGATCCGCCGGCCGACGAGGACCCGCATCCGACCCCCGAGCGCGTCGCGATCGACGCCGCCGCGCGCGTCGACGTCGGGCCGAGGAGCGTCTGCGCGACGACGTCCGCCGGCGGCGTCTCTTGCTGGGGCAACGACGAGAGCGCGCAGCTCGCGCGCGGCGAGCCGCAGTACGAGCCGGGCGCTCCGGCGCCCGCGGAGCTCGGCGTCGCGGTGAAGCGCACGGGCGCGGGGTTCGACACCGGCTTCGCGCTCACCGCCGACGGCGCGCTCCTCACGTGGGGCGCCGTCGCCGGGATGACGGGCGTCCTCGCGGGCAGGGTCTCGTCGGTGACGCCGACGCCGGTGCCGAGCTCGGTCGAGCGACTCGAAAAGATCACGAGCTTCGCCGTGTCGGGGACGACGCCCGGGCGGCTGCCGCCCGACGCGCTCCCCTGGATGCCGCCGCCGCCGCCGAACCAGCACGCATGCGCCGTGATGAACGGCGACGCCTTCTGCTGGGGCAAGAGCGAGCGCGGCGCCCTCGGCAGCGGCCTGCCCGACTCGGTCGTACCGCTGCCCACGCTCGCGCGCCTCGGCACACGCGCCTACGCCCAGCAGATCGCCGCGGGTGGCGAGACCACCTGCGTCCGGCTCACCGACGGCAACGTCGCGTGCACCGGCGAGAACGAGCGCGGCCAGCTCGGCAAGGGCGCCGCCGGGCCGTTCGCGAGCACGTTCACCGCGGCGAGCACGCTCTCCGGTCGCGCCGTGCAGGTCGCGGTCGCGAAGGAGACGGTCTGCGCGCTGGTGCAAGGTGGCACCGTGTCCTGCTGGGGAGGCAATGCGCACGGCGAGCTCGGCCTGGGCTCACGGGACGACGACGCTCATCCCTCGGCCGCGAAGATCACGTTCTGAGAGAGACGGCAGCCATGACGATCGCCCGCACCGTACCGAGCTCGTTCCTCCTCGCCTCCGCGGCCGGGGTCTTCGCGATCGTCGCCGCGTGCAGCACGCGGAGCGGCTTCGACGACAACACGCCGCCGCCGTTCGACTCCGACGCGGAGGCGCCGTGCGCCGACCGCAAGTGCTCGCGCGATCTCCGCAGCGTGATCGACGCCTGCCCCGACGCCGGCGAGGCGATCGTCGAGCGGTGCGCCGACGACAAGGGCTGTGGCAACGGCGCGTGCGTCGACGCCTGCGAGAGCGCCCGTCTCACGAAGGGCTCGGCGGGCTGCTCGTTCTGGACATTGCCGCCCGACGACAGCTACTTCGGGCGCGGCGCGTGCTTCGTCGCGATGATCGCGAACACCTGGCCGCGCCCCATCGCGCTCCGAGCGGAGCTCGGGGGCGAGGCGCTCGACATCTCGAAGTCGGTCTACGTCGCCACGAAGAAGGGCGACGAGACCACGTACACGCCGCTCGCCGGGCAACTCCCGCCCGGTCAGGTCGCGCTCGTCTTCCTCTCGCAGGACGACAAGCCGGAGAGCAACGACTTCACCCGCTGTCCCGCCGGTGTCACGCCCGCGCTCGCCGCCGATCCGATCGCGCACGGCACGGCTCGGACCCGCGCGTTCCACATCATCACGGACGCGCCGGCGTCCGCGTACTCGATCTTCCCGTACGGCGGCGCGCGATCGTTCTATCCCACGGCGACCCTGCTCTTGCCCGAGTCGTCGTGGGACAAGAGCTACGTGGCGGTGAGCACCGCGAACGTCTCGCGCTTCGGGCGGCCGGGGAGCGAGCCGCGCACACTGCAGATCGTCGCGGCCGAGGACGACACCAAGGTCGAGATGCGGCCGAACGTGGGGCTCGTCCAGGGGCTCGACGTCGCGTCGGTGTTGCAGGGCGAGACGGGCTCCTGGACGCTCTCGCGCGGAGAGGTGCTCCAGATTACGCAGCGCGATGCCTTGAGCGGCAGCGCGATCGCGTCGAGCAAGCCGGTCGGCGTCTTCGGCGGCGCGACGTGCGCGTTCCTCCCCGGCGAGCTCGAGTTCTGCGACCTCACCCAGCAGCAGATCGCGCCGTTCGCGCAGTGGGGCAGCGAGTACGCGCTCGTGCCCTACGCGCCGCGTGTCGAGAGCCTGACGACGACCGTGCGCGAGACCGTGCCCTGGGGGCTCGTCGGCGCGGTCGACGGTACGGTGCTCACCTACGACCCGGAGCGCCCGCTCGGCGCGCCCGAGACGCTCGCCGCCGGCGAGGTGGCCACCTTCTTCACCGACGCTCTCGTCGTCGTGAAGAGCCAGGACGGCGCCCACCCGTTCCACGCCGCAGTCTACATGACGGGCTCGAAGTTCAACGGCGGGACCGGGCAACCTCCGAGCGGTCCCATGGGGCCGATGCGTCCGGGCTCGAAGGGCGATCCGGACTTCGTGAACGTCGTCCCTTCGGATCAGTTCCTCGATCGCTACGTGTTCTTTGCGGACTACACGTATGCCGACACGGCGCTGACGCTCGTTCGCCGCAGGACGGCGCAGGGCTTCATGCCGGTCGAGCTCGAGTGCGGCGGCGAGGTGACTGGTTGGGAGGCGCTCGGCGCGTCCGGCGACTACGAGTACACGTGGGTGCGCCTCACGAAGGGCTTCGCCCCCGCGAAGCTCGCGAAGGGGACGTGTGGCTACGGCCGGCACGAGGCTCGGAGCGACGGTCCGTTCTCCGTCACCGTCTGGGGCGTCGACCAGTTCGCGAGCTACGGCTACGCGGGTGGGCAGGGCAGCCGCCCGATCAACGACGCGCTGCCGCCGCCGGTGAACTGAGGGGGAGGCCGACGCGCGACCTCGCGTGGCGGCCTCAAGAGCCCGCGTCGTCCTCGTCGCTCTTGCCGTCGCCGCGGAGGCCGAGGGCGCGCGCCTTCTTGTAGAGGTGGCTCCGCTCGAGATCGAGCGCGCGCGCGGTCGCGGCCATCTGGCCGCCGTGGTGAGCGAGCGCGTCCTGGAGGATCTGGCGCTCCGACTCCTCGACGAGCACGCGGAAGGGGACGCCGGGGCGGTAGAGGCCCTGCGCCTTCGGTGACCCGCCGCCGGGCAGGCAGTTGCGGACGTCGGCCGCGCGGATGACGTCGTCGGGCGTGAGGATGACGAGGCGCTCGGTGAGGTTCCGGAGCTCGCGCACGTTGCCGGGGAAGCTGTAGGCGACGAGGACCTGGAGCGCGTCGTCCTCGATGCGCATCCCGGGGCGATCGTTCGCCTTCGACGCGAGCTCGAGGAAGTGGCGCGCGAGGAGCGGGACGTCCTCGCGGCGCGCCCGGAGCGGCGGGATGTGGAGCGGCACGACGTTGAGCCGGTCGTAGAGGTCGGCGCGGAACACGTCGCTCTCGCACGCCTTGACGAGGTCGCGGTTGGTCGCGGCGACGACGCGCGTGTCGACCTTGATCGTCTCGCTCCCTCCGACGCGCTCGATCTCGCGCTCCTGGAGCACGCGGAGGAGCTTCGCCTGCATCGGGAGCGGCATGTCGCCGACCTCGTCGAGGAAGAGCGTCCCGCCGCTCGCGCGCTCGAACTTGCCGCGGCGCTGCTTGGTCGCGCCGGTGAAGGCGCCGGCCTCGTGGCCGAAGAGCTCGCTCTCGATGAGCTCGCTCGGGAGCGCCGCGCAGTTCAGCTTCTCGAGCGGTCCCTTCGCGCGCGGCGAGAGCTGGTGGATCGCGCGGGCGACGAGCTCCTTGCCGGTGCCGCGCTCGCCGGTGACGAGCACGCTGGCCGAGCTCTTCGCGGCGCGCGCGATCTGCTCGACGAGCTTCTTGATCGGGCCGCTCTCGCCGACGAGCTCGCCCGTCGCGCCGGTCGCGACGCGGAGCTCGCGCGCCTCGGTCTCGGCCCGCTGGAGCCGGAGCGTGGTCTCGACCGCGATGAGCAGGGCGTCGGTGTTGATCGGCTTCTCGAGGAAGTTGAGCGCGCCGAGCCGCGTGGCCTTCACCGCCGTGTCGATCGTGGCGTGCCCGCTCATCATGATGACGGGCACCTCGTTCTTCGCCGCGCGAATCTGCGCGAGCAGCGAGAGGCCGTCGCCGTCGGGCAGCTGCACGTCGAAGAGGCAGAGGTCGTAGCTGCGCTTCTTCAGCTTCTCGTCGGCGATCCTCACGCCGCCCGCGACGTCGACCGAGTAGCCCTCGAGCGTGAGGGCCTTCTGCAGGGTCGTGAGGATCGACGGCTCGTCGTCGACCACGAGGAGGTGCGCGTGCGGCATGGCAAGTCAGGCTAGCCCAACCAGGACCTTCCGGTGAGGCGCCCGTTCGCTCGAAGCCACGGGAAACACCCGAGCCGGCCGCGGCATTCCCGACGCTTTCGTGCGGCTCTGCCCTCTGGGGCGGTAGCCGGTCACCCGCTGCCCAGGTTATGTTGGAGGACCCTCTCGTCTCTACCCATCATGCGGCTAGCCATCCCTGTTCTCCTCGCGCTCTCGCTGGCCGCCGCCGCGTGCGGTCCCGGCCGCGGCCGCTACGGGCATCCGGCTCACCACGCCGAGCGCGTCACGCGCGCGGACGTGGCCGTCGACGACGACCAGTTCCCGAGCGCCGTCCGCGATCTGCTCGCGAGCGAGCCGCAGAGCAAGGAGCGCCAGCAGCGCCTCGCCGGCGTCGTCGCGCGCCAGATGACGCGCGCGTCGAGCCGCTTCAAGGCGAAGGATCGGGAGAACGCGGTCTCGTCGTTCGCCGGAGCGATGTACCTCGTGCGCGCCGGGGAGCTCACGACCGAGATGCTCGGTCCGAACGGGTACGACGCGCTGAAGAGCGCGTCCGACGAGTTCGCGAAGCGGGGCGACGAAGGCCGCGCACGCGCCTCGTACGAGATGCTCATGCGCGTCGCACCGGCCAAGGACAAGGCCGACATCAAGGCTCACCTCGACGCGATCGCGGCGTGGACCCGCGACACGGGCGGCAACGGCGTGATGCAGACCGCGGGCGCGCTCGAGGCGGCGGCGGTGACGCGCCTGCTCCTCGAGCCGAGCGTCGAGGCGCGCGACGACGCGGTCGCCAAGACGCTCGACTTCATCGACAAGGCGGTCCAGGTCAAGACGGCCCGCCGCACGCGCGGCACGCAGATCTCGCGCGAGGAGGGCCTCGAGGCCGTCCGCGCGCTCGAGACCGGCACGACGGTCCTCGTCGCGATCTACCTCCGGAGCGGCGACGCTCACGGCGCGCTCGCCGCGCTCGAGAAGGCCAACCTCAAGGACCCGCAGATGACGCGGCCCGAGCTGATGGGCGCGCTCAAGGCGGTCGTCGAGCGGCCGGACTCCGACCGCTGGCTCGACCTCGCGCGCATGCTGCGGCCGGGGCCTCAGCGCGGCCAGCCGCGCGGCGACGAGGAGGACTTCGGTCGCGACACCGATCTGTTGCGCGTCGCCTCGTTCGTCTCCGCCTGCGAGGCCTATCGCCTCGACGCCACGTCGCCGGAGCCGGCGGCGTACGTCGCGACGACGCTCGTGGACCTCGGGATGGGCGACGCCGCGCCGGCGGTGCTCTACGACGCGGTTAAGGCGCAGAAGGATCCGCGCATCATCGGGCTCGGGCTCGCGGTCACGATGCAGGCGATGGGCCGCGCGCTCGACGCCGAAGAGGGCGCCGCCGCGCGGCGTGCGTTCAAGGCGGCCGAGCCGCTGCTCGGCGCAGCCGACGCGCTGAAGGGCAAGGTCCAGCCGAGCCCCGCGCGGCTCTACGCGCTGATGGGCGAGATCGAGATCCGCGAAGGACACCTCGAGGACGCGAAGAAGCTCCTCGACGCGGCGATGGAGCGCGAGCGCTCGGGCGCCGTCCTCTTGAACCTCGCGCGGATCGACTGGCACGCCGGCCGGACGCGTGAAGCGCTCGAGCGCCTCGGCAACGCGCTCGTCGCGGACGACGTCGCGAAGGACCCGGCGCTCCGCGCCGAGGTGCTCCTCGTCACGAGCGACATCACCCGCGAGCAGGGCGACACGAACGCGGCGCGGAAGCCTCTCGCCGACGCGCTCAAGGACCTCGCGAAGGCGCGCGCGGCGACGGAGTCGGACGAACGCGCCCGCGTCGAGCGGCTCATCTCGCGCGTGCTCGATCGTTTCGGCGCCGCGAAGAGCGCCGAGAAGGCCCTCGAGCGCGCGCTCGAGGCGGCGCCCCGCGACAAGCGTCAGGCGGCCGCGACGATCGGCCAGATCGTCGGGCGCGCGTTCGTGCGCGGTGACCTCGCGGCCGCTCGCGAAGGCCTCGCCCGCGGTCAGGTCGCCGAGCTCGGGCGCGACGACATCGTCTACGACGCGCTCTGGGTGCGCCTCCTCGAGCGGCAGCAGCGGGACGCCAAGGACCCCACCGCCGAGCGCATCCTCCTCGGCGCGTCCGACGACCCGCGGTGGATCGGCAAGATCGCCGCCTTCGGCGCGGGCAAGCTCAAGGCGGCGGACCTCGTCGCCAGCGCGCAGACGCCCACGCAGAAGACCGAGGCGATGTTCTACGCCGCCATCGACCGCAAGGTCTCCGGCGACACGAAGGGCGCGGACGAGGGCCTGAAGCAAGTCATCAGCTCCCCCGGCCTCGACCTCGTCGAGTTCAGCTTCGCCCGCGAGCTGCTCGGCGGCGGGCGCGCGCAGGTCGGCGGCCCGGTGCCCGAGGTCGGGCTTCCCTGATCGCGGCATGATCGCGGCAACGTCGTGAGCGCTCGATCCGAGAGCACGCGCGTCGACGCAAGGCGTCCCGTCAAGGACGTGCGCCGGGCGATCGACTGGGGCAGCCTCGCCCCGCTGCGCATCCGCGCGCGCATGGTGGCCGAGGGCGTCTACGCCGGCGCGCACCGGAGCGCGCGTAAGGGCGCGGGCGTCGAGTTCGGCGGCCATCGCGCCTACACGCCGGGCGACGACCTGCGTCACCTCGACGTCCGCTCGCTCCTTCGCCACGATCACCTCCTCGTTCGCCAGTTCGAGACCGAGACCGATCGCGCGCTTCGCCTCGTCGTCGATGCGTCCGCGTCGATGGGGTATCGCGGCTCGCGCGCGCCCGGAGCCAAGCTCGCGTGGGCGGCGCTCGTCGCGGCGGCGCTCGCGCGCGTCGCGATCAAGAGCGGCGATCCGCTGGGCATGTCGTTCATCGGTGGCTCGAAGGACGCGCGTCCGGTCCCCGTGCGTGGCGGCCGCGAGGTCTTCGAGCGCGTGGTCGACGCGCTGGAGTCGCAGTCGGCGGAGGGGGAGGCGGGCTCGAGCGTCGCGATGCTCGACGACGCGCTCGGCGCGATCGCGCGCTCGGCACGTCGCGGCTCCGTCGTCGTCGTCCTGAGCGATCTGCTCGACCTCCACCCCACGGCGGCGGCGCGCATCGGGGCGATCTGCACGCGCGGCTGCGTCGTCGTCGTCGTGCAGACGCTCGATCCCGACGAGGCCGACTTCCCGTTCAAGGAGACCGTGCGGCTCAGGTCGCTCGAGGGCGGGATCACCGTCGAGACCGACGAGGCCGCGCGCGATCGCTACCTCGCCGCGCTGGCGGCGGAGCAGGACGCCTGGCGCCAGGCGCTCGTCGGGCGCGGCGCGAAGTTCCTGACGATGACGACGGACCGCGACCCGGTCGCGGCGGTGCGCGCGATCGTCGAGGCGGCGCTGTGAGCTTCCTCACGATCCTCGCGCTCGGCGTGGTCGTGCTCGTCGCCGCGCCGTACCTCGCGCATCGGCTGCGGCGGCAGCGCGCGGACGAGGTGCCCTTCGCGCCGGCGCGCCTCGTCCCCGAGGCGCCGCCGAAAGCACGGCGCCGCGCGCGCCTCGAGGACCGCTCGCTCTTCGCGATCCGCGCCGCTTCGGTCGTCGCGCTCGCGCTCCTCGGCGCCTCGCCGCTCGTCCGCTGCTCGCGCCTCGCACTCTCGCGCGGCGGCGCATCGGTCGCGGTCGCGATCGTGATCGACGACTCGATGAGCATGCGCGCCAAGGACGATCACGCCGAGAGCCGCTTCGCGCGCGCGAAGAAGGGCGCGGAGGAGATCCTCGCCTCGCTCCGCGAGGGCGACGCGGCCGCGATCGTCCTCGCCGGGGCGCCGGCGCGCGTCGGCCTCGCGGCGACCACCGACATCGGCGCCGCGCGCGCCACGCTCGAGAGCGTCGGAGAGAGCGATCGCGCGACGGACCTCGACGGCGCCCTCGCGATCGCGCGCACGCTCGTCGGACAGCTGCCGCAGATCGATCGGCGGGTCATCGTCCTGTCGGATCTCGCGGACGGAAACGCCGACGCGCCGGCGCTCGGGGCGGGGAGCGACACGACCGTGCCGGTCTGGGTCGCGATGCCGGAGCTGGCGAAGGCAGAGGCCGCGTCGGACTGCGGGATCCTCTCCGCGGATCGCGCGGGCGGACGAGCGCGCGTCCGCTTCGCGTGCTCGCTCCCGCAAGCGGCTGCCGGCCGCGACGTGCAGATCAAGGACGGCGACAAGGTCCTCCAGACCGCGCCGCTGCCGCAGACGGCGCTCGGAGAGGTGATGCTCCCGCTCGCGGGGGACGAGAGCCGCGAGCTCTTCGCCGTCCTCACCGGCGCCGACGCGGTGGCCTCGGACGATCGCGCGCTCGTCGTCGTCGAGTCGGGGCCCGCGGCGATCGCCGTCGTCGGCGATCGGGTCGACGACGCCGTCTCGACGGGCGGCGCGCCGGTCGTCGAGCAGGCCCTCGCGGCGCTCCACGTGGACATGGCCGTTCGGCCGCTCCCGCAGGCGCCCGACCGGCGTGAGGACACCGCCGCGTTCGCCGCGATGCTCGTCGACGATCCCCCCGGCTTCACGCCCGAGCAGCGGCACGCGCTCACGGCCTTCGTCGATCGCGGGGGCGTCCTCGTGCTCGCCCTCGGTCGTCGCGCGGCGGCCGCGCCGCTCGGGGCGACGTTCGAGCCGTTCCTCGCGCACGCGGCGAGCTTCGCTCCGACGCCGGCGCAGAGTGTCGATCCGGCGAGCGGCGCGCCGGCGCTCGGCGAAGGCGCGGCGAGCTTGGCCGATCTCGGCGCCAAGGGACGCGTCACGCTCGCGCCCGACGACGCTGCGGCCTTCGAGCCGGTCCTCAAGTGGTCGGACGGCGCTCCGCTCGTCCTCCGGCGGCCGCGCGGACGCGGCGAGGTCTGGCTCACGACGTTGCCGTTCTCGGTCGACGTCTCGGACATGCCTCTCCGGCCGGGCTTTCTCTCGCTCCTCGACGCGATCGTCGCCGACGCGAAGGAGCGCTCGGCGCCGCTCCGCGGAGACGTCGGCGTGCCCTGGGCGTTCGCGGGGGCCGCTCAGGTCGACGCGAACGGGCCCATGGGCCGCCTCGCCTCGGTGCGTGACGACGGCGCGCTCCGGATCGTGCCGACGCTCATCGGCCCGTATCGGCTCACCGTCGACGGCGTTCAGGAGCTCCGCGTGGCGGCGCCGGTGCAGCGCGAGATCGACCTCCGCCCGCGCGCGGTCGTCTCCGCCACGACGTCGTCGTCGCTCGGCGGAGGCGTCTCCGTCGTCGACGTGTCGTGGGCGATCGCGCTCGGCCTCCTCGCGCTGGTGGCGGCGGAGACGGTCGTTCGCGCGGTCACACGCCCGCGCGGCGAGATCGCGTGAGCGCACCAGGAGCCCGTAGGGCGTTCGCCGGCGACCGGCGACCCCGGCCCGACCCGACCCCGACCTCGACCCCGACCCCGACCCCGACCCCGACCCCGACCCCGACCCGCGACCTCGACCCCGAAGCCGCCCGTGGTGGCCGAGGCGGTGAAATGGCGCGTCCGTCGCCGGATCACGCCGTTGCGAAGGCGTGTTCGGAGAAGAGAGCTCGATAGAGCTTCAGGAGGTTGTGACCGAGGCAGACGATGGCCCAGTCGTCGCGCACTTTGGAGAGGCCGCGTAACGAGAAGCGACGGAAGCGTCGCGCTTCCTTGATCTGTCCGAAGGGTGGCTCCGCGATGCTCTTTCTGCGCGCGTACGCCTCTCGTCCGTACGGCGCCATGAGCTTGGCGTGCATCGCACGCCAGGTTTCATAGGTTGGTCCCCGCCTGCTCGGCGGCATGTTCTTCCGGCCAACCGCGATGAACGCGTTGACGTTGCGCGCGTCGCAATACTCCGCGTTGGCCTTGGAGAAGTAGCCAGAGTCGGCCAAGAGTTCACCGGGGAGCTCGTCTGCCTGCGTCTCACAGCGCCGAGCATCGGTCGCAGGTGCTCGCTGTCGGGCGCCTGGTTCGTCACGGCATGCGCCACGATGAGTTGACACAACGAGATCAGAAATCCGTCGTCGCGTCGATCCTGGAGGAGTCTCAGACCACGAAAGACGAAGCACGGAACGGGGGTGGTCCGTCAGCCCGCGCGAGGCTTGGTTTGGTCGGTCATGCGAGAGCGCGCACGAGCCGCGCCAGCGCCTGCATCGTGCAGGCAAAGCCGGAGCGTGATCGCGATCGCGCTGTCACGGCTCCTGCGCGACTGGGGGCATGACCGACCAAACCAAGCCTCGTGCTCCGCTCCTCCCGCACCACAAGCTCGTCGCCTACGGCGTCGCCGTCGAGCTTCTGCTCGCCGTCAAAGCAGCCAACATCCGAGACACCAAGCTGCGCGATGAGGCCGTGCGCGCCGCCAAGGGCACCTGCCTCAACTGCGCCGAGGGCGCGGGTCGCGTCACCCGCGCCGACAAGGCCCGCGTCTTCGCCATCGCGCGCGGCGAAGCCGTCGAGGCGGTCGCCGCGGTGGAGATCGCGGCTCACGCCGGCGACACCACCCACGAGGCCGCAGAGCGGTGCGTCGTCATCGGCAATCGAGTCGTCGCCCTCCTCACAGGCCTCATTCGCTGAGCCCTTTCTCTCGCCCGCGGCCCTTCGGGGTCGCGGGCGGGGTCGGGGTCGCGGGCGGGGTCGGGGTCGCGGGCGCGGGCGCGGGCGGGGTCGGGGCTCCGCCCCGGCAGCGTCATCTATGCCCTACGGGCTCCTAGGGGGGCCGCCGGAGTCGACACGTTCGAGCAGCGCGATCTTCTCCACGCGTCGCGTGTGCCGGCCGCCCTGGAACTCGCCGGCGAGGAAGGCCTCCACGCAGCCGAGCGCGACGGCGACGCCGACGATCCGCGCGCCCATCGCGAGGACGTTCGCGTCGTTGTGCTCTCGTCCCAGCCGCGCCGTCACCGGATCGGTGGCCTGCACGCAGCGGATCCCGCGGACCTTGTTCGCGACGATTTGCTCCCCCGTCCCGCTCCCGCCGAGGACGACGGCGAGCTCGCAAGTGCCCGTGGCGACGGCGCGCGCGGCGGGAGCGATGACGTCGGGGTAGTCGACGGGGTCGGGGCTCGCGACGCCCATGTCGACGCCTTCGTGACCGTGCTCGGCGAGCCACGCGAGGATCGGTGCCTTCAGCGGGAGCCCTGCGTGGTCGGAGGCGACGGCGACGCGCATGCCGAGACCCTACCATCCGGCCGCCGGGTGCGTGCCGGGCGAGCGGTGCGACCGCCGGCCTCGAGCGCTTTGCTCCGCACGCGACTTGGCGTAGAACCCGCCGCATGTCTCGACTCGCATCCGCGTTTGCCGTGACCGTCGTGCTCGGGCTTGCCGCGTGCCGCGGCGCTGGGCCGTACGGCTACGCGCCCAACTACGTCTCGACGTCCGACGAGGAGAGCGCGACCAAGGGAGCGCGCGAGTACGATCCCGTCATGTACCAGCGCGAGCCCGAGAGCTGGCGCAAGTCGCAGACGGTCCTGTTCGGCGTCGTCACCGGCCGCTCGCCCGGCCCCGGAGGCGCCGCGTACCTCACGCTCAGCGTGCGCCGCCTCGAGCCGCGCAACCTCTGCTCGAACGCGAACGACGAGGACACGTGCCGCGTCACCGTGAGCGATCGCGACTTCGGCGTCGTGCACGCGCTCGCGCCGCTCCGCCCCGACGACGACGTCGGCGAGCACTCGGTCGGCGCGGGCTCGCTCGTGCGCGTCTCGGGGCAGTTCGGCGAAGACGTCGACCCGAACGACGGCGCGCCGATCCTCCGCGGGAGCTTCTACCGCCACTGGCCGCGCCACTTCTTCGTGACGAAGGCCAACGCGGAGACGATGCGGCAGTAGCTCGTCATGCGCTCGCTCTCGAACGACGGCCGCTGGCTCGAGCTCCCCGCGCTCGCCACGGCGCACTCGCACGCGTTCCAGCGCGGCATGCGCGGCGCCGCTCAGCGACACGCCGGAGGCGCGAGCAGAGGGCGAGAGGACTTCTGGTCGTGGCGAGGCGCGATGTACCGCGCGGCGCTCGCGCTCGATCCCGTCTCGATCGAGGAGATCAGCCGGGTCGCCTTCCGCGAGCTCCGGCGCGCCGGTGTCCGCACGGTGGGCGAGTTCCACTACATCCAGCACCAGCCCGACGGCACGCCTTACGACGATCGCACCGTGATGAGCGACGCCGTCGTCCGCGCGGCGAAGGCCGAGGGTCTGCGCATCGCGCTGCTCCGCGTCGCGTATCACCGCGCCGGGCCGGGGCGTGAGGCCGAGCCTGGACAGAAGCGGTTCTGCGACCCCGACGTCGACGCGGTGCTCCGCGACGTCGACACGCTCCGCGCCCGGTACGCGGGCGATCCCGACGTCGTCGTCGGCGTGGCTCCGCACTCGGTGCGCGCCGTTCCGCCGGCATGGATCGGCGAGCTCGCGGCCTACGCCGACGCCGCGTCGCTCCCGTTCCACATGCACGTCGCGGAGCAGCCCCGCGAGATCGACGAGTGCCTCGCGGAGACCGGCAAGCGGCCGATCGAGCTCCTCGCCGATCTCGGCGTGCTGTCGCCGCGCTTCGTGGCCGTTCACGCGACGCACCTGCTCCCGCACGAGGCCGCGCTCCTCGGCGAGGCGCGCGCGTTCGCCTGCGTGTGCGCGACGACCGAGGCGGACCTCGGCGACGGCCTGCCGGACCTCGTCGCGCTCCGCGCCTCCGGCGCGCGGCTCTGCACCGGCATCGACAGCCACGTCATCACCGACCCGATCGCGGATCTGCGAGCGCTCGAGACGCTCGCGCGGCTACGCACCGGCACGCGCGTGACGTTCGCGCCGCCGTCGGGGACGCCCGCCGAGCAGCTCTGGCGGGAGGGATCGCTCGAGGGCGCGATCGCGTGCGGCTTCTCCGACGCGGGCGGCACGATCCGCGTCGCGCGTGAGCATCCGGCGCTCGCGCTCGTCGAGGACGAGCTCCTCCTCGACGCCGTCGTCTTCGGCGGCTCGTCCGCGCTCGTCAGCGCCTGAGCCGCCATACACACGCGCCCGCGCGGCGCGTCGGGCAGGATCCTCCCCAAGATCGGCAAGATCTCGAGCCGTTCTGCGTCGGTAGACCGCAGTTAAGTCGTATTATTAGCTAATTATGAGCTACTATGAATCGGCTCAGGATCGGCAATGTACAGCGCCCCGGCCCAGATGGAACCGATGCTCCCGAGTCGTCTCTCGAACGAGCTCGAAGCCTCGGCCGTGGACCTCATCCGTGGATCGGCTGCGCTTGGCTCGACGTTGACCCCGAGAGCGCGGGTCGAAGTCGTCGAGCTGCTCCGGGTGATCAACAGCTACTACTCGAACCTCATCGAAGGGCACGGAACACGGCCCATCGACATCGAACGCGCGCTCCGCGGTGACTACTCCAAGGAGCCGGCGAAGCGGATCCGACAGCTCGAGAGCCGCGCCCATATCGAGGTCCAACGCAAGCTCGAGGCTCGCCTCGCGGCCGACCCCGAGCTCGACCTCTGCGCTCCAGCGCTGCTGTGTTGGCTTCACGAGCAGTTCTACGAGGAGATGCCCGAAGAGCTTCGCCTCGTGCAGCACGAGGGCGTCGAGGCTCGCGTCGTGCCGGGGCAGCTGCGCACGTCCAACGTGAAGGTCGGGCGCCACTTGGCCCCACTGCACGAGCACGTCGGCGCGTTTCTCTCTCGCTTTCACGACGCCTACGGCGCGCGCCAGATGTCGCCGATGAAACAGATCATCTCGGTCGCGGCGTCGCATCATCGGCTCGCCTGGATCCACCCGTTCCTCGATGGGAACGGTCGAGTCACTCGGCTCTTCACCCACGCCTACCTGAAGCGTATCCGCCTCGACGGGCACGGGCTGTGGGCCGCCTCGCGCGGGCTCGCGCGGAAGCGCGACGAGTACTTTCGCTTTCTGCAAGCCGCAGACGAACCCCGTCGTGGAGACCTCGATGGGTGCGGGAACCTGACCGACGCGGGCCTCGCGGAGTTCTGCAGCTTCTTCATGGAGACCTGCCTCGACCAGATCCGGTACATGCGTGAGCTGCTCGACCTCGAGCGCCTCGAGGAGCGCGTGCTCGGGTACGCCGAGCTCGCGAGCGCGCGACGAGAGCTGCCGAAGCAGGCGGCGTATCTCCTCCGCGACGTCCTCTTGAGAGGCGAGGTTCCCCGCGGTGAAGCTCCGAGGATCACCGGTTCAGCCGAGCGGTCGGCGCGAGCCGTCGTCGCAGCGCTCGTCGATCGAGGACTACTCAAGTCGGACTCGCCCAAGGGACCTGTCCGTCTTGGTTTCCCCTCGCACGTCGTTCCGTACTACTTCCCGCGCCTCTACCCGGCGTCGCTCGAGGACGAGATGCGGCACGAGCGGTGAGCGCAACGCCGCCGACAGGGTCGAGTCGCCCTCCTGCTCGGACGCCGGGGGCTGCCGACGTGTCCTCCCCGCCTCAAAGCGCCGAGAGCACCGCGCGGTTCGTCGCTGGCAGCTTCAGGTAGAGATAGAGGGCCTCCACCTCGGTGTCGGTCATCCGTGCGGTCGCTTGCCAGGGCATCGGATCCTTCAGCGCCGAGCCGTCTGGACGGCGTCCGAGGCGGAGAGCGTTCGCGAAGTCCTGCTTCGTCCACGTCGCCATCACGCCGCTGGGGCTGATGTCCGTGGCCTTGGGTGTGCCCGGCGGCATCCCCGGGACCGCACCGCCACGCAGGTTCGGGCCGTGACAGCCGAAGCATCCGCCGGTTCGGGCGAGGTACTCGCCGTAGACGGCGTTCGCCTCCGGCCGCGGGCTCGACGCCATCGGCCGCGCATGGTCGACGGACTCCGCGGCGTAGAGCTCGAAGCTGCCCGCCGTCATCATGATCCGGAGGGCCGGACCGACGCGCACCGGCGGCGTCGTGCGCTCCACCGGAGGCGCGGAGCGCACGTACGCGATGATGTCCGCGACGTCGCTCTCTCCGAGGGCACTGTAGTCCTTCGCCGGCATCGCTGCGAGCGGGCGCCCGTCGCGGCCGACGCCGTGGGCGATCGCGCGAACCCAGTCGTCGGTCGTCAGGTCGGCGCCGACGCCTCCGCGGGTGATGTTCGGGCCGGCGAGCGTGCCGACCATGCCGTCGTCCACCATCGTCTTGCCGCCGAGGTCGTCGCCGTGGCAATCGGTGCACTTCGCGAGCGCGCGTACGAGATGCTCGCCGCGCGCGAGCGCCTCGGGGCTGCCCGAGATCGTGAGCGGCGCGACGGGGACGTCGTAGCGTCGCTCGGCGCGGGCGTCCGCTCGAATGGTAGCGTAGGCGTAGAAGGCGGTAGCGGCGACGGCGGCGCCGCCGACGATCGTTCCAAGGATGCGAAGGGTGCGTTTGCGGTTCACGGAAGCCGGTAAAGCAAGGCGAGGGCCACGCCGTGACACCGCGAAAAGGCACGCGTCCTCGGGATGCGCGGGTTGCGCGCTCGCGCGACGTGCGCGAGCGCGTTGCGCAGCCTGCGCATCGGCCGGCTCGAATCTGGAGCTCTGCCGACGTCAGTCCGGGATCCGCGCGGCGATCAGCTCGCCTCGGCGACCCGATGGAGCGCGTCGGTCTTTCGTGAGGCCCGCTTCTCGGCTTCGATCTCGAGCACGCCGGGGCGCTTTCGCCGGGCGACGTCGACCGCCGCGCGTACGCGCTCGCCGAGCGGGACCTTCGCGTGCGGGCCGGCGGCCGGGAAGAGCAGCTCGCAGAAGCCGGCGAACGCGCGCTGCTCCGGCGGATCCTCGGGCCATGAGGGGAACTCCTCGCGCAACATCGCGTCGATGTCGCTCTGCTTGCGGAAGCCGATGGCGAGGAGGCTCCGCGGGTCCACGCCCACCGAGAGGAGCGCGGGCTCGAGCGACTTCAGGCTCATCACGGCGGAGCCGTAGAGGTCGAGGTGGAAGGCGGCGAGATCGAGCCTCTCCGCGAACGACATCTTGGCGATCAGGTCGGGCAGCATCTGGATCCCGAGGCCGACGTGCCGGGCCTCGTCGCGCTCGTAGTACGGCAAGAGGTCCGTGAGCACCGGCTCCACCTCGAGCTCGCGGACGCGCTGGAAGATCGTGAGCGCGATGGTCTCGATCGTCAGCTGCATTCCGAGGAGCTTCTTCGCGAGGCTCTTCGTCCCGAGCGTGAGCGAGAGGACCCGGCGAGACCAGCGGTCGAGCGGCGGCGGGCGCTCGCCGAGGGCCTCGAGGTAGTCGTGCATCACGTAGAAGTGGCGCGCCTCGTCGTGGACCTGGCTCGACGCCGCCAGCTTGCCGGGCAACGGGACGATGGCGTCCGTGAGCTGCGCGCTGATCTTCCAGGCCGCGAGCTCGCCCCACATGATGACGGAGAAGATGCGGGCGAGCGCGTGACGCTCCCGCGCGGCGAGCTGGGGCTTGCCGTGGCGCTCGATGAGCTCCTTCAGCACGTCGCGGCCGTCCCAGATGCGGTCCTGACCCACGTGGTAGATGCTCTCCATCCGCCTGGCGCGCCGGGCCTCCTTGTCGGAGTAGGCGACGTCGAACATGTCGTAGGGGAGCGTTTCGCGGTCGAGCAGCATGAGGGAGCCCTCTCTCGGGTGGGTCAGCGTTCGGAGGCGGCGGCGGTGTCTCGTTCGGGGCGCGTGGGCTGGCCCCAGGGAAGCGCGGCGAGGATCGAGTGCGCCCGCGCCGCGAGCCGCGGGTCGATCCGGCCGCGCATGGCGGCGTCGAAGGCGCGCGCGAGGTCGCCGGCGCTCGCGAAGCGGTCGCGTGGATCCTTCGCGAGCGCGAGCGCGAGGACGAGGTCGACGTCCTCGGGCAGGCGCACGAGCGAGCCCGCGCGCGCGGGCTGCTCGGAGCAGATCTTCGACAGGATCTCGATGCTCGTCTCGGCGGAGAAGGGCGGGCTGCCGGTGAGCGCGCGGTACGCGACGACGCCGAGCGCGAAGACGTCGGAGCGCGGACCGACCTCGCGGCCCCGCGCCTGCTCGGGCGCCATGTAGCCCGGCGTACCGATGATCTGACCGTGCGTCAGCGTGCCGTCGCCGGCGTCGAGCTTGGAGACGCCGAAGTCGAGCACCTTCCACGTCTCGGCGCCGCGCCGCGCCTCCGCGCAGAACAGGTTTCGCGGCTTGAGATCGCGATGGACGATGCCGGCCGCGTGCGCCGCGTCGAGGCCGGCGGCGACCTCACGCAGCATCGTCGCGACCTTCTTCGGCGCCATCCGCTTGTTGTCGCGCAGGAACGTCGCGAGGTCCTGGCCGCGCAGGCGCTCCATCGCCAGGTACGGGATCGGGGCGTCGGCCGGCGAGGCGTCGACCACGCGCACGACGTTCGGGACGGAGAGCGAGCTCGTGATCTTCGCCTCGCGGAGGAAGCGCTCGACGATGTCCGTCTCGACGAGGAGCTGCGGGTGGATCAGCTTGACCGCGACCTCCTCCTTCGAGTCGAGGCGAACGCCCTCGTAGACCTCGCCCATCGCGCCGCGACCGATGAGGCTCCCGAGCCGGAACGTGCCGACCACCTCGCCGGAGTAGCGGCCGATGCCCCCGACGCGCATCGCCTGGACGAGCTCGTGCCGCGCCTCGCGGAGGAGCGCGTCGCGCTGAGCGAGGCTCCGGACGACGACGTCGTGCTGCTCGATCGCGTGGATCGTGGCGGCGCGCGTCCCGCGAGCCGTGAGGTACACGGCCGCGAAGATCGTCTCGACGAGGAGGAGCATGACGACGCGATCGGCCGGCGTCGCGGCCGTCGCCCGGATGATCCCGGCGTCGGGGATCGTACCGGTCATCACGAGGCCGGCGAGGATCGCGTAGGCCATCGCGCACGTCGCGATGACGGAGACGCTCGCCTTGTCGCTCTGCCCGGTGCAGTAGAACTGCACGCCGAGCGGGACGATCGCCGGGCCCGGCGAAAAGACCCCGTAGAAATAGATGCCGCTGAACGCCGCGAAGATGGTCGCGTAGACGACGACGAGCGCGCGCGGCACCGTGTAAGCGGCGCCGCCTCCCCGGAGCGCGATGAGCAGCCAGGCGGCCGTGACGACGACGACGCCGAGCGCGAAGACGAAGACGCCCTTGGCGACGGGGTCCCCGCCGACGAACGCGAGCGCGCCCGCCTGGCAGACCGCGAGGCCGAGCGCGACGTACATGAAGGTCCGCGTCCGCGTGGCCTCTTGCAGGCCGAGCGTCTCGTGCGCGGTCACGAGCGCCGACGATCCCGTGAGCCCTCGGGACGAGCCGTCGGCCTGGGATGCCTCGCGCGTGTCGGCCGCCTCCTCGGCGGACGGGAGCGCGGAGGTGGACGGAGGACCCACGCGCGGCGGCGCCGGGACGAGGTCGTCGACCTGCGTCGGCGCGTCCTCCGCGTACTGGCGGCGCGAGGGTGCCTGGCCGTGTTTCCCCATCCCTGCCTCTGAGGTTGATGCTAGCGCACGGGCTCCGCGTGAGCCTGAGGCGGATTGGCCGCGATCGGGGCGGCGATCGTGCGGCTCCTCCTGCCCGCTGATCCCGCCCAGGATCCTGCCCCTAACCCTGCCCTTAACCCTGACAGATGCCTGACAACTTTGGCCGCGACGGCTCGTCGGATAGGGCCGCTCCTGCTTGCGGTTCCGCTGGGAGGGAAGCTACGTTGACCGGCTCGTTACGACCCCATGCCGGCCGCTTCTCCCTTCAAGTTGTCCTCGACCTTCGAGCCCAAAGGCGACCAGCCTGCGGCGATCGAGCAGCTCATGCGGGGGCTCGCGCAGGCCGAGAAGCATCAGGTCCTCCTCGGCATCACCGGCTCGGGCAAGACGTTCACCGTCGCGAACGTCATCGAGAAGTACGGCAGGCCGACGCTCATCCTCGCGCCGAACAAGACGCTCGCCGCCCAGCTCTACGGCGAGATGAAGGAGCTCTTCCCGGAGAACGCGGTCGAGTACTTCGTCAGCTACTACGACTACTACCAGCCCGAGGCGTACGTCCCTGCGAGCGACACGTACATCGACAAGGACGCGATCATCAACGACCAGATCGATCGCATGCGTCACGCGGCGACGCGCTCGCTGCTCTCGCGTCGCGACGTCATCATCGTCGCGAGCGTCAGCTGCATCTACGGCATCGGCTCGGCGGAGAGCTACCACGGCCTCCTCATCAACCTGAAGGTCGGCGAGGAGTTCCGGCGCGACAACCTGCTCCGGATGCTGGTCGACATCCAGTACGAGCGAAACGACGTCGACTTCCACCGCGGCACCTTCCGCGTCCGCGGCGACGTCGTCGAGGTCTTCCCCGCGTACGAGCACGAGACGGCGGTGCGCATCGAGTTCTTCGGCGACACCGTCGAGGCGATCCGCGAGGTGGATCCCCTCCGCGGCAAGGTGAAGGGCGCGCTGGACCGCTACGCCATCTTCCCCGGCTCGCACTACGTCACGCCGCAGGAGCAGATGCGCCGCGCGATCGGCGAGATCCGCGAAGGGCTCCGCGAGCGCCTCGACTTCTTCGACAAGGAGGGCCGCTTCCTCGAGAAGCAGCGCCTCGAGCAGCGGACCCTCTACGACATCGAGATGATGGAGCAGATGGGGTTCTGCAACGGCATCGAGAACTACTCGCGCCACCTGTCGAACCGGAAGGCGGGCGAGCCCCCGCCCACCCTCATCGACTACTTCCCCAAGGACTTCCTCCTCATCCTCGACGAGTCGCACCAGACGGTGCCGCAGGTCGGCGCGATGTACCGCGGCGACCGCGCACGCAAGGAGACGCTGGTCGAGTACGGCTTCCGTCTCCCGAGCGCGCTCGACAACCGCCCCTTGAAGTTCGAGGAGTTCGAGGAGCACGTCCACCGCTGCATCTACGTCTCGGCGACGCCGGGCGAGTACGAGCTGCAGAAGGCGGAGGGCGCGTTCATCGAGCAGGTCATCCGTCCGACGGGCCTGATGGATCCGGTGACGGAGGTGCGCCCGGTCTCCGGTCAGGTCGACGATCTGCTCGTCGAGATCCGCGATCGCGCCGCGAAGAACGAGCGCGTCCTCTGCACGACGCTCACGAAGCGCATGGCCGAGGACCTCACCGACTACTACCGCGAGCTCGGCGTCCGCATCCGCTACCTGCACTCCGACGTCGACACCCTCGAGCGCATCGACATCCTCCGCGACCTCCGGCTCGGCGAGTTCGACGTGCTCGTCGGCATCAACCTCCTGCGCGAGGGTCTCGACCTCCCCGAGGTATCGCTCGTCGCGATCTTCGACGCCGACAAGGAGGGCTTCCTCCGCAGCCCGCGCTCGCTCATCCAGACCATCGGCCGCGCCGCGCGCAACGTGAACGGGCGCGTCATCATGTACGCCGACTCGATCACGCCGGCCATGAAGGGCGCGATCGAGGAGACGAACCGGCGCCGCGCGCTGCAGGAGAACTACAACACCGAGCACGGCATCGTGCCGGCGACGGTCATCCGTGCCGTCATGAACATCAACCCGGCGGCCGGCACGACCGACTACATCGAGATCCCGAAGGTCTCGAAGAACGGCAAGCCGGCGCGTGGAGGCGACGTCTCTCGCGAGGCGGAGCTCGCCGAGCAGATCAAGGCGCTCCGCGCGGAGATGTTCAGCGCCGCGGAGAACCTCGACTTCGAGCGCGCCGCGAGGATGCGCGACGAGCTGAAGAAGATGGAGGCGCTCGCCGGCAAGGACGGCGCGATCGACGCCAGCGCGTTCTACGATCCGTACGCCGGCGCGCCGAAGAGCACGAAGGCGACGCGGGGCCGCGCGCGCAGCGCCGGAGCGGGCAGCGCCAAGAGCCCGGCGAGCCCGAAGAAGGCGAGCAGCGCCGGACGCGGTCGTTTCAAGCGCTGAGCGCGCGAGCACGCGTATCAGCGTTCTCGCTTCTGCCCCGACGGCTCTCGTTCGCTCGCGATCCGCTTCGTGTTTTCGCGATCGCGCGCACGGAGCTCGGCGATCACTTCGAGGGCAACGGTCATGGCGAGCGGGACACGGCGCACGACGTCATCGTCGCCGGGGCCTCGCTCCCCGTCGGGTGACGGAGGACGAGAAGGCATGCACCCATCCGTAGGTCTTCGTTCCGCCGATGCGAGCGCGACCGTCGCGGATTCCCCCGCTCGGCGCGCTCGCGCCCCTCGCTGCGACGGAGACGCTCGAGCTGTGCCGGCTCGCCGCTCTCCGGGCCCTCGAGCCATGGCGTCGGCCAGCGGAGGGCGCCGCGATCAGCCCGCGACCTTCGCCCACACAGGCTCGAGCGCGTCCCGCCACGCGCGATCGCCCAAGCTCGCGTACCGGGCGTACGCGTAGAGGTCGCACCACGTGGCCGTGTCGATCGCAGGGGCCTCCTGCTGGCGGTACGGGCCCCCGTCGCCCCCGGCGGCGAGCGCGAGCCACGCGTCCGGCCGGAGAGGCACGCCTCGCGCTTCGAGGCGACCGCGGAGCTCTCCCTCGAGCGTGCTCCGGAGCTCCGTCGGGAGGATCGCGGGGTCGGCCGCGAGGCCGGTGCGCGCGCGAAGGATCTCGCGTCGCGCCTTCTCCCCGGCGGACACGCGCCCGAGCACGAGGAACGACGCGATGAACGCGACGCCGCAGACGATCGCGCCGGCGAAGTCGTCGAAGCCCCGTCGATAGGACGGCGTGACGAACGCGAAGATCCCGAGGAGCAGCGTGGCCAGACCGAGCCCGAGACGCAGGTATCCCGCGAGCACGCTCTTGCCGTGCAGCGGGATCTCGATCCCCTGTCCGGGGGCGGTGAAGAAGACCGAGCTCAGCGGGACGAGGGGCACCCCGAGGACGAAGAACTTCGTCTGGACGCTGTGGGCGCCGACGGCGTCCACCTCCCCCATGAACATCGTGCCGATCCGGACGATCATCGCGTCGAGGCTCCCGGCGACATTGTACGCGAGCTCGGCCGATTCGCTTCCTCGGACGAGCTTGGCCTGAACTACTGGATGACAACACGGCGGCCGGGCGTAGATCCTCTCAACGCGATGTCGTCTTCGGTCCTCCGCTCGGTCCTGTCCGGTCTCGCTCTCGTCGTCGGCGCGTGCGGGGGCGCGCGCACACCTCCCGCCACGTCGCCCGCAGCGTCCTCCGGCGAGCGGGAGGTCGCGGCGCCCGCGGACCTGTCGCCGAATGTCCTCCGCGATCGTCGCGCCGAGCCTGGCGTCCGCGCGCCGGCCAAGCCGCTCGCGATCGGGAAAGCCGGCGCGGTCAAGTGCGGCGCCCTCGCGAAGCCCGCCGCCGACGCGGAGCCGACCGATCTGCTCGCCGGGCGCCTCCGCCTGCGCCCTCCGCCCGGAGCCAAGGTGCCCGCGCCGCTGCCGGACGCGCCGGCGCTCGAGGAGGAGTCGCGCGTCATCGTGGACGCCTCGTCCAAGAAGGACGGCAAGATCTCGCTCGCCATCGTCGCGCGCGAGACGTTCCAGCTCGATCCCGATCTCTACGAGCCGGAGGCCGACGCGCCGACGAAGCCGGCGACGCTCGACGTCGAGGCGCCGAAGTTCCTCAAGGCGACGTTCCCGAGCGACGAGCCGCTCGAGGTGGTGCCCGTCGAGATCGGCACGGACGCGAAGGTGCGCGCCTACGCCGCTCGACCGCCCCGTCCGAACGCGCCGCCGGGGAAGGACACGGCGCTCGTGCTCGCGCTCCTCGTCGCGCAGCCGGACGGTACGCTCGAGTCGATCGGGTTCTACGTGCGCGGTGAGACCGTCCGGAACGCGACGGGCGGAGACCTCGTCGGCTGCACGCGTCTCGCGGAGCGCATCGCGTCGACCCTCACGCCCGGCCCGCGCCAGCTCGAGCGGTCCGCCGGCCGGCGCAAGGTCGCCGACGTGCCGCCGGCGGGCGAGCTCGAGGTCACCGTGCCGGCCGACTACGTCTCGGTCCCGGCAGGCACCGGCGCGCGCATCTACAAGCTCCGTCCGATCTCGCTTTACGCTGGGAGCATCAGCGTCTCGATCGCCGAGGGCGGCGGGTCGAGCGTGCCCGGAGACGCCGACGCGACGGCCGCCGGAACGCTGCTCGGGCGTCCGACGGAGTGGCGCGGGAAGACGTCGCCGAAGGGCGGCTTCTTCTTCGCGTCCGAGCCGCTGGATCCGCCGGACGGCGCGAAGAAGGCCGCGGTCCTCGTCAAGGCGACCCGGCAGGCGAAGGCGCTCGACGAAATGCGCAAGGTCGCCGAGACGCTGACGATCGTGAAGCCCGGCTCCTGACGGTCGCTGCGAGTCGCCGGCGGGCGAAGCTCTCGCCGCGCCGTCCGGAGCGGCGACGAACGGCCTCGCCGACGCGGCGTGGCGCAATCGAGAGACTTCCACCGGTCGGTCCTCGCGTATGCTCGACGAGGTGAGGCGCGCGCTGTCGAGGCTCTTGCTGTCGGGCGTGGTCCTCGGCGGCGTGGCGTGTGGCCCTTCGCCCGCGCCGTCGGCGAACCCCGAGGCGCCGTCGGGGACGCTCGTCGTCGTCATCCGGCAGGGGCCGGCGCGCGTGCCGTTTCATCCCAAGGTGGCGCGCATCCAGCGCGCGAACGAGCAGCTGTCGGCGATCCTCGGTCACTCGATCGAGATCGAGCTCGACGGGTCGCTCCTCCCTCAGACCCACGAGGGCGCCGAGGACGTGATCGCGCGGCTCGTCGAGGACGTCGCGCGCGATCTCGACGCGCTCCGGAAGGAAGACGCGCGGGCGCTCGCCTTCGCGCGCGCGCACTTCGCGAGGCTCGTCGTGCGCTACGCGCCTTCCGAGGCGGCGGCGCGCGAAGACCGCTGGCGCCGGCGCACCGGAGCGAAGCTCGACGTCGCGTCGAAGACCGTGGACGTCGTGCGCGCCGAGGCGAGCTGGCGCGCGCTCGAGCGCGACGAGGTCGCCAGCGTGCTCTACCGCGCGTTCGTCGCCGGCGACGAGGCGCGCTTCGCGGGGGTGCTACCGGATCGACTCTCGGAGGGCGAGCGGCGCGGCTGGTTCGACTACCACGCGCACGGAGGCCGCTCGAAGAAGGACGACGCCGATCCCTTCGCCACCGTCGGCTCGGTCGTCGCGCTCCGCGTCCGTGGCATGGTGATGCTGTCCGGGCTGGCGACCCGCGCGAACGACGCGGAGCTAGCGCGCGACGTCCGCGCATGGCTCGTGAACGCGGCGTCGGACTTCGGGAGCACCTACCACCACCACGCGGCCGAGGTGGAGCGCGCGCCGTCTGCGTCTTCGTACCGCCAGGCAGAGTCCGCGTACGTGCGCTGGGTGCGCGACGAGCTCGGCGCGATGACGCTCGACGAGCGCGCGAAGATCGCGGCGCACCTGTTCGTGATCGACTTCCGGAAGGACCACGGCGAGCGAGATCGCTTCGCGACCTACGCGTTCCCCGGCCTCGATCCGATGGCGTTCTCGCTCGACACGGTCGACGCGTGGATCGCCGCGGGGCGCCCGCCAAAGGAGGGGGCAGGGGACGTTCATCCGCTCTTCGACACGATCGTCTGCCCGGCGTCGGTCGAGGACAAGGGCGGAAGCCCGCGCTTCTCGAGCGCCGGTCGGTGCGACGGCACCTTCTACCGCTGGGCGCTCGCCAGCCGCCCGCGCGAGGACTCCCTCGTGAAGGCCGCGATCGCGCGCGGCGATACGGCGTTCGGGACCGCGGTCTTCTACAACGCGCGCCGCACGCTGCGCGACGAGGCGGACTACCTCCGCTTCCTCCGGCGATTCGAGTCGACTCCGGCCTTGTGGAAGATCGGCGCCGACGCCCATCGCGAGGTGGTCTACCGGCCGAGCGAGGCGCTCCTCGAGGAGTCGCGACGCCTGTGGCGCGAGGTGCCGGCGGCGCGCGGGCACGCCCTGTTCTGGTTCGCGCGTCACGCCGACGGCTCGTACCATCCCGCCAGCGACTGGCCCGACCTCGTGCAAGGCACGCTCGCCGACGACGCCGCGCTCGGCGGCTTCCTCGCGCTCGGCGCGGAGGCGTTCGAGCTCTTGCCCGCGGCGTGGCCCGGCGTGGCGAAGGGCGGCGGGAGGATGCGCCTCGTCACCGCGCGCTCGAAGGCGCTCCTCGCCGAAGGCCACTCCCGGCCCGGCAGGCCGAGCGTCTCGACGACGCTGGCGAACCTGGCGCGCGCGGTCTGCAAGGAGCGCTCGATGGGTGAGCTCGCCGAGCTCCGGACGTTCGCGGCGACGGAGCTCGCGGCGAACCCGGGCGCGGGGCTCTCCGACGTCGTAGAGGCGACCGACCCGACGAAGTGCTCGTCGCAGCCGCGCGTGGCGCCGCCGGCGGTGAAGCGCCCGACGAAGACCGCGCCGAAGCCGCGTGAGCCGAAGAAACCGGACCTCGTGGATCCCTTCGCGTCGAAGAAGGAAGTTCAGGAGCGCAAATGAGAGCGCGGCTCGATGCGACGATCCTCGCGCTCGCCGGTCTCGTGGCGGCCTGCGGGGGGCCGAGCGCGGAGGGGCGTGACGGCGCCGAGTCGGCCGAGGCTCCGCGCGGCGCGATCCGCGACGTGGTCGTCGTGCTCAAGGGATCGTCGGAGCCGCTTCCGTTCGATCCGCGCGGCGGCCGGCTCACGATCGTCACGCAGGAGATCGCTCGCCTCGTCGGCCACGGGATTGTCCTCGAGCTCGACGCGGCGCTCTCCCCCGAGCTTCAGGCTTCGCTCGAGGAGACGGTCCTCGCCAGCTTCGAGACGATCGCGCGCGAGCTCGTGCTCCTCCAGAAGGAGGACCCGGAGATGTTCGCGAAGGCGCGCGGGATCGAGCGCGTCGTGTGCGTCTACGACGCCGTCGCGAAGCACAGCGAAGGCGCGCTCGAGGAGTCGGGCAAGGTGCTCGTGGTCCGCGCGCCGCCCGATCGCTTCCCGCTCCTCGAGCGGTGGATCGTGACGCAGGCCGTCTACGACGCGCACGTCGGCGATCTCGACGCGCGCTGGGGCGAGGCCGACCCGACGAGGCTCGCGCCGCGCGAGCAGGCTCCGTACTTCGCGTACATGACGACGACGCGTCCGGGGGCCGGGTACCTCTGGATCGCCGCGCGCGCCAAGAGGGCGGGCGACTCCTCGCGCCGGGAGGATCTCCGCGCCGAGCATGTCGGGCGGATCATCAGCCTGTCCGGCGCCGTCCCGTCGAACACGCCGCTCGCGCGCAAGGTCCGCCGGTTTCTCCTCGACTCCGCACCGTTCGTCGGAGGCCTCGGCGCGCGCACCGACGCTTCGGCCGTCGAGCGACGTGTCGTCGAGTCGTACGGGGCGTGGCTCACCCGGAGCGTCACGTCGTTCGACGACGAGGAGACGCTGCTCCTCGAGCGCGCGACGCTCGAGAAGCGCGTCGGCTCGGAGGTCGGCTTCCCGAGCTTCGATCGCTTCGCCTTCGGCATGTCGATCTACGACCGGTGGGCGAAGGACGGTGCGCGCGTCGAGCTCCCTCCGGGCCCGCGCGGCGAGCTCTACAAGAGCGTCGTCTGCCCGACGACGCGCCGCGGAGAGGCGGAGACGGAGATCCGCTACGGGTGCAGCGGCTTTTTCGCGCTCGCGCTCGGAGACGACGCCCTCCGGAGCCGCCTCGCCGACACGATCGCCCAGCGGCGCGACGCGAAGCTGCTCGAGACGTCGCTGCTGAACCTCGGCTACGGGCAGGGCGCCGCGGCGCTCGCGCTCGTCGAGTCGCTGAAGGACGACGCGCTCTTCCGGCACGGCGTCGGCGTGCTCTTTCACGATCTCGCGCGCCGCGACGACGTGAAGAGCGCCCTCGAGGGAGCCGCGCCGCGGTGGTGGCGCGACGCGCCGGGTCGGCGCGGCCTCACCTTGCTCGTGATGGCGCGCCAGTGGGAGCACCTCCACGTCCACTACGGCGACAACCAGTGGACGCGCTTCGTCGCCGAGTTCGGCGGCCGCGTCCCGCGCGACGTCTTCGCGGCGTACCTCGCCGAGGGCCCGCGCGCCGTCGAGATGGCGCCGAAGCTCTGGCCGGCGCTCTCGAAGGGCGGCGAGCGCGACGATCTCCTGGCGAAGAGCCTGCCCGTCCTCCTCGATCGCGACCGCGACGCCCGCACCTCACGCGCGCGCCCGGCGTTCGTCCTCCTCCGGGCGCGGCTCTGTGAGGAGAAGAACGGCGCGGGTCTGGCGACCGTCCGCGCGGCGCTCGAGCGGTGGCGGAGCGCGCACCCCGACGACGGCGCCGCGGTCTCGAACGCCCTCGCCGACTTCACGCTCGCCCGCTGCGCGAAGCCGCCGAGCGACTAGTACCTCGACCCGTCGCTGGGGCGCGTCTCCGCGCCCCCCCGATTTGTTGCTCGGGCGGGACAGCCTGTGGAAAACCTGTGTGCTCACGACGCCCCGCCCGCCGGAGCGCGGCCCCGCGTGCCGTACCGCGCCCACGCGCCCCACCCGCCGGCGATTTCCTCGGATTCTCGCGCGCCTCGGAGGCTTTTCATCCCGATAAATATTTGACACCTAACCGCCTCCCAAATACCTTGCGGATCGTACGTGGGAAGAAGTGGCGGGAAGTGCCAAGCAACGGCATGACCGCCCAAGAGCACCACGTCGTTCGAGGGCGCGTCGTCGATGTTCCGCGGTCGCTACGAGCACACGATCGACGCGAAGGGGCGAACGAGCCTCCCCGCGCGCTATCGCGACGTGCTCTCGTCGATCGGCGAACGACGCGTCATCCTCACGAGCGCGCTCGACCCGTGTCTGGTCGCGTACACGGCGCCCGAGTGGAGCGCCTTCGAGGACAAGCTCGCGAAGCTGCCTCAGTTCGATCGCGCCGTTCAGAAGCTGAAGCGCATCTACGTCTCCGGCGCCGTCGAGTGCGAGGTCGACGACTCCGGCCGCGTCCTCGTGCCGCCGACGCTCCGCGACTACGCCGGCCTCAAGAAGGACGTCCTCTGGGCCGGGAGCGGCAAGTACGCCGAGCTCTGGGACGCCGAGCAGTGGAAGAAGTACTTCGACGCGACCGAGGACGACCGCGCGCAGATCGGCGCCCGCCTGGCGGAGCTCGGCCTATGAGCGGACAAGCCCAGCTCGCCCTTCCGGGACTCGCGGCCGAAGCGGCCGCAGAATGGGTGTGGAGCGAAGAGACCGGAGAGGAGATCGACGTGACCGCGTTCGTTCACGAGACCGTCATGCGCGCCCCGGTGGTGAGCGCGCTCGCGCCGGGGGCCGGCGTCTACGTCGACGTGACGGTCGGTGGCGGCGGTCACACCGAGGGCATCCTCGAGGCTCATCCGGAGGCGCGGGTGATCGCGCTCGACCGCGACGACGTCGCGCTCGCGGCGGCGAAGGAGCGCCTCGCGCCCTTCGGCGATCGCGTCACGTTCGTGAAGACGCCGTTCGGCGACGTCGTCTCGGCGCTCGCCGCGGCGGGGCTGTCCGAGGTCGACGGCCTCTGCGCGGACCTGGGCGTGAGCTCGCCGCAGCTCGACGACGCCGCGCGCGGGATGAGCTTCCGCCGCGAGGGGCCGATCGACATGCGGATGGATCGGTCCGGGGGCGAGACCGCGCTCGAGCTGGTCGATCGACTCTCCGACGACGAGCTCGCGGACATCATCTTCCACTACGGCGAAGAGAAGCGCTCGCGGCGCATCGCCCGAAGCGTCAAGCGCGCGCTCGCCGAGGGCCAGCTCGTCACGACGCTCGACCTCCGCCGCGCGATCGTGCGCGCCGTCGGGCCCGTGCGCGTCGGAGGCGTCGATCCCGCGACGCGCACGTTCCAGGCGCTCCGCATCGCGGTGAACGGCGAGCTCGACCAGCTCGAGACGCTCCTCGGCGCGCTCCCGAGGATCATCCGCGTCGACGGGCGCGTCGCCATCCTCAGCTTCCACTCGCTCGAGGACCGGCTCGTCAAGCGCGCCCTGCACGATCGGGACGTCTGGGAGCCGCTCACGAAGAAGCCCGTCGTCGCCACCGAGGAGGAGGGCGCCGCCAACCCGCGCGCTCGCAGCGCGAAGCTCCGCTCGGCCCGCCGCATCGTGCGCATCGCCGCGTCGCCGTGGGGCGCGGCTCCGGAGACGTCCGGGATCCACCGGAAGGTGAGGGACCGATGACGCTCCGCCGCGCGCGGGTGTTCCTCATCCACTGGACGCTCGCCGTCGTCGGCTGCGCGCTCGCGTTCGTGGTCCACCTCGCGATGCGCGGACGCACCGTCGCGCTCGGCTACGAGCTCGGCAAGGCGCGCCAGGAGCAGGCGCGTCTCCGCGAGGTCAAGCGCGTCCACGAGCTCGAGGCCGCGAGCTACAAGACCCCGCAGCGCGTCGAGATCGTGGCCCGCTCGCTCCTCGGGATGGAGCCGCCCGGCCCCGATCGCATCGTGCCGATCCGCGCGTACGTCGCGCAGCCTGCGAGCAAGGCGGCTCCCGGGGAGGGGCCGCAAGCGAAGGCCGATCCGTGAAGAACCTCGATCCCGCGCGCGCGAAGTGGATCCGGGTCCGGATGGGGCTCTTGTGCGGGATCATGGCGCTCGGGCTCGGCGGCTTCGTCTCGAGCGCCTACCGCGTGCAGGTCGAGGACGCCGCGTCGTGGAAAGAGACCGCGGAGAACCAGCGCCAGCGGCGCCTCCACATCGAGCCGAAGCGCGGCGGGATCTACGACCGCAACGGCGCCGCGCTCGCCGCGAGCGTCGAGGTCCCGAGCATCAGCGCCGACGTCGTCGAGATGCTGAAGGGCATCGACGGACAGAACGCGCAGGCGGCCGCGCTGATCGATTTCTCCACGCGCATCGCCGGTGCGCTCGGGATGGATCCGTCGGACGTCCACCAGAAGCTCGCCAACCGCCGCCGCTTCGTGTGGCTGAAGCGCCGCGTCACCGCCGAAGAGGCGCAGGCGATCCGCGAGCTCGGCGATCTGAAGAAGCACGGCAGCACCTACGGTCCCGGCAAGGGGGTCGTGAAGGGCCTCGGCGTCGAGGGTGAAGGCCGGCGCTACTACCCCGGCCGCGAGCTCGCGGGCCCGGTGCTCGGCTTCGTCGCCCCGGACGGGTTCGGCAAGGACGGCCTCGAGCTGTCGCTCGACGAAGAGCTCCGCGGCCGCGTCGAAGAGGTCCGCGGCCTGCGCGATCGCTCCGGCCGCCTCATCTTCTCCGAGGGGACGACCGACGAGAGCAGCCTCGCCGGTCACGACGTCCAGCTGGCGATCGATCAGGCGATCCAGCGCGTGGCCGAGCGCGAGCTCGACGTCGCCTTCCGTACGTACGAGACCAAGGGCGCCTCGCTCATCGTCATGGATCCCACGACGGGCGATCTCCTGGCGATGGTGTCGGTGCCGGGCTTCAACCCGAACGACTACGGCGAGGCGGAGCCGGACGCCCGCCGCGATCGCGCCGTCACCGACCGGTTCGAGCCGGGATCGGTCATGAAGGTCTTCACCGTCGCCGCCGCGCTCGCGGCCGGATCGCTGAAGCCCACCGAGACCATCTTCTGCGAGCACGGCACGTACTCGATCGGCAACGTCACGATCCACGACACGCACCAGAACGACTGGCTCTCGACGACGCAGGTCCTCGCGAAGAGCTCCAACATCGGCGCGCTCAAGATCGGCCTCGGGCTCGGCGAGCCCGGCCTCTACGGCGCGTACCGGCGCTTCGGGTTCGGCGAGCCGACCGGGCTGCCGCTGCCCGGCGAGGCCTCCGGCGTCCTCCGTCCGCGCGCGCGTCCGTGGTTCGAGGTCGAGACGGCGAACGCGTCGTTCGGTCAGGGCATCAGCGTCACGACGGTGCAGCTCGCCGCGGCGATGACGGCGATCGCGAACGGCGGCAAGGTGATGGAGCCGATCCTCGTCCGCAAGATCACCGATTCGCGCGGCAACGTGGTCAAGGAGTGGTCGCCGCGCGTCCGCCGCGAGGCCGTCCCGCAGACGGTCGCCAAGACGGTGACCGAGATGCTCACCGCCGTCGTCGAGGACGGCGGCACCGGCGTGGAGGCCGCGATGTCGGGCTTCCGCGTGGCGGGCAAGACGGCGACCGCGCAGAAGGTCGATCCGGCGACCGGCAAGTACTCCGAGGACAAGTACACCGCGTCGTTCGTCGGCTTCGTCCCGGCCGACAAGCCGCGCCTCGTCATCGCGGTCGTGCTCGACGAGCCGATGATCGGCCGTTATGGAGGGGATCTGGCGGGACCGGTGTTCCGCCGCGTCGCCGAGGCGAGCCTCCGCTACCTCGGCGTTCCTCCCTCGAACGCCGCGCCGAAGATCAAGAACGTGAAGGGCAGCGACGCCGACCCCAGCCTCGTCGCGATCCAGAAGCCGGGCGACCCCGCGCAGGTCGAAGGCAGCGAGCCTGCGAGCGCGCCCGCGTCGCCGGACGCGCCGGGCGCTCCGGTCGGTCCGGCCGCGCTCGCCGGGCCGCCGCTCCCGAGCTCCGTGAAGGTGCCGGACACCGCGGGAATGGGCGCGCGCGACGCCGTCCGCGCCGTCGGAGCGGTCGGGCTCGTGCCCGTGGTCGAGGGCAGCGGCAAGCTCGTGAAGCAGCTCCCGCCGGCGGGCTCGGCCGTGCCGAAGGGATCGAGCGTCCGGCTGGTGTTCGAGCCGGCGTCATGACCGCGGCGCCGGACGAGCTCCTCGCGGAGGCGCGTTCGCCCGAAGGGTTGACCCTCGCCGAGCTCGCCCGCGAGCTGCCGGCCAAGGCGACCGTCACAGGCGACGCGTCGGCCCGCATCCACGGCGTCCAGCACGACTCGCGTCGCGTCGCGCCTGGCGACCTGTTCGTCGTGCGCAAGGGCGAGACCCACGACGGCCGCGCGTTCGTCGCGGCCGCGGTCGCGCGCGGCGCCGCGGCGATCCTCGCGGCGGACGACCTCGCGCTCGACGCGGCGAGCGTCCCCGTGCTCCGCGTGCCCGACGTCGCCGACGGCCTCGCGTACGCCGCCGCCGCGGTCTACGGGCACCCGGCGTTCTCGCTCGACGTCGTCGGCATCACCGGCACGAACGGAAAGACGACGACGACGCACCTCGTCCGCACGGCGCTCGACGGCGCGCACGGGGCGGTCCTCACGGGCGTGGTCGGCACGGTCGGCCACACCTACGCCGGCCGGACGATCGCCACGTCGCACACGACGCCGGAGGCCGACGAGCTCGCGCGCGTCCTCGCGGTGATGCGCAAGCGCGGCGCGACGCACGTGGCGATGGAGGTCTCGTCGATCGCGCTCGTGCTCCGCCGCGTGGCCGCCGTGCGCTTCCGCGTGGCGGCGTTCACCAACCTGACGCAGGACCACCTCGACTTCCACGGCTCGATGGAGGCGTACGCCGCGGCGAAGCTCGAGCTCTTCACGAAGATGGGGCCGGGGCTCGCCGTCGTGAACGTCGACGATCCGTTCGGGCCGACCGTCGCCGCGGCCGCGAAGTGCAGGGTCCTGCGCGTCCGGACGCGGCCGGGGGCGAGCGACGCGGACGTCTATCCGGAGAGCGTCGAGTCGAGCGGCGCCGGGATGCGGATCGTCCTCCGCGCGCCGGGCGCGCCCGGCGGCAGGGTCGAGATCGCGACGCGCCTCGTCGGCGCGCACAACGTCGAGAACCTGTGCGTCACGATGGGCATCGTCTCCGCGCTCGAGCTCGACCTCGAGCGCGCCGCGGCCGCGCTCGCGGAAGACGCCGGGGCGCCCGGACGTCTCGAGCGATGCGACGGCCCGGACGACGACGTCGTGGTGCTCGTCGACTACGCGCACACGCCCGACGCCCTCGCGCGCGCGCTCGACGCGGTTCGCGGCGCGTCGGGCGAAAAGCGCGTCGTCTGCGTCTTCGGCTGCGGCGGCGATCGCGATCCGTCGAAGCGACGCCCGATGGGCGAGGCCGCCTCCGCGCGCGCCGACGTGGCCATCGTGACGAGCGACAACCCGCGGACGGAGGATCCCGCCGCGATCGCCGCGCCGGTCGTCGAGGGCGTCGCGCTCGGCCTGGCCCGCGTCTCGGCGGCCGACGTCGCCGCGGGGGCGCGCGGCTACCTCGTCGAGCTCGATCGCCGCGCCGCGATCGAGACCGCGATCGCGTCTGCGCTGCCCGGTGACGTCGTCCTGATCGCCGGAAAGGGCCACGAGGACTACCAGATCATCGGGGCCGAAAAGCGGGCCTTCGACGATCGTGTGGAGGCGAGGGGTGCGCTCGAGCAGAGACGTCGGGTAAACAGGGGCTAGAACACCGAACAGGTTGATTCGGTCGTCTTTTCGCCGATTTCCTTCGCATCGCTTCGTTGCTCCTCCTCAAATTGGCAAGAGCAGTTATCGTCGGAGCGCCTTGCGCTGCTCGAAACTCGGTGAAAATACTCGGTCATCAACCTGTTGGGTGTTCTGACCCGATGGCGACGCCGATCCCCTCAAACCGCGCCCGCTTCCTCCTCTCCGAGGTCGCGCTCGCGACCGGCGGGACGATCGTCCACCGCGCCGAGGGCGTGGACGAGCCCGCCGCCGGCGTATTCAGCGACAGCCGCGCCGTCGTGCCCGGGAGCATCTTCGTGGCGCTCCGCGGCGAGGCGCACGACGGCCACGCCTTCGTCGCCGCGGCCATCGCCAAGGGCGCGCGCGTCGTCGTCGTCGACAAGAGCGCGAAGCTCGAGGCTCCCGCCGGCGCGAGCGTCGTCGAGGTCGACGACACGCTCGTCGCGTGGGGCGCCCTCGCGCGCGCGCACCTCACGAGGTGGCGAATGGCGTCGGTCGACGGCCGCGTCGTCGCCATCACCGGGAGCGCCGGCAAGACGACCACCAAGGAGCTCACCGCGGCGCTGCTCGCGGAGATCGCGCCGACGCACTTCACGGCGGGCAACCTCAACAACCGCATCGGCGTCCCGGCGGTGATCTTCGCGCTCGAGCCCGAGCATCGCTTCTGCGTCCTCGAGATGGGGATGAGCCTGCCCGGAGAGCTCGACGCGATCTGCGATTTCGCCAAGCCCGACGTCGCCGTCGTCGTAAACGTCGGCGTCGCGCACGCCGAGGGGGTCGGCGGCCGCGAGGGCGTGATGAAGGAGAAGGGCGCCGTCTACCGGGCGCTCGGCTCCGGCGGCATCGCGATCGTGAACGCCGACGACGAGTACGTCCAGCGCGCGGCCCGCGAGGCGCGTGTCCGGCGCGTCGAGACCTTCGGTCGTGGCGCGAGCACGACGCGGCGTCCGGGCTCGTTCGCCGAGGAGGGGATGGCCGAGGCGCTCGCGCGTCCTCCGTCGCGGCCGTCGTCGCTTCCGCCGAGCGCGCCCTCGTCCGGCAGGCCGCACTACCGGCTCGTCGACCGAACGCCGGACGGCGCCGGCTCGCGGGTCGTCGTTTCCTGCGCCGGTCGGGAGATCACGTTCCATCTCCCGCTCGCCGGTGAAGCCGCCGCGATCGACCTCACCGCGGCGCTCGCGGCGCAGGAGGCCGTGAGCCGTGAGGTCCTCACGACCACCGCCATCGAGCACGCGCTCGCCTCGCTTCGCCTCGAGGGGCGCGGCGCCGTCCGGACGCTCGCCGGCGACGTCCTCTTGCTCGACGACACGTACAACGCGAACCCGGCCAGCATGCGCGCGGCGCTCGCGACGCTGGCCGAGATCGCAGGAAATCGCCGCAAGGTCGTCGTGCTCGGCGAGATGAAGGAGCTCGGCGCGCTCGCCGAAGCCGAGCATGACGCGCTCGGCGACGCGATCGCCGACGCGGGCGTCGCGCTCGCGATCGGCTGCGGCGGCCTCGTCGATCGCGCGCTCGACCGCGCCGCCGCGCGAGACGTCGCGGTCGAGCGCGCGGCCGACACGGCGGAGGCCGCGGGCGTCGCGCGCGAGCGCGTCACCTCGGGCGACGCCGTCCTCGTCAAGGGCTCGCGGACCGCCCGGACCGAGGTCGTCGTGGCGGAGCTCGAGCGCCGCCAGGGCTGACCGGCGCGGCGGGCGTCCACGCGCGCGGCGCCGCGCGCGCCGCCGCTCGGAGCGGCTCACTTCGCGGCGGCGTAGTGCGCGGAGATCTGCATCTCCGTGAGGGCCTTGTCGTAGACGGCGAGCTCGTCGACGGCGCCGAGGAACGAGTTGATCGCGCTGCACGCGCAGCTCTGGTGCCCGACCGCGAGCGTGCTCGTGCGCGTCGGGATCTTCACCGCCGTCGCTCCCTGATCGACGCGCGATCCGTCGACGTACAGGCGCATCGTCGATCCGTCGAACGTCCCCACGACGTGATGCCACTGTCCGACCGAGAGCGCCGCGCTCCCGAGCGCGCCGCGCGACGTCTGGCTCGCCCAGCGCTCGAAGCCCACCCCATCGGCGCCCGCCCTGAGGTTCCAGCCAGGTCGGTCGACGCTGCTCCAGTCGGTGTGGTCGACGAGGAACCCGAGCGAAGTGTTCGACGCCGTCGGGTTCGCCCAGATCTCGACGGAGAAGGGAGCGAGGTCGTCGAACGCCGCGGTGCCCTCGATCGTGATCCGGCCGGAGCCATCCGTGAACGTCGCGGCCGTGTCCGTATCGCCGGCGAGGGCGCCCGGCGCGCCGAGCGCGACGCCCGCGATCGCGTATGCGCCGTCGCCGCCGACGACCGCCTTCGCCGTCGTCCCGTTCCGCTCTCCGAGGCGCCAGTAGAGGATCGGCTCGTCGCCGGCGATCGTGGTCGCGTAGCGGCTCGCTCCGGCCTCGGAGCCGCCGTCGTCCGCGGGGTCGTCGTCCTCCTCCGCGTCGAGCCCATCCGCGTCGGAGGCGACGGCCGCGTCCTGTCCGCCGTCGAGCTCGGGGCCTCCACCGCTGAACTCGGCGCCGTCCAGCGCGAGGAGCGAGCAGCCTGCGGCGAGGAAGAGCGAGAGCACGAGGATCGGGGCGCCGCGCACGAGCATCTTCACGGAGGATAGCGGAGTCGGGGTGATCTCATCCGGCCAAGAGAGCTCGGCCGGGCGGCGTTTCACGCAGGAAACGGCGCGATTCACCCGACGATCGTGGCATAGGGAGAGGCCGCTCCGGCGTTCCAGACGCCCGGGGCGCGCCCGAAAATGCCGGAAACTTTGCCGAATTACTCAGAGTCTGCGACCTCAGGGACGCGATGATCTACGAGCTTCTCTATCCCTTGCGCCACAGCGCGAGCTGGTTGGGATGGCTCAACGTCCTCCGGTACGTCCCCTTCCGCGTGATCATGGCGACGATGACGGCCATGTTCATCTGCTTCGCCTTCTCGCCGTGGTTCATCCGCGAGCTGCAGAAGAAGCAGATCGGCCAGGTCATTCGTGACGAGGGGCTCATCCCCGAGGCGCACATCAAGAAGCGCGGGACGCCGACGATGGGCGGGGCGCTCCTCCTCCTCGCGGTGCTCGGCTCGACGATCCTCTGGTGCGACCTCCGGAACACGTTCGTCCTCGCGGTGACCGCGGTGACCGCCGGCTACGGCGTCATCGGCTACCTCGACGACTACCTCAAGATCCGGATGAAGAACTCGAAGGGACTGCCGGCGCGCTACAAGCTGCTCGGTCAGTTCCTCGTCGCCGCCGCGGTCATGGTCTACGTGTTCAACGCGAAAGAGCACGTGCCGGCCGACTGGTGGGACATCCGCACGCGCGTCGGCATTCCGTTCGTCTCGTTCGCCAAGCACCCGGTCGAGCTGCCGCTCGGGGTCTACATCGCCTTCGCGGTGCTCTGCGTCGTCGCGACGTCGAACGCGGTGAACTTCACCGACGGCCTCGACGGCCTCGCGATCGGCCCGGTGATCTTCAACTCCGGCACGTACCTCATCTGGGCCTACCTCTCGGGCGCGACCTTCGGCATCGCGAACGTCGCGCAGCGCTTCGTCGTCGCGCGCTACCTCGACATCCCGCAAATCGCGAGCGCCGGCGAGCTCTCGATCTTCTGCGGGGCCATGGTCGGCGCCGGCATTGGCTTCCTCTGGTACAACACGTACCCCGCGCAGGTCTTCATGGGAGACGTCGGCGCGCTGGCCCTCGGCGGCGGCCTCGGCACCTGCGCCGTCTTCCTCAAGAACGAGCTCCTCTCGGTCATCGTGGGCGGCGTCTTCTTCCTCGAGGGCCTCAGCGTCGTCACGCAGATCGTGAGCTTCAAGCTCACGGGCAAGCGCGTCTTCTTGATGGCGCCGATCCATCACCACTACGAAAAGAAGGGCTGGCCAGAGCCGAAGATCATCGTCCGCTTCTGGATCGTCTCCATCCTGCTCGCGCTCGTGAGCCTCGCGAGCCTGAAGCTCCGGTGACGCATGCTCGACGTGAAGGACAAGCGCGTGGTCGTGGTCGGGCTCGGGACGAGCGGCGTCGCGGCGTGCCGGCTCCTCGCCGCCCGCGGCGCGCGCGTCGTTGGCACCGACGCGAAGGCGCCTGAGGCGGTCTCCGCGGAGGTCCGCGCGCTCGAGGGGCAGGGGATCTCGCTCGCGCTCGGCGGTCACGCCGAGGCGCGGCTTTCCGAGGCCGACCTCGTCGTCGTCTCGCCCGGCGTCCCGGCCTTCCCGGAGCTCACCGCCGCCGTCGACCGCGGCGTCCGCGTCTGGGGCGAGGTCGAGCTCGCGGTGCAGGCGCTCGCGCACCCGGCACCGGTCATCGCGATTGGCGGGACGAACGGCAAGAGCACGACGACGTCGCTGGTCGGCGAGCTGCTCGCGCGCGCCGGCAAGCGCGTGTTCGTCGGCGGAAACCTCGGCGAGCCGCTCGCGGCGCACGCCGACGAGGTGTTCGACGTCGTCGTCCTCGAGGTCTCGAGCTTCCAGATGGAGCGCGTCGAGTCGTTCCGACCCGCGGTGAGCGTCCTGCTCAACGTCTCGCCGGATCACCTCGATCGTTACGACAGCGAGGCTGCCTACGCCGACGCGAAGGGCAACGCCTTCGTCCGGCAGACCGCCGACGACGTCGCGGTGGTCCCGGCGAACGACGACGTCTGCCTCGCTCAGGCGCGGCGCGGCCGGGCGCGCGTCGTGACCTTCGGCGAGGGCGGCGACGTCTCCGTCGGCGCGGACGCGATCGTCGACGGCGAGGTGAGTCACCCGCGCGCGACGCTCTCGCTCCAGGGCGGGCACAACGCGCTCAACGTCGCCGCGGCGCTCGCGGCGGTGCGGCCGTTCGGTGTCGCGCCGGAGGTCGTCCGCGAGGTCCTCACGACGTTCGCGGGCCTCCCGCACCGCATGGCGTTCGTCCGCGAGCGGAGTCGCGTTCGGTTCTACGACGACTCCAAGGGCACCAACGTCGGCGCGACCGTCACGGCGGTGCGCGGGATCCGCGAGGAAAAGGTCGTCCTCATCGCCGGCGGGCGCGACAAGGGCGGGAGCTACGAGCCGCTCGTCGCCGCGCTCCGCGAGCGCGGCCGGGCCGTGGTGGTCATCGGCGAGGCCAAGGACCTCATCCGCGACGCCGTCGGCGACGCGCTCCCGGTCCGCGCGGCGTCCAGCATGGCCGAGGCCGTGGCCGTCGCCGCCGAGCTCGCTCGTCCGGGCGACGCCGTCTTGCTCTCGCCCGCGTGCTCGAGCTTCGACATGTTCCGTGACTACAAGGCCCGCGGCGACGCGTTCGTCCGCGCGGTGACGGAGCTCCCGACATGATGACGATCCGCAATCGCCGTCTGGCGCCGGTGGTCCAGAAGCTCGCGCTGCCGCTCGACGCCAAGCCGAACCGCGCGGCGGTGGATCGCCCGGTGGACGTCGTGCTCGCCGCGCTCGTCATCGCGCTCATCGGGTTCGGCGTCGTGATGGTCTACAGCGCGTCGGCCGTGCAGGCGACCCTGCACATGCACGATCCGCAGTTCTTCCTGAAGCGCCAGGCGGCCTATGCGGTCGTCGCGCTGTGCGTCTTCTTCCTCGTCGGCGCGATCGACTACCACCGCCTCTACAAGCTCACGTATCCGGTGCTCGGCGGCGTCGGCATCTTGCTCCTGATGTGCGTCGTCGGCCTCGGCCACAGCGGCGGCGGCGCGACGCGCTGGCTCGCGGTCGGCCCCGTCCACATCCAGCCGGCCGAGATGTCGAAGCTCGCCCTCGTCTGCTGGCTCTCGTATTCGCTCGCGAAGAAGGCCGAGAAGGTCAAGACGTTCACCGTCGGCTTCCTCCCGCACCTCCTCGTCGCCGGCGTCTTCATGTTCCTCTGCATGAAGCAGCCGGACTTCGGCTCGAGCGTCGTGCTCCTCCTGCTCACGTTCACGATGCTCTTCGTCGCGGGTGCGCCCGTCGGCTACATCCTCGGAGCGTCGATCCTGGGCGGCGTGTTCGGCGCGGTGTCCATCATGTCGAAGCAGTACCGCCTCGACCGGTGGATGGCGTGGCAGAACATGGACCAGCACCGCGCCGACCTCGCCTATCAGCCGTTCCAGTCCGTCATGGCGTTCGGCTCCGGAGGCACCTGGGGCACGGGCGTCGGCAAGGGGCTCCAGACGCTCTACCTGCCCGAGGCCCACAACGACTTCATCGCCGCGATCATCGGCGAGGAGCTCGGCTTCGTCGGGATCCTCTCGCTCTGCATCGTCTTCCTCGCGCTCGTGGCGCGCGGTGTCCGCGCCGCTTACCGCGCGCCGGACGACTACGGCTCCTACCTCGCCTTCGGCATCTCGACGATGTTCGGCGCGCAGGCGCTCGTGAACCTCTGCGTCGCGCTCGCGATCTTTCCGACCAAGGGCCTCACGCTCCCGTTCCTCAGCTTCGGCGGCTCCTCGCTCCTCGTGAACGCGGCCGCAGCCGGCATCCTCCTCAACGTGTCGCGCCAGGGCATGGACGCGCCGGCCCCGGAGGAGGACGCGACGTGGGCGCCTCCCGTCGTCGAAGCCCCGCTCTTCGGCGAGGACGCGCGCGAGGACGACAGCGTCGCGAGCGCGCTCGGCGAGCCGACGCGGCTCGGCGACACCGCCTCGGTCGAGGAGACCGCCTGAGCGATGCGCTGGATCCTCGTCGCCGGCGGCGGAACGGGCGGTCATGTCTTCCCCGGCCTCGCGGTGGCGCGCGCGCTGGGGCGTCTCGCGGACGTCGACGTCGTGTTCGCGGGCTCGCCGCGCGGGCTCGAGGCGCGCGTCGTGCCCGAGCAGGGCTACGCGCTCGAGCTCCTCGACGTCGAGCCGATGAAGGGCGGCGGACCCCAGCGCGCGATCCGAGGCGCGCTCGTCGCGGCGAAGGCGACGCAGAAGGCGCGCGCGCTCGTGCGGCGCCTCAAGCCGGCCGCCGTCCTCAGCGTCGGCGGGTACGCGGCCGGTCCGGCGGCGCTCGCGTGCGTGTCGCAGGGTGTCCCGCTCGCGATCCTCGAGCCGAACAGCACGCTCGGCCTCGCGAATCGGCTGCTCGCTCCGTTCGCGAAGCGCGCGTACCTCGCGTGGCACTCGACGGGGAGGCACTTCGCCGGAGGCAAGGCGCGCCTCCACGGCGTCCCGCTCCGTCCCGGCTTCGAGCCGCGGCCCTACGCGCCGCCGGCGAGCGGGCCGCGGCGCCTCCTCGTGCTCGGCGGAAGCCAGGGAGCGCAGGCGTTGAACGAGGTGCTCCCGCGCGCGATCGCCCGCGCCGCGCTCTCGACTGCGCCGATCTCGGTGGTGCATCAGGCCGGGCGCGACCGCGAGGCGAGCGTGCGCGCCGCCTACGCGGAGCGGGGCGTCCGCGACGTCGAGGTCGTTCCCTTCCTCGACGACGTCGCCGAGCGCATGGCGGCGTCCGACCTGATCGTGGCGCGCGCGGGCGCCGTGACCGTCGCGGAGATCTCCGCGATCGGGCGCGCGGCCATCTTCGTGCCGTTCCCGCACGCCGCCGACGATCACCAGGCGAAGAACGCGCTCTCGCTCGCCGAGCTCGGCGGCGCGGTCTGCGTCCGCCAGGAGTCCGCCGACGAGGCCCGGCTCGCCGACGAGATCGCGAGGCTCTTCGGCGACGACGCCCGCCGCTCGCGCATGGCCGACGCCGCGCGCGAGCACGGACGGCCCCGCGCCGCCGAGGACGTCGCGCGCGATCTGCTCGACCTCGCGGGGATCGCGCCGACGAAATCGGCGGCCCCTCCGGCCCCGCCCGGCGGCCTCGGGGCGGGGGAGAAGAACGGCGCGACCAACGGCAGCTCCGCTCGCTTTCGCGCCGCGACGACGGCGAAGAAGGAGGTCTCCTGATGTTTCGCGGTCGGATGCGCCACGCTCATTTCGTCGGCGTCGGCGGGATCGGGATGAGCGGCCTAGCCGAGATCCTGCGCACGATGGAGTTCGACGTGTCCGGCTCGGACATGAAGCCGAACGACATCACGCGGCGGCTCGAGACCATGGGCGTACGGGTCGACGTCGGGCACCGCGCCGAGAACGTCGAGGGCGCCGACGTCGTCGTGTTCTCGAGCGCGATCAAGCAGGACAACCCCGAGATCGTCCGCGCGCGGGAGCTCGAGATCCCGATCATCCCGCGCGCCGAGATGCTCGCCGAGCTCATGCGCGTGAAGTACTGCGTGCTCATCGCGGGCTCGCACGGCAAGACGACGACGACGTCGCTCGTCGCGACCGTCCTGCGCCACGCCGGCCTCGATCCGACGGTGGTCGTCGGCGGCAAGGTCAACGCCCTTGGCTCGAACGCCCGCCTCGGCGAGGGCGACCTCTTCGTCGCCGAGGCCGACGAGAGCGACGGCTCGTTCCTCAAGCTCACGCCCACGATCGGCGTGATCACGAACATCGACGCCGAGCACCTCGATCACTACGGCAGCCACGAGAACGTCAAAGACGCGTTCGTCGAGTTCGCCAACAAGATCCCGTTCTACGGCCTCGCGGTGCTCTGCATCGATCACCCGCACGTCCAGGCCATCCTCCCGAAGGTCGGCCGGCGTCACGTCACCTACGGCGTCTCGCGTCAGGCCGACTACCGCGCGAAGAACCCGACCTTCGCCGGGCTCGAGACGCACTTCGAGGTCCACCGGCGCGGCGAGTCGCTCGGCTCGTTCACGGTGCGCATGCCGGGGGCGCACAACATCCTCAACGCGCTCTCGGTCATCGCCGTCGCCGACGAGCTCGAGATCCCCTTCGACGTCGTGCGCGAGGCGATCGCCGGCTTCCACGGGGTCCAGCGTCGCTTCACGGTCGTGGGGCAGCCAGTGCTCGTGAAGGACGGAAAGAAGGGCGACGTCATGATCGTCGACGACTACGGCCACCACCCCGCGGAGATCGAGGCGACGCTCGACGCTGCTCAGCGCGGCTTCGACCGCCGCGTCGTCGTCGCGTTCCAGCCCCATCGCTACACGCGCACGCGCGACCTCTTCGAGGAGTTCACGCGCTCGTTCAACAAGGCCGATCTCGTCATCGTGACCGAGGTGTACCCGGCGGGCGAGAGGCCGATCGCGGGCGCGACGGGCAAGGAGCTGGCGGAGGCGATCCGCGCTCACGGTCACCACGCCGTTCGCTACGTCCCCGACAAGAACGACGTCGAGGCCGCGCTGTACGAAGAGGTCCTGCCGGGCGATCTCGTGATCGCGCTCGGCGCGGGCGACATCAACGCGAGCGCGAAGAAGCTCGCCGCCCGGCTCGACGACGGGGCAGGAGGCCGCCCGTGAGCCCGCCGTCCGTCGGTCCGCGCTCGGTCGGCCTCGAGCCGGCGAAGAACGTCCGGAAGCGCGCCCGGAGCTCGGGCAGCTTGCCGCCGCCGGTCTCGGGCGACGTGCCGCCGCCGGCCGCGGTCACTCCGCGGCCTCGAGCCGGCGACTCGCGCCTCGTCCGTGCGCTCCGCGCGGTCGTCGGGCTCGCGCTGGTCGTCGGCATCGGCTGGGGCGTCGTCTGGGGCGCGCGCCGCTACGTGCGCACGAGCCCGCGCTTCGCGGTGAGCGAGATCATCACGTCGGGCGGCAAGCGCCGCGGGCCGGAAGACATCGCGAGCATCGCCGGGATCGCGAAGGGCCAGAACGTCTTCTCGCTGGACCTCGATCGCGCGCGCGCGCGCCTCTCGGCGGATCCGTGGATCGAGAGCGCCGAGGTGGGGCGCCAGCTGCCGGGGACCATCTCGATCCGCGTCACCGAGCGCGAGGCCGCGGGCGTCGTCGCGGTCGCCGAGGAGCCGAACGCATCGGCGCCGGCGACGCCTTCCGGGACGTACCTCGTCACGCGCGACGGCGCGATCATCAAGCGCGTCGACGCCGACGATCCGATCGATTTCCACGTGGTCACCGGCCTCCTCCTCAAGACGCTCGTGGAGGACCGCGAGGGCGCCACGCGCACGATCCGCCGCGCCCTCGACCTCGCCTACGACTACGATCGCTCCCCGCTCGCGCAGCGCTCTCCGGTCCAGGAGGTGCACGTCGAGCCGAACGGCGACATGACCCTCGTCGTGGGCAAGAGCGGCGTCGTCCTCCGCATGGGGGCAGGGCCGTACCGGCGCAAGCTGGATCAGGCGGTGCGGATCGTCGGGGAGCTCGATCGGCGCGGCGCGAAGCCGGAGACGATCATGCTCGACGACGAGGCGCGTCCCGATCGCGTCGTCGTGCGCATGCGCTGAGGGCGCGCCGGATCGCCGAACGCGGGGACGCAGGCCTCTCTCTCGAGGGTGTCGTCCTCACGCCGCGCAGCGTCGCCGCCTTGAGGCTCGACGCCGTCGAGCTCGAGCGCTAATCCATCGAGCATGCATCGCGCCCTCGCCCTCGTGTCGCTCGTCGTCCTCGCCGCCTGCTCCGGCAGCTCGAGCTCCTTGCCCGCCGGTGACGACGGCTCCGGCGCGGGCAGCAGCGGCGGCGACGGGAGCGGCGCCGCGGACGCGGGCGGGAAGGAAGACGAGCAGGTCGGCCCGCGCGGCGCCTTCAAGTCGTACGTCATCCTCGGCGACTCGATCAGCGATCGCGGCGGCTCCGGTCCGTACTTCTACGATCTCGTCGGCGACGATCTGAAGGCGAAGCTCGGCGACGTCGAGGTCGTGAAGAACTCGAAGAGCGGCGCCGTGTCCGCCGGGCTACCCGGACAGGTGAGCGGCCTGCCCAAGGAGCTCCCGGGCCCCGTCGCGGTCTCGGTGACGATCGGCGGCAACGACATGCAGACGGTCGCGTACGAGATCCTGAACGGCAGCGACGCGCCCGCGCGGGCGAAGTTCGCGGAGAACCTGACGAAGGCCTACGACGAGCTCACGCAGGAGGGCCGCTTCGGCGCCGGCGTGAAGGTCACCGTGTTCCACGCCACGATCTACGACCCGAGCGACGGAGAGGGGAACTACGCGGAGGCCGGCTGCCCCGGGTACCTCAGGCTCCTGCCGAAGCAGCCGACGAAGACGTTCTGGGACAACTGGAACAAGGCCGGGGCGGACGCGATCGCGAAGTACGGCGACGCCATCGTCACCGTCGACATCCGCACGAAGTTTCAGGGCAACGGAATCGGCAAGCTCAAGGCCGGCACGAGCTGGTACGCCCCGGACTGCATCCATCCGAACACGACGGGGCACGAGGAGCTCCGCAAGCTCTTCTTCGCCTCGATCGCGCCCTGACGCCCGCGCCGGGCGTGACCGAAGCGATCCGCCTCGCCGCGGGCGGTCCGAGCGCGCGCCTCAGCCGAGCGCCGCGCGGTAGGCGTCGACGCACTCGTCGCAGATCTTCTTCGCGCCGACGCCGACGATCACCGCCACCTGGTCTTCCAGCTTCGCGCAGAACGCGCAGGAATGCGCGCCGCCGGGGATGCGCGTGGGCGCGTCGGCGATCGCGTTCTCGCATTCGCGGATGCACCGGTCGCAGATGACCGCCGACGCCGTGCTCGGCGTGCGTCCGGCGAACAGCCGTTTCACGTGGGCGGCCGAGCGCCCGCACGCGGAACAGCGCTCGCCCCCCATCCCCGTGCCGCCCGCGGTGCTCATGGCAGCCCCATCTTCACCGAAGCGTCGGCTCCGGTCCATTCTCGAGACTCGCCGTCGCCGGATGGGCTCCCGGCGGCGGCGAAGGAGCCCCTTCGCGTCGATCCGACGTCACTTATTTGGCCCAGCTCGCGGAAGCATGAGAACCGTCGAAGTGTGAGCACGATGGCTTCGCAAGGGGAGATCGTCGTCGGTCTCGATATCGGGACCACCAAGGTCTGCGCCGTGGTCGGCGAGATCGCAGAGGACGGGATCACCATCCTCGGTGTCGGGTCGGTGCCCTGCCGCGGTCTACGCAAGGGCATCGTCAGCAACATCGACTGGACGGTGCGCTCGATCAAGGACGCGATCGAGGCGGCCCAGACGATGGCCGGCGTCGAGATCCGGACCGTCTACGCCGGGGTGGCGGGCAGCCACATCCGTTCGCAGGCGTCGGACGGCGTCGCGGCGATCGCCGGCGGCGAGGTCGCCCGCGCGGACGTCGAGCGCGTCCTCGAGGGGGCCCGCGCGATCCCGGTCGACGCCGACCGCCAGATTCTCCACGTCCTTCCGCGCGAGTACATCGTCGACATCCAGGACGGGATCCGCGACCCCATCGGGATGAGCGGCGTCCGCCTCGGCGCGAAGGTGAACCTCATCACCGCGGCGACGAGCTGCGTGCAGAACGTCATCCGCTGCGCGGAGCGCTGCGGGCTCGTGGTCGCCGACGTCGTCCTCGAGCCGCTCGCGAGCGCCGAGGCGGTCCTCTCCGACGACGAGCGCGAGATCGGCGCCGCGGTCGTGGACATTGGCGGCGGCACGACCGACATCCTGCTCTACATCGACGGAGGCATCGCGCACGCGAGCGTCGTGCCCGTCGGCGGCAACAACATCACGAACGACATCGCCGCGGGCCTCCGCACGCCGATGGCCGAGGCCGATCGGCTGAAGCGCCTCTTCGGCTGCTCGCTCGGTCGCATGGTCGCGGACGACGAGGAGATCGAGGTCCCCGGTGTCGGTGGGCAGAAGCCCCGCCGGACGCCGCGCCGCGTGCTCAGCGACATCATCGAGCCTCGCGTCGAGGAGATCTTCGCCGTCGTCCGCAAGCGCATCGAGGACACCGGGCTGCTCGAGCAGCTCTCGGCGGGCGTCGTGCTGACGGGCGGCGCCGTCCTCCTCGAGGGGACGACCGAGCTCGCGGAGGAGATCCTCGGCATGCCGGTGCGCATCGGCTTCCCGACGGGCGTTCGCGGGATCACGCAGCTGGTCCACGGCCCGCAGTACGCCACCGGCGTGGGCCTCGTCCGCTACGGCGCGCAGGCGATCGCCGACGCGCACGCCCGCGCCGCCGCTCCGGCGCACTCGATGATGCGGCTCACGAGCGCCGCCGCCGGCAAGCGCGAAGACGTGCCCGGCCTGGCGAAGGGCGACGAGCCGCCGAAGAGCTCGAAGCTCTGGGAGTGGCTGAAGGCCGCCTTCTGAAGCTCGCCGACGTGGCCCGGCACGCCGCGCCGTCGCGATCCGTCGGGCGCTGTCACACGGCGCGCCGCGTTCGTTGCCGCGCCGGTCGCGCCGTCACGAGCGCGTAGCGGTCTTCGGCGTCTTCCGTCGCGATCCGGCGCGCTTCGCGCTCTTCTTCGCGAGGAGCGCGCGCAGCCGCTCGACCTCCGCCTCGGCAGCGACGCGTCGCGCGCGCTCCTGCTCCGTGGCGGCGCGTTCTCGCTGGGCGGCTGCGCGCTCTTCGGCGCGCATTCGGTCGGCGGCTGCGCGTTCTTGCTCGGCGGCTGCGCGCTCTTCGGCGCGCTCACGCTCTCTTGCGGCGCGCTCGGCTTCGGCTTCGGTCGGGTAGAGCTCGTCGCCATCCGGTCCGATCCCGAGGCGCACGCGCATCGCGTCGCCATCGCCCACGGCACGAAGCCACGCGCGGAGGACCTTCGAGCGCACGCGGTCGCTCTGAGAAACCGCGACGCGCACGAACCCGCGTCCGCGGATCCGCCGGTAGACTTGCCAGCGCACGCGACGGCTCCGCGAGCCTGGCCGCGCGTGTGGATCGAAGATGACGAGCTCGTCGATGCCGAGCGTGTCGTAGAGGACTGGGCTGTCCTCGTAGTCCTTGTCGATGTCGTCGCTCGCCAGCTCGAGCACGAAGCTCGGGACGATGTTCGTCTCCCACGTCTTCCACGAGCGGATCGCGATGTCCTGGTCGACCCCCGGAAGCACGTAGATGTCCGGCGCGACGCGCTTCGTGGGGTTCCCCTGGGCCCAGTAGATGAACTGATCGGCGCCCGCGTGCGCGAGGACGCCGCGCTCGGCGAGGAAGCGCGCCAGCATCGGCCGGAGGAGCTCGGCGATGAGACGCTGCAGCTCATGCTCACCCCTGTCGTCGCTCACCGGATAGATGACGCCCCGTCGCTTCGTCGCGGCCCGCATGGTCCCGTCATCGTAGGCGGGCGATCCCCGTCGTCGGAGTGGAGACGAAGTTGGCCACATCGACCTACATCGACGATTCTCGCGCGACACCTTACGGCGGGCCGTGGAGGCGGTGCTCGCTCCCGAGTCGGGAGCGAGGGCGCGCGCCACGGTCCAGTCGGCTTCGCTTCTTCACACTTACTCCCTTCGTCAGCTCGACTTGCGACGCGGCCCCGCGCCCCGGCGAAAGAAATTTCGTTCGCGCGCGTGTCACTTATTTGGCCCTCGCCCACGAAGCATGCGAACCGTCGAAGCGTGAGCACGATGGCTTCGGTCGCCGAAGCCCGGTTCACGCGCTTCACGTACGCGTGGGGCTGAAGCGAGTGCTCAGCGCGATCCCGAGGAAGAGGCCCCGGAGGATCGCACGACGAAACCAAGGCGGTACCCCGACGACACGGGAGTCCGGCCCCGGGAGGCATGCGTCATGACGTTTTCCATCGAGTTCGCGGACGAGCAGCAGGAGTACCAGGCGCGCATCAAGGTGATCGGCTGCGGCGGCTCCGGCGGCAACGCGGTCAACACGATGATCAACTTCGGCCTCGAGGGCGTGGAGTTCATCGTCGTCAACACCGACGCGCAGGCGCTGAACAACAACGCCGCCCCGACCCGCCTCAACATCGGCAACGCGGTCACGCGCGGCCTCGGCGCCGGCGCGGATCCGGAGCGCGGCCGCAAGGCGGCGATGGAGGACCACGCGCGCATCAAGGAGCTCATCAGCGGCGCGGACATGGTCTTCATCACGGCCGGCATGGGCGGCGGCACGGGCACCGGCGCGGCGCCCGTCATCGCGCAGCTCGCGCGTGAAGAAGGCGCGCTGACCGTCGGAGTCGTCACCAAGCCCTTCCTCTTCGAGGGCCGCCAGCGCTCGCGCCGCGCGGAGCTCGGCCTCCAGCAGCTCGCCGAGACGGTCGACACGCTCATCACGATCCCGAACCAGAAGCTCCTCATGCTCGGCGAGGACGATCTGTCGTTCGTCGACGCGTTCCGCAAGGCGGACGAGGTGCTCTACCAGGCCGTCAAGGGCATCAGCGACCTCATCACGCAGAACGGCATCGTCAACGTCGACTTCGCCGACGTGAAGACCGTCATGAACAGCATGGGCCGCGCGCTCATGGGCACCGGCATCGCCAAGGGCCAGAACCGCGCGCGCCTCGCCGCCGAGATGGCCGTCTCGTCGCCGCTCCTCGACGACATCTCCGTCGACGGCGCCACGGGCGTGCTCATCAACATCGTCGGCGGCGCCGACCTCAAGATGCGCGAGATCCAGGAGGCCGCGAGCCTCGTCCAGGAGCAGGCGCACGAGGACGCGAACATCATCTTCGGCGCGAGCATCGACGAGCAGCTCGGCGAGAACGTGAAGGTCACGGTCATCGCGACGGGCTTCGAGGTCGCCGAGCGGATGGCGAGCCTCGACCACGCCGCGCGCCTCCAGATCCCGACCGCCGGGCCGGCGACGGTGCCCTCGATGCAGGTCCCGCAGCAGATGCTCCGGTCGCCCTCGGAGAGCGTGTCGCGCCAGCACGCGCAGCCGGTCTTCTCGAGCCAGCCGTCGATGCGCCACGACGTCCACGCGCCGGCGTTCTCGAACCGCCGCGTCCAGCAGGCCGCGCCGGTGAGCCGCGAGGTCGGCCACGACCAGCGCGTCGCGCCCGCGAGCGGCCGCATCCCGGTCCGCGAGCGCGGCTCGAACTTCCCCGCGTTCGACACCGACTGGGACGTCCCCGCGTTCCAGCGCAAGAACCAGTAGCCGCGCCCTCGGCTCCGGCCGAGCCCCGACGCCCGCGCCTCCGCTCGACGGACGCGCGGGCGTCTTCGCGTCGAGTGGCCCGCGCGCCGCGCGCGCCGACCCGAAGGCGCCTCGGCGCGACCGCGGGTTCAGTGCACCGCGTCACCGCTCAGGAGCGGACACTCGAGATCGATTCTTCGGATTGCAGGTGTCTGTCCGCAGGGGAGCAGGCTCCGGCGCCGTCTGACGTCAGGCGAAGCAACGCGCGAGAACGGCGGCGAGGCCGAGACCGAGCAGGCTCGCCCCCGTGATCTTCGCCGCACGCGGATGACGCACGGCGAGCAGGACGCCGACGTAGAGGAGCGCTGCGGGGGCGATGGCGATTCGGTGGAGCATCATGCCGCCTCCGCGCGCGCCGTTGATCCGGGCACGACGCCGTGATCCCGGAAGAAGCGGGCGGCGTCTTCCACGGTCTCGACGGTGAGCCGCGTCGTGAGCCCGAGCTCCGTTCGCGCCCGCGTGACGTCGTACCAGGCGTAGCGCCCGTAGAGGTCGTGGATGGCAGCGCGCGTGATGGACGGCGTCTTCCCCGCAAAGGCAGAGAAGAGCTCGACGCCCGCAGCGATCGACGAGATCGCCCATCGCGGGAGCATCGTGTGGGGGACCGCTCTTCCGGTGAGCTGGCTGACAATCGCGCCGAAGTCGCGCAGCAGGAGGTTCTCGCCCCCGAGGATGTAGCGCGCGCCGGAGCGACCACGCTCGGCGGCGGCGATCATGCCGAGCGCGACGTCCCTCACGTCGATCACGTTCACGCCGCCCTCGAACGTGACGCCCTTGCCGCGGAGCATGTCGACGAGGAAACGCGAGGAGGGCGTGACGCGATGATCGCCGGGGCCGATCGCGAGCGTTGGCAGCACGCGCACGAGGTCGGCTTCGAGCTCTTGCGCGCGTTGCTCCGCCGCCCGCTCTCCCTCGACTTTGGCGCGGTAGTACGGGACCGTGAGGGACGGTGCTCCGGCGCTCTCGTCGAGGAGCTCGCCGGCGCGTGTGCCGAAGCCAACGGCGACGACGCTGCCGGTGAGCACCGTGCGGGCGCCCGCGCGCGCCGCGGCAGTGACCGCGTTTTGCGCGCCTTCCACCGCGACCCGATGAAGAAGAGCGGGGTCGGAGGCGTGGATCTCGAAGATCGCGGCGTTGTGGAAGACGACGTCGCAGCCTCGGGCTTGCGTCTCGAGCAGATCCGGAGCGAGTACGTCGCCCTGGACGACGCGAACGTCGGCGCCCTCGAGCGCCCGGCGATTCGATGTCGGCCGGACGACGGCCACGACCTCCACCCCACGCGCGCACAAGGCGCGGCAGAGCGTCGATCCGATGTGCCCGGTCGCCCCGGTCACCAGTGCTTTTCGGATGGTCATGACCAAAGGAGAAGGCGCGTTCGAGATGTGAGTCAGAATCGTCCGCTTCTCCGCGCGGGTGGGCTCATCGTGGGCGTGCGCTGGGTCCACATGGTGCTGGCGCCCTGGATGGCGAGCCGCGTCACGGTGCTGAAGGTCTTCTCGACGCTGAATGCGTGGAGCACACGCAAAGGAGAAGGCCCGGTCGAAATGTGAGTCACAAATCGACTGGCCCTTCTCACCGTGGGTACGATGGCGTTGGTGGAAGCCACGATCCGGGCGCTGTGGGACGCCGGGAATCTCCCCGCCGCGGCGACGGAGGCGATCGAGACGTACGGCCCCGAGGTCCTCGGTTGGCTGACGACGTCGACCGGCGATGCGTCCGAGGCGGATGAGGCCTTCGGTACGGCGTGCGAAGACCTGTGGCGCGGGCTGGCGCAGTTCCGCTGGGAGTGCTCGGTACGCGCGTGGCTCTACACCCTCGCCCGGCACGCGCTCATCCGCGGGCGCAAACGCGCGGCGGAGCGACCCGCGCGCCGCCAACCGCTGGAGAGCGTCGACGTCGCCGATCGCGCCCGATCGCGGACGGCGCCGTGGCTCCGCACCGAGGTCAAGGACGTCTTCGCGCGTCTGCGCGAGGAGCTCTCGGAGGAGGAGCGCGAGCTGCTCGTGCTGCGGGTGGACCGAAACCTCGCGTGGGACGAGATCGCGATCATCCTCGGCGGCGGCGGCGAGACGAGCGCGGCGGCGATGAGCGCCCGCCTCCGCAAGCGCTTCCAGTCGATCAAGGGCAAGCTGCGCGAGCGCGCCCGGGACGAGGGGATCCTCGGCGAGGACTCGTGAGCGACGACGACTTCGACTCGCTCCTCCGCAAGGTCGCGCGTGCTCCGCACCGATCGATCGCGCACCGCATCGTCGACGACGAGCGCTACGTCGTCGGCGAGGTGCTCGGCGAAGGCAGCTTCGGCGTCGTCTACGAGGCGTTCGACCGCGAGAGGCGCGAGAACGTGGCCCTCAAGGTCCTGAAGTCGCCCACGAGCGAAGGGCTCGTCCGGTTCAAGCGCGAGTTCCGCGAGCTGTCTCGTCTCCATGACCCGAACTTCGTACGGCTCTACGATCTCCACGGAGGATCGTGCTGGTATTTCACGATGGAGCGCGCCTTTGGCGTCGCGTTCGACGCGTGGGCGCGGGACTCCGCTCGACTCCGCGCCGCCCTCGACGACCTCGTGCAGGCGCTCGGACGGCTGCACCAGGAAGGCTTCGTCCACCGTGACGTGAAGCCCTCGAATGTGATCGTCGATCCCGACGGGAGGCTCAAGCTCCTCGACTTCGGGTTGGTGTACGTCGCGAGCGACACGAGCGGGACGAACATCGCGGGCACCCCTGTCTTCGTCGCCCCCGAGGTCGCGGCCGGCGACGCGCCGACCGCGGCGAGCGACTGGTACGCCGTCGGCGTCATGCTCTACGAGATCCTCACCGGCGAGCTACCGATCTCGGGAAGCGCCGCGGAGATCCTGCGCGCGAAGCAGGACGTGGATGCTCCACCGGTCCTCTCGCGTGCGCCTCATGCTCCCGCGGATCTGGCGGAGCTGGCCGATGCGCTCCTTCAGCGCGATCCTGGCGTGCGGACGAGCGCGATGGAGGGATGGAGAGGCGCTTCGGTGCGGAGGACGTCCGCGTCGCCGTCGCGTTTCGTCGGCCGGCGCGCGGAGCTAGCCACGGTCGAACGCCTGCTCGATCCCGTGCGCTCGGTGGGCGACGGCATGAACGTCCTTCGAGTGATCGGAGATTCGGGCGTCGGCAAGTCCGCGCTCGTGGATCATCTCGCGTGGGTGGCGCGGCAGCGCGGGATGCGAGTGTTGCAGTCGCGCTGCCATCCGTCAGCGCACGTGCCGTTCGTGGCCCTCGACGGCATCGTCGACGATCTCGCGCGCCTGCTCCGCCACCGTCCGCCGAGCGTCACGCGCGCGCTCGCGCCGCGAGACGCCGGCGACCTCGCGACGACCTTCCCGGTCCTGCGATCGATCGCCGGCTTCGACGAGCGGACCAAGCGGGACGGCGCGCGCAGCGGCGTCGCGAACGGGCTCGGCGAGCTCCTTGCGCGGTGGGACGATCGTCGACATTGGTTGCTCCTGATCGACGACGCGCAGTGGGGTGACGCGGACAGCGCCGCCGTGCTCGCGGAGATCTTTCGCGCTCGTGCGCTGCCCGCGAGCCTCGTGCTTGCGCATCGAACCGACGCCTCGGGCCCGCTCGTCAATGCGTTCGCCGGCTCTTCGCCGGAGCTCCGCCTGGGCCCGCTCGGCGACGACGACGCGCGCGAGCTCGCGCGTCACGCCGGAGCGACAGAGGACGTCGACGCCGTGGCGCGCGAGTCTGCCGGACATCCCCTCTTCTTGCTCGAGCTCGTCCGCGAGCGCGAGCGCGCGGGGACGCATCGGTCACTCCAGGAGATCATCGCTGCGCGCTTCGCCGGGCTGTCGCCTGCGGCGCAGCGAGGGGCGCGGATCCTCGCGATCGCAGAGCGCCCCGTTGCGCTCGTCGTGCTGCGTGCGCTCGACGTCCAGACACAAGCGATCGACGAGCTCCGCGAGGCCGGGCTCACGCGCCGCTATGACGTCCACACCGTCGGCACGCACCACGATCGGATCCGCGAGATCCTCGTAGCGACCTCGCTTCGGGAGAGTGCGCCCGAGTCGCTCCGGCCTCTCCATCGCTCGATTGCGCAGGCCCTACTCGCGGCGAACCCTGACGACGCCGAGGCTGCCGGTGTCCACTTCGAGCACGCAGGGCATTTGGACGCTGCCGCCCGCGAGCTCCTCCGCGCTGCCCGGATGGCCACGAGCGCGCGTGCGTATTCTCAGGCGCGAGCGCTCTACGCACGGGTCCTCTCGCTGCGAGAACGAACCGATCCCGGCGACGCCGACGTGGCACTCCGCCTCGAGTGCGCGGAGGCGAGCGCGCACGCCGGCATGTCGGTCGAGGCTGCCGATGGCTTCCTCGCCGCAGCGACCCGCACCTCTCGCGCGCAGGGGCTGTTCTTGCGGCTCCGAGCCGCCGAGCAACTCCTCACGTCGGGCCATGTCGAGCGCGGGCAGCGCGTCCTCGACGCAGAGCTTCGGCAGCTCGGCCTCTCAGTGGCTTCCACGACGCCAGGCCAGGTCTTCGAGTTGGTGCGCGCGCGGGTCGGACGGCAGATCGACCGGCTGGGCACGCGCGCCAGCGACGACGCGCGCTTCCTTGCGCTCTGGTCTGCGTACCGGAGCATGCTCTCGGCGAAGCCCATGCGCGCGGCGGCGCTCGGCGCGTCCCTGGTGCGCGAGGCGGCGCGGCCGGGAGCGAGTGCGCACGCCCGCGTCGCCGGTACGTTCATCGACGCATTCCCGAGCGTCGCCTCCCGTGGTCCCGACGCGCTGCCGCGAGCGCTGTTTCGTCTTTCACGCGCGGCCGAGGGCGTCTCGGAGCCGGGGCTCTTACAGCTCACGTCGTTGACCGAAGGCCTGCTCGTCTACTACGGCCTCGACATCCAGCGAAGCGCCGCGTCGTTCGATCGCGCGCTGGCGATTGGCGAGGAGCACGAGCTCGGACGCAACTTCGAGGAGACGATGAGCCGCGCGTTTCGGAGCGCAGTGGCGTGGGTCCTCGGCGACGTTTCGCATCTCAGGACCCACGTGAAGCCCGCGTGCGCGGAGTTCGAAGAGCGCAACCACCTCTTCGCGTGGCTCCTCTTCGCCGGGCATCACAGCTGGCTGACGCTGATGGAGCGCGGCATCGGCGACGACGCGACGAAGGAGCTCGACGAGATCCGTCGCCGAGTGAGCTCGAGCGAGCTCGAGATGCAGGCGTGGTGGGTCGACATCGGGCGGATCCACTTCGCGCTCGCGCGCGGGGACGGCCGGACGGCGTGGGAGCTGTCCCGGCCGCAAGCGCGCCCGCTCAAGGAGCGCATGCTCTCGACGCTGATGCACCGCCTCGAGGCGCAGACGTTCCTCGTCCGCGCCGCGATCCACATGGCGAAGCGCAGACGAGGCGCAGCGAAGGAGGAGATCGCCCTCTCCCACAGGCGCGTCGCCGTGATGTCCGAAGTGCCCAGCCAGTGGTCGCGAGGACACGCGCTCTCTCTGCGCGCGTGCCTGTCATCGATCTCCGGCGACCGCGACGCGACGCTGCGCGCCCTTCGCGCGGCGCGTCCGGCGCTCGCCGACGCGGGGATGCCCCTCCTCGGCACGCTCGTGGAGCTCGCGCTCGGGCGTACGATCGCCGGCGACGAGGGCGCCGTCCTCGTTCGAGCCGCCGAGGCGCGGCTCGAAGGTTGGCGCGTCGATCGGGACACGGCCCTCGCCTGCACGCTCCCTGGCGTCTTTTGAGCGCCTATGCGCCCTTCAGTGCACCGCGTCACCGCTTCGGCGCGCGGCGTCCGGTCGTGAGTATCCATTGGCAGTCGCAGCTGCTGGTGATCGGGACCTGCGCTGCCATGGACACCGCGTCCAGGCATTGGGCGCACCTCCTCTCGTAGAAGCCGTACTTGTTGCAGCCACGCACGCTCCAGAGCACGTCGTCGTCGCTCGTGATGTGCAGCTGGGCGGCAGGACACTTGAAATCGATCGAAGCGCGTTGGCTCAGCGGCACCTTCGGCGGCGCCGGCTCGCTCACGGCGCAGGCGACGACGAGCGTGCCGATGAGCCCGCACGCGGCCGTCGCCGCCAGCGGCCTTCGAGACGGCGCAGCTCCTCCGGGACGTCGTCGGGCACGAGCGCGCGCGAGCGTCGAGGGCGTCATCGCGAATCGAGCGGGGCGGTGGATCCGCGGCGCGAGCGCGTTGTCACGATGCGAGAGGAACGCATGGACTCTCGAGCGTAACTCGAATTCGTCGAATCCGGACAGTGCGGGGTCGCAGAGGACGCGGGACTCGCGTCTCAGGCGGGGGCGGGCGCGAGCGTCGTCGGGCCGGTCGGGCCCGGCTGGAGCAGATCGGCGAACAGCGCTCGGTAGTGCACGAAGGCCTGCCGCAGCTCCTCGGTGTTCATCCGCGCGCCGGCCCCGGCCTGCGCGAGCTCGCGCGCCGCGCGGTAGTGCTGGACGACGTCGGGGTGGTCGACGGAGAGGTCCGCGGCGCGTTGCTCGAAGCCGCTGTCGGCGGAGTAGCCGCGGGCGCGCATGACCTCCTTGATCAGCTCGCTGGCGTGCCCCACCGCGCCGCGCGGATCGTCGACGAACTGTCCCTGGACGCTCGTCCATGCGGACGTGAAGCGCCCGCGGTCGGTCTCGCTGAGCTCGTGCAGCTCGATCTCGTCGACGTGTCGCGCGCGCGCGGCGAGGACGTGCTGCCCTTTCCGCGCGCCGTAGCGCTCGACGGCGCGATCGTACTCCGGGCCGAACCGCTCGCGCAGGGCGACGGCGCGCTGTCGTGCCATTCGGCTGAGCGTCATCGACACCACGATGGCGAGCGCGACCAACCCCAGCGCGACGACGACGGCCCAGGCAATGTTCGTTTCGGTCATGACCGTTTCCCTCGGCGGCATGCGGGAGCAACCTGTGTGCCGCTGTGCGCGGCGGGGCGCACGGGCGGCGCGACGCGGCGGCGACGCGCATTTTCCCGCAGGCCCTGCGCGCTGAGCTCGGACGCGCCGGCCGACGTCGAGCGCGCCGCGCTCGGGAGGCAAAGTGCTCCGCTGACGACAGCTCGTCGTCGAGTCTCGGGTCGCGTGTGGCCTGACGCGAGCGATTGCGTGGTGAGCTCCGGCGTGGCCGGGTGAGATGCGCGAGGAGCGGACCGCGCGCGACGGACTCTCCCGTCCCGCGCGAGTGCGGCGTAGGCTGCGCGTCGGATGTTCGCCTTCGACAACACGTACGCCCGGCTCCCCGCGCGCTTCTTCGAGCGCGCGACGCCCGCCGCGGCCCCGGAGCCGCGCCTTATCAAGGTCAACCGCCCGCTCGCCGAGCTGCTCGGCGTCGACGCGGAGGCGCTCGCGTCGCCGGCCGGCGCGGAGATCCTCGCGGGCAACGTGGTGCCGCCGGGCGCGGACGCGATCGCGCTCGCCTACGCGGGCCACCAGTTCGGGCAGTTCGTCCCGCGGCTCGGCGACGGACGCGCGATCTTGCTCGGCGAGGTCGTCCTCAAGGACGGCCTCCGGCGCGACATCCAGCTGAAGGGCTCCGGGCGGACGCCCTTCTCGCGCGGCGGCGACGGTCGCGCGGCCCTCGGCCCCGTGCTTCGCGAGTACATCGTCAGCGAGGCGATGGCCGCGCTCGGGATCCCGACGACGCGCGCCCTCGCCGCCGTGACGACGGGCAGCCCCGTCGCGCGCGAGGAGCTCCTGCCGGGCGCGGTCCTCACGCGCGTCGCGGCGAGCCACCTGCGCGTCGGGACGTTCGAGTACTTCGCCGCGAAGGACGATCGCGAAGCGCTCTCCACGCTGTCGTCGTACGCGCTCGCGCGCCACTATCCCGACGCCGCGGCGCGGGGCCCGGGCGAGGGGAGCGACGCGCTCGCGCTCCTCGCGCGCGTGGTCGACGCGCAGGCGAACCTCGTCGCGAAGTGGCTCGGCGTCGGCTTCGTGCACGGCGTGATGAACACCGACAACACGTCGATCTCGGGCGAGACGATCGACTACGGCCCGTGCGCCTTCCTCGACACGTACGATCCTCGGAAGCGCTTCAGCTCGATCGATCGCGGCGGGCGCTACGCGTTCGGAAACCAGCCGCGCATCGCCCAGTGGAACCTCGCGCGCCTCGGCGAGGCCCTTCTCCCCCTCCTCCACGACGAAGAGGACGAGGCCGTCCGGCTGGCGACCGCCGAGCTCGAGCGCTTTCCGGCGGTCTTCGAGGCCGCGTACGGCCGCGTGCTGCGGGCGAAGCTCGGGCTTGCGCGCGAGGAGAGCGGCGACGCCGCGCTCGCGAGCGATCTGCTCGAGCGTCTCGCGTCGGGCCAGGTCGACTTCACGCTCTTCTTCCGTCGCCTCGCCGCCGCGGCTGCCGACGCCTCGGCCGATGCCGCCGTCGCGTCGCTCTTCGCGGAGCCCGGTGCGTTCCATGCCTGGGCCGAGGGCTGGCGACAGCGCCTCGCGCGCGAGGAGGCGACGCCCGAGGCGCGCCGCGCGGCGATGGAGCGCGCGAGCCCCGCGTTCATCCCGCGAAACCAGCGCGTCGAAGAGGCCCTCGGCGCCGCCGTCCTGAACGGCGACTACGGCCCGTTCGAGACGCTCGTCGACGTCCTCTCGAGGCCCTACGACGATCAGCCCGCGCACGCGCACCTCGCCGAGCCGCCCGGCGCCGCCATGGACGGCTACCGCACCTTCTGCGGGACGTGACCGCCTCGTCGCCGGCGGAGCGTCAGGAGAGGATCGTCACCGGGACGCCGAGCTGCTCGGCCTCGCGGACGACGGTCGACAGGCCCTCGACGCGCGAGGCGTGCACGAGCTCGTCGGCCGCGCCGATCCAGCCGAGCGTCTCGCGGCGCGAGATGGTCCCGAGGAAGCGCACGTCCATGCGCCAGGCGCTCGCGAGGCGCTCGAGGTGCGCGCGCTCCGGGCCGTCGCCGAGGATCACGAGCGTCCGCTCGTCGCGCCGCGTCCCGTGGTTGGGGCTCGTCGCCACGTAGTCGATGACCTTGTCGACGCGCTTGCTCGCGACGAGCCTCCCCGCGCACACGTAGAGGCGCCGCGCGCGGACGGCGCTGCGCTTCGCGCGTGCGTCGTCCTCCACGTCGGGGACCTCGATCGAGCCCGGCACGATCTCGGCGCAGGCGCGGAGCGCGCGCGCGGCGTCCGCCGGCAGCGTCGACGCGAGGCTGACGAGGAGCTCCTCGGAGACGAAGCGCCAGCGCGTGGCTCGGCGCGAGACGGCGCCGACGACGGCGACGCGCGCGCGCGCGGGGAGCCCCGCCAGCAGGCGGACGTCGCCGCCGTGCGAGACGACCTCGAGCTCGGCGCTCGCGTGCGCGCCGAGCGCGATCGGAAACGCCGACGGCACGCACCAGTGCGCGACGACGCAGTCGGGCGCGAAACGCCGGAGCTCGAGCGTCGCGCGCGCCGTCCACGCGGCGGCGTCCAGCGCGCGGCTCGGCCGCTCGCGGATGCGCGTCGGCGCGCCCGGCCAGCCGAACGCGCCGCCCGGCTTCGGCCGGAAGACCCGGACCTCGTCGCCCGCACGCTCGAGCTCTGCGACCTCCGTCTCGACGAAGTGCCCCGCAGGATCGTCGTCGTAGGCGGGATAGCTCGTCGTGACGACGGCGATGCGTCTTCGAGAGGGCACGCGCACGGGGAAAGCCGCTCCTTTTACGCCCAGCAGCGCCCGTCGTGCTAGGACTTTCGGGACCATGCAAGGCCCGTCCGTCCAGATCAAGGGGCGCATTCTCTATGTCACGGAAGACGCCGCGCTCCTCGAGAAGCAGCTCGGCGGCGAGGACATCGGCTACGACGTCGAGAAGAACGAGCCGTCGCTCGTCGGCAACATCTCGACCGACGAGCTCACGCCCGGATGGGTTTGTTACTACTACGACGAGACGCTCGCGCGCTTTTGCCTCGTCGGCCTCCGCGGCGGCAAGGTCGGCAAGGACGCCATCAAGAGCGGCGGCTTCGGCGTCATCGTGAGCGGCATCTCCAAGGGCTGCGGCTCGAGCCGCGAGACGGCGCCCTACAGCGAGCTCAAGTCGGGCGTGCAGCTCGTCATCGCCAAGAGCATCGAGAAGATCTACCGCCAGAACGCGCAGAACATCGGCCTCCTCACGTCGACCGACTTCGGTCTCGTCGAGCGCATCCAGCGCGGCGAGTCGATCCCGATGAGCGAGTTCACGAAGGGCCTCGACCCGATCAGCGCGGCGATCGTCGAGCACGGCGGCCTCTTCGCGTACAACCGCGCGCGCCTCGCCGGCCAGACGACGCCGCCGGCGGTCACGACGCCCGCGCGCCCGATGACCCTCTGCGAGAAGATCCTCGCCGCGCACGTCATCGTCGACGCCAAGTCGGGCGCGCTCGGCGCCGCGGCGGTGAAGCCGGGCGACGCGTTCTTCGCGCGCACCGACGTCCGCTTCAGCCACGAGTACGTGACGCCGATGGCCGAGTCGCTCTTCGCCGCCGAGATGGGCAAGGACGCGAAGGTGACCGATCCCGCGAGCGTCTTCGCGTTCCGCGATCACCTCACCTTCCTCGACCTCGTCATGCCCCGCGCCCACCGCGAGATGGGCCTCAAGGAACAGGCCGAGGAGCTCGCCACGGTGCAGGAGTCGTTCTCCAAGCGCCAGGGCGTGAAGCTCTACGGAGAGGTCCACCGCGACGGCAAGCTCGTCGGCTCGGAGGCCATCTGCCACAACAAGGTGATCGAGGAGCTCGCGCTCCCCGGGCAGCTCGTGGCCGGCACCGACTCGCACACCTGCATGGCAGGCGCGCTCGGCTGCTTCGCGTTCGGCGTCGGGTCCACCGACATGGCGAACGCCTGGTACACGAAGGACGTCCGCGTCACCGTCCCCGAGACGGCGAAGTTCGTCCTCACGGGGCTCCTCCCGCACGGCGTGTGCGCGAAGGACGTCATGCTCCACATCCTCAGCCAGCCGTTCTTCAAGACGGGGCAGGGGATCGGCAAGGTGCTCGAGTTCGCCGGCGACGGCGTCCGCGCGATGCCGCTCGACGAGCGCGCTACCCTCACGAACATGGCGGTCGAGGCCGGCGGCTTCACCGGCATCATCGAGGCCGACGACGTGGTCGTCGACTACCTCGTGAAGCAGCGCGGGCTCGTCGCCGACGACGTGCGAAAGCGCATCGTGAAGGCCGATCCGGACGCGAAGTACCTCGCGACGTTCGAGATCGATCTGTCCACCCTCGAGCCGATGGTCGCGACGCCCGGAGACCCGCGCAACGGCGTCCCGCTTCGCGAGCTGCCGGGGACGAAGATCGACATCGCCTACGGCGGCTCGTGCACCGGCGGCAAGAAGGCCGACATGGACATGTACGCCGAGGTCCTGAAGCTCGCCGTCGAGCAGGGCAAGAAGGTCGCCGACGGCGTCCACCTCTACATCCAGTTTGGCTCGCAGGACATCCGCCGCTACGCCGAGTCGAAGGGTTACCTCGACGTCTTCGCGAAGGCGGGCGCCGAGCTCGTCGATCCGTCGTGCGGCGCCTGCATCAAGGCCGGGCCGGGCGTGAGCGACTCGCCCGACCAGGTCACCGTCAGCGCGATCAACCGCAACTTCCCCGGTCGGAGCGGTCCCGGCAAGGTCTACCTCGCGAGCCCGCTCGTCGTCGCCGCCAGCGCGATCGCGGGGAAGATCATCTCGCCCGACGCGCTCTGATCAGCTCGAGGTCTGGTCGGGCTGCGTGAAACCAGGCGCGTAGCGCGCTATAGCCAGGGCATCATGGCGACCAAGGCCACCATCGAACCGAACGCACGTGTCGTGCTCGAGTACACGCTCCGCGACGCCGACGACGACGTGCTCGACGCGAGCGACGCCGAAGACGGCGAGCCCATCGTTTACGTCCATGGTTACGGCATGCTCGTGCCCGGTCTCGAGAAGGCGCTCGCCGGGCTCGCGATCGGCGACGAGAAGGACGTGGTGATCTCGCCGGAGGAAGGCTTCGGCGAGCGCGACGAGGAGCTCATCCTCGAGATCGATCGCGCGGAGCTGCCCCGCCCGTCCGCCGTCGCCGTCGGCGACGAGCTCGTGGCCGAGTCGCCCGACGGCGAGGAGGCGATCATGCGCGTCATCGAGGTGAAGGCCGACGCGGTGGTCCTCGACGGCAACCACCCGCTCGCGGGCGAGACGCTGCGCTACTCGGTGGTGGTGCGCGACGTCCGGCCGGCGACCGCCGAGGAGATCGAGGAGGCCGCCCTCGGCTTCGAGGACGCGGCCGAGGGCTGGGAGCCGCACGCTCACCCGACGAACGGGGCGGGCAGCGGCCTCGTGCAGCTCGGTCGCGCCCCGACCGGGGCGAAGAAGCTCGAGAACTGACGCGCGCGGCCCGGTTCGTGCGGCGCCGGGCCCGGTCTCCGGGCCGCGATTTTCGTGGCGTGGCGACCGCTCGGGCGCCGAGCCGAAGCGTGAATAACCCACGGATTATCGCTCGAAAAGGACCCGCTTGCGCCAGCACCTGGTGCGGACTAAACGGCCTCAGGCATAAACGCCCTCTCGTGCCGGTTACGAGCACGAGGGCCGACCTGAGGAAGCCCCGATGACGCAGAAGACGAACCAGAACCCCTGGACCATGGACGTGCGCGTGCGTGAGCGCAATCTCAAGTCGGGCGCGCTCACCGACAAGGATCTCGAGAAGTACCTCGGGGCACTCCCGGACGTCGCCGATCAGTCGGAGGCGTTTGGAACGTCGCAGCCCGCGCTCGCGCAGCCGCAGGTCGTCGTCTCCGCGTCTTCGGGAGTCGACGACATCGACGACGAGTCGGAGGAGGACGACGACGACATCGAGGAGGCGGAGCAGCCGGCAGGCGACACGGGCAGCAGCGCCGGTATCGACGGCGAAGGCGGAGAGCCGTGAGCTCGCCCGGCGAGGTCGAGCCGGGCATCGACAACGACCCGCTGCCGACGATCGACTTCGCGACGTTCGTCCTGTCGCTCAGTCACTCGGCGTTGATGCACCTCGGCGAGGCGCCTCATCCCGACACGAACGCAGTCGAAGCGAACCTCCCGCTCGCGAAGCAGAACATCGATCTGCTCGGCCTGCTCGAAGAGAAGACGAAGGGCAACCTCTCGGGCGACGAGGAGCGTCTCCTTGCGCAGGTGCTCTTCGACCTTAGGATGCGTTACGTGGAGCGCTCGAAAGCCGCTCCGAAGTAGCTCGGTCGGGCACTCGTCGAGGGTTCGGCTGGAGGTCTCACCGAACCGAACCCGTCGAGGTGCTCGTGAAGTCGAAGGCGATCCTCATCTCTCTCTTCGTGCCCGTCCTCGCGACGGGGTGTGGTCGCTCGAAGGTCGAGAAGGACGTCGATCCCGCCCTCCCGCCAGGCGCGGTCCCCGTCGCCGCGAGCGCCACAGAGGTGCCCTCGCTGACGAACGGCGTCCCTTCGCCGCTGCCTGGAGCCGCCCTCGAGGTGAAGACGGGCCCGCTCAGCTTCGCGCCCGTCGCGAAGAGCGCCGATCCGAGCGTCGTCACGATCTACACGCTCGGCGAAGAGCAGGAGCAGAGCTTCTTCTCGCGCGGCAAGCGCGGCACGCGCGCGGCCAAGGGCCTCGGCACGGGGTTCATCGTCCAGAAGGACGGCGTCATCGTCACGAACAACCACGTCATCGACGGCGCCGACGAGATCCTCGTCCAGCTCTCCGACGAGCGACGTCTCCGCGCGAAGATCGCCGGCCGCGATCCGCGGACGGACATCGCGGTCATCAAGGTAGAGGACGCGAAGGACCTCCCCGCGATCGCGCTCGGTGACTCCGACGGCCTCGAGGTCGGCGACTGGGTCGTCGCGATCGGCAACCCGTTCGGCCTGAACCACACCGTCAGCGCCGGCATCGTCAGCGCGAAGGGGCGCGGGCGCGACGACGTCCCGCTCGATCCGAGCGGCTACTACAGCTTCATCCAGACCGACGCCTCGATCAATCCGGGCAACTCCGGCGGACCGCTCCTCAACTTGAAGGGCGAGGTCGTCGGCATGAACTCGGCGATCCGCGGCGGGGGCGCGCAGGGCATCGGCTTCGCGATCCCCATCAACATGGTCAAGCAGATCCTCCCGACGCTCCTCCGCGACGGGCACCTGACGCGCAGCGCGCTCGGCGTGCGCATCCGCGACGCGCGCGATCTGTCGGCCGACGACCGGGCTCACCTCAAGCTCGGCGACGAGAAGGGCGCGGTCGTCGAGGGCGTCGAGCCGAGCGGCCCGGCCGACCGGGCGAAGCTCGAGGTGGGCGACCTCATCGTCGCGTTCGACGGGGAGCCCACCGAGCGGAGCTCGCTCTTGCAGTGGAAGGCGAGCACCGCGGGCGTCGGCAAGACCGTGAGCGTCCGCGTGATCCGTCAGGGCAAGCCGTTCGACTTGAGCATCACGCTCGGGGAGCTGAAGGAGCCGAAGCGCGTCGTCCGCGCGAAGCCGGCGCCGCGGGTCGATCCCGACGACGACTTCTTCACGCGCTAAGGCGCGACGGCGGCGGCCCTCGCCGCGGCGAAGGTGAGCGCTGGCGGCCGGAGCCGCGGGCGACGAGCCAGCCGCTCGGGCATTCAAAAGGCACGTGTCGCCTGGGGAAAACCTGGCGGATGGATAGCCGCGTCCCCACGTTGGTGGACGTCCGACGAAGCGTCGGCATGAGCTAGCCCCAGGGCTCAAGCCTGTATACGCTAAGTGCGCGAATGGCCGTCGCCCGCTCCGAGCCCCAGAAGCCTGTCGAGGCGACCGACGCTCCCGCCGAGCCGCTCGCGGACGGCGCGGACGTGCCGGAAGAGGCGCCTTCTTCGCGGGAAGTCGATGGACGGCAGCCTGCGCGCCCGCCCACGGTGCCGCCTCCATCGAACACATTGAATCTGAGGGTTTCGGACGCGTCCAACGCGAAGCAGGCACGAATACGAGAAGCGGAGGAAGACCGTGCACTCATCGCGAGAGCGCAACAAGGTGACGTGGCCGCCTTTCGGCGGCTTGTCGAACGTCATCAGCGCCGCGCTTTCGCGATCGCACTGTCCCTCGTCCGCGACGAGAACGACGCCCGCGAGCTTGTCCAGGACGCTTTCCTTCGCGTCTTCCGAGGCCTCAATAGCTTTCAGGGAGGCTCGAGCTTCTTTACCTGGCTCTATCGCATCATCACGAACCTCAGCATCGACCTCATCCGCAAGCCGGGTCGCCAGCTTGCCGACATCGACGAGGCCCGGTTCGAGAGCGACGAAGCCCAGGAAGCCGAGTTCCCCCTGCTCAGCCGCGTCGACGGATCCGATCCGGTCGACGTCGTCCGCCGGCGAGAGATCGCCGGTCGCCTCCAGGCGGCGCTCGACGCGCTGCCGCCCTACCACCGCGGCGTCATTGTCATGCGAGAGATCGAAGGGCTCAGCTACGAAGAGATGGCCACGGCCATGGGCGTCTCCAAGGGGACGATCATGAGCCGCCTCTTCCACGCCCGCCAGAAGCTCCAGAAGGCCCTGTCCGACTGCTACGAGGAGCAGATCGGGCGCATTCCGACCTCGGAGCGCACGCCGGCGACGGACTCGGGAGGTGACGCATGAGCGCGTCGTCGTTGTCCTCCGAACGGATGCTCAAGCTGATGGCCTACGCCGACGGCGAGCTCGAAGGCGCCGAACAGAGCGAGGTCGAGGGTTGGCTCGCGACCGACGCCGACGCCGCCCGCTTCGCCAACGACCTGGCCGGTCTCGGCGACCTCGTGAAGCTGGGGCACGAGGCATCGAGCGCGGCGAGCGCCGTGGCCTCGTTCGACGTCGCCGACGCGGTGATGGCGGCGGTGAAGGAAGAAGAGAGCAAGACCGCGAAGGAGACGCCGAAGGTCGCTCCCGTCGTCTCGCTCGCGGAGCGTCGCCAGAAGAACCTGAAGGTCGGCGGCATGGTCGCCGCGGCCCTCGCCCTCGCGGCGTCGGTCTTCGTGATGACGCGCCAAAAAGAAGAAGCGCCGATGGCTCGGGCGCCCGTCCCGGCCGTCCAACCTTCCCCGAACGCCAGCGCCGAGCCCGGCGTCGACGTCGATCTCGTGGAGACCGCCGGCGACTCCGTCAGGGTGTTCTATCTTTCGAGCGAGAACAGCCCTACAACGAGCGTCGTGGTCTGGGTCGACGAATCAGGAGGAAAGTGACTCCCATGCGACATGCTTTTCTCTCGAGCCACGCGGTGGGTCGTCGCGGAGCGCTCCTCGGAGCGCTCGCCCTCGGCGCCGCGGTGATCGGCCACGCGCCGGAGGCGAGCGCGGACGCGCCGCCGAAGGCCGAGGTGATGGTCATCCACGCGACCAAGTGCGACAAGAAGAGCGTCGACCCGCAGATCGGCGATACCCCGCCGGCGCTCGGCTACGACTGCCTCAAGCTGGTCGACAAGAAGACGCTGCCGCTCACGCTGAACCAGGCGAGCACGACGGCCCTGCCGAACGGGCGCACGTTCCAGCTCCTTCACACCGCGAAGGTCGCGAGCCGCTTCAAGGTGACCGCGTCGATCAGCCCTGCCGACGGCAGCGCCGGCTTCACGAAGCTCGCAGACATCACCGCGGACCCGAACAAGCCGTTCAACGTCGGCGGCTTCTCCTACCAGGGCGGCGTCCTCGTCCTGACCGTGCGCATCGTCCCCTGACGTTCCGGCTTCCGCGCGCGTGCCTGAAGCTTCCGGGCTGCTCGCGCGTTTAGCCCTCTGCCAGAGACGGCGGTTTTTCGCCCGTCCCGTCGTGGTTTGGTAGAAAGAACGTCTCATGCGGAAGGACGCGCCGCTCGCGGTCGAAGTGCCGGCGCCGGACCGGGACAAGCCGGGCTGGGTCAAGGTCGGCGTGATCGCCGCCGTCGGGTTCGTGCTCGGAATCGCCTGGCCCCGGGTGATGGGGGTCCGGCTCGGGCCGGCCGCGCCGGGCGAGTCGGCCGCCGCCGCGTCGGCGGCCAGCGCCGCGGGCCGCGCCCCCGAGGCGCCTCCGGCGAGCGTGACCGCGAAGGGGCCCGCCGCCGCCGCGGGCTCGGCGCCCGCATCCGCGAGCTCCGTCAACGTCGCCCACGCGGCGACCGCCAAGAGCCCGCCGAACATCTCGCTCCAGAAGGGCGCTGTCCTCTCGTGCAAGACGAAGGAAGGCGACACCAAGAAGGGTAGGGAGTGCGGCGCGGTCCCGGGGATCGATCTCCTGGTCCAGCCGCGCGTTCGCAAGATCGCGACTTGCTCGGGGGTCGAGGGGCAGACGGGCAAGCTCTCGCTCGTGGTCAACGCCGACTTCGCGACCGGGCGCTTCTGGTACGACGTCGGCAAGTCGTCGACGCTCCCGAACATCGACGCGGTCGCGTCGTGCCTCAAGACGACCTTCCACGGGACGTCCACCGCGGCGACGACACACGAGCACCCGCGCTACACCGTCGCGTACACGGCGATCTTCGCGCCCGGCACCGGCGCCGCGCCCGACGAGCTCGCGGCGAAGAAGCCCGGCAAGGACGACGCGGACGTCGACAAGAGCGAAGCGTCCGCCAAGGCCGCGCCCGACGAGAAGAAGCCCGCGCCGGACGACAAGGACGAGAAGGCGGACAAGGCCGACAAGAAGGAAGAGAAGACCGAGCGCGCCGCGCTTGCGAGCGGCGAGGCCGCCGTCGCGTGGGAGGTCGCCCTCGTCCGCGACACGCCGAAGACCGGGGGCCTCGTCGCGCGCCTCCCGCGCGGCGCCAAGGTCAAGGTCGGCACCGCGAAGGACGGCTGGTTCTTGATCAAGTACGGCGAGGGCTACGCCCACGAAGGCTGGGTTTACCGCGGCGCGATCGGCCGCTGAACGCCGAGAGAATCGCCTACGCTTCGGCGGCATGCGGAGGACCGTCTTCCTCGCTGCTGCGTGCGTCCTCGGCGCGGCGACCAGCGCCCGCGCCGAGTCGCGTTCGGTTCGCATCGACTACGAGGCGGCGGCAGCTTGTCCGGACGAGCGCCGTTTCGTCGAGCTCACGCGCGATCGGATCCGGCCCTGGGCCACGATCGAGGAGCAGGGCGAGCTCGTCGCCCGCGTGCGGGCCGAGCCCGAGGACGGTGGCTTCGCCGGCCGCCTCTCGCTGGAGGACACGGCGGGCACGTCGCTCGGCGTCCGCACGATCCAGGACGCCGATTGCGAAGAGGTCGTCCTCGCGCTCGCGCTCTTCCTCGCCGTTGCGCTCGAAGCCGAAGCGGCCAACCCGCATGCGCCGCCGCGCGCGAGCCCCGATGCGACGCCTCGGCCCGCCCCTCCCGACGCGCGCCCGCGCGTCGGCGTGCGAGCGCCGCGGCCGTCGCCGCCTCCGCAAGAGGCGAGCGCGATCGACTTGCGGCTCGTCGCGAGAGCGCACGGCGTCACCGGGCGCACGCCGGACATCGCTCTCGGCGGCGCGCTCGCGGTCGAGCTCGGGCCGCGCCGTCGAGCCTCGATCGTCCGGCCGTATGGGAGCCTCGGGATCGATGCGGTGCCGTATTCGGAGCGTCGTGAGGGCCGCGGTCACCTCGAGCTCGGCTGGGGCGCGGTCTTCGGACGGGGGTGCGTGGGCTTCGACGTCTCTGGACGTGCCGAGCGCGCCGGCGATGGCTGGCTCGAGCCGTGGGTATGCGGACGGGCCGAAGCGGGGAGCCTGCGAGCCGCGTCACGGGGGTACGCCGTCAATCGAACGGAGCACCTCCCGTGGTACGCCGCCGGGCTCGAAGCGGGTGTGGCGGTACGGCTGAGCCAGCTCTTCAGCATCGGCGTCTTCGCGGACGCGATGGCGCCGCTCGTTCGCCACGAGCTCGTCCTTGGCGACGTCAGGGTCTTCCGCGCGCCGATCGTGGCTGCCGAGGCCGGCCTCGAGCTAAAAGTTCGAATTCGGTGATCGATCCGGACACGGGCGGGAACGAGCGTTCGGGGGAGACGAGCGCGCGTCCAGTCATGTCGGCCAATGTAAGCAACGTGCTTCCTCTCGTGGGCGTCGTCGATGTCGCGCGTGAGGGGCGGCTGCGACGCTCCGTCGACGAGCACTACCTCTTCGTGTGGCGATCGCTCCGAAGGCTCGGGGTCCCGGAGAGCGAAGCCGACGACGTCGCCCAGGAGACCTTCCTCGTCTTCTCACGCAAGCTCCACACGATCGACGCCAGCGCGGAGCGCGGCTTCCTCTTCAGGACGGCGACGTACGCGGCGATGCATGCACAGCGCAAGTACCGCCGCCAGCGCACGCTCGAAGAGAGCGCAGCGCTCCTCGAAGGCGACGGCGAACATCCGAGCGTCGAAGAGGACGCCGAGCGAGAGGAGTCCCTGGTGCTCCTCGACTCGCTCCTGGCGAAGCTGTCCGACGACCTTCGTGTCGTCGTGATCCTCTGCGACCTCGAAGAGATGACGATGACCGAGGCGGCGGAGATCCTCTCCGTGCCCGCAGGGACGGTGGCTTCGCGCCTCCGCCGCGCGCGCGCGGAGCTCTCGGCCGGGATGACTCGAATCAAGAGGAGTATGCGATGAGCGAGCTCGACCCTCTTCTGCTGCGCGCGTTCTCCGCGGCACGTGCGGAGCGACCCCGCTCGGGGAAAGGGAAGGCGCAGACGCTGGCCGCGCTTGGATTGTCGACCGCGACCGCGACCGCGCACGCATCGGCCGGGGCTGCCGGTGGCCCGCTGGCCGCCGGCGGTCGTCTCCTCTCTCGCTGGCCATGGTGGGGGATCGGCGTCGCGCTGGTCGTGACGAGCGGCGCCGTGCTCTGGGCCGTCGACGAGCCTTCCGCGGCGCCTGCCGTGGTGAGCGCGCCGGCCACGCCCCTCGCGAGCAGCGAGGCGGACACGATCGCTCCGGTGCTCACCGTCGACCAGCTGCCGAACGCCGCCGAGCCCCCGAACGTGGCGAACGGCACGAAGCCGACCGAGGCGACGAAAGCAGCGGCGTCGACGAGCCGTCGCCCGGCGGGCGGTCCCGCCCTCGCGCCCGAGTCGACGGCCCTGGCGACCGACTCGCTCCGCGACGAGATCGAGGCCATCGAGCGCGCATCGCATGCGCTTTCGCAGCGCCGCTGCGCGCTCGCCCGCTCACACCTCGCGGCCTATGACGCCAGGTTTCCGAACGGCAGGCTCCGGCGCGAGGCGGACGTCGTCGCAATCGAGATTGCCGGGCGTTCGGGCCAGATCGATCGCGCACGGACCGCGGCGCGCAGCTTCGTCGCGCAGTTCCCCGACACACCCTACGCGCTGCGTCTCGCGCCGTGGCTCCGCGACGATGCGACCGAGGAGGCAGGGTCCACCTCCGTCGTCACGTGCATCGACGCGGCCGATTGACGACTGTCGGATCGCAACGTGGCGAACGCAGCACACCTACGCCACGAGCGTCGTGCGTGGGCCATCGGTCTCGTGTCCACCCTCGCGAGCCTCGCGGCGCTGGGCCGGACGACCACGAGCTGCTCGCGCTACGACCACTCGCTCGGAACGCTCGACCTCGGAGCCACCGCGCCCGAGGGCTCGGGCGAAGCCGGCGCTTCGGATGCGGGGATCGCGGATGCGGCGCTCGAGAGCGACGCGCCCGTGAAGCTCGTCTGCGAGACGCCGCCGTGCGCGATCGCGCTCACCACGACGCTGCGCGCGAGCGACTCCGACCGCGGCGAGGGCTACTGCGCGCTGCTCGATGACGGCACCGTCGCGTGCTGGGGGACGAACTTCGGCGGTCAGCTCGGACGCGGCGACGTCGGCGGGCCCGAGGGCGCCGTCCCCGTACGCGTGACCGGCCTCGAAGCCGTGACTTCGCTCGATCACACGTGTGCGGTCGACGACGCGGGAGCGGTCTGGTGCTGGGGCGCCGGGCCCTGGCTCCAGGGCGACGACGCGTCGGGCACGCCCGACGACGCGTCGGTCACGATGACCGGGCGACCGGTGCGCGTCCCGCTTCCCGGCGCTGCCAAGCGGGTCGCGGTGACGACGAAGACGGCGTGCGCGTTGCTCCGCGACGAGCGTGTCGTCTGCTGGGGAGCGAACCAGAAGCTTCAGGTCGCGATGGACGAGGGCGCTTCGCGCTCGCTCTCGCCGCGACAGATCACGCTTCCGCCCGGCGTGAAGGACCTCGTCATCGGCGACGCGGTGTTCGCTCTTTATCAAGACGGCACCGTCCTCAGCTGGGGAGGTAACCCGTCCGTCGGGCGGCCGACCCCTTTCACCCTCGACGGATGGCCGGCCCCGATCGCGATCGACGACGTCGCGATGATCGACACCGTCGACCAGGAGGTCTGCGCCGTCGCCGGCGGCATCGGATGGTGCTGGGGCGCACCGTTGCCGTCCGCGTCCGGCGCGCCCGTCGATCGGTACGCGCGCGCAGAGCCCACGGCGGCGCCGACCGGGGCGATCACGCGCATCGCGACGAGCAGGACGTGGACCGTGACCGAGAGTGGTCACACGTTCGTCGAGCCGCGTCGCTGGTGCGCGACGTCCGTTGCGGGCGAGGTCCTCTGCTGGGGCCTGAACACGAGCGGTCAGGCCGGAGATGGAACGCGGCAGTACGCGCTCGAGCCGGTCGTCGTCGCGGGCCTCCCCGCGCCGGCCGTCGACGTGAAGCTGATGCCGTACTCGACGTGCGCGCTTCTCGCGAACGGCAAGGTGTATTGTTGGGGCAACAACTTTCACGGCCAGCTCGGCGCGGGGCTCCCGAAAGGGTCGATCGACGGCCCCCAGATGGTGAAGCTCCCATGACGGGCGCCGACGCTTCGTTTCGTCTGCTGATGAAACGTGGCCGCGGGCCGGGGCCGCGACGCATCGATGCGGCGCGGTGACGATTTTCCGATCGACTCTCTTCGCACCGGGAACACCAAGAGCGATGTCCGTACCCAAGTCCTCGCGACGCTTCCTCCGCGCCGGCATCCAGCTCGGCCTCCTCGGGGGTCTCGTCGCCGTCGTGGCGTGCACCGAGCGGCGCACCGATCTCGGTGGAGATCCGGCTTCTCCTCCGGCGTTCATCGAGCCCGACGCCGATCTCATCCCGGATGCCGGGATCGAGCTCAGGTCGTACTGCCCGTCGGACCGCTGCCCACCCGGTCACACGACGTGTCCGAACTCGCAGTTCCTGTGCGACACCGATCTGCTGTCCGATCCGTTCAACTGCGGAGAGTGCGGCAACGCGTGCCGGTCTTCGACCACGGGGGCCAACGAAGACTACTCGTGCATCGACGGGCGCTGCGTGCTGACGTGCAATGAGCAGCGCGCCCTCGACTGCGACGGCATCCCCGACAACGGGTGCGAGGCCGCACCGAACGACAACGACAACTGCGGCTACTGCGGGAACAAGTGTGCGGCGGACAAGCCCTGCATCAACCGCGGGCTGGCGGACCTCGGGTGCGGGTGTCGACCGGGCGAGCTCTACTGCTCGTCGCAGTTCTTTCTTCCGTGCGTGGACCCAGAGAACAACGACGCGCATTGCGGCGGCTGCGACAACGCCTGCCCGCGCGAAGGCGACGGCACCGAGGTAGCTCCGCCGAACACGTATTTCGGCTGCGCCGAAGGCCAGTGCGGAACGCTGAAGTGCAACGGTCTGTGGGCCGACTGCGACGCCGTCCGCGCGAACGGCTGCGAGCAGGCCCTCCTCGACGACAACAACTGCGCGACCTGCGGGAACAAGTGCCCGGACGGGCAAAGGTGCGCCCTCAACGCCATCCTCATGCCGGAGTGCATGTGCCCCGCGGGGCAGACCTTCTGCGGCTCCTGCAACGGAGGCGTGTGCCAGGGCTCCTGCGCCGACCTGGTCAACGACGACGCCAACTGCGGAGCGTGCGGCGCCCGGTGTGAGCTCAACGTCGCTCAGGCCCACGAGGCCTGCGTCTACGGCAAGTGCGAGCGGACGTGCGCGAACGGCTGGGGTGATTGCAACGGCAACCGCGACGACGGGTGCGAGACCCACGTAGCCGCCGACCCGAAGAACTGCGGCGGCTGCGGCATCGTCTGCGACGGGATCGCGGGACAGGCGTGCGTCGATGGTCAGTGCATGGTCGAGCCGTGCGAGGTGCTGCAGCAGGACGCGGGAGATCCGGCGCGATGAAGAATCCATGGCTCTTCGCCGCTCTCAGCGCGGCCATCTGCGTACAGGCGGCAGCGACGCTCGCGGCTTGCGCAACCGCCGATGAACCGGGCGCCGCTCCGCCGGAGGACCGGAACACGCCGGTGCCGGCACCCCCCGCGACGGATGGCGGCCTCGACGCCGGAGACGCCGCGGTCTGCACCAAAGACTGCGAGTACTACCCGGACGAATGCACCGAGGACGCGCTCTGCATGGCGTCGCTCTTCGATCCGGACCCGTCGATGGGGCTCGATCTCCGGACCGGGATCCACGCGCTCGTCGCGCGCTCGCCGAACGACGGCTGGCTCGCGGGCGCCGCCGGAACGGTCGCGCGCTTCGACGGCACGTCGTGGAAGCCGATGGAGACCGGCACGCAGCACTCGTTCTACGGGTTCTGGCTGCTCGACGGCGCCGAGGTCGCCTTCGACGATCCGAGGCGCCTCTACACGCGCGGCCTCGACGTCCACGCCGACGCCGGCGTTGAGCCCACCGCCGACGGGTGGTCGCGCTTCGCGCCCGCGACCATCCCCATCGAGTGGACCCGGGACATCATGCGCGTCGAGACGACGTGGTCTCACCCGGGCTCGCGCAATCTCTTCGTCGGCGCGAGGTCGAGCCATCCGAGCGGCGCACCCGCCGGCGGGCTCTGGCGGCTGCGCTACTCCTCCGTGGACAACGCGTTCGCGTTCGACTCGCTGACTCGCAACCTGTGCGTCGTCGTTCCGTGCCGTGAGGTCTCCGGGCTCCACGGGCTCTCCGCCAACGAGGTCTGGGCGGTCGGTCCGCGGGGCGCTGCGTTCCGGGTGACCGACGCCGAGTCCGAGACGCCGACGCTGACCGGCTTCAACACCCTGACGGTGTACGCGCTCCGCGGCGTCTGGGCAGCGGCTCCGAACGACGTCTGGGCGGTGGGATCGAGCGGCACCGTCCGTCGCTACCGCGGCGACCCCCGGTTCTGGGAGGTCTACGAAGATCTCCCCACGACGCAGCACCTCAGCGCGATCGCCGGCTCGTCGCCGAACGACATCTGGGTCGCCGGAGACGAGGGCACGGTCTTTCACTACGACGGAAAGGCTTGGGAGCGCGTGAAGGTCGCCGGTCTCGGCGGCAGGCGCCCGCGCTTCGAGCGGATCTGGGTCCCCTCGCCGGGGAAGGTCTGGATCGCCGGCCAAGGCGCGCTCGTCTCGCTCGGAGGAAAACCATGAGAGCCTCGATTGTCCTCGCGGCAGCGGCCGCGCCGCTGGCGATCGTTGCCGCGTGCGCAGGCACCGAAGACGAGCCGATGCTGCCGCCGGATTCGCCCCCGACGACCATCCCCGAGGCCGGGGTGCCCGACGACGCCGACCCCTTCGACGTCGACGTACCGGATACGCGCCTCCCCGACTGCAGCAGCGCGGGCTGGTGCGTCACTTCCTTCCCCGACGCGGAGCTCGACTTCCACGACGTCTGGCCGTTCGAGGACGTCGCGTTCGCGATCGCCCAGAGCCGCACGGAGGGCGTGAAGTTCCTCGAGTGGAAGAAGTCCACGAACGCCTGGGAGTACATCGACGACCAGAGCCAGAACGGCGCGGGGTCGGGCACCTTCGCCGGCGGCGTGTACGCCCCGAGCACGAACGAGGTGTACTTCGCGGTCGGGAGCTCGTCCGTCTACCACGGCAAGCGCGCGGCGGCGCCGGAGAGCAAGTGGACCTGGACGCGCACCGACCTCCCGGACAACGTCGTCGGGCATCCGACGACGCACGATCACGGCAGGCCCTACAACAGCGTGCCGCGTGAACCGACCACGGCGTTCGGGGTCTGGGGCGCCGGCGCGGAAGACGTCTACGCCCACTACAGCAATACGATCTTCAGGCGCGACCCGGCAGACGGCACCTGGTCGGCCGTGTACACCGTCGACGATCTCGACGCGGCCGACGAGCACGCCTTCTTCGTCAGCGCCTCCGGGACCGGCCCGGACGACATCTGGTTCGTCGGCTCGCGCGACCGTTCGACGTCGTTGCGGCGCAACTTCCATTGCCCGCTCGTCGTCCGCAAGACCGCGGCCGGCTGGGAGCGGGTCTCCGACGGCGTCGTCACCACCAGCCCCGCCGCCCCGTGCGGTCTGCGCGCGGGCACGCCGCGCATCGGCAACGCCTTCGGCGGCTGGATCACGGGCATCCAGCCGGTGAGCGCGACCGAGCTCCTCGCCCTCCACAACGGAAGGACGAGCAACACCGCGGAGGTGGTCAACCTGACGCGCATCCGTGTTGCGGACGGAGGCCTGCCGCCGGACGACGGAGGCCTGCCGCCGGACGACGGAGGCCTGCCGCCGGACGATGGCGGCCTGCCGCCGGACGATGGCGGCGTGCCGCCGGACGTCGTCTCGTTCGAGCAGTCGCTGCTTCCGGTGAAGATCGCCCAGAGCGCGGCGCCGCCCGTCGGCCCTCCCAGGATCATGACGTCGCTCTGGAGAGGAGACGGGGAGACCTGGTTCACCGCGTGGGGCCTCGTCACTCGTCGAGCCGACGACGACACGTATTCGGTGTCCACGCTCTCGCGTGACGGCGCCCCGGTCCGAGTGCCGTTTCACAAGATTCGCGGGACCTCGAATCAAAACCTCTGGGCGGTTGGAGCGCGCCATGCGTATCACAAGACGACTCCTTGACTCGCGCGCGTACGCTGCCCTCGTCGTGCTCGCGGGCGCCTCGACGCTCGCCGTGATGACGGCGAGCTGCTCGAGGAGCACCGACGGCGATGGCGAGCCGGCGAACGACGACGCCGGGACGGATGCTTCGTCCGACGACGCGGCCACCGACGACGTCGTCGACGCCGGGATCAGGGACGCCGCCCTCGTCGACGCCGCGCCGCTGCCGATCGAGTGCGCGGCGCCGCCCTGCGCGGTCGCCCTCACCACGACGTTGCCGAGCGACACCACCTCGCGGGAGGAGGGCTATTGCGCTCTCCTCACCGACGGCACCGTCGCGTGCTGGGGCGCGAACAACGCCGGGCAGCTCGGAGATCCCGACGTCGCGACGGTCGACAGCCCGGTCGCCCTGCGCGTCCCCGGCCTCTCCAAGATCACGGATCTCAACCACACGTGCGCCGTCGACAGCGACGGGGTGGTCTGGTGCTGGGGACGTGGCCCGTTCCTCCAGAGCGACGCGTCGGCGACGACCGTCCAGCCGAGCCCCGTGAGCGTGCCGCTCTCCAGCCCGGCGAGCAAGGTCGCCGTCAGTCCCACGGTCGGGTGCGCCGTGCTGCGTGACAAGAGCGTCACCTGCTGGGGATCCAACGCGGCGCTCCAGGTCGCCGAGGATCGCCCGACCACGGCGCAGAACGAGCCGCCGCGCGCCATCTCGCTCGCCGCCGGCGCGAAGGACATCGCGGTCGGGGGCGCGACCTTCACGAGCTACGACGACGGCAAGATCCTGAGCTGGGGCGCCTCGCCCGGCGTCGGACGCCCGACGCCGCTCTTCTTCGACGCGTGGCCTACGCCGGTCGCGCTCGACCACGTCACGACGGTCGTCACGGCCGGCCCGGAGGCGTGCGCCGTCGCGAACGGCGTCGGCTTTTGCTGGGGCCAGCCGGACGTCATCAACCCGATTGGCACCGCGAACCGGCACGCGCGTGCGCTGCCGATCGCGGTCGACACGCCGGAGCCGATCACGCGCATCGCCACGACGCGGTCGTGGAACGTGTCCGAGAACTACACGACGTACCTCGAGAGGCGTCGCTGGTGTGCGACGTCGGTCTCAGGAGAGGTCTACTGCTGGGGCTTGAACAACGCCGGTCAGGCCGGCGACGGAACGAAAGAGTTTGCGCTCGGAACGGTTCGCGTGAAGGGCCTCCCAGCGCCGGCAGCCGAGGTGAAGGTGATGCCCTATTCGACGTGCGCGATCCTGACGAACGGCAAGGTGTACTGCTGGGGTAACAACGGCAACGGCCAGCTCGGTGCCGGACTGCCCAAGGGCTCGGTCGTCGATCCCGTGGAAGTGAGCCTCCCGTGAGGCGCGCGTATTCGCTTGGTGGGCTCGGCCTCGCGGTCGCTGTTGGCGCCGCGCTGTCGACGCTCGGAGCTTGCGGCGCCGACCGAGACCGCTTCGATGAGCCACCGCCAGGGTTCGACGTCGCCCAGGACGCCGGGGCCGACGCCGAGGTCTGCTACGCCCAGTGCTCGCTCGACGGACGCTCGGTCGTCGATTCGTGCACGGGTGCGGTGCAGGAGGCGTGCGCCGACGACAAGGCGTGCGGCGGAGCGAAGTGCCTCGAGCCCTGCGAGGCCGCCGGCGAGGACCGAAGCTCGGACGGCTGCGAGTTCTACTTCGCTGCCCCGCGCTTCCAGCCGTGGCCGCTCCAGTCGTGCCACGCGGTGTTCGTCGTCAACAGCTCGAACCAGCCCGCCGAGCTCTCGCTCGACTTCGGTGACCGGACGCTCGATCTCTCCCGTTCGACCTACCGCGCGGTGCCGAACAGCACCGACCTCGAGCTCCTCGACGGTCCGATCGCCCCGGGCGAGAGCGCCATCGTCTTCGTGTCCGACCGGGACCAGACGAAGTCGCGCACGCTCCAGGAGCGGGTCGACTACATCGGCTGCCCGCGGGCCGTGACGGCCGCCATCGAGGAGGACTTCGGCACCTTCGGGTCCGCGGTCGGCAAGGCATTCCGCCTGACGAGCAACGTCCCCGTCGGGCTCACCTCGATGTTCCCGTACGGAGGAGCGGCGAGCTACACCCCGTCGTCGACGCTCGTCTTCCCCGTGAGCGCATGGGCGAACGAGCACCTGATCGTCAACGGCTGGGAGTCGAACTACGGCCAGCCGACGACCCAGATCTACGCCTCCGAGGACGACACCGAGATCACGATCCTCGGGAAGAAGGCCATCCGCAACGGCAACGGCTTCACCGGCGCCGCCGCCGGGATGCCGACGAAGTTCACCCTCGCGAAGGGGCAGTTCGCTCAGATCCTCCAGGTCGAGGACCTCACCGGCAGCGCGGTCTTCTCGAACAAGCCGACCATCACCCTCGGCGGGAACTCCTGCGCGAACATCCCGAGAGGCCAGGGCGCGTGCGACACGCTCGCCCAGGTCATCCCCCCGTACGAGCAGTGGGGCTCGGAGTACGTCGGCGTGTCGTATCGGCCGCGCCCGAAGGGCGGCGACGAGCTCGTCTGGTACCGGATCGTGGGCGGGCGCGACGGAATGGAGCTCGACTACGATCCGGTCAAGCCCGCCGGAGCGCCCCTCACCTTGGACGCCGGTGAGCTCGTGCTCTTCCGGGCGCGCGCGAGCGAGCCGTTCGTCGTCCGCTCGCGCGACGCCGGGCACCCGTTCTACCTCGGGGTGCACATGTCCGGCGGCAGCGGCCCGGGCCTCGGCGCGATGGGTGACCCCGACTTCGTCAACGTCGTGCCGGCGGGGCAGTACCGGAGCGCGTACAGCTTCTACGCCGACTCGAGCTACCGCGAGAACTCGCTCGTGGTCGTCCGGAAGAGCGTGCGCGGCGAGTTCAAGCCGGTGTGGCTCGAGTGCGCCGGAGAGCTGCCGGACTTCATCCCCCTCGGCACGCGGGGCGACTACGAGTACCGGCGCGTGGACCTCTCGCGCGGGTTCAAGGCGGGCGAGAAGTTCGGCGACAAGCAGTGCATCACCGGCCTCCAGCGGATGCGGAGCGAGGGACCCTTCGCCGCGACGATCTGGGGCTGGGACATCGCGGCGAGCTACGGCTATCCGGGCGGCACGGCGATCCGAAAGCTCGTCGACGTTCCGCTCGCGGGCGTGAACTGAGCCCCCGCGCGCGCGGCAGGAGACAACAGACATGGTGAGCAGGGTGTTTGGTCTCGCCGGCATCGCGGTCCTCGCGGGCGCGGTGATGGCGGTCGGCGCGGCAGGTTGCAGCAACGAGGACGACGGCGCGACCGCGACGGACGTCGACGCAGGTACGACCGACGCGGGTCGCGACAGGTTCGTGCCGGACGACGGTGACGACGACGACGAGCCGGCGGAGAGTTGCGCTTCGAAGGACCCGGTCGATGTCACGACGGTCCCCTACGCGAAGGCGTTGAGGTCGCCGGGGGCTTGTTCGACCGCCGAGGTGGCGACGCTCTCGAGCTACTACGATCTGAACGCGAGTACTCTCTCGGTCGCCGGTTGGGCCGCGAGCGTGAGCGAGGCCTGCGCGGCATGTGCATTCACCGCGTCGGACGCCGAGGCGTGGGGGCCGCTCCTCGTCGAGGGTGACAGCTTCGTCGGCGCGAACCGCGGCGGGTGCCTCGAAATCGCGAGCGAGAAGGAGACATGCGGCAGGGCGTACGAGCAGGCGCTCCGGTGCATGCTCGTCGCGTGCCTCCCGACTTCGCAGGGTGGCGTTGGCACGTGCAGGACGCAGGCGGAGTTCGACGCATGCCGCTCCGACAGGGCGGGCCTCCTCGCGGGTCCGTGCGCCGACGCATTTGCGTCGCTGCAGAAGGAGTGCGGGGCGGCGCTCAACAGCTACGAGCGGGCGTGCACTCCGAGCGGCGCGAAGTACGTCTTCCAGGGCACCATCCCGGCTCATTGCGGTGGCACCGCCCCGGAGGGGGACGGAGACGCCGGCGCAGCCGACGGCGGCTGACCTCGCCCAGCTCCGTCATCCACGCGCGTCGGGCACCGCGCTTGCCGCGAGCCGGCCTTCACCGGATCGGCGCGTCGAAGGAGACCGCCCAGTTCGCGAGGCTCACGCCGGTCTGCGAGGGGGTCTCGTCGGAGTCGCGCAGGTTCCCGCGCGGGCCGGTCTTGGGGCCCGGGCACGTCTGCGGCGTCGCGCGGAGCGCGTAGCGGAGGTGACGCTTCTGCGCGGTCGGCGCGGCCGAGAGCGTGATCGTGACGGCGTCTTCTCCGGCGAGCTCGACGCGCTCGATGAACGGCGTGTCGGGCCCGTCGTCGACGTACTCGAAGCCGTACGCGCCGGGATCGGTCACGCGCTCGGTGTCGAGCACGAGCGGCGGCGACGGGACGGCGAAGCGCGCGGTGATCGTGCGGTCCGCGAGCGTAACGCTCGTCGGCCGGAGCGGCTCCCACGTTCCCTTGTCGAGGATGATCTTCGCGTACGCCTTGCCGAAGTACTCGCCGAGCCGACGCTCGCCCTCGCTCGTGTAGTGGATGCAGTCGGCGGCGAAGGGGAGCATGTACGTCGGTCCGATCAGCACGACCTTCCCCGGCGCGCGCACGTGTGCGTCGAGCTGGAGGATCGGGATCTCGCTGTCGGGGCGATCGTTCCAGTTCGCCATCTGCGAGATGAGGAGCGGCACGTGGTCCTTCTGCTTGGTCTCGGCGTGGACGGCGGCCTCGTAGTCGCGCTGCCACTCGAGGAGCGCGTCGCTGTAGCTCGCGAGCGCGCGCTTCGCTCCGTCGGAGCCGTCGAGCGGGAAGTCCTTGTCGTAGTGATCCGACTCGCCGTGGATCGCGGTGACGGCGCGCACGACGTACGGCCGCCCGGCGGCGTTCGCCAGGCGGTGCGCGTCCTTCATCTCGCGGAGCGCGTCGTCGAACGCCTTCACGTAGCCCTTGTTGTCCTGGAAGGCGCAGCCCCCCTTGCGGAGGCACTCGTAGACGTTGCCGCTGCGTCCGTGCACGGTGACGAGGACGTCGTGCCTCTCGCGCCCGCTCGCGAGGAGGCCGACCTCGTTCGCCAGACCCGAGGACATCGTCTCGACCGGCTCGTCGAAGTAGTGATCTCCCTCGACGAGCGGCACGAGCGCCGTCGGCGTCTCGTACTCGCGGCAGCCCTCGTCGTCGCAGCTCTTCGCGACGATGACCCCCGTGTCGAACATCAGGTTCTCGTACGGCTGCTCGACGGAGAGCACGGTGCGCGCGGCGAAGCCGATCGAGTTCGACTGACCCGTCGAGAGCACGTGGTTCACCGTCGGGCCGGTCAGCGGCGGCGCCGCGCCGTCGCCCTCCGAGGAGCAGGCAGAAGAGCACGCGGCGACGGCGAGCGCGGATGCCGCGCCGGCTCGGAGGACGCGCGTGCGTATGGCGAGCGAACGACCCATCCCGGTCAGGATCGCAGAATTGGCCCAGAGAAGCGCGCCCGGCGTGAAGAAGCACGGGCATGCTCCTTGCTGTCCGCGCGCCGGCGTGCCCGGCGCGGCGTCGTGCGCTTGCTCCCGAGCGCGGCATGACCGCCCCCGCGTGAACGCTCGGTCGGCGGCGTGGCCGTCGAAGCCTCGCGCGCGCGAGGGCGCCCGCTCACCGAGCCGGCGGGCGAGATCATCTGATCACGACGCCCTGGATCGCCTACGCGTTCACAGGCGATCGCGCGCGAGCGCGGGGCGCGAGCGCCGCGCGTCGACGAGCGCCGCGGTCGCCGTCAGGGGCGTCCGGCGTCGCTCCGCGCGCGCGACACACGAGGATCTACGCGCGGCGCTCGGGGTCGCGTCGCGATCGATCGCTCGACGTCGGCGCGACGCGCGCGCGGGCACGGCGACGGAGTGCTCCTCGCGGCATCGACGTTGCTTCGTGGTCGGACGGAGGTGCTCGATGTCTCGTTCGTTCGGTTTCATCGCTTGTGCGGTCTCGATCCTTGCTTCGACCGGCGTCGCTTGCAGTAGCTCGAGCGACGATGCTTCGAGCGGCGCCGCGGGCTCCGCGTCCGCGGCGTCCGACTTCGCCGAGGCCTACGCGCGGGCGCTCTGTGACAACGCCGGTCCTTGCTGCAAGGAGGCGCGCTACGATCACGACGCCGCGCGCTGCCGCGCCGCCGTGGTCACGTCGATCCGCGCGACGCTCGAGCCGTTCGAGGGCGGCGTGTTCAACTCGAAGACAGGCGAAGCGCTGGTCGCCGACATCGAGAAGATGGTGACCTCGTGTACGGAGCCCGCCGAGGGCTCCGCCGAGGCGAAGGCGCTCGCGCTGAAGTTCTTCTCGCTCTACACCGCGACCGGGACGGGCGCTCCCGGAGCCTCCTGCCGGAAGCAGAACGACTGCGCCCCCATCGCCGGCGCTCGGACGCTCTGCGCCATGGACCTCTCGAGCGACGGAGCGTCGGGCCGGTGCACCGCGTACCGACCCGCGAGCGAGGGAATGCGGTGCTTCGACGATGACGTGTTCGAGCTCGGGAACTGCGGCTTCGACGACTACACGGGGACCGGAGAGGCGTTCTACTGCGACGCGACGGAGAAGATCTGCCACTCGCGCGTGGCCCTCGGCGGCGCCTGCTCCGACTCGGAGGAGTGTGCGAAGGGCAGCTGGTGTCTCGACGGAAAGTGCGCGCCCCTCAGCCTCGCGAACGAGCGGTGTACCTCGTTCTCCGACTGCGCTACGGGGCTCCGCTGCGACTCCGACGCGTCCGTCTGCGTGCCGCTCAAGAAGGGCGGCGAGGCGTGCGAGAGAGCCGACGAGTGCGCCTCGAGCCGCTGCGGCGAAGGCCGCTGCGCGGCGATCTCGCTGCTCACGTCCGGCGCGTGCAGCGGAGCCCTCTGACTCCTCTGACTCGATCACGCGTGGACGCGAGCACCTTGGCGATCCCGTCGACCGCCGGCACGGTATGATCCGACGCGATGCTCGGAAGGATGGACCTCGCGGCGATCGGACTCGTGGGGGCCGTCGTGGGCTGTGCAGAGCCGTCGACGTCGTCGGCGATCGTCGCGCCGGCGCCCGTCGTCGTCGCGCCGGCGCCCGTCGTCGTCGCGCCGGCGAGCGACGCGGGATCGGCGCCGGCGGCGAGCACCGCCGCGTCGGCGGCGAGCACCGCCGAGACCGCGCCGCCTGCGCCGCCTCCCGCACTCTCCGTACGCGACGAGGCGGTGGTCCGAGCCGCGCATCCGCGGCTCCTCGCTTGTTACAAGAGCGGAGTCGCTGCCGACAAGGAGCTCGGCGGCGTCGTGAGCTTTGCGCTCGACGTGGGCAGCGGAGGCAAGGTGCTCGCGGTGCTGCCGGCGCCGAGCACGTTCCCTGCGTCCGTCATCGCCTGCATGACGAAGAGACTCGAGGCCCTCCGATTCGAGCGGCCGAAGGACGGCCCCAGCGAATCCTTGCCGGTCGCGATCCGCTGCATTCCACCGAGCCCCTACGACGGTCCCGCGCGCGTGGAGGACGGCTCGAAGCCGCACGATCCGGGGTTCTGACCTGGAGCCGATCGTACGCGAAGTGCTCTAGCCTTCGCGGTCGCCGCGCGTCTCGAACGGGGCCGTCCGCGCCTTGCCGTCGCGCCCTTCGCCGAGGAGCTCCTCGACGCGCTTTTGCGCGGAGTCGAGCTTGTCCTGCGACGCGCGCGAGAGACCGACGCCCTCCTCGAAGAGCAGGAGCGACTCCTCGAGCGGAAGGTCTCCGCGCTCGAGCTTCTGCACGATCTCCGACAGGCGCTTGACCGCGTCCTCGAAGGAGAGGTCTCCGGGCTTCTTCTTCGACTCGGGTGCGTCGCTCACGCTCGTTCGCCTCTGGTTCTCACGGCCTCTTGGCCTCAGTATACGCCGGCAGCCTGGGCGAGAGCACGACCCGCGCCTCTCCGGGGGGCAGGCCCGGCACCACGGCGAAGCCCTCCTCGTCGAAGACGACGGGCACGGCGAGCCCGTCCGCGCGCACGATCGATCCGACGAACGCCTCGGCCGGAGGTCCTCCGTCGTCGCGCGTGAGCCGTAGCCACGCGACCTCGTGTACGGCCGGCTCGGCGAACGCCCGCGTCGCCCCTGCCAGGGCGCGTCGCGCCGTCTGGCGGACCGGGCCGTCCGGATCGAGGTCGGCCGCGGCGGCGAGCGTCTCCTTGCGGGCCGGCGCGGTCGCGTCGCCGGTGCGCGCCGCGAGCGCGGCGACCGCGGCGCGCCGGACCTCGATGTCGGTCTCGTACGCGTAGAGCTCCGCGAGCCGGCCGGCCGCGTCGGGGAGGCTCGCGAACGCGAGGCCGCGGGCGGCGTGGGCCCTGAGCACGGGGTCCTTCGAGCCGAGGAGCTGGCCGATCTTGCGTGACGTCGTCTCGTCCGCGCGGCGCGCGAGCGCGAAGGCCGCGAGCGGCGCGTCGCCCCCGGCCGACTCGGCGCGCTCGACGAGCAGTGACGTCTTGACCGTCCCGTCGGGATCGCCGCCGGCGAGCGCGACCGCGAGCACCTGCCTCGTGATCGGGTCGTCGTCCTTCGCGAGACGCGCGAGCAGCGCGCGCGTGAGCGACGCCGACGGCGGGCGCGCCGTCGACGCCATGACCGCGGCCCGACGGACGCGGGGAGCCTTGTCGTCGATGAAGTCCGCCGCGCTCGCGTCGTCGAGGGCGACCCGCGCGAAGACGCCGAGCGCGCGTTCGGCCTCGGATCGCGAGCGCGAGAGCCGGAAGATCGCGTCGTCCGACGTGCTCGTCCGTTCGCCGCGCATCAGCGCGCGCACGACGTAGGCGCGCGCCGCGAGCGCCGACAGGCGCGTCGGGAGGAGGCCGCCGATCAGCGCCCCTGCGTTCGGCGCGGGCGAACGCGCGAGCGCGTGGACGGCGTAATAGGCGAGCTCCGGATCGCCGAGCAGCTGCGGCGCGACGAGCGCGCTCGCGGCCTCCGGATCGGGCGAGCGTCCGAGCGCCCGCACCGCGGCCGCGCGGAGCTCGCGATCGGGGTGCTCCCACGCGCGCGCCGCGACCAGCTTCGTGATCTCGGGGCTGAACACGCGCTCGGCCATCCTGAGACCGATCTTCGTGGTGGCGTCGTCGGCGACGATCGCCGCGGTCGCCTTGAAGCGCTCCGGCGCGGCGAGCAGGATGAAGACCTCTCCCGACGCCGCGCGGAGACGGACGTCGCTCTCGGCGATCGCCGTGCGCGCGAGCAGGGAGGCGCGCGCGTCGCCGAGCTCCGCGAGCGACACGAGCGCGGCCGAGCGCACGTTGACGTCGTTCGAGCGCGCCGCGGCATGCAGCACGTCGAGCGCGCGTAGGTCACCGAGTCGACCGAGGAGCTGGACGACGGCCGCGGGCGTCGCGGCGCCCGCCGTGCCGAAGAAGCCCGGATCGCGCGGCGGGTACATCGCGAGCGCGAGGAGCGCCGCGCTCTGACCGCTCCCGCCGCCGCGCGCCGCGCCGTAGAGCGCCTCGTGCGCGCGATCTCCACCCGCGCGCGCGAGCGCGATCGCGGCGATCTCGCGGGCGAGCTCCGCGCGGGCGATCGGATCGCCCTCCTCGAGCGCGCCGTCCGAGCGCGCGGTCGGCAGGCGCCCGACGAGGCCCGGGTTGCCCGTGCCGACGATGCCGAGCAGCCCCGTTCGCGCGCGCTCTCGATCGGCGAAGGGCGCGAGCCCGCGCGCCATCGCGACGAGGGCCCGTGTGTCCGCCTTGAGCTGCGGGCTGCGCTCGAGCGACTCGACGAGCAGCGCGATCGCCTCCGGCGTTCCGGTCGAGGCGGCGCGCTGGATGCCGCGGATCCGCTCGTCGGGATCGGCGCTCCGGATGAGGCGCGCGGCGTGATCGATGCCGACGCGGGCCCGGAGGTTCGTCGGGCCCGAGGGGGGTGTCGCCGTGACCTGGCTCGTCGGGCGCGGCCTCGTCGGGGGACGTCCGGGCTGCGCGTCCGCGGCGACCGCGAACGACGTCGCGACCGCGAAGAGCGCGACCCGAACGCCGCGCCGGCTCATGGCTTCGGCGCCGGAGCGATCGGCTTCGCGGGCTCGGCCGCCTTGGCCGAGGGCGCGGGCGTCACGAGGATGCGGAACGCGATCCCCGTCTCCGCCTGAGGCTGGCCCTTCACCGCGTCCCAGCCGACCGTCTCGGCGACGCCGTCGCGACGAGAGAGGTTGGAAAGGACGCGGACGATCGCGAAGCTCCGCGCGAGCGCGTCGAGCTCTGCGTCCGCGCCCGCGCCGGGCCGCGCGCCGACGGCGAGCGTCCAGTCGGGGTGACGCGAGAGCTCGAGCGCGAGCGCGCGCAGCGTCGTCACGCTCGCGGGATCGACCTCGGGCAGCGCGCGCGTGCCGATCAGCTTGATCGGCGTTGCGACGCGGATCTTGCGCGCCGCGTCGACGACGACGAGAGGCTTGCCGCCTTCGTCGGGACAGCCGTCCTCGTCGGCGACGCCGTTGAAGACCTCGGCCTCGTCGGGGCACTTGTCGACGTCGTTCTCGTACGTGTCGCCGTCGCGATCGTTGCTCGGGCAGCCGTTGCGCGCGGGATCGGACGACGGCTCGCCGGCGACGTTGGGACACGCGTCGTCGACGTCGGCGATGCCGTCCTTGTCGTTGTCGGGATCGGGGCAGCCGTCCTCGTCCTCGAAGCCGTCGCGGTCCTCCGGCTGATCGGGGCACCGGTCGAGCGCGTCGTCGACGCCGTCGCCGTCGCGATCGCGCGCGGGACAGCCGTTCCGCTTCGGATCGCTCGACGCTTGGCCCTTCTCCTTCGGGCACGCGTCGAGCGCGTCCTCGATGCCGTCGCCGTCGGCGTCCGCGATCGGGCAGCCGTTCTTCTTCGGATCGCTCGAGGGGACGCCCTTCACGTTCGGGCAGGCGTCCTCCTTGTCGATGATGCCGTCGTCGTCGTTGTCGATCTCGGGGCAGCCGTCGGAGTCCTCGAAGCCGTCCTTGTCCTCGGGGATCTCGGGGCAGCCGTCGACGTCGTCCTTGATGCCGTCGCCGTCGAGATCGTGCGCGCGCGGCGTCCAGCCGATGCCGACGATCGCGCGGAACACGGGCACGCCGACGGCCTGTGTGAGGCCGATCTCGCCGCCCACGGTGACGAAGGTGTCGCGGTAGTGCCCGAGCTCGATCCGATCGCTCACCGCGAGCTGCACCGGCGAGAGCGCGGCGCTGCCGGGATCGCCCGAGCCGAACGGGCCGACGGGACCCGCGGGCAGCCAGCCGTGGAGCCCGACCTCGAGGCGCTGGCGGTTTCCGGGGTCGATGCCGAAGACGCCGGGCCGCATCGCGAGGCCGACGCTCCACGGAATCTCGTCGCCGAAGCGGACGCCGCCGGCCGACGCGTCCGGCCACGTGCGGTGCTCGGTGCGGAGCTTGTACCCGACGCTCGCCTGCGCGACCGCGACGAGTAGCGTGTATTCTGCAAGGATGCGCGCGGTGGCGGTCGGCGCGCCCTCGCCCGCGAAGCCGGCGCGATCGCCGGTGGGCAGGCTCACGTAGCCGAGGCCGGCGAGGCCGAAGCCGCCCTGCTCGTTCCGGATGATCGCGCCCTTCACCGACAGGCCGAGATCGCCGAAGCCCGAGGTCGGGACGTTCGGCACCTGGGAGACCGAGCTCGGGAGCGGGGCGCTCCCGTCCTGATAGAGGAGCACCGGCACCGCGGCGCCGACCGCGAAGCGCTGGCCGATGCCGAGGTTCAGGATCGCGTCGACCCCGAGGGCGTGCTGGAGCGGCCGGAGCGCTACGCCGTCGCTGCCCGCGCGGCGCAGGGTGACCGGGTTGAGCGCGTAGTGACCGTACGCGCCGATCGTGAGGACGCCCGGTCCCGGAGTGACCGCGGGCTCGACGACGAGCGATGCGTTGGGGTCGGTGGAGGGCCGCCACGTCCGCATGTCGAGCGCGGGACGCTCCTGCGCGCTCGCCGCGCAGGGGGCGCCCACGAGGGCGAGAGACGCGCAGGCGATCGCGCACGCGCGTCGTGTCATGGCACCGGCAGCGAGCGTCTTCGAGAGCCCCATCGATGCGTCGCACAGTACGCGACGCACGGCTGTGGGGTCTACCGGTATGGCCGCCCGCTCGGGCTCTTCGGGGCGCTCCGGAGGAGGTGGGCGAGCGGCTATTCCGCTTCGCCGTGCGCGAGCGTCGCCTCGCTCGGGTCGCGGCTGGGAAGCTCGTGCGCCATGCGCGCGCGCTTGGTCTCGAGGTAGTGCCGTGAGAACGGGTTCGGCGGGATCACGACCGGGAGCCGGCCGGCGACCGTGACGCCGAGCGCGGCGAGGGCGGTGACCTTCGCCGGGTTGTTCGTCATGAGGAGGACGCTCTTCACGTCGAAGTGCTCGAGCATGTGCGCCGCGGCGTTGTACTCGCGCGCGTCGTCCGGCAATCCGAGCAGGCGGTTGGCGTCGACGGTGTCGTGGCCTTGCGACTGGAGCTCGTACGCGCGGATCTTGTTCGCGAGGCCGATCCCCCGGCCTTCCTGGCGGAGGTAGAGGACCGCGCCGGCGCCGCGACGCGCGACCTCGGCCATGGCGTGATCGAGCTGCTCCTTGCAATCGCACTTCAGCGAGCCGAAGACCTCGCTCGTCATGCACTCCGAGTGGATGCGGATCGGCACCGCTTCGTGCCCGCGGACGTCGCCGTAGACGAGGGCCACGTGCTCCTTGGAGCAGGCGCCGTCGCCGGCCTCGGTCGTACGGAACACATGCGTCGTGAAGAGGCCGAAGCGGGTCGGGAGCTCTGCCGACGCGAGCCAGTGGGTCTGGACCTGAGGCCGGATCACCCTCTCGGGGACGTGCATCTCAATGCTCTCCTGATGTTTCGAATACTTACGTGCGAACGGATCAGCTCGGCGGGGCGCCGATGAAAGGCTCTGCGTGTCCGCAAACCCTAAGGCCGACGTGGCGTTCTGTCATCCATGGGCCCGGCGCGCAAGGTGAGATGCCGCACGGCCGGGGCGGGTTGTCGGCGGCACGCCGGTGGCCGTTTCCTGCCCCAGGCGCGTCAGGTACGGTCGGCGCGTCTCGAGGGGATCCTCGGGTGGGGGCCGGGCCGCGGTATCCGTCGCGGCTCGCGGGTGTGTTCGCACGAAGGAACGACGAAGGAAGAGCATCATGACGACGCATACGACCTACAAGCAGGGCACGTTCTCTTGGATCGAGCTGACGACGACCGACGCCGCGAAGGCGAAGGCGTTCTACGGCGAGCTGTTCGGATGGACGTTCGAAGACATGCCGGCGGGGCCGGGCATGACCTACACGATGGCGAAGCTCGGCGAGCACCACGTCGCCGGCCTCTTCCAGATGGGCGCGGAGATGGCGGCCGCCGTCCCGCCGAACTGGTCGTCGTACGTCACCGTCGACGACGTCGACGGAGCGGCGAGCAAGGTGACGGCGAACGGCGGCAAGGTGCTGAAGGAGCCGTTCGACGTCCTCGACGCCGGCCGCATGGCCGTCTTTCAGGATCCGGCCGGCGCGGCCTTCTGCGTGTGGAAGGCGAACAAGCACATCGGCGCGGGCGTGCAGCGTGAGCCCGGCGCGCTCTGCTGGAACGAGGTCTTCACGACCGACGTCGACGCGGCGGGGAAGTTCTACGCGAGCGTGTTCGGATGGAACACCGAGGCCGTCGACATGGGACCGATGGGCGTCTACACGCTCTTCAAGCGACCCGGCGAGACGGAGAACGCCGGCGGAATGATGCCGATGCCTCCGAACATGAAGGGTGTCCCGCCGCACTGGCTCGCGCACATCCACGTCGCTTCGTGCGACGCGAGCACCAAGAAGGCGAGCGACCTCGGCGCCAAGACGCTGATGCCGCCGGTCGACATTCCGAACATCGGGCGGTTCTCGATCGTGCAGGACCCGACGGGCGCGGCGCTCGCGCTCTTCCAGAACGCGCACTGACGGACGGACCGCCGGGCGCGCCCTGGCGGGGCTTTGGCGGCGGGCGTGGGGGTTGCATCCCGCGCCTCCGCCGCCGGTCGTTCGGGCCGGCGGCTCGCACGAAGGCCCGACAAAGTGCGCGGGTCGACCCGCGCACTGCCAACCAGGATTCACGCTCGATGTCACGTATCGCTGCGCTTTGCTTTCTCTTCGTTCACGCGGCGGCCTGCGCCGGCGCCGCCGGAACCCCTCAGGCGGCCGAGCTGAGCCCGCGCGCGGCGAAGGCCGCCGCTCCGGCCTCCGCCACGGACGGCGCCGGCGATCCGACCGCGCCGGCCGGCGATCCGACCGCGCCGGCGGGCAGTCCGACCGCGCCGGCGGGCAGTCCGACCGCGCCGGCCGGTGGCGCGTTTCCGCAGGACGAAGCGCGGACGGCGCTTCGCGCGGCGGAAGGCGGCCTCCGCTCGTGCAACGACGGAGCGGTCCCGCGATCGTTGGAGGCGACGATCCGCTTCGAGCCGAGCGGCAAGGTGAGCGACGTCGACGTCGCGCCCGCCGACGATCGCGCCGCCTCGTGCGTGCGGAGCCGCCTCCGCGACGTGTCCGTCGTGCCGTTCGCCGGCGAGCCGGTCACCGTCCGCGTGTCCGTGACGCTCTGACGTGCGAGCCGCACGCCGAGGCGGAGTATGATCGGGGCATGGGCCTCTTCGACAAGCTGAAGGAGCGCGTCACCGACGCGCTCGCCGAGCGCGTCGCGAAGCAGGGCGCTTCGGCGGCGAAGGGCGCGGTGAAGAAGGGCGCCGAGGTGGCGACCAAGGCCGCGAAGGACGCCGGCCGGAAGCTCGAGGAGGCCGTGTTCGGCGAGCGCGACGAGCTCCCCGCGCCGGAGGACGACACCCCGAAGAGCTCCGACTCGCGCGCCGAGCGCAAGCGCAAGGAGGAGGCGCGCAAGCGCAAGGAGGAGGCCATCGGCGAGCGCCTGCGCGCCGCCGATCGCCGCGTGAAGGAGCGCGCCGCCGAGGACAAGCGCGCCGCCGAAGAGCGCGAAGCCAAGCGCGCGCGCGCCGAAGCCGAGGTCGACGCCGAGCTCGCCGCCCTCAAGAAGAAGCTCGGCGACCGCTGAAGCGCGGCCCGCGCGCGGACCGTCAGGCCGCGCGACTGGGCGGATCACCGGGGCGCCGCGCGCGGACCGTCAGGCCGCGCGGCGGCAGAGGCGCGTGAACATCTCCTCGAGGATCGCGTCCGCCGAGCGGCGCGAGCTCTTGAGCGCGATGTCGGTCTCCTGCACGACGACGAGCCAGCGCTCGAGCTCGCGCGGGCGGAACGCCTTCAGCTTCGCCGCGAGGTCGCGCGCCTTGAACGCGGGGTAGATGCCGGCGCGGCGCGCGGCTTCGTCGATGCTCGCGCCGTCGCGGAGCGCCGCCTCGAGCTTGAGGAGCTGGCGCAGCGACCACGCAATGGCGCCGACGAGCGGCAGTCCGCGATCGCGCGGGTCGTAGACGTCGGCGAAGAGCGCGAGGACCTTGCCGAGATCCTTCGTCCTCGCGGCGTCGACGAGGTTCCAGGTGTCGGCGAGCCTCACGCGCGTGACGCAGATCGAGACGGCGTCCTCGGTGATCGGCGCGCCCAGGCCGACGTAGAGCGAGAGCCGCTCGAGCACGTCGTCGAGGTACGAGAGATCGGGGCCGCCGATCTCGGCGATGAGCTCGCACGTGTCGGGGTCGATCGCGTGGCCCTTCGCCTCGGCGCGCTGCTTGATCCAGCCGGGGAGGCGGCGACCGTCGATCGTCGCGCAGTCGACGACGAAGCCGGCCTTCTTCGCGAGCGTCACCAGCTTGCGCCGGCCGTCGAGCTTCTGCGCGACGAGGACGAGGCACGTCGTGTCGACCGGGGCCTTGGCGTACTCGGCGAGGCGGTCGAGCGGAGGCAGCGCTTTGCCGTCGTCGTCGTCCGCGCTCGACTCGGCGGAGCTCGCGTCCCAGCGCTCGAGCCCGCGCACCAGGACGACGCGCCGCTTCGCCATCATCGGCACGGTGCGCGTCGCCGCGAGGACCTTGTCGATCGGCGTCTCGCCCGCCGTGAACTTGTCGAGGTTCAGCTCGGCGAGGCCGCCACCGATCGCGGCCTTCGTGATGGCGGCGAGCGCCTGATCGCGGAGGAGCCGCTCCTCTCCCGAGAGGAGCCAGACCGGCAGGATGTCGCCGCCCTCCGCGCGCTTGATCGCCTCGTCGGGCGTCATCGAGATCAGGCCGCGGACGAGTCGCGCTTCGCTCGCGAGCGGCGACGAGCGGCGGCGATGCCGACTCCGACGACGGGGAGGAGGAAGAAGAGCGCCGCGCCGGGCGTGCCGAGCACGCCGGACGGGCCGAGGCCGACGACCTCGCAGCCGCAGCCCTTCGGGCGCGTCTTGATCTTCTCCTCGTCGGTCTCCTGCATCCCCTCGGCGGGGACGAAGCCGGTGGCGGTGCCGGTCGGCGTGACCTCGCTCGGACCGTTGTCGTTCTGCGCGACGGGCTCGTCGTTCTTCGCCTGGTTGGCGCCGGCGTCGTAGCCGTCGACCTTCTTGATGCTCTTCTCCTTGGCGTTGAACGCCATCGCGCGGCGATCGACGACGGGGTTGTCGCCCTTGAGGATCAGGTTGGCGGGCCCTCCGATCGTCGTGCCGTCGGAGGTGCGGACCTCGACCTTGTACTCGCCGGCCTCGTAGCCGCGCGTGCGCGTGAGACCGAAGTCGAAGCGCGTCCCCTTGAAGATCTTGCCGCTCGGATCGGCGAAGTCGACGTCGAGGCTCTCGATGCTCGGCGACTGGTTCTGCAGCGCCTGGCGGTTCAGCACGGGCTCGTTGTGGCCGTCGATGAGCGAGCGCTCGTACGCCATCGTCTTCGTGAACAAGAACTTCATCGACTGGTGCGCCGTCAGCGGCGCCTTCGGCAGCTCGATGGTCACGTAGATGTGCCACGCACCGGAGACCTCGGTCGCCTCGGTGCTCTTCAACTTGAACGTGCCCACCGCCTGCGCGGCGCGAGGGAAGGCTACGAGCGTCGCGATCGCGGCGAGGAGGGCGAACAGTGCCTGGCGGATCTTCTGGGCGTGCATCACGGCGGGAACGCTAGCCGAAGTCGGCCGGGCCGGACAACGCGCGTTCTTCGGAATCGCCGCGCGGACCAGGCTCTTCAGGAATGGTCGATCTCTCGACAAACCCAAGGAAATAACGGCCCCGGCGTACGTAAGACGAGGCAACGTCTCGGGCCCATTTCAGGGCGGTGGCCGCGTTGACACCCCCCAGACGGGCAGGCACACTTACCCGCGGGCGTGCCCTATTTTGCGTAAGTTTACGCCCGCTTTGCTGGATCGAGAACCGGAGCTGCGAGAGGGATGATCGAGGGTCAGGCGACGGCGACGAAGTCGGGGGCACCGGATCCCCTGATCGGCCGCGTCATCTCCGATCGGTTCAAGATCACGTCGCTCATCGCGCGCGGCGGCATGGGCAAGGTCTACCGCGCCGAGCAGGCCCCGCTCGGCCGGCAGTGCGCGATCAAGGTCCTGAACCCCAACTACAACGGGGACGCCGATCCCGAGTTCCACCGTCGCTTCTTCCGCGAAGCGAGCATCACGTCGAAGATCACCCACCCGAACTCGGTCACGATCTTCGATTACGGCAAGACCGACGACGACATCTATTTCATGGCGATGGAGTATCTGGAAGGCCAGACGCTCCACCAGGCGCTCCGCGAGGGCGGCGTCATGAACGAGATCCGCGTCGGGCGGATCACCTCGCAGATCTGCCGCGCCCTGCGCGAGGCGCACAAGCTCGGCGTCATCCACCGCGACCTCAAGCCCGCGAACATCTTCCTCACGCGCTCGAGCGCGCGGTCGCCGGACGCGTCCGGGTCGATGCCTCCCCCGAGCGAGGAGGAGGAGGACTTCGTGAAGGTCCTCGACTTCGGGCTCGTGAAGCACCTCTCCGAGCGGCCGGAGGAGCAGCTCACGCAGACCGGCCTCTTCATGGGATCGCCGAAGTACATGGCGCCCGAGCAGATCCAGGGCGGCCACGTCGACGAGCGCACGGACATCTACTCGCTCGGCATCATCATGTACGAAATGCTCGCGGGGAAGGTCCCGTTCGAGCGCGCGACGAGCGTGAACATCCTGATGGCGCACGTCGGCGAGCCTCCGCCGCCGATGCGCGCGGTGAACCCGAACCTCGTCTGCTCGCCGGCCTTCGAGGAGATCGTGATGTCCTGCATCGCGAAGGATCCGAACGAGCGCGTCGGCTCGATGGATCACCTGCTCCAGGCGATCCGGCGCGCGCACGGCGGCTCGCTCACCGGGCAGATCGCGGCCGTCAACATCAGCGGGCAGTACACGCCGGCCCGTGGCAACACCGCGCCGCCGCCTGCCGTCCTCTCGAGCGCGCCGATGGCCGCGATGCCCGCGGCGAGCGGCTCGCACTCGATGGGGATCCTCCACGCGCCGGCGAACGACACCGGCTCGGGGCCGCTCCCGCAGCCGCGCTCGAAGCTGTGGATCCCGTTCGGCGTCCTCGTGGCGGCCGTGGTCGGCGGCGGGCTCGGCATGCTCGCGTTCCAGTGGACCGCGCCGGAGTCGTCGCCGCACGGACTCGCGACGCCGCACGCGTCCGTCTCCGGATCGGGCGCCGTCACCGCGGCGACCGTCGTCGCGACGGAGACGTCCGCGCCGGCGCAAGCGACCGCGCCCACGCAGACGACCGCGCCCACGCAAGCGACCGCGCCGGCTCCGCGTCCGTCGACGCTCGAGCTGACGACGGAGCCGCCCGGCGCGTCCGTGCGTGAGGACGGCAAGGAGATCTGCTCGGCGACCCCGTGCGATCTCACGCTGAAGGGCGACCCTTCGAAGGCGCACAAGCTCCTGATCTTGCGCGCGGGCTACAAGTCGGAGACGCGCACCGTCCGGGCTGGCGACTCCCCCGTGCACGTGAAGCTCACGCACACGAGCGGCGGCTCGTCGCGTCCCGCCGCGCCGCCGACCTCGAAGCCGGAGGGCACGACGCCGGACGGCTTCAAGGGCCAGCCTTACTGATCGTCGCTTCTCGCCGCTCGGTCAGCCGGCCTTGCGGCGGATGAGCGGGACGATGCTGCTCTCGCGGCGCTCGCGTTCGAGCGCGGCCTGGCGCATGTCCTTCAGGTACGCCTGCGCGTGGGCGAGGAGGATCTGGTTGCACCGGAGATCGGGCTGGAGCTCATCCAGCGCCGCGAGGAGCGGACCGCGTTCGGCCGCGGGCGTCTCGCGGAGCCGCTGGAGGACGATCTCCTTCGCGTCGTTCGCGCGCGCCATGAGCACCGCGTCGAAGCGGAGGATCCCCTCGCGCTCGTCGGCGAGCACGGCTCGCATCGTGTGAAGAAGCTGTTCGGCCGTCATGTTCCTCGCGGTCTCCTGGTGCTGAAGGGACAAACGGCACCTTCGCGCCGGAGTTGAGGACGTCAGCCGGAGTTCGCGATCGACAGGAGCTGTTTCGTCACGGCGACGCTCCGCTCGTACGCGGTCCGCGCGAGCGTGAACTCGGTGATCTGCGCGGCGGGGTCGCCTTGGATCTCGTCGTGGAGCTGCTGCGCGAGCGCCGTCCGGGTCGACGCGATGACGTCGACGGCCGTACGGAAGCGCTCCGCGCCGAACCCGGCCTCGACCTGCGAGCGCACGATCTGGCGGTGCCCGGCCTCGAGCGGATCGATCGCCGCGCGGATGCCCGCCTGGTCGTCGGAGTAGAGCGCCTGCACGAGCGCGTCGAGGTCGGCGAAGATGTCGCGGCCGCCCGCCGAGGTGAACGCCATCGCGCCGCTGACGTTCGCCGGCGTCGACACTCCGTCGAAGACGGGCACGCGCACGGTCTGATCGTTGCCGACGAACGCGCCGGTGGCGGGGTCGAACGGCGCGGTGTCGGTCTTGGTCCCGCCGAACAGGAACTTGTTCGCGTAGCGGGTGTTCGCGAGCGACAGGAGCGAGTCGCGGATCATCTTCACCTCGTCGCCGAGGAGGCTCCGCGCGTGCGCGTCGGCCGTCGTGTTCGCGCCGGCGATGGCGGCCTGGCGCGCGCGGGAGATGAGGTCGATCCCCTCGGTGAGCGCGTTCTGCGCGATCTCGAGCTCGCCCTGCGCGCGGGTGGCGATCTGCGAGTGCTGATCGAGCAGCGCGACCGCGTAGTTCTTGCGGATCATCGAGCCGTACGCGGCGGGATCGTCCGACGGCTTGGTCACGCGCTGCCCGTTCACCGCGACGCGCGACGCATCGTCGAGCCGGCTCGCGGCGCGGCTCTGCGCGAGGACCATCGTTCCGACCCGTGACCGATCCGTGACGCGCATCAGAAGGACTCCATCAGCGTCTGCAAGAGCTCGTCGACCGTGCGGAGAACCTTCGACGCCGCCTGGAAGGCTCGCTGGTACTGGGCGAGATCGACCATCTCCTCGTCGATCGAGACGCCGTTTGCGCTGGACTCCAGCTGCTCGGCGACCGCGAGCGTGTCGGTCCTCAGCTGCGACTCGGCGTTCGCGCTCGCCTTCCGGAGCCCGATGTCGGTCGCGATGTCGGCGAAGCGATCGGCGAGCGTCGAGCCGCCGAACGCCGCCGCGCTCCCGAGCTCGCCGAGCCTCAGCGCGACGCTGTTTCCGCCCGGCAGCTCGCCGGGGGCGCCGGCCGCGCCGATGCGCTCGGGGTGGCCGACGAGCGACGGATCCATCTCCATCGCGGCGGCCGCGCCCTTCTGCGTCGCCGGCGGAACGAACAGCGGCCGTCCGGTGACGCCGTCGCTGCCGTAGCCCGTCGTGTGAGCCGCGTTGAACGCGTTGGCGACGTCGAAGGCGTAGGCGTCGAGCTTGGCGCGGCTCGCCGCGAGGTCGATGTCGCGGGCCTCGCGCAGCCCGCCGAGCACGCCCGTGTCGATGCGCGCGGTGACGTCGTTCTTCGTCGCGCCCGTCACGAAGAAGCGCATCGCGCCGTTCGGGTCGAGGTCCATCGAGACGGGGGAGAAGCTGTTCCCCTCGACGAGCACGGATCCGGCGGAGAAGAGCGTCACGCGTCCGTCCGGCCCCTCGACCGCCGTGGCGCCCATCTGCTCGCCGAGCCTCCGGATCGCCAGATCGCGCTGATCGCGGAGACCGCTCGGATCGCCGCCCGCGCCCATCGCCGTCGCGATCTGCTTGTTGAGGTCGGCGATGGTGGAGAGCCCGGCGTTGATGCCGGCGACGACGTCGCGCGCGCGGCCGAGCAGGCTCTCGCCCGTGGCCTCGAGCGCCTTGGCCGTGCTGGAGATGGTGGCGGCGAGGTTCTGCGTCTTGGCGATCGCGTCCATGCGGAGCGACGGATCGATCGGAAAGGCGGCGAGCGCGTTGAACGACTGGACGAGGGACATCGCCGCGTCGCCGACCGAGCCGGTGGGCGGGGCGAGCGTGGTCTCGATCTCCGTGAGCGCGTTGCCGCGCGCCTGGGCGGCGCTGAACTTCGACTGCTGGGCGACCATGTGCCCGAACGCGAAGCGGTCGAAGGTCCGCGCCGTCGTGGCGACGCGGACGCCGCCGGCGAAGGTGGTCTCGAGGACCGCGCGCCGTCGCACGTACCCCGGCGTCGAGGCGTTGGAGACGTTCTGGCCCGTCGTCGTCAGCGCCGCGCTCTGGGCGAGCAAGCCGTCGCGCGCCGTACCGAGGAGGCCGAAGAGGCTCATGGCTCAGAGCCTGGCGTCGAGGCGTCCCCGCCCCGTCGGGTGGCAGAGCTCGATCGCCTCGCGCAGCGAGTCGCGCGCGTGCGCGAGCAAGAGGAGGTTCCGCCGGAGCTCGATGCGGAGCTCGCGGAGCGCCGCGAGGAGGGCGGGGCGCTCGGAGGCGGGCGCGGCGTTGACGCCCGCGAGGATCTTCTCCTTCGCGGAGGCGGCCTCGGTCACGGCCCGGCCGTCGAGGCGTCGAATCGCCTCCCGCTCCGACGCGAGCGCATCGCGCATCGTGCGGAGGAGCTCTTCGGCTGTCATCCTTCGTCACCGCCGACGAGACCGACGAGGCTCTCGGCGATCCGCTTGGAGTCGACGCGGAAGCTCCCGTCCTTGATCGCCGAGCGGAGCTCGTCGATGCGCGCCATGCGCGAGGCGAGCTCCTGGGCCCGGCCGGAGACGGAGACCTCGAGTGCGTCGCCGGCGGGCGCCTTGGCCTTCGCCGTCGTGGCGCGCGCGCCGCTCTCGGTCTTTTCGGTCTTGTCGACGGGCCGGGCCGCGGCGGGGGCGGTGCGGTCCGACAGGTCGAGGTAGCGATCGGTGATCCTCATGGTCTCATTCCCCAGTCTCTCGAACGGCCGGCCCCGGCGGGACTTGAGGGGCCACGGTCACTTTTTTCGTCGCGGAGGTCGGCGCGGCGGCGGCCTCCGTCGATGCGACATGTGCGGTGCGCGCGCCTCCGTGGTGCGCCGCCGAGATCGCCTGCTCGATCGCGCGGCCCATCCCGAGCCCGCCCGCGGCGGAGATCGAAGAGGCGAGCGCCTCGACGGCCATGTCCGCGTATCCCCCACCTTTTCCGGCGACCTTGGTGGACGAGAGCATCTGCCGGACGAGGATCGCCTCGAAGTCGCGGCCGACCTTCGCCACGTCCTCGGCGGCTTTGGTCTCGGAGCCCGGAGCCGGCGCGGCGGGCGCCGGGGCCTGGATGCGGAAGCTCATTGGATGACGAGCTCCGCCTCGAGGACGTTCGCCCCGCGGAGGGCCTGGAGCACACCGGCGAGCTCGCGCGGCGACAGGCCGAGCGCGCCGAGGGCCTGCGCGACGTCGGCGAGCGTCGGCGCCTCCTTCATGTAGCCCACGGTCGTCTTCGCGTCCTCGGCCTTCACGTCGGAGCGCTGCAGCACGGCGGTGCTCCCCGTGCCGAACGGCGCGACGGGCTGGGAGGCGACGGCGGCCTCCTTGACGACGATCGTGAGGTTGCCGTGGACGACCGCCGCCGGCGACAGCCGGACGTCGCCGCCCGCGACGATCGTGCCGGTGCGCTCGTTGATGACGACGCGCGCGCGGCGCACCGGGATGACCTCGAGCTCCTCGAGCGCGGCCATCAGCTCGACGGGCTTCGTCTCGTAGCCCGCGGGGACCTTCACCTTGACGACGCCGCCGTCGATCGCGCTCGCCGTGCCGGGGAACTTCTGGTTCACGGCCTCGGCGATGCGCGAGGCGACGGTGAAGCCGGGGGTCCGGAGCTCGAGCCGGAGCGCGCCGCCCTCGACGATGTTGGAGGCGACCTCGCGCTCGACGATCGCGCCTTCGGCGATGCGCCCGGCGGTCAGCGATCCCTGCCGCACGCTCGAGCCGCTCGCGCCGCGCGCGTCGATGCCGCCGAGGACGAGGTTGCCCTGCGCCAGCGCGTAGGTCTTCTGGTCGGCTCCCTTCAGCATCGTCTGGACGAGCATCCCGCCGCTGAGCGAGCGGGCGTTGCCGACGGAGGCGACGGTGATGTCGATCTTCGTGCCTTGCTTGGCGAACGGCGGCAGCTGCGCCGTCACGATGACGGCGGCCACGTTGCGCAGGCGGATCTGCGGCGAGTCGACCTGCACGCCGAGGCGGCGCAGCATCGAGAGGACCGACTGCGCCGTGAACGGGACGCTGACGTCGTCGCCCGTGCCGGCGAGGCCGGTGACGAGCCCGTAGCCGACGAGCTGGTTCTCGCGGGCGCCGCCGGCGTCGACGAGGTCGCGCAGCCGCTCGGCGCGCGCCTCCTTCGGCGAGACGAGGCACGCGAGCAGGGTGAAGAGCGCGAAGACGAGCGAGAGACGACGCACGGAGGGCTCCTGACGGGGCTCAGAACGGGTTGGCGGATTCGATGAGGCGGGCGAGCCAGCCCTTGCGCTGCTGGTCGGCGATGTCGCCGCGGCCGGTGAACTCGATCTGCGCGTCGGCGATGCGCGACGAGGCGATCGTGTCGTCCTTCTCGATGTCGACGCGGCGGACGAGCCCAGACACGTAGAGGTGGTACTCCTCGTTGTTGATCAAGACGACCTTCGTGCCCTCGAGGAAGAGGTCGCCGTTCGGCATCTCGCGCGCGACGCGGACGGCGATGCTGCCGCTGAGCTCGCCGGCGCGCGCCGTGTCGCCGGCGCCCGCGAAGCCGGAGCTCGACGCGTACTCCATGAGCTTCGTCGGATCGATCTCCGGGTAGGCCTTCTTGAGCGCGGGGAGGAAGCCCATGAGCGCGCTCGCGCCGCTCGTGCCGCTGCTCTCCTGCTTCAGGTTCGTCGTCGACGCGCCCTTCGCGTTGGCGTGCTCGTCGATCTTGATGACCACGAAGTCGCCCACGCGGGTCGCGCGCGTGTCCTCGAGCCAGCCGCCGCTCGTCTCGCTGAAGAGCGAGCCGTTCAGCGGCCGCGCGGAGGCGGAGTCCTGCGCGTAGGCGCCGGGCTCGTAGACGCGGTGGCGCGGCTTGAACGGGGCGATGTGCCGGGGCCCGCAGCCCGCGAGCGAGCACGCGACGGCGAAGAGGACGCCGGCGGCGACGGCGCGGCGCACGGTGTCGCGGCTCACGAGTCCTCCAGCGACACGGCGTGGTCCTTGTCGATCGCGCGCGCGCGGAGCACGCGGCCGGACGGCTTGATCGTGACCGGGAGCACGGCGCCGACGTCGCTGTCGGTCGCCGCGACGCCCGCGATGCTCACCTCCACGAGGCCACGTTGAATCACGAGCGTGATCGGCGCGCCTCGCGGGATCTCGGCGAACGCCGCGTCCGGGGGCAGGACGAGCTCGATCGGCGTGATGGCCTTCTGGAGCGGCGCGTCCGACTCGCCGAGGAACGTCACCGTCGCCTGTGCGGTCGCCGGACCGGCGCGCCGCGGGAGCACGGGGAAGTCGACCGTCACGCGCTGGAAGTCTGCCGGGACCTCCACGCCCGAGGCGCGCACGTTCGACAGCGTCGCGCCGCGCGGGAGGCGCGTGCTCGCGAGCGCCGTCCGGATCGCGTCGGACACTTCGGTGGCGGCGAGGCGGCGCGTCTTGCGCGAGATGCGGACCGCGGTCGGGATCTTCTTCGGAGGAGCCAGGTCCGCCGCGGCGAAGGCGCGCTCGATCTCCGCGCGCTCGACGATCCGCGAGGAGCCGATCGGCGGCGTCGGTCCGATCTCGACGTCGGGAGCCGAGGCGCCGAGGAGATCCTTCGCGCGCACCTTCGCGCCGGGAACCTCGACGCGCGGGACCGCGGTCTCGCCCGCGTGGACGATGCGCGCCGGCGCGCCGGTCGGGGCGCCCTGGGCCTTCGCGGCGTCGGCGAGGACCGCGACGAGGAGGAGCGCGAGCGATTGCGTCTTCATCATCGCACCTGCGTCGCGTTGCGGAGCATGTCGTCGGCGGCGGAGATGACCTTGGAGTTGATCTCGTAAGCGCGCTGCGTGCGGATCAAGCCGACCATCTCGCTCACCATCTCGACGTTGGAGCCTTCGAGCGCACCCTGGAGGATCGTGCCGCGGCCGTCGGTGCCGGGCGTGCCGATGACCGGCTCGCCGCTCGCCGCCGTCGCGGTGTAGAGGTTGTGGCCGAGCGCCGTCAGGCCGTTCGGGTTCGGGAACGTCACGAGCTGGAGCTGTCCGAGCTGCGTGGGCGCGCGCTGGCCGGCGCTGAGCGCGCTCACCGTGCCGTCCGAGGCGATCGTCACCGAGACCGCGTCCGGCGGGACGGTGATCGGCGGCTCGATGGCGAGCCCGTCGTTCGTGGAGAGGCGGCCCTGCGCGTCGACCTTGAGGTTGCCCGCGCGGCTGTAGGCGATCTCGCCCGAAGCGCGCTGCACGCCGATGAAGCCGGCGCCCTCGATGGCGATGTCGAGCGGGTTGCCCGTCTGCTGGATCGAGCCCTGCGCGAAGGCGCGCGAGGTGGTCACGACACGTACGCCGGAGCCGACCTGCGTCCCCGAGGGGGCTGCCCCGCCCATCGCGTTCGGGGTCGCCGCCCGGACGTTCTGGTAGAGCAGGTCCTCGAACTCGGCGTCCTGGCGCTTGTAGCCCGCGGTGTTCGCGTTCGCGAGGTTGTTCGCGATGGTGTCGAGCTTCGTCTCCTGCGCGACCATGCCGGTGGCTGCCACGTTGAGCGATCGGAACATGCGGTCCCTCGATGCGAGGTCGGTGCCAGGACGATTTCTCCTCTTGTTTCGGCGAAGGTTGCCGTTCACGAGGGCGGGAGCGTCAAGCCGACGTCGCCGAGCGACGGAACCATGACGCTCGGCCGGCCTGCGCCCGTCGCCGGCCCGACGCCGAGCCGCGGATGGACGCGAAACGGCCCGGGTGGGGACCCGGGCCGTCGCCGCGACGGGGCGCTCGCCGGCGGTCAGTCGAGCGAGACGGCGACGCCGAAGCGGCCGCCGCGCATCTGCACGGACTCGACGACGACGGTGTAGTCGCCGGCGGGGACGTTCTTCAGGGTGAGCTCCGAGGCGAAGCCTTTCATGTCGTCGTTGCAGCCGAGGGCGCCCGCCGACGAGGTCGCGCAGGCCGGCATGACGTAGATCGCCGTGTCGAAGCTGGTCTCGGGCAGGGCCGTCGTGATCGTGAGCGAGGGCGCGGCGGCGGCGAGGTGAAGCTGGATCGCCGCCTCGGGGCGCCCGGTCGCGTCGTTCGGCACGCAGCCGGTCGGGGCGTCCCAGAGGCTGACGCCGGAGACCGTGCCGTAGGCGCGGGTCACACCCTTGGCCGGATCGAGGGCCGGACCGTCCTTGCACTTCTGCGTGCGCGTCGTCGAGGCGGCCTTGCAGATGTTCTTCTCGGAGCGGACGCCGGGGAAACAGACGGCGCTCGCGGCGCAGGTGTCGAAGCCGTCGGCGTCGCAGACCTGACCCAGGCTCCGGACCGGGAGCGTGGCGAGCGGGGTGATGACGCGCGTGCTCGTGCGGCCGACGCGATCGACGGCGGTCGCCGCGATCTTCGGGACCTGCGAGACGAAGCTCGACGCCGGGAACGCCTCGACGAAGAAGGTGGTGCCGAACGCGCTGCCCTCGGCGTCGACGCGGATGAAGCTCGCGCTGGTCGCGTCCTGGCCCTCGCCCGTGAGGAGGACGGACTTGGCGTTGTTCGCGTTGTCGAGGAACTCCACCGAGACGGAGGCGATGTCCTCGTCCGGCTCCTCGCCGCGGAAGACCATCTTCGGCGAGGCGCCGCCGAAATATCCCACCTTGGAGAGCACCGGCGCGCTGCCGGGCTGGCAGATCGCCGGCGTGCCGCTGCACGCGAGCCCCGCCTCGCACCGGCTCTCGATCTTGTCCGGATCGCAGGGCTCGTTGTCGACCTTGAGGGCCTGGAACGTCATCGTGGCGGCGATCTCCGTCGAGCGCGTCCCGCTCTCGTTCTCGAGGGCCACGAAGGCCTTCTTGATCTTCGAGGTGGGGCTGAAGGCGGACGGGATCGTGATCGTGCCCTCGAAGCTCGCGCTCCCGAGGGTGCTCGCGTCGAAGTGGAAGGTGCTCTCCGCCGCGTCGGCGACGCCGTCCCAGTCGGTGTCGAGCGCCTTCACGGGCGCGTCGGCGGCGTCGGTGAAGCGGACGTGCGCCGCCGAGGTCCGCATCGCGGCGTCGGCGCCGGCGATGCGGATGACGATGTTCTCGCCGCGGCGCCCGACGTTGCGGAACGAGGCCGAGGTGACGGCGGGGGCCGCGGCCGAGCCGGGCTCGCCGGCGCCGGGCTCGCCGCCGGGCTCGTCGCCGTCCTCGTCCGGCGCGTCGACGTTCACGTCGTCGCCGGGGGCCTCGTCGCGGCTCGACGAAGAGGAGCTGCAAGCGACGACGGCGGTGGCGGACAGGACGAGCGACAGCAGACGTTTCTTCATCGATTCCTCCGGGGGCGCATCGAGCAACGGACGTGCCGCGCCTGAGGTCACGGGGTTAGGCGCCGAGCGTCATGGAACCGGCGCTCGACGTCATCGCGGCGTCACCAGGAGCTCGAAGGCGCCGCCCTTCCGCTCGAGCGAGTCGACGACGACGACGTAGTCGCCCGCGGCCAGGTCCTCGAGCTTCACGCGGGAGATTGGCGGCGGATCGTCGTCGTTGCACGCGAGCGCCTTCGCGGCCGCGCCGCAGCCGTCGAGGACGGTGATGACCGAGTCGAACGTCGTCGTGCCGGCCAGCGTCTCGATCGTGACCCTCGGCATCGCCTTCGGGAGATGAAGGCGGAAGACGGCCTCCGGGCGTCCGCGTCGGGAAGCCGACGCGCAGCCGTCCGGCGGGTCCCAGAGGCTCGCGCCGCCGGTCGAGCCGGACGTCTTCGCGCCGATCGCGAGGACCGGCGCGGACGCGCAGCGGCGCGCGCGCGCGGACTCGAGGTCCTCGCAGCGGCCGGCGACTCCCGCGGGCGTCGCGTCGGCGCAGGCGAGCCCGTCGGCGCAGGCGTCGAAGCCCCGGAGATCGCACGCATCGCCGCGGGCATGGACCGCGACCGGAGCGAAGTGCGCCGTCAGCGGCTCGCCCATCTTGCCGTTGCGCTCCTGCGCGCGCGCCACGACGCGCGTGGCGAAGCGCTCGAGGCCGATCGACCCCTCGATCTCGAAGAAGAACGTCGGGCCGAGCACATCCATCGCCTCGCGCGCGATCTCGAGCTGTCCGGACTCGGCCACGCCGTCGCCGTCCGGGTCGATCGCGGCCGGCTCGCCGCTGTCGTCGAGGAGATCGAGCCAGACGCTCTCGAGCCTCGCGCCGGGATCGGTCCCCGCGACGAGGATCCGCGGGCCGCTCGGGGTCCGGACGAACGCGAGCTTCTCGATCGCCGGCGGTGCCGCCGAGGTCGGGCCGGCGTCGGAAGCGACGGCGCCGTCGCTCCCGCCCGGCCTCTGCGCGGGCTTGTCGTTCCGCGGCTCTTCCACCGCTGAGCAGGCGCCGACCGTGAGCGCGACCACCAGCGACAGGACCGTGACGGTTCGAGGCACGACCCGCGGGAGCAGCACGGACCGTACCGGCGCGGCCTCGAGCGCGGGCTCACCGCGCACCGCTCGTGGTCACGACGCATCGTCTCCCGGAAGCCCTGCCGACGGGCGCGAGGGCGGCATCATCGCTACCGGTCGAAGAAGAACGACGTCTGCTGGAGCCGCATGCCGGCGAGGATCTGCTCCACGCGCTCGCTCGACAGGGTGCCAATGCGCGCGCCGAGTCGGGCCTTCTCGACCGACGAGACCTGCGACACGATGACGACACTCTGTTTCGAGAGACCCCCCTCGCCCACGTCGAGCAGGACGTTACCGGGCTCGCTCGCGCGGCTCAGGTTCGAAGTCAGTCCGCAGACGATCACGGTCGTGACGCGCGAACGGTTGAAGACATCGTCTTGGACGACGACGTGCGGATGCGGGACCGCCTCTCGGGTCTCGTCCGGGGCGATCCAGAACAAGTCGCCGCGTCGGACCTGCGTGGCCATGTCCGCGGTCATGGCCGTCGCAGGAGCGCGCCCTCCGGGATAGGAAACCTAGCCTGGCCTTGAGCGCGACCGAGCCTCAGCGAGCCCGTAGCGGACGTCATTTCGGTAGAGCAAGTTACCACGCCGCCAGACGATCACCTTCGCGTCCGAAGGCGACGTGGTAGCGCGCCGTCCTGGAAGATCGCGAGCGCTCATGACGGAGCTGAGGGCCTGCCGGCCAGCTACTCGAGCGGGATGGGCACGCCGATGGCTCGGAGTATCGCACGCTCGACTTCGAGGACCCGCAGCGCCGAGAGCGGGCCACCGAGCGGCTGCGCGCGAACGTCGTCCTTGTGGAGCGTCGTGATCTGCTCGCACTTGAGCACGGAGGGCTCCGAGACACCGCCTTCACCGCGGCGAAGTCGTACGTGGGTCGGCGCGGGGGAGAGACGCGTGGTGCACGGCACCACGATGACGTCCGACGCCAGATCGTTGCGCACGTTCGTCGAGACGACGAGGACGGGCCGGAGCTTGTCGAGGCGAGCAAGGTAGACGAATCCGCGACGGAGCGCCCCGGTCTTCCGAGGTGCCGTCATCGTGACGGTCGCCGAGACCGGCGCGTCCTCGAAGCGTCATGGCCATCGTGGGATACGCGGCGCGCGGCGTCGGACAGACCGCGCGCAAGGGCGTCGTCGTCGTCGCGCTCGTCACCCCTCAGCGACCGGTAGTACGCGGCGGTCGCCTCGGCGATCTCCTGTTCCACAGCAGCGCTCGCAGCGCGTCGTAGCCACTGCTCGACGACGCCGCTTCGCGTGTCGTTCGCGTGCTGCGCCCTGCGATCCAAGAGAGCGACGAGGTCTGCCGAGAGCGTAAGGCTGACCTTCAGCTTGCCGACCCTAGCCATACTTCCTGTCCTACCAGGAATCCTACCCACCGCAACGCGGCGATGAATGGAGAGAGCGCCGCCCCTCCGCGGACGGCTCGAGCTCATCGTCTGGCGAGTGCGAAGCCCGCGATCGAGATCCTTGTCGAGGAGGAGCGCGATCGGCGGCGTGCCCGGTCGTGGCAAGACGCCCGCCGTCGAACGTCTCGACCACGGCGGCGCTGTCCTCGGCGTCGCGGACCGAGACGCCGACGGAGGCCGCGGTGTGCGCGTCGACGTTGAAGCAAGGCGGGTGCGCCCGCTGGCGGAGCCGCAGAACAAGTGACCATGGCCTTCTCGTCGCCGGTTGCTAGACGCTGGCCATGCTCAAGGTTTCACTCGCCACGGTCACGACGGTCACCTTGCTCACCAGTGCTGCCTGTACGACGGTCGCCGAGGAGTCCGTCGAGTCGACGGCTTCGGTGAAGGGAGCCATTTCCGTCGCCGATTGGCCAACCCTGCCGTTGTGCACCATCCTCCGACGCGCCGAGGTCTTCTTCGTCACCTCGACGCGGACCCTCGTTTACTGCGATGGGAAGGCCTATCGTCCGCTCCCGCTCGAGGGCGGCGACGACGGAGTCAGCTGGCTCGTGAAGACACGCTCGGCGTCTCTCGAGCAGTGCTCGGCCGGCGGTGTCGTGATCGATGTGGGACCTGACGCCAACGCGGACGGTGTGATCGACGTCACGACGAGCACCGTCGTGTGCAACGGCGCGCAAGGACCTGCGGGCCCTGCTGGTCGCGACGGCCAGCCCGGAGCCAACGGCGCTGACGGTCAACCTGGCGCGAATGGATCGGGCGGAGCGAATGGCCTCACCTCCATCGTTCGGCAGCGAGCCGAACCGGCCCGCCCTGGCTGCCCGCATGGCGGCGTCCGCCTCGAGACGGGCGTCGATACGAACCGAAACGGGATCCTCGACGATGCCGAAGTGACGGCGTCGAGTGTCGTCTGCAATGGCCCGAGCACCTTCTGCGGTGACGGCTTCGTCACCGACGACGAGGAGTGCGATCCCGCGGTACCAGGGGAGCGCCTCTGCACGCCCGTGTGTCGATGGAGTCGGTGTGGTGACGGTTATTTGATGCTTGCCGCGAATGAGCAGTGCGAGCCGGCGCCGCATAGCAGCTGCACGCCGATATGCACAGTGCCGCGGTGCGGTGATGGCTTCGTCACGCCGACTCTCGGAGAGGAGTGCGACGACGGCAACATGGAGGCCGGCGACGGCTGCAGCATGATCTGTAGGATCGAGCGATAGCGCTCGATCGTACGCGCGGCGCGGATGCGTGCCGCGTCACACCGAAAAGCCTCGTTCGTTCGCTAACCCCTCAGCTCGCCATCGCCTCGGAATCGTTCGCGACAGCAGTCGTCGCGATGGAGCCGCACCCAAACGAGCGCGAGCTCGCCAATCTCAAGCGCCTATCCGCGTAGGGCGCTCGACCCCGCGCGGCGCAGGAACGGCGACGTTCGCCGTCGGCCCCGTGCACACGCCGCTCTCTCTCGGCTCGATTCGCTCGCGGCGCACAAAATGCGGACGGCGCCGCGACTTGCGTCGCGGCGCCGACCGTCGTGCTCGATGTCCCGTCAGATCTCGCAGTCGGGGTTGATCGTGTCGTTGCCCACGCGGCCGACGGTCACGTCGAAGCCCGAGCCGCAGTTGATGACGTCGTCGCCCGCGCCGCCCTCGATGGTGTCGTCGCCGCCGAGGCCGTGGAGGGTGTCGTCGCCCGCGTTGCCGACGAGCTCGTTCGCCGAGGCGTTGCCGGTGAGGACGTCGTCGCCCGCGCCGCCCTCGAGGTTCTCGATGTCGGTGCCGAGGATGTCCGCCTCGCTGGCGGCGAGGTCACCGGACGCCGTCACGCCGTCGAGGGCGGCGGTGATGTCCGCGCTGCGGCCCGAGTAGTCGACCTTGTCGACGCCAGCGCCGCCGCTGATGGTGTCGTTGCCGTCCGCGGCCGAGCCCTGCGGGAAGACGTCGTCGCCGGCGCCGCCGCTCAGGGTGTCGTTGCCCGGTCCGCCCGTGATGACGTTGCTGAGCGCGTTGCCGGTGATGGTGTCGTCGCCCGAGCCGCCCTTGATGTTCTCGATGTCGCCCTTGACGTTGTCCTTCTCGCCGGACTCGCCGTCGTTCGCCGCGGCGCCGTCCATCGTGACGACGAGCGCGTTGGTGCGGGCGCTGTAGTCGACCGTGTCGATGCCGGCGCCGCCGTTCATGATGTCGCCGCCGTTCTCCGCCGACTCCTCGTCGAAGGTGTCGTCGCCGTCGTCGCCGTTCATGACGTCGTTGCCGGCTTTGCCGCGGAGGGTGTCGTTGCCAGGGCCGCCGTTCAGCGTGTCGTTGCCGCTGTCGCCGACGAGGGTGTCGTTGCCGGGGCCGCCGTTGAGCGTGGCGCCGACGCCGGCCGCCGCCGTGAGGCTGTCGTCGCCGGCGCCGCCGGTGACCACCTCGACGTCGGACATGATGTCGTCGTTCTCGGACGCGGCGCCGTCGTTGGCGCCGGCGCCGATCGTGACCGTGACCGCGGCCGAGCGCGAGGCGTACGAGACCGTGTCGGTGCCCGTTCCGCCCGAGATGGTCTCGCTGACCGTCGCGGCCGCGCCCTGGTGGAACGTGTCGTTGCCGGGGCCGCCGAAGACCGCGATCGCCTGGCCGAAGACGGCGCCTGCGGCCCCGCCTCCCGCCGACGTGTAGACGTCGTCGCCGTCGCCGAGCGAGACGACGAACGACTCGACGTTCGCGTAGGTGATGTCCCTGTTCGCGTCGGTGTTGAGCAGGATGCTCGCCGCGCCGAAGTTGAAGTTGTCGGCGGCCGTCGTGCCCTTGATCGCGAGCTTGTCGCCGGTGCCGGCGCCGAGGTCGACCGAGATGCCGCTCGACGCGGCCGAGGTCGTTCCGAGGGCGAAGAGGCCGTTCGTGAAATCGAGCAGGAGCGTGTCGTCACCCGCCGAGCCCGTGACGGTGATCTTCTTCAGCGTCGTCGCGGTGACGGGGTTGTCGCAAGGCTGGCCGTTCTGGAGAATCGCCGAGTCGGCGGCGCTGCGCGCGATGACCGCGGTCTCGCCCGAGGCGATCGACACGGTCATCAGACCCGTCGTCTTGTTGAACGTGCACTGCGTGGCGAGCGGCGTCAGCGACTGCTCCATGCCGGCGAGCGGGTCGTCGAGGTCGATCTTTTCCGGAGACGTATTCTCCGGAGCGCTGGCGCACGCCGCGATGGTCGCAGCGAGCAGAAACGTGCCTACCTTGGAAACCTTGTCCATCCTGGAGCTCCCTTTGAACCTGACGGGTGTTTTTGCGTCGGTGGTTGTCGAAGGACAGAACGGTTGTCCGCGAACGTCCTTTAGCGAAAACCGTCCGTCGAGATCACGACGCGTCCGTCGACGGGCCGTCGGCGCTCGCGTCGGACGGCGAGGCGTCGTTCGTCGCGTCGCGCGCCGCGTCACGCGTCGACGCGTCGGCGCGGCCCTTCTGCGTCGCTCCGGCGTCGGCGGCGGTGTTCGGTGCGTCGGCCGGCGTGTCGGAGATGCATGTCCCCTCGACGCAGGTGTAGCCGGTGTCGCAGTCGCTCATCCGGAGGCAATCGCCGTCGCCGATCTGGCAGGCTGCGCTCGAGAGCCAGACCGCCGCGACCGCGCCGAAGAGGACGCTCGCCTTGACGGCGAGCGCGAGCCTCGAGCCCGTCGTGGGCTCAGAACGAGACACGCATCCCCACATGGAAGAGCGCCTGCCAGAGGACCGTGCGGTCCGGGAGATCCGTGCCGACGACGAAGACGTCGAGCTCGGGGCCCGCCGTGAGGACGAACGATTTGGCGATCGGGTGCCGGTACTCGAACGCCGCGACGGGGCCGACGAGGCTGCCGGGCTGGAGGTAGCCGACGACGCCGCCGCTGAAGGCGAAGCGCTCGCGGACGATGCGGGTGTAGCGCGCGTCGATGCCGAAGGCCGTGCGCGGCTCGACGGCGACGAGCACCGCGGCGCCGAAGACGTCCTCGGGCGATTCGTCGACGGCGAGGTCGGCGCCGATGCGCATGCGCGTCTGCGCGCGGCCCATCGACTGCGCGCGGCCGCCGCCGCCTTCGACGCCCGAGGAGGCCTCGGAGACGCCGCTCATGATCCAACTCTGGGCGTTCGCCGCCGGAGCAGCGAAGAGCGTCGCGCAGGCGACGAGTGATGCGAGGGCTTTCGAGATCGTCTTCACGGGTGTGCCTTCGGGTGAGCTTGGGGCGTGGATGAGGCGTCGGGCGGCGTCGCGGCGTGCGCGGGCGGCGTCGCGGCGTGCGGCGGCGGCGGCGAAGGGGCCGAGGCGCCGGCGTCCGCGTGGGTCGTCGTCGCGCTCTCGTCGGCCGTCTCCTCGGCGAGCACGGGCATGCTGACGACGAGGTCGACGCGGCGGTTCTGCTTTCGGCCCTCGTCGGTCGCGTTCGACGCGAGCGGGTGGAACTCGCCGTAGCCGGCGGCGGAGAGGCGCTCGGGCGAGATCCCCTCGGCGGCGAGGCGCGCGACGACGGCGGTGGCGCGCGCGGTCGAGAGGTCCCAGTTGGAGCGGAAGCGCGCGGTGCGGATGGGGCGGTCGTCGGTGTGGCCCTCGACCCGAACGTAGAGCGATCGGTGGCGGAGCTCGGCGGCCAGCCGCGAGACGACGCGCAGCGCGTGCGCCTCGAGCGCGTCGGTGCCGCTCTCGAAGAGGAACCCGTCGGAGAGGCGAAGCACGAGCTCGTTGCGCCGTGCGAGGACCTGGACGTCGTCGAAGTCCTCCTTGACCTCGGGCGAGCTCAGCGCCGCCCTCAGGTTCACGAGCTCCTCGGGGAGGGGCGAGCCCATCGACGGCTCCGGCTCGCCGAGCGAGCCCTGCGACGAACCCGACAAGAGGCCGCGGCCCGCCTGCGGGAACATGTCGATGCCGACGGCCTTCGAGAACGACTCGGTGAACCGCCCGACCTTCTTCGAGTCGACCTGCGAGACGGCGAACATGACGACGAAGAACGCGAAGAGCAGGGTGATGAAGTCGGCGTAGCTCACGAGCCAGCGCTCGTGGTTCACGTGCTCCGGGTGCTTCTTCTTGCGGGCCATCAGCCGGCTGCCTTCGCCGGAGTGCCCGTGCCGTCCTTCTTCGGACCGTGCTCGGTGAGGAACTGCGAGAGGCGCTCGCGCACGAGCTTCGGGTTGAGGCCGGCCTGGATCGCGAGGACGCCGGTGAGCGTGAGCTCGCGGAGCATCGCCTTCTCGCGGACGATCAGCTTGATGCGCCCGGCGAGGGGCAGAAACAGGATGTTCGCCACCGCGACGCCGTAGATCGTCGCGACGAAGGCCGCCGCGATGCCCTGACCGACGGCCGCGATGTCGCTCAGGTTGCTCATGACGTGAATGAGGCCGAGAACGGCGCCGATGATGCCGACCGTCGGGGAGTAGCCGCCCATCGCCTCGAAGACCTTCGCGGCGTCCTCGCCGTGCTCTTCCTCCTGGCCGATCGCGACCTCGAGCGTCTCGCGGAGCGTCTGCGAGTCGACGCCGTCGACCGCCATCATGAGCGCCTTGCGGAGGAAGGCGTCCGACGCGGTCTCGGAGACCTTCTCGAGCGCGAGGATGCCGTCGCGCCGCGCGCGGTTCGCGTAGTCGACGATCTCGTCGACGATCTTCGCCGGGTCGACGGGCGACTTCTTGAACGTGCTGCCGGCGGCCTTGAACGCCGAGGCGAGCGTCGGGAACGGATACTGGACGATGACCGCGCCGATCGTCCCGCCGAGGACGATGAGCGCCGCGGGGCCGCCCACCATCGAGCCGGCGTGGCCTCCCTCGAGGTAGTTTCCGACGAGGATCGTCAAGAGCGCGAAGGCGATCCCGATCAGGGGTCCGGGCTGCATCACTCGCCTCCGTCGTCGCTCTTGCCGACGCGCTGCGCGCCGAACCCGAGCTCGTGGGCGTCGAGGATCCTCGGCGGCGGCGACGACGGATAACCCGACGGCCGACCGGAGATCGACGAGGGGCGTCGGCCGTTCGACGGCGGCGGCGCCTGGATGCCGAGCGCCGTGCACCCGACCCGCGTGCGCGCCGCCACGAAGCGCTCGACGACCTCGTCGAGCGTCTCGCGGACGATGACCTTGCGGTCGCCGAGGAGACACAGAGTCGTGTCGGGCGTCGCTTCGACCCACGCGATGTGGTCCGGGTTGATTGCCACCGTTCGGTGGTCGAGTCGTGTGAGCTTCAGCATCGAACGGAGGTCGGTCGCAACCTCCGGGCCAGCCAAGTCCATGACGCTGGCACGTCGCATGGATGAATCCACGACGCAGGAGAACCACGTCATGGCCCTCATCGACTCCGTCGAGCATCTCCGAGGAGCTCTCGACTACCACCTCTCGCGGCACAACCTGCTCGCGTCGAACCTCGCCCACATCGACACGCCCGGCTACAAGCCGGTCGATCTCGAGCGGACGGGTACTTTCGCCGGAGCCCTCCACGTCGCGCTCGAAGCGACGCAGCCGGGCCACCTCTCCTCTTCGCACGGCGCGCCCGGAGGCGCCTCCGTGGGCCGCGTGATCGAAGACCCCGGCGCGGCCGGCGGCGCGGACGGAAACGGCGTCGATCTCGATCGCGAGGCCGTGAAGATCGCGACGAACCAGATGCGCTACGACGTGCTCGCGCAGCTCGCCTCGAGCGAGCTCGCGTCGCTGGCGTGGGCGGCGAGCGACGGGAAGCACGGATGAAGACCGGTCCTGTTCGCCCCGGCGTCTTCTCGGCGATGGAAGTGGCCGCCTCGGGCCTCTCCGCCGAGCGCAGCCGCATGAACGTCGTCGCCGGCAACCTCGCGAACGCGCGCACCACGCGCACGGCCGAGGGCGGCCCGTACAAGCGCCTCGACCCGGTCTTCGAGGCGAAGCCGATCGCGCCGCGCAGCTTCGATCCCATCCTCCGCAAGATCGAGACGGTGGAGATGGCCGAGGTACGACCTGACACCACGCCGGGGCAGCTCGTGTACGAGCCCGGTCACCCCGACGCCAACGGCGACGGATACGTCGAATACCCGAACGTCAACGTGGTGACGGAGATGGTCAACATGATGACGGCCTCGCGGGCCTACGAGGCGGGCGTGACGTCGATCGAGTCGCTCAAGGCGATGGCTCGCGCCGCGCTCCGGATCGGCAAGTGAGCGCGAAGATCGATCCGACGGGCGCGGGAAACATCGCGGCGGCGGCCGCCGCGCTCCGCGAAGACCTCCGCATCGGCGGCGAGCCGGGCGTCGGCATCGGAGGTGCAAAGGACCCCGTCGGCGGAGCGAGCTTCGGCGACATCCTCGAGAAGACCGCCATGGCCGCGAGCGCGAAGGAGCGCGAAGCGGTGGGCAAGGCGGAGGCTCTCGCACAAGGCCGCCTGGACGACCTTCACGGGACGATGATCACCATGAAGGAAGCCGACATCTCGCTGAAGCTGGTCGGTTCGGTCCGCGACAAGCTCCTCGACGCCTTCAACGAGCTCTGGAGAATCAATGTCTGACAAGCGCCTCATCGACTCGCTCCCCGCGCCGCTCCGCCCCTGGGCGGAGAAGGCGACGGCCTGGGTCAAGGGCCTCTCGCGGTCGGCGCGGATCTTCGTGGTCACGACCACGCTCGCGCTCGCGGGGCTCGGCGGCTTCTTCGCCCTCCGTACGTCGAACCCGCCGTACGCGGTCCTCTACTCCAACCTCGATCGCGACGACGCCGCGGCGGTGGTGGCGAAGCTGAAGGAGATGAAGGTCCCGTACCGGATCGAGGCCGACGGCGCGATCATCGAGGTCCCCGAGGCGAACGCGCGCGAGCTCCGCCTCGAGCTCGCCGGCGGCGGCCTCCCGCGGGGCGGCGCCGTGGGCTTCGAGAGCTTCGACAAGATGCGGCTCGGCGCGACCGAGTTCGAGCAGCGGATCCTCTACCGGCGCGCGCTCGAGGGCGAGCTCGCCCGGACCATCGGCACCGTGGCCGCCGTCCAGACGGCCCGCGTGCACCTCGTCCTGCCCGAGAAATCCGTCTTCGTCAGCCGCAACGAGCCCTCTTCGGCGTCGATCGTCCTGAAGCTCCGCGGCGGCCGCGCTCTCGGCGCCGGCGAGGTCGCGGGCATCGTTCACCTCGTCTCGACGTCGGTCGGCGGCCTCAGCCCGGACCGCGTCGCCGTCGTGACGACCGAGGGCGCTGTCCTACACAAGCCGCGCCGGCCCGGCGAGGACGGCTCCGGCGACGACGACCGTGCTTCGCAGGCCCGCTCGCTCGAGGCGACCCTCGAGGAGCGCGCGCGGTCGATGGTCGAGAAGGTCACCGGCCCAGGGCACGTCGACGTGCGCGTCACCGTCGACGTCGATCCGGCCCGCGTCGAGCGCGTCGAGGACCACTACGATCCGCGGCAGAGCGCCCTCCGCAGCGAGGAGCGCAACGTCGAGCGAAGCGGTGAGGACGTCCCCGTCGCCGGCGTCCCCGGCGCGGAGAGCAACCTCCCCGGCGGCGCGGCGCGCGCCGCGGGCGCCGACGGCGGCGCTCCCGAGGTCGCGGGCGCCACGCCGGGGGCCACGCGCGAGTCGCACACCCGGAACTTCGAGGTCGATCGTGTCACCGAGAAGCGCACCATCGCCGGCGGCGCGCTCCGGCGCGTGACGGTCGCCGTGGTCATCGACGGCTCTCCCGTCGCCGGCGGCGCGCCCCGCTCGAAGGAGGAGATCGAGAAGATCGCCGGCCTGGTCCGGAGCGCCGTCGGGTTCGACGAGCGCCGCGGCGACGCCGTCACCGTCGAGGCCGTCCCGTTCCTCGTGGGCGAAGCGCCCGAGGCCCCCGCGCCGAGCGCGACGCCCGCGTGGCTCGAGCCGAAGAAAATCGCGCCCTTCGCGGGCGGCGCCCTGGCGCTGATCGTGCTCCTCTCGGCGGTTCTCGTCGTCCGGGCTCGGAGCCGCCGCCGCAAGGCCTCCGCCGCGCTCGCCCTCGTCGCCGCCAAGGAGAAGGCCAGCGCCGAGGCTGTGACGGTGGAGCTCCTCGCCGAGGGCGCCGACAAGCCCGAATCGCCCGACGATCTTCGCCGCCTCGTCCGCGAGCGCGCCGCGCTCGACCCCGCGACCGCCGCCCTCGTCGTTCGCTCGTGGCTCGGCCAGCACGAGGCCGTCCGCGAGGACGCGGCCTGAACGTTGCAAGTATCCGACGCACACCCGTCCGGAGACCCACGATGATCACGAACGCCGAGAAGGCCGTCCTGTTCCTGCTGTCGCTCGACGAAGAGGTCGCGCGCCCGATCGTCGACGAGCTCGACGAGGACGACATTCGCAAGCTCCGCTCGGTCGCGTCGACGATGCGCGTCGTGCCGAAGGACGCCGTCGACCGGACCTTCAAGGAGTTCCTCGAGAAGTCGGACACGGCGGTCGCCGTGCCGCGCGGCGGGCTCCGCTACCTCCGGCGCCTCTCCGCCGGCTCCATCGGCGAGGACCGCGCCCGCGCTCTCTTCGAGGACGGGGTCACGAGCCCGCTCGCGCGCCTCGAGTCGGCGTCGCCCGAGGACGTCGCCGGCCTCCTCGGCAACGAGCCGCCGCAGCTCGCCGCCGCCGTCCTGTCGATGCTCTCGCCGACGGCGGCCGCGGAGATCGTCAACGCGCTCGGCGACGACCAGAAGACCCCGCTCGTGAAGCACATGAGCCGGATGAAGCAGCTCCCGGCGAGCGTGCTCGAGGACGTCGCCTCGGCCCTCGCCGCGCAGCTCCCCGAGGCCGACGCCTCGGCGCTCGTCAGCGTCGACGGCGTGGCGAAGGCCGCGGAGCTCCTGAACGCCTCGTCGAAGACCGCGTCGACGTCGATCCTCTCGAAGCTCGAGGCCGAGGATCCGGACCTCGCCGCGATCGTCCGCCAGGCGATGTTCACCTTCGAAGACCTCGCCCGCGTCGACGTCCGCGGCATGCGCACGCTGCTTCGCGAGGTCGCGACCGACCGGCTGACGCTCGCGCTCCGCGGCGCGCCGGCCGCCGTGCTCGAGGCGATCTTCCGCGGGCTCTCGCAGCGCGCGGCGGACCTCATCCGCGACGATCTCGAGAACATGGGCCACGTCCGCAAGTCCGACGTCGAGGCTGCGCGCCGCGAGGTCGTCGACGTCGCGCTCACGCTCGAGGACCAGGGCAAGCTCTCCCTCGGACGGGAGGAGGAGTGATGGGAGCGGCGCGCCGCCTGTCGCCCGCGCCGTGGACGCGTCCGGGAGAGCCGCGCGTGTCCGGGCGTCCGTCGTGGATCGGGATGCCGCGCGTGACGCCGCCGTCGCCGGCGCCCCCGGCGCCGCGCGCGCCGTCGACCCCGCCGCCCTCGGAGGGGGTGCGCAGGCCCTCGCAGTCGATCGTGGCGCCGTCGATCGCTCCGCTCTCTCGCCCGTCGGGCGCGCCGTCCCCGATCATCCAGTCGGGGCGCGAGCTCGAGCTCGAGAGCGAGGTCCTCGCGCTCCGGGAGGAGATCGCGCGGCTCGCCGTCGACCTCGCGTCGGTGCGGGCGCGTGTCCTCGAGGAGAGCGAGCCCGAGGTCGTCCGGCTCGCGGTGACCGTCGCGGCGCGCGTCGTCGGGCGCGAGCTCGCGACCGACCCGGCGCTCCTCGCGGCGTGGATCCGCGAGGGCCTCGCCGCGCTGCCGGGAAAGGAAGCGATCGTCGCCGTCGCGCCGGACGTCGCGGCGGCCGTCCTGCCCGAGGTCCTCGCGGACGCTTCCGGCGCCGCGAAGGTCGTCGTCGACGGCGCGCTCCGCCCCGGCTCGTGCGAGCTCCGCGAAGGGGCGACCGTGGTGCCGGTGAGCGCCCGCGAGCGCATCGCCGCCATCTCCGACGCGCTCGGGATCGACCGGGAGGTCTCGTCATGATGGACCTGTCGAGCTACGAGGCCGAGGCCCGCGTCGCGCCGCTCGCGCGCGCCGAGGGACGTGTCGAGAAGGTGGTCGGGTTGCTCGTCGAGATCTCCGGCCTCGACGGCGCCGTCGGGCGCGAGCTCGAGATCGACCTGCCCGGACGGCGCGTCACGCTCGAGGTGATCGGCTTCCGCGACGGCCGCCTCCTGGCCGCTCCGCTCGGTCCGACGTCCGGGATCGCCCCCGGCGCCCGCGTGCGCCTCAGGACGAGCGAGGCCTCCGCCGAGGTCGGCGAGGCGCTCCTCGGGCGCGTGATCGACGCGTTCGGCCGCCCGCTCGATCAGCGGCCGGCCCCGCGCTGCGCCGCGCGATCGCCGCTCCACGCGGAGCCTCCGGCGCCGTTCGCGCGCCGGCCGATCGACAAGCCCCTCGAGACCGGCGTGCGCGCGCTGGACGCGCTGCTGTCGTTCGGCGAGGGGCAGCGTATCGGTCTCTTCGCCGGCACCGGCGTCGGCAAGAGCACGCTCCTCGGGATGCTCTGTCGTCACGCGAACGCCGACGTCATCGTCGCGGCGCTCATCGGCGAGCGAGGGCGCGAGGTCGGAGACTTCGTCCGGCACGCCATCGGTCCGGAGAGCCTCTCGCGCTGCGTCGTCGTCGCCGCGACGAGCGACGCCCCGCCGCTCGTGCGCGTCCGCGGCGCCCTCCGCGCGACGGCGATCGCCGAGCACTTCCGCAAGCAAGGCAAGCGCGTGCTCCTCGTGATGGACTCGGTCACCCGCTACGCGATGGCGCTCCGCGAGGCTTCGCTCGCCGCGGGAGAGCCGCCGCTCACGAAGGGCTACACGCCGACGGTCTTCGCCGCGCTGCCGCCGCTCCTCGAGCGCGCGGGCCGAGACGGCGGCCCCGGATCGATCACCGCGGTCTACACGGTGCTCGTCGAGGGCGACGACATGAACGATCCGATCGCCGACACGGTGCGCGGGATCCTCGACGGCCACGTCATCCTGTCGCGCAAGCTCGGCGACCGCGGCCATCACCCCGCCATCGACGTCCTCCGCAGCGTCTCCCGCGTGGCGCGCGACGTGTCGACACCCGACCATGTAGGTGCCGCGGCGCGCGTTCGCGAGCTCCTCGCCGCGTACGAGGAGGCGGCGGACCTGATCCAGATCGGCGCCTACGTCCCTGGCTCCGACGCGCGCGTCGACGCGGCGCGCGCGTTGCATCCAGTCATCGAAGCGCTGCTGCGACAACCTCCTGACGAGGTCACCTCGCGCGGCGACACGATCGCCCGGCTCCGTGCGATCTCGGAGAGGTCACGCTGACGATGAAGACACGACAGATGAAGACGATTGGGCGGCTGGTCGACATGAAGAAGCGCGCCGCCGACGCGGCGGAGATGGCACACGCGGCGGCGCACGCCGTCACGGTGGCCGCCGAGCAGGCGCGGATCGAGGCCGACCGGACGTGGCTCGCCGCGCTCGACGCGGCCGATCACATCGGGCTCGCGGCCGATCTCGAGTACCGGGACATGCAGATCCGCGCGCTTCGCCGCGCGGTCGACCAGGCCGAGCAGCGCCACGCGCTCGCGCGCTCCGCGGAGTTCGCGGCCCGGCAGGCCATGACCGACGCGCGCGTCGAGCTCCGGCGGTTCGAGCGCTGGCTCGAGAAGGCCGTCGCGGACGGCCAGGCCGAGCAGAGGCAGCGGGAGCGGGTCGCCGAGGACGAGGTCGCCGCGAGGAAGCTACGGGTCGGATGACGCGGCGCCCGTCGCGCTGACGGGGCCTCGAAGGAGCCAGGATGAACAACGTGTCCAGCGCGACGGCCGACGGCCTCGCGGTGATCGATCTCTCGCGCGCGCTCGGCGGTCCGGGCGCGCGCGTCCCCGACGCGACCCGTGCGGCGTTCGACGCGACGCTCGCGCTCGAGCGCGACGGAGGAGGGGACGAGCTCGACGTCGAGGCGGCGTCCGAGGCCGAGGACGTCGAGGAGGCCGAGCGGGGGGGCGAGGGCGCGGCGCTCGCGGCTTTCGCGTTGCCGCCGCCGGTCGTCGTGGGGCTGATGCCGGTGCTCGGCGTCGCCGTGCCGGCGTTCGAGGCCGATCCGGCGGCGGTCGAGACGTCGCGCGTCGCGCCGAAGGGGCGCGCGGGCGGCGAGGGGGCCGGGGTCGCGGGCGGGGACGCGGTCGGGTTCGGGGAGGCGAGCGGGTTCGCGGGCGGGGAGGGGGCTGGGTTCGCGGAGGGGGCCGGGTTCGCGAGGGCGATGGGCTTTGCGGGCGGGGAGGGGAGGGGGAGCGCGGACGCGGCGGGCCTCGCGGGCGGGGGTGCCGTCGGCGTCGCCGCAGGCCTCCCGTCGAGGTCGGCCGACGACGTGCGGGCGGCCGTGGCCGAGGCCGCCGTCGCCGAGGGGCGCGGCGACGGCGCGGACACGCGCACCGCCGAGGC
>JAHBWC010000120.1 GCA_019637225.1 Labilithrix sp.
CCGCTCGGCGTGAACGCGACGACCTGCATGTAGCTGTTGCCGTAGAGCATCGGGCCGTAGCCGGTGCCAGGCTGCAGCGTCGGAAGGCCGTCGACCTGCGCGATCGCGAAGTTGCCCGTGCGCTGGAAGCCGCCGGGGACCGGGATGCGATCGCCGAGCCCGCCCTTGCCCGCGCGCCACGAGAACGCCGAGCGCGGCGCGTCGAGCGCGAAGCCCGCCTTCGTCACCGCGCGGATCGCGGCGGCGAAGGCCTGCTGCACCTCGGGGGCCGTGAGGTCCATCGTCCTCGGGGTGTTGACCGGATCGGCCGGATCGAACGGCACCGTGTAGGTGAGCTTGGCGAGGGTGTAGAGCGCCTCGAGCCGGAACCAGAGCTCGTCCCAGACGAGGCTGCCCTTGCTGTCGGGGTTGTTCCGGTTGTCCCACGCCCGGAGCGCGGCGCAGCCGGGTCCGGTCGAGATGGTCTCCGCGGGGGTGACGTCCTGGCCCGTCAGGGGATCGCTCGTGAGGCTGATCGTCGGCTGAGCGCAGACGGAGGTGAGGACCTCCGTCTTGAACTTCTCTGCCGAGAAGACGCGCGAGCCGAGGACGATCTGCTTCACGAGGTCGGCGGTCACGTTGGTGCCCGGAAGGCCGTCGGTGCCTGCGACGCGATCGAGGACCTGCTGGTGACAGAGGCGGGATCGAAGCGACTGCTGGTACTCCTCCCGGCCGACGATCTTCGCGAAGCCCTTCAAGGGCGCCTTCGTGTTCGTGAGCCAGTAGCTGTCGTTGCAGTTGACGACCCAGTCCTTGCGCTCGACCTTCGGGAGCTCCGAGGCGGGGAAGATGCCGGGCTGCGGAGAGGCCGGGTCGACCTTCCAGTCACACGCCTTCTTCGAGCCGTCGAGGAGCGGGAGCCCCGGCGCGTTTCGCTCGAGGAGCATCGAGAGCTCGGACACCTCGCAGCGCTTCGCGTGCTCGTCGGTGACGTTCGGCACGACGGTGATGTCCGCGTAGTAGGCGTTGCCCGCCTTGTCCGCCGCCGTGGTGTTGACCCACGGCACCGCGACCTCCTCCGCGTGGATGCGGGCGAACTCGTCCAGGCTCTTCGCCATGTTCCAGCGGGCGTAGTGCTTGATGAGGCGGAAGTTCTCCGCGTTCGCATCGCGGATCGTGAACGCTTGATCCAGCGTCCAGTCGAAGAACGCGTTGCCGAGGTAGATCATCGGCCCGTATTCGGACTTGTAGAGGCGCACCGCGCGGGGCGTGGGCTCGCCGCTGACCTCGATCGACAGATCGACCGGCGTGATCGGCTTCTCGACGTCGTCCTGGATGTACGTGAGCGGATCGCCTGCCTTGAGCTTGAGCCCGTACGGCGTGAAGCGATACGCGGTCGACACCGTGTGGCTCCACGCGAAGTTCTCGGTGAAGCCGATGAGGACGACGGGGACGCCGTAGAGCGAGGCTCCCTGAACGTCGATCTTGCCCGGGACGGTGAGGTGGACCTGGTAGAGGCGCTCGCCGCCGAACCACGGAAAGTGCGGGTTGCCGAACTGGATCCCGCCGCCGCCGGTGACCTCGCTGCCGAAGGCGTACATGTTGCTGCCGACCTCGCCGTTTCGATACGCCATGAACTTCGGCGCGATCTCGGCGAGGCCCTTTCCGATTTCGCGCTTGGCCTTCTCGAGGTCCACGGGCGGCGGGGCCATGTGGGCCTGGACGGGCTTCGCGGCGGCGATGCCGTCGATGAAGTTCGCCGAGCTCCCGAGCAGAGAGAGCTTGTAGAAGCGGAGGTACATGTCCTCGTCGTTGATCTCGCGCACCCACGCTTCGTTCCGGCAGGTGGCGTGGCGGCCCTCGTGTTGGCCCGCCTTGAGCTCGCGCACGTAGCGCGAGACGCCCGCGGCATAGCCACGGATCATCGCCTGCATCTCCGTGTCGAGGTTGGCGCGCGACTTCTCGATGACCTCCTTCGTGGCGAGCATCCGATAGACGGCGTCGCTGTTCACGTTGCTCCGCGAGCCCGTGTTGCCGAGGTCGTACGGAACGTCGCCGAAGTACTTCGCGCGCTCCCCGCGGACGGTGAGGATCTCCTCCTCGAGGATGCAGAGGTTGTCTTCCGCGAAGACGTAGCCGTAGCCGTAGCCGAGGCCGCCGAGGTCGTCGGCCTTCACGTGCGGGATGCCCATCGACGTGCGTCGGACCGACGCCTTGAACGGCTCGAGCGGCCCCGCGTCGAGGCCGCCGTCCAGGTCCGGTCCGGGGCCGGCGGCGTTGGAGTCGTCGTCGCCGCACGCAGCGAACATGACGGGAAGCGTGAGGATGGCCAAGGAGGTGAGACCGAGGCGGCGAAGGAGGATGCTCATCGAAGCCCTTTCATGGAAAGAATGCCTTCGGTTACGCCTGCTTTCGAGGGGCGGCAAGCTTGGCGTCGCGGAGGGAATCCGGGCCACGGGCGCCCCCCGCGCGTGCTCGAGCGCTCCTGCGACGTGATACCTTCGGCGGCCGTGAGATCGTCGGCCCATTCGCAGGCGGGACGACTCTCCGTGCGAGCGGCGCTCCTGTCCGTAGCTCTATGCCTCCTGTCTCCGGAGGCTTTTGCCCTCGAGGACGACGTCGACCGCATCGTCTTCGACTATTCGGCTGCGGCCGAGTGCCCCTCCGACGACGAGCTGCTCCGGCAGATCGCCTCGTACACGACGAAGTGGACGCTCGCGCAGCCGGAGGAGGCGGCGCGCCGGTTCGTCGTCCGGATCGCCCGGCGGGGAGACCGCTACGAGGGACGGCTCGATCTTCTTGGAGCGGGAGGCGATTCCGCCCGCCGAGAGCTCAAGGCAGACGACTGCGCCGACGTCGTGCTCGGGCTCGCGATCGCGATCGCGATCGCGATCGATCCTCACGCCGCGCTCGGGCGCGAGACGCCCGCCGCGAACGTCCCCGACGCTCGCACGACGGCGGACCCGCCGGAGCCGGACGTCCCGGCGCCGGCGCCCCCGACGACACCGGCAGAGCGGCCGAAGAGGCCCGCGCCGAAGCCGGCGCGTGTCGATCGGCTCGCGCCGTCGATCGGTGCGCGGACCGAGGCCAACAGCGCCGTCTCCGGCCTCCTCGCGGTCGTGAACGTCTACGTCGAAGCGGAGTGGTCGGCGCCGATCGCGCGGCTCCCGTCGCTCCGCCCCGTCCTCCGCGTCGGCTTTCGCAAGAGCTTCACGCGCACGAGCCGGGTGGGCGAGACCGAGGCGGACATCGACTGGAGCGCCGGGCAGATCGAGGCATGCCCGACCCGGTTCCTGGTGACGGCGCACCTGTCGATGGAGGTGTGCCTCGGCTCGAACGCCGGCGTCCTGTCGGCGGAGGCGCGCACCATTCCCGGCGCCGGCGTCACACAGCGCTTCTGGTTCGACTACGGCGCCGTCGTCGCCGCCCGCTGGCAGATCCATCCAAACGTCTTCGTCGAGGCGGTCGGTGCGGGCTGGCTTCCGTTCACGCGCGACCGCCTGCGCGTCGAGCCCGACGGGGTGGTCACCGAGGCTCCCGCGATCGGATTTTCCGGGGGGATCGGCACGGGGTGGCGCTTCTAGTCGTTTTTTTGATCGTTCCGCGGCACGACCTGCGTTTACGTCCATGACGGCCACCTCCCACTCGCTTGCCGGGGGTGAACACACCCTGCCGAGCATGTCGAGGAGCCGAACGGACGAGAGGCAGCAGGTCGTCGCGGAGGCTCATTTCGCCAGCGTCTGGCGCTTCCTCCGCGCGCTCGGCGTCCCCGCCGGTGCGCTCGACGACGCGGCGCAGGAGGTCTTCCTCGTCGTCGCCAAGAAGCTCGCGCAGATCCGGCCCGGCGCCGAGAGGGCGTTCCTCTTCAGCACGGCGGTCAACGTCTCGCGCGAGCTTCGGAGGAAGCACGCGCGCGAGGAGCTCGCGCAGGATCCAGACGACGAAGCGCTCGAGCCGGCCGACGACTGGACGCCCGAGGCGTCGCTCGATCGAAAGGAGGAACGAGATCTCCTGATGCATCTCCTCGACGGTCTGAGCGACGAGCTGCGCACGGTGCTCGTGCTCTACGAGATCGAGGGGCACGTCCTCCCCGAGATCGCCGCCATGCTCGACATCCCGATCGGCACCGCTGCTTCGCGCCTCCGCCGCGCGAGGGAGAAGGTGGAGGTTCGATTGCAGAAGCTGCAGAGGACGATGGGAGGCGAACGATGAAGGTCCCCCGCCGCCTGATAGAAGAGAGCTCGCTCTTCGCGAGCCTGGTCGCGGACGCCGAGAGGCGGGAGCCGCCGCCCGAGGCGCTCCGAGGTCTGCTCCGGAGACTCGAGTCGCCTCCGGCCGTCGCGACGGGATCCGCCTCCGCAAGCCGGCGGAAGTGGGCGCTCACGGCGATCGCCGGCGCCGGAGGTGTCGTGTTGCTCGGCGCGTTCACCGCCGAGCTCCTGTCGAGGAACGAGCCTCTGCCGGTCGTGCCGCCCGAGACCACGGCGCCCGCAGCCGAGCACGCGGCGCCCGCTCCGTCGATCCCGAGCGCGGCCTCGGAGCCCGCGAACGCCGTTCCGTCGGTCTCGATCGACGAGCTCCCCGACTCGAAGGTGGCCGCGCCGCGCCCGCGGAGCCCGGCGGCTGCGCCGGCTTCGCCGTCGGCGGTGCCGTCGTCGCGACGCGAAATCGAGCTCGTCGCCCAGGCGCGCGAGGCGCTCACGCGAGGTGACGCACGCGCGTGCCTGGCGGCCGTCGATCTCCACGACCGCGAGTTCCCCGACGGACAGCTCGCGCTCGAGGCGAACGTGATGCGGATCGAGGCCACGCTCGCGAAGGGCGACCGAGCCGGAGCACGCGCGCTCGCGCTCGAGTATTTGGCGAGGAATCCGGGCAGCGCCTACGAGGGGCGGGTCCGTTCGCTCGCCGCCGCTGCGACGGAGGACCGATGACGAATCGACTTGCCGCGAGCGCGGTTCTCGTCGCGATGGGTAGCCTGCTCGCCGTCGCGTGCGGACTCTCGTCGTCCCACGACGTCGTCATCGCGACGCGCGACGCGTCGCCACCGAGCTTCGTCGATCCCGACGCCGACGTGTCGATGCCGGACGGGAGCGGCGCGACCACGGCGCTCTGCCCGACCAACGAGTGTCCGGCGGGTCGGGCCACCTGCCCGAACAACCCGTTCCCGTGCGCGGTCGATCCGAGCACGGACGACGACAACTGCGGGGCCTGCGGACACCACTGCCCGGACCTCGGGCTCACCGCTCACGGCGACATGCTGCACGCCGACGCGCACTGCGTGAAGGGCGCGTGCCAGCTCGTGTGCAAGAGCGGCTTCGCTGACTGCAACGGCTTCGTCGAGGACGGCTGCGAGGGCAACCTCTCCCAGGACAAGCAAAACTGCGGCGCCTGCGGCGTCGTCTGTCCGGGCTCGGACGTCTGTTTCATGGGGGAGTGCGTGTGCTCGATCGAAGGGAGCTGCGGGACGTGCGGCAACGTCTGTCCGCGCAACACCCAGCCGCCCTTCCCGCGTGACTGGCACGCGGGGTACGGGTGCGTCGGCGGTCAGTGCAACGCGCCCACCTGCATGGCCACCTGGGGCGACTGCAACGACGACTTCCCCACGGACCCTGCCGGCGACGGCTGCGAGACGAACCTCGACAACGATCGGAACAACTGCAGCCAATGCGGACGCGTTTGTGCCGCGGGCGAGATCTGTCGGCGTGGGATCTGCGAGTGTCCGTGCGGCGCTCCGTGCTTTCAGGCTCGGATCAACACGGACGTCGAGAACTGCGGGGGATGCGGGTTCCGTTGCCCCGGCGTCAGCGACCCGCGGATGGTCCATGGCGTGCCCATCTGTGACGAGGGCGTCTGCGACTTCCGCTGCGAGGCGCAGTGGGCGGACTGTGATGGTGACGATCAGAACGGCTGCGAGACGAACGTAACGAACGATCCGCTCAACTGCGGGGGCTGCAACGTTCGTTGCAGCGGCGTCGACGGGCAGGCGTGCGTCGACGGAAAATGCGCGATGAAAGAGTGCGGAGGGGTCCAGTGAGGCCGACGGCGCGATGGATCCGCGCGGCGTTGCTCGCCTCGGCTGCGTGCGGCTCTCCCTTCGCCTGCGCCGCGAAGGGCGCGCCGGAGACCGAGCGCCCCGAGCCGGAGCCGTCCACGAGCGTGCCTGACGCCGCCGCGGTCGACGCCGGCGGATCGGAGACGCTTCCGGACGTCGACGCGGGCGCGTGCAGTGCGTCCGGGATCTGCGCCGTGAGGGCGCCGATCGACGAGTTCATTCATCTCACGTCGATCTGGGGATCGAGCGCGACCGACGTGTGGGCCGTGGGGGCGCACGGCACGATCCTTCACTACGACGACGGCGGCTGGCAGAAGGCCGATCAGACGAGCCCGGACGGCGGGCTCGTCTACACGCTCCGGAGCGTCTGGCTCGAGCGCCCCGACGACGTGTGGATCGTCGACGGGACGACCCAGCTCGAGGGCGGCGGAATCCTCCGGCACGGGGCCGGGTGGAACGGGCCGAGCGTGACGACGTGGTCGTTCTTCACCCCGAGCGATCCGTTGGGGTTCAAGCCGCGCATCGTACGCGGCAAGGGCGGCACGGTCTGGATCGCACACGCCGACCACCGGTTGCTCGAGACGTTCGACGGTTGGTCCGCTGGCGGTCCGGGCGCGTCGGAGACCTTCTCCCCGCCCCGCATGAGCGGGGTCACGGCGCTCGCGGTGTCGCGCGCCGACGAGGTCTGGGCCGCAGGCGGCTGCTTCGACGAGACCTTCGTGAGCCGCTTCGGATGTGTGTTTCGCGGGAGCCTCTCGACGGCTGACCCGCCGGCGTGGCAGTTCGACGAGCACGACAGCCGCACGGACAAGGCGCTTCGCGGCGCATGGGGCGACGAGAGCGGCGTGTGGTTCGTCGGCGAAGCGGGCACCGTCCGTCGCATGCGCCGAAGCGCCGTGCCGACAAAGAAGCTCGAGATCGTGACGAGCCCGGTCGTCGCCGATCTCGAGGCGGTCTTCGGCTTCGGCCCGGACGACGTGTGGGCCGTCGGCGAAGCGAGCACCGTGTTGCACTGGAACGGGACGGTGTGGTCGAAGCTCGCGACGCCGTTCGACGACGCGAGCAACAGGCCGGCGCTCCACGCGGTCTGGGGGAGCTCGCCCGGCGACGTGTGGATCGTCGGCGACGGAACGATCCTGCGCTTTCGAGAGGTAAACGGGCGATGAGTCGGGAGTTCAGCCGCGCACGATCCTGGATCCGGTACCTCGCCTGCGGGCTGCCGTTCGCGGTCGCCGCTCCGCTGTCGTGCGCCGCCAGCGGCGTCGAGCGCGAGCCCGAAGAAGGGCCGGGGCCCGACGCCAGCGTTCTTCCGGACGCCGCTTCCCTCGACGACGGCGCGGCCGCCCTCGATGCGCCGAGCGACGTCGCCGCCGGCGCGCGCTGCAGCTCGGGAGGCTTCTGCTACGAGGCGCTGCCCGTTCCGGTGCCCCTCGTGGCGGTGTCGGCGACGAGCATGGATCAGGCGTGGGCCGTCGGCGGTGACGTGATCATGCGATGGGACGGCACGTCGTGGAAGGCCGCCTATCGGCATGATGGCCTGACGAGCGGGACGACCGTCGCTCTCCGCGCGGTCTTCGCCGCGACCGACGACGTGTGGACCGTGGGATCGACGCCGTTCCCGGATCGTCGGCTCCACCTCGTTCGTTACGCGCGAGGAGACGGCGGCGCACCGGTCTTTCGCGAGGTGAGCACCGAAGAGCCGAGCGTCGGGGACTTCTGGTCCGGCTGGCTCACGCCAAGCGCCGACGCGCTCTGGTTCCTCGAGGCTGACTCGGGCCACGTCCTTCGCTTCCTCGACGCGGCGGACGGAGGCATCACGATCGATCGCTGGCTCCCGCAGGGGGAGCCGGAGGACGGCGCCTACTACGCCTGGTACGGGCTCTGGGGCTTCGCCGGCGACGACGTGTACCTCAGCGGGATGACGTGCTCGTTCGGCTCGTGCACGAGCCTCCTCGCTCACTACGACGGCGCGAGCTGGTCTTTGACCGTGCTCGAGGATCCCAGGATCGTGACGGGAATGTTCGGAACGCGCGATCCCGGTCAGCCGAAACACCTCTGGCTCGAGCTCGTGGACTTTTCGAGCGGCGCCCGGTCGATCCGGCTCGTGCCCGTCTCGAGCGACGGAGGCCTGGGATCGCCCGTGCTCGAGCGCGCCGCCTCCGGCTGCGGCGTGTTCATGGGCTCCGCACCCGCTCCGGGGGCGGCGTGGCTCTCCGACGGCTGTCTCGTCCATCGATGGAACGGCTCCAAGCTCGAGGTGACGCCCATCGCGGTCGGCGGCGAGCCTCCGGGACGCGTGAACGCGTTGTGGGCCGGGGGCGCCGACGAGGCTTGGGTCGTCGGTTCGTCGCTGCCGTACAAGGGCCCGAACGTCCCCGATCTCGGCTTCGCCGCGCGACGCGAAGGCAAGTGGCTGGCGGACGGAGGCAAGCCGTGAGGCTCTCGAACGCGCTCTTCGTGGGAGCGATCGCGTGCGCGCTCGTCGTCGCGTGCTCCTCGGGCGATGACCTGCAGCCACCGGCGAGCGACGCGGGGCCGAGCCCGTCGCCGTCGGAAGACGCGGGCGTCTCCGCGGACGCCGACGCGAACGTCGGCTCGGACGCGGGCGCGCCGAAGCCGCTCGACGTCCAGTGCGCGGGGGACCCTTGCTACGTGGCGATCGGCGGCAACGGAGGCCGTCACGTGTGCGGGCTCCTTCGCGACGGGACGGTCCGATGCTGGGGGCGCGACACGATGCTGCCCGCGACCACGCTCGAGGACGGGAGCAGCGTCGCCGCCGACGGCGCGCTTGGCCGCGGCCGGACCGTGTCCATCCTCGAGGCCGCCACGCCGGCGCCCGTCGTGGGACTCTCCGGAGTGACGAAGCTCAGCGTCGGTCCCAACCTCGGCACCTGCGCGCGCACGACGGACGGGGCCGTCCATTGCTGGGGACGCAACGATTTCGGTCAGCTCGGCAGGCCGCCCAGCGAGCCGAGCCTCGCCGTCCCGACGCGGGTCATCGGCATCCCGCCCGTCGACGACGTCGCGCTCGGGGCTCAGATGGGGTGCGCCGTCGCCTCGTCGAGTCGCGCGCTCTACTGCTGGGGAAAGACGATGGACGGCCTCGGCGTCGATGCAGGCGGGAGCGAGACGTTCCCACCGCATCTCGTGACCTCCTTCCCCGCGCCGGTGCATGCACTGGCCGTGGGGACTTGGTCCGACGAGGACACTGTGGTCGCCTTGCTCACGGGCAACCGGCTCGCGAGCCTCGGCGGGTCCGCGATGGGAGATACGTCTTCGATTCCGCCGTGGACATCGCCGCTGGAGAGCCTCGACGTCGTCCGGAGCTGGTCGTTCGCATGGGTCGCGAGCGACGGCCTCCTGCGACGATGGCGGCCGATCAAGGGCCCACTCTACGTCCCCGCGCTCGCGCCGGCGGTCGACGTCAAGATCTCCGGCGGCAGCGAGAGCAGCCAGGGCGGCGTGCTCCTGTCGACGGGACGACTGTTCCGGTGGGGCGACAACACGTCGGGCGCGCTCGGCGTCGCTCCCGAGTCGCTGCTCTTCGGGCCACATCCGCTCGAGGTCACGCAGGTCGGGACGAAGGTCGTCTCGTTCGCGACGACGCTGGCCTCGACGTGCGCCTCCCTCGTCGATGGGAAGGTCGTCTGCTGGGGCGCCAACACCTTCGGTGAGCTCGGGCGCGGTACGTTCGACTCTCTCCCGCATCCGAAGGCCGAGCCGATCGAATGAGACTCCGGGCGACGGGCCTCGCCGTCTGTCTCGGCGCCGTCGCAGCCGCGCCCTTCGGCTGCGGCAGCGACCGGGATCCCTACCGGCGCGGGATCGAGGAGACGAGCTTCGCCGACGCAGCGGCCGGGAACGGGTGCGTGGGGCTCGAGCGACGGTGCTCGCGCGATCTCCGCGCGGTGGTCGACGGATGCGACGAGTCGCTCGTGGTCGCGGTGTGCCCGCCAGACCAAGGCTGCGCGGCGGGGGTGTGCGTGCCGGCGTGCTCCGCGGCGGTCAGCAGCGCCGCGACGATGGGCTGCGAGTTTGCTGCGCTCGCGCCGAGCCGATACGACGAGAGCCGCGGCTCGTGCTTCGGCGCGCTGCTCACGAACACCTGGGGAGCTCCTGCGCGCATCGAGGCGGAGTTCGCGGGCTCGGCGATCGATCTCGCGGTCTCGGCTCGCGTCGTGCGCACGTCCGGTGACGGAGTGACCTACGAGCCGTTCTCCGGCGAGATCCAGCCCGGCGAGATCGCCGTCCTCTTCCTGAACCACATGCCCGAGAGACCGGTCGGGCCGTCTCCGACGGGCGTCGGCTGGGTGCCTTGCCCGGCGGACGTCACGCCTGCGGTGGTCGTCGACGCAAGCATCAAGGGGACCGCGCGCGGGCAGTCGTTCCGGATCAAGACGTCGGCTCCCGTGAGCGCTTACAGCATCTATCAGCTCGGCAAGCCGGGCGGCCACGCCGCGACGGCCACGCTGCTCCTCCCGGTGCCGGCCTGGAAGACCGGCTACATCGTGACGGACGCGTGGGAAGGCGACGTCGGCTTTCCAGCGACGCAGATCGTCGCGGCCGAGGACGACACCGAAGTGACGATCCTGAGCAGCGCCGACATCCTTCCTGGGCCCGACGTCGAGGGCGCGGCGAAGGGAGCCCCGAAGAGCTACCGCATGAAGCGCGGCGAGGTGCTCCAGTTCGCGCAGCGCGAGCAGCTCGACGGCAGCCGCATCGAGGCGACCAAGAGCGTGGCCGTGCTCGGAGGTCACGAGTGCATGAACATCCCCACCGGGAAGCGCTGGTGCGATCAGGCGCAGCTGCAGCTCTTCCCAGTGCAGTCGTGGGGACGCGAGTACGCCGCCGCTCCCTACCTGTCGCGCCGCGACCGCGGCGAGCCCGAGCCGTACCTCTATCGGATCGTCGCTGCGGTCGACGGCACGGTCCTCACGTACGACCCGCGCCGGCCACCGGACGCGCCGACGGCTCTCGACGCTGCCGCATCGAGGACCTTCATGACGAACGAGCCCTTCGTCGTGAGCGCTCAAGACTCGGATCACCCGATCACGGTGTACGCCTACATGACGGGTGTCGAGTTCGGCAAAGCCAAGATGGATGACGGCGATCCGGAGTTCACGTACGTCATTCCGACCGATCAGTTCCTCGATCGCTACGTGTTCTACGTCGCTCCGAGCTACCGCAACTCGCACCTCGTGGTCGTCCGCGCGCGCTCGGAGGGCAAGGACTTCGAGCCCGTGACGCTCGATTGCGCAGGACCTCTCGTCGGCTGGGAACCCCTGGGCACGGGAGGCAAGTACGAGCTCGTCCGCGTCCGGCTCGGCGACGGTGGAGCGTGCGGGCCCGGACGCCACGAGATGACCAGCCCGGGCCCGTTCAGCGTGACGGTCTGGGGGACGGACGTGGCCTCGAGCTACGCTTACCCGGGCGGCGCAGCGCTCCGCCCGCTCAACGCCGTCGGCGGCCTCGTTCGCTGAGCGTCTCGCAAGAGAGCGAGCTCCACTCGGTGCCGTCGTAGCGCCCGCGCGGCGTGGCCAGGCTGCAAGACCTCACTTCACGAGCTTCGACGGCGCGATGTTCACGGACCGTTCGAAGTTCTCTACTTCGCGCTCGAGCTCGTGTTTTTGCGAGGCGTCCTCGCGGTCCTGCGAGGCGTCCTCGCGACTCTGCGACCGCGACGCCACGAGGGTCACGACGGTACCGCCGCCGAAGTCGAACGCGCCCTCCCGTCGAACGGCCTTCAGGATCGTCGGCGGCGTCGGGTGGTAGTTCTCCGACTCCTCCACGTGGAGCGTCAGCTCGTCGCCGCTCAGCTCCCAGCGACCCTTGGCGGACTTGGCGACGTTCCACGCGTACGTGCACCACTCCTCGGAGTACGTGAAGGCTCCGTCGTCGGAGAGCTCGAGCCGCGTGATGTTCTCGCCGTCGTCCTGGTTCGGTCGGGCAAAGGAGTAAGAGCGCCTCGCCATCGTCGGCTCAGCATACCTGCCGGGCGAGACCGACGCCGCGCCTCCGCCCGGCACGCCGCCCGCGAGATGCCCGCCACGGAGGCCTTGCGCGCGAGGGGAGCGCGCCTTACGAGTTGGGGGAGCTGCCGACTCGCTCGAGTCGCGGCGTCTGCATGAAGGCCAACCGAGCCTGCGCGACGCCGAGCCAGCTCACGATTTCTCCGAGCGAGGGGCACGCGACTCTGGATGTCGATGTGATGGTTCGAATCCATCCCAGTCCACTGGGCAACGCGGCGATCGCCGCGAGGCTCGCTCTCCGGACTGGTCGCCGAATCGGTAAAGGCGCAGCACTGTTGATGTTGAGTTCGTAAGTCCATGGTGGCCTCTCGCTCGAGGGCTCCGCTCGTCGTCTCCCTCCGCGCCGTCCGCTCCGGCCGCTGAGCACGGAGGAGACGCGGGCACACCGCCGGCGGTCCGCGCCGGCACCGGCGCCACGCGCGCGACGCGCGACGCCGTCCGGCGGCCACGCGCCGCCAACCGTCCACGAACGTTCCCGCACGCCTTCGTCGAGGCGCGTGGGCTCGTTCCCCCATCCTCCCTCCGCGTCACGCGCGGGCACGAGGTACGTCATGTCCACCGAAGCACGTCAGAAGATCCCCGTTCCCCGCCGCTCCTTCCTCTGGTCGCTCAACGAGACGAGCGGAGAAATCCTCATGCACGTCGGCCCGACGGAGTTCACTCCCAGCGCCAACGATCGCATCGTGCGCTCCAACGAGCGCGGAGGCTTCGAGCAAGCGCCGATGGAGGCGCGTCCGTTCATCGTGGCCCGCGACGGCGAGTACGTCGTCCTCTCGAACCCCGTGAGGGACGGCGCGGTCGACGAGTCGGCGAAGAACGGGAGCTTCATCGCCGGAGGCAACAAGGAGAAGGAGCTCGTCGCCGGCACCAAGCGGATCATCCCCGGTCCGTGCTCGTTCCCGCTGTGGCCGGGCCAGAGCGCCGAGGTGCGCCCGGCCCACAAGCTCGGCGCGAACCAGTACCTGCTCGTCGAGGTCGTCGGTGACATCGAGGAGCGCGCGCCGTACTACCGCCTCGTGATCGAGTCGGCGGGGCTCTCGAGCGCCGTCATCGATCAGGGCGGCGAGGCAGAGGCGAGCCCCGCGGCCGGCCCGGACTCGCTCCCGACCGGCGACGCGCTCCGCCTCGGCCAGCGCATCGTCATCCAGGGACGCCACACGCAGCTCTTCGTCCCGCCCTCCGGGATCGAGATCGTCCCCCCGATCGAGGAGTCCGAGCCGAAGGAGACCAGCGAGGACGACGCGTCCTCGACGCTGCCTCCGGACCTCGCCGAGGAGCGCGTGAAGCTCGTCACGCTCGTGCGTGACGGCATGAGCCACAAGCAGTTCAGCACGCTGAAGAACGAGCTCCGCCATCGCGCGGAGCTGCCGCTCGCTCACCGCGCGATCCTGCTCGCCGCGCTCGACCAGGCGTTCGAGGCGCGCGCGCACCTCGTCACCATCAAGCGCGTCGATCGCGATCGCCAGCGGAGCGGCCCGGCCGATCCGTACGCGCGTCGTGCCGTCGTGCTCGGTCCGAAGGAGTTCTGCATCCTGTTCGACGCCGACGGCAACCCGCGCATCGTGCGCGGACCGGCGCGCGTCTTCCCGGGACCGCACGACACCTTCCTCCAGCGCGGCTCGCGCCGCCGCGTCTACGACGCCTTCGAGCTCGCCGAGCACCAGGCGCTGTGGCTGCGGATCATCACGCCGATCACGCGTGAGCGGCTCCAGAAGCACCTGCCTCCGGGCGTGGCGCTGGAGCACGACGAGTACGACGCGGGCGCCGAGCTCATCGTGCGCGGTCAGCCGAGCGTCTTCTTCCCGTTCATCGAGGCGGAGGTCGTCAACCCGACCACGCGTGAGCCGCACGTCGGAAACGACCACGAGGCCGTGATCGTCAACGCGATCGGCATCGACCAGAAGTCCGGGATCTACGTCCGCGATCTGCGCACCGGAATGGTGAAGATGATCCGCGGCGAGACCTCGTACCTCATCGATCCGCGCTTCGAGGAGTTCGTCCAGCGTCGCGTCCCGCGCGAGGCCTGGAACCTCTGGGTCGCGCACTCCGAGCCCCACGCGTCCACCAAGGACGAGTCGGTCAGCTCGCCGTGGGCGCTGTCGATCGCCGTGCCCAACAACGAGGCGTGCCTCGTGACGTCGCGTCACGGGCGTCGCGTCGAGGTCGGGCCCAAGGTCGTGCTCCTCGACTACGAGGAGCAGCTCCTGCCGGTCCACCTCTCCAGGGGACCGAGCAAGGACGGGCACGCGACCGTCACCACGTGCTTTCTGCGCGTGGAGGGCGCGCGCGTCGCCGACACCTTCGAGGTGGAGTCGAGCGACTTCGTGAAGCTGAAGCTCAAGCTCGGCTTCTCGGGGCGCTTCGACGGACGCGCGCCGGCCGCCGGCGACGAGCGCTGGTTCTCCGTCGACGATCCCGTCAAGCTGCTCGCGGACACGGTCCGCGCGCGCGTCCGCGAGATCGCACGTGGAGAGCCGCTGCAGCGCCTCGTGCGCGACATGCGGAAGCTCGTCCGCGCCGCGCTCTTCGGAGAGGGCGACACGCTCCGCTTCGAAGAGAACGGCATGGTGCTCGAGGCGTGCGAGGTGCTCACGGTCGACATCGTCGATCCGGCGCTCGCGCAGCTCTTCGCGGACGCCCAGCGCGAGACCGTGAAGCTCCAGATCGGAGACGAGCAGGCGGCGCGCCGCCTGGAGTCCGAGCGGCACCAGGACCGGGTCGACGCCGAGGAGCACGCGATCGTGCGGAGCGCCGTCGCGCGCAAGGCCGAGAGCCGGCTCATCGACGTCGAGTCGGATCACAAGGTCGACCTGGCGAAGCTGAAGCTCGACTTCGATCTCCGCGACTCGGAGCTCGGACGCAAGCACGCCCAGTCGGCGCTCACCCTCGACGAGGAGCTCCGCGCGATCGACCGTCGCTCCGCGGCGGAGGTCGAGCGGCGCCGGCAGGAGGCCGAGGCGGACGCGAAGGCGAACGCCGCGACCTACGAGGTCGAGGAGGCGCACCTGGCGAAGGTCGCCGCCCTCGAGCTCGAGCGCGCGCGGGCGATCGCCGAGGCCGAGGCCGTGCGCCTCCGCGCGATCCAGCCGGAGCTGGTCGCGGCGCTCTACTCGGCCGCGGACAGCGAGGTCATGAAGGCGGCTGCCGCCAACATGAACCTCGTGTCGCTGCTCGGAGGGAAGTCCCCGCAGGAGCTCTTCGAGCACGTCCTCCGCGGAACACCCCTGGAGCGCTCCACGCGTGACATGCGTGCGCGCTCGGAGACCAACGGCCGTACGGCCAAGACGCGCGCGACGAGCGACGACCCCGGCACCTCCGGCGCCGAGTGATCCCGCCGCGCAACACATGACCGTGGGAGAGGGCCGCCACGTGGGCTCGAGACCTTCGCGTTTCGGCTAACGGTAGGCCGATCGACTCTCATTCGATACGTGCGGGTTCGAATCCCGCATCGCATAAAAGCCGTCTCTGTCGGGCGGCCCCTCCCACAGTCTCTATCTCTCGCTACTTCAGTTGACGCCGGGCGGAGGAACCGGCGCCTCCTTGTCGCTCTGGATGCAGGACGACAGGTCGAAGAGCATGAACTCGAGCGCCTTCTCTTGCGGCGTCAGGTCCGCGGTCTTGCAGCCCTGCGGCCACGGACCGTGCTCGTCCGCCGTCGTCACGTGAAGATCGCTGTACACGACGCGACCGCATTTCTGATCCTCGGGGGCGGGGATCGGCGTGTTGAACGAGATGTACTCGTGCGCCGTGTTGGCCCCGTTCGGGACCGTGATCCACGAGGTCGCCCGCGCGGGGTCGACGGCGTCGACGTTGTGACGCGGGTCGTCGATGCGGAGCAGGTCGTTCTGGGCCGCGTTGTTGCAGAGGCCCGGGATCGGGCACAGCGCGGCGACGGCCGGCTGGGCGAGCCAGTCGTGCATCGCCTGACCCTTCGGGAAGCTGACGTTGATCGTCCCGAAGGCCGGATCGCCGGGGCCGTTTCGGTCACGCCACGTCGCCATCGCCTCGAAGGGGCTCGGCTGCGGTCCGGCCGGGTTCTGACCGTTCATCGCCGCCGTGTCGAACCAGTAGCGGTGCCAGTGCGACGCGAACAGGCGTCCGCCCGCGTTCGCGTACTGCTTCATCGCCTCGAGCGCCGCCGGCGGCTTGGTCTGCGGCGCCGTGATGCCCTCGCACGAGAGGATCACGATGTCGTACTTCATCAGGTTCGCCTGGGTGCTCCAGAAGTCTTGCGCCGGGGTGAAGCTCCCGCCGCTCTGGAACGAGGTCGTCACGTTGGTGCCCGAGCCGCTGTAGAAGTGCACCTTGCCGTTGCCGCTGCCGACGGTGAACTCCTCGTCGGCGAGGCCGACCTTGCGGAGCCAGCACTCCATCACGTCCGCGCCGCCCGTCGTCAGCGCAATTTGCGGGATGTCGCCTTCGCTCTTCCGTCGCGGGAGGCGGATCTGGTCGGCGGCCAGCGGGGTGTCCACGCACTCGGCGACGTTCGGGATGACGAGCTGGCGGCGCCACTTGCCGATCTGGACGACCAGCGGGATGTTCGCGCCGACGGGCACGTTGTCGAGCTTGAACTTCCCGTCGACGCCGGTGAGCGCCGTCACGAGCGGATCGCCGGAGACGCTCCCGCATCGATCGCACGTCGCGCCGTTCTTGATCGCGTCGACGGGCGCGTTCGGCACGTACACGAGCACGTTGTAGAGGGGCACCTTGCCCGCGGGATCCATGACGGTGCCGCTGAGCGACGTCGTCGCGCCGCCCGCGCACTCCTTCTGGCGGAGACAGAGGCCGGTGCACGGCTTGCCGTCGCCGCCGTCGCGGTCGTTGTCGCCGAAGCCGATCGGTCCGGAGGGCTCGCCGCTCGGCGGCTTGTCGTCGCCGTCGCCGAAGATCGACTCGAACACGCCACCGCATCCGGAGGCGACCACGATCGAGAGGCCGAACGCCGCGAAGAGGACTGTGCGCAGGGGTTTCATGAGCGGACTCCTCCAGGGCAGATGGCCGGATCTCGACCGTTCCAGCGCGTGTCGTCCACGCGTGGCGGCGCCGAGTGTGCTCAGCAGTATACCTCCGCTGAGGCGTAGAGGCCCGTTCTCGGCGCTCCCGGGCCGAAGGCGCGGCCCAAACGCGCCGGTCCAGCCCCGAAATGTCGCAGCCGAGCGTGCTGGGCGGTGTGCGAAAAGGTGTACGATGCACGTGCGTCGTCCGCCCCATGAGCACAGAACCGAAATCGAAGCCGCCTGCTCCCGAGCCGTCGCCGACCACGTCGCGGCGGACGCTCACGATGGCGACGGTGACCGGCGCGTGCGCGCTCGCGATCGCCGCCGCGGGCCCGTCGCTCGCGCTCGCCCTCGCGCCGCTCCAGGCGACCCGGCGGAGCGGGCGGTGGGTGCGGACGGTGAAGCTCGCCGATCTCGAGGAGGGCGTCCCGCGCCGCGTCGCCGTCATCGACGATCGCAAGGACGCGTGGACGATCGAGCGCGGCGTCGAGCTCGGGAGCGTCTGGCTCGTCCGCCGCGGCGACGCCGTCCTCGCGTTCTCGGCGGTGTGTCCGCACCTCGGCTGCTCGGTGAACGCGGTCGCGACGCCGGACGCGAAGGGCGGGGGAGGGTTCGCCTGCCCGTGTCACACGTCGGCGTTCGACCCCGCGGGGAAGCGGACGAGCGGGCCTTCGCCGCGCGACCTCGACGCGCTCGAAACGAAGATCGAAGACGGTCACGTCGCGGTCGACTTCCGCCGGTTCCGGATCGGCGTCGAGGAGAAGGTCGAGACGTGATCCGCCGGGCGATTGAATTTCTCGACGAGCGCACCGGCATCAAGCGCCTCGGCGCGCACCTCCTCGACGAGCCGATCAAGGGCGGCGCGCGCTGGGCGTACGTGTTCGGCAGCGCGCTGCTCGGCTCGTTCATGGTCCAGGCCGTGACGGGCGTCGCGCTCATGACGAGCTACGCGCCGAGCGACAAGACCGCGTGGGCGAGCGTCCACTTCATCCAGTTCCAGCAGGCGGGCGGCTGGCTCGTCCGCGGGCTCCACCACTTCGGCGCGCAGGCGATGGTGATCCTGCTCGGCGCCCACCTCGCGCAGGTGGCCCTGTTCGGCGCGTACAAGAAGCCGCGTGAGGTCACCTGGTGGCTCGGGCTCGGCCTGCTCGCGATCACGCTCGGCTTCGCGCTGACCGGCTACCTCCTCCCGTGGGACCAGAAGGGCTACTGGGCGACGCGCGTGGCGACGAACATCGCCGGCACGGTGCCCGTCGTCGGCGACGCGACGCAGCGCCTCCTCCAGGGCGGTCCGGAGTACGGCAGCCTGACGCTCACGCGGTTCTACACGCTGCACGTGGTGGTGCTGCCCGCGCTCCTCGTCGCGCTCGTCGCTGCGCACGTCGCGCTCTTCCGGCGCCACGGCGTGACGCCGCCGGCGAAGGCGGATCTGTCCCGCGTCGATGCGTTCTTCCCGAAGCAGCTGTTCAAGGACGTCGTCGCGGTGCTCGCGGTCGTCGGCATCGTGTTCGTGCTGGCGATCCGCGAGCACGGCGCGCCGCTCGACGCTCCGGCCGATCCGTCGAGCGACTACCCGGCGCGGCCCGAGTGGTACTTCCTCGCGCTGTTCCAGCTCCTCAAGTACTTCCACGGCCCGCTCGAGATCGT
>JAHBWC010000121.1 GCA_019637225.1 Labilithrix sp.
TCGCCGTCGTCGTCGCAGTTGTTGTCCGGGATGTCGTAGTTCGCCGGATCGGGGACGCACGTCTTGCCGTTCGCTCCGCCGTCGTTGCCGTTGCCGAACGTCCCGGAGCTCGCGCCCCCGCCCGAGGAGCTGCCGTCCTCGAAGCCCGAGTCACGGCTGCTCGAGCAGGCCGCCGCGAAGATGCCGCCGAGCGCAAGAACCGTAAGCAACGAAGTTCGCATCATGAGTGACTCCCGTCCGTCGAGCGACGCGCCGCGCCTCGCGTCGAGCGCCGCCCGAGCGGCAGCTTCGACTACGGTGTGCGCCCGCGAAGTCTACCTCTTGATTTCCCACAGGCCAGAGCTAGTGGCACTCGCGACGGCCGCGAGACGGCGAAAACCGGCCGTTTCGATGCCCGTTCGCGTCGCTGCGCACAGCACGCGGGGGGACCCGCCGGCGCGGCGGCGGGCACGCGGCGCGTCCGCGGCGACCGGGCGACGCGGGGAGAGGCGTGGGGTCCGGGCTGAGCTTCGTCCGGAGCGCCCCGATCGCGACGACGGCGGACGCGCCGCCCGGAGCTCGACGCGCCCGAGCGCGGTGGTAGAACAGAGACTGCCGCGTAGCCCAACGCCACGCGGTCCGAGTTGGTTGCAATGTGCAGGCTGGTCGGGATCGTCGCTTCCGAGATCACGGAGTTCGGGCTCGTCCTCAAGGAGGCTCCTCGAAGCCTGGCGCGCCTCTCGCGCGAGCACCCGGACGGCTGGGGCGTCGCGGCGCACGGCGGGCCGGACTCCATCCCGCCGCCCTCGGAGCGCTCGCCGCACGACGGCGTCTGGCGGATCCACAAGGGGACGAACCCCGCGGGTGAGTGCGACCGCTTCCTCGACGTCGCATCGCGGAGCGCGGGCACGGTCCTCATCGCGCACGTCCGCCAGAAGACGGTCGGTCCGACCAGCATCGAGAACACGCATCCGTTCGTGCAGAGCGGCTGGGTGTTCGCGCACAACGGGACGCTGGTCGACCACGGCTCGCTCCGGGCCGCGACCTCCGCGCGGCGCCTCGCAGAGGTGCGCGGCAACACCGACAGCGAGGCGCTCTTCGCGTTCCTCCTCACGCGCCTCGACGAGGCGGGGGTCTCTCGCGTGGGCGGGTGCGGGACCGCGCGTCAGGAGGCGACCCGCGTAGTCGCGCGCGCGGCCGAGGAGCTCCGCGCGCGGAAGGCCGGCGCGTTCAACTTCCTCCTCTCCGACGGCGTCTCGTGCTTCGTCCATCGCTTTGGTCGCTCGCTGTTCCTCCTCGAGCGCACACCGAGCGAGCCGGGACGCGCGCGCGACGCGGGGGCAGAGGGCGCGCCTCCGCCCGCGCCGTGGACGCCGCGCCGTCACGCCGTGCTCGTCGCGTCGGAGCGCCTGACCGAGGAGCCGTGGCGCGAGCTCCCCGAGGGCACGCTGCTCCGGATCGATCGCGGTCCGGCGCCGACGATCCTCTGGGCCGACGCGCCCGAGCGCGCAGCGTCGTAGTCCGCGGCGCCCCGGCCGCGCGTCAGCGCGGGGCGGCGAACTTGCGCTCGACGGCGCAGAGGCCGGCGGCGTTCAGGTGGCCCTGCGTGCTCTGCTGGTACGTGACGTAGTCGGCGTAGTTGCGGAGCGCCGACTCGGGGGCGCCGTTCGGATCGACCGCGACGCTGCCGGAGTCGAACCTGCGGGCGCCCGACTTCACCGGCTTGGCGGCGATGCACGAGCGCCACGGGAGCACCTTGCCCTCGGCGTCCTTGAAGCTCGTGAAGTCGAGCTTCGCGAGGTCCTCGGTCACGAGCGTGCCGTCGGGCGAGGCGACCGCCGCCATCTGATCGAAGAAGAGCTCGGCGGCGTCGTGGTCGACGGTGCTCCAGAACGGGTGATCGACGTGGAGCGTGATCTGAGCGACGGTGCCGCCCTGCTCGCTCACCTGGACGCCGCGCTGCGCCTCTTCGCCGTCGAACGCCTTGCCGCGCAGATCGCTGTTCTGGCAGTTCTTGTAGGTCGTCGGCGACGTGAAGCCGAAGCGGAACTTCACCGTCTTCGGGAGCTTCGAGAAGTCGTAGCTTCGGTCCGACGACAGGCAGTCGACGCCCTTGAACGTGGCCGTGCCGACGTAGAGGACGCTGTACCCCTTGGCGAGCATGTCGGCGTAGTCAGCCTTGGCGGCCTCGTCGAGGTTCGTGAGCTCGGCGTCGGCCGACGCGCGGACGATGTCGAAGCCGAAGGCGTAGCGCTGCGCGGGGTCGAAGCTCTTGTTGCCGTCGAGCGCGTCGAAGCGCGCGAGCGGCTGCGCGAGCGGGTCCTTGCCGGTGGCGCCGTGGCTGTGACCGTCGTGGTCGTGATCGTGATCCGCGAGCGGGCTGACCTGCGTGCGCGGCTTGATGTCGGTCACGGCGCCGGGCTTCGACATGTCGACGGCCCACGGGCCCTTCGCGGTGGCGACGACCGCGCCGGTCTGCGCCTGGTCGGTCGGGCTCGTGTCGGGGTTGTCGCTCAACCGGATGCCGTCGACGGTGACGAGGATGCGGTCGAACTTCACGTCCCAGCCGTCGACGAAGGCGAGGTCGTTCGACGACGCCGCCGGGAACGCGAAGCCCGTGAGCGCGGCGCCCTCTCCCGAGATCGTGACCGTGAGGTTCGGAGTCCCGTCGTCGTGATCGTGCGCCGAGCACGCGGCGAGCGAAGCGACGGTGGCGAGTGCGAGCGCGGTCTTCTTCATCGATGTCCCGCCCTGGAGATAGTCCAGATACGGAGCACTGCAAGGATGTGATGGCTTCTACAGTTGACGACTCGCTGAAGCGTCGTCGCCTCGACAGTTGATGAGCCGATGAAGCATCGACCCGAGGCCGGAATTCGCCGCACGATCCGCGTCGCCGCGCGCGACGACGCGCCCGTGGAGCGCTCGCTGCGCGTCACCGCGCGAGCCACTCGAAGCGGTAGCCGGCGGCCGCCCGGACGCCGCCGTAGAAGTTCCCCGCGGGCGCCGGCTCGGCCTCGTCGGGGATCCGGCGGAGGTCGCTGTCGGCCGAGACGGCGTCGAGCTCCCCGAGGTCGACGTTGGCGAACCACGCGCGCGGGTCGACGCGGACGACCAGCGCGCCGCCGTCCGTCGGCGTGAGGGCCGTCGGGATCTGCGTGACGATGCGCTCCGAGCACAGCGGCCTCGCGCCCGGACGCGCGGGGTCGACGTCGCGGTTGCGGCGGTTCAGCCCGATGGTCATCGTCCCCTCGAAGCGCATCGACTGGCCGCCGCGCGTCGCGGTGCCGGCGACGTCGGCGATGGTCGTGCGGTCCTCCTGCTGATCGATGCGTCCGCCGGTGAGCCACACCTCGCCCATGGCGGCCTGATCCGCGGTGCCGCTCCCCGGCGCGGGGAACGGCTGGAGGGCGGACGAGAGCGCGTCCATGTCCATGCCCGTGGTCACCTGGGCGACGTACACGCCGGGGAGAAAGCAGTCGCGCGCCTGCCCGCCGGAGATCGGCACCGACCGGTTCAGGTACAGGGCGCCGATGTGCAGGCGCGCGCGCGTCAGCGTGATCGTCCAGTGCTTGCCGTTCGTGAACGTGAGCCCGCGCGCCGCCGCGTCCGGCGGCAGATCCGCGGGACCGGCGGCGAACGCGTCGAACGCGACGATCTCCGAGCCCGTCGTCCCGGTGCAGGCTGCGACGCCCGCGGCGAGCACGAGGCAGGTCATCACGCGCGCGCGGAGCGTCGCCATCAGGTACCTCCGAGCGTCGCGGTGAGCGTCAGGAACACGCCGCGCGGCGCGCCCGCCGTGAAGTGGCGGCCGGGCACGAGCGTCGGCTGCGGCGCGCTCCGGAAGTCGGAGGCGAAGTTGAACTCGCTGAGGCGGTAGCGCCAGTCGAGCAGGTTGGTCGCGACGAGCGCGACCTCGAACGATCGCCACGCGAGCGACGCCGACGTGTCGACCGTGAAGATCGAGTCGCTCCGCTGTCCGAACGGAAGCGCGCGCCGGCCGACGTACGTGACGCCCGCCGCGAGCGCGCCGGTGAGCTTGTCCTGGCCGATGCGAACGGGCAGCTCGTGATGGATCGCCGAGTCCGATCGGACGACGACGTCGGGGACGTACGGCACGAGGAGCTTCGTGTCGTCGAAGGTGGAGCGCACGAAGGTGACGTTCGCCGCCTGATCGAACCAGGTGCCGGTCGCGCGGACGGCGCCGACCCAGCCGGTGCGCGTGGTGCCGTTCGCCAGCGTCGCGCGCCCGGCGGTCTCGCTGAAGATGAGGTCGCGATCGACGTGCGTCTGGAAGAAGATCGAGCGCGCCATCAGCTCGACGTCGCGCCCGACGCCGCGCGCGTAGCTCATGCCGATCTCGCCGGCCTCGACGCTCGCGAAGGGCGTCGCCAGGTCCTGGTTGATGTAGACGGGGTCGATCGAGCGGACCCCCTTGCCGAGCGAGACCGAGGCGGTGAATCCGGTGAACGGCCCGACGAGGACGGACCCGCGCGGCATCACGACGATGCTGGCGGTGCCGCGGCGCTCGTGCGGCTCGCGGTAGCGGACGCCGGCGTCGCTGGCGTCCTGCTGCGAGAGGCAGCTCGCGTCCCCCGGCGGGTTCGACGCCGACGGCTGGCGCACGCTCTGCTGCGCGCACCGGTCGAGGACGTCGTACGTGAAGATGTCGCCGCGCGCGCCGCCGCGGAACGTGAGCCAGCCGAACGGCCGGAGGCCGGCGTCGCCGAAGAGGCCGATGTTGCCGAGCCGCGAGTCGAGGTCCGTCTCGGTGAGGTAGGGCACGCTCGTCGACGACTCGACGCGATGCTGCGACGACGCGGTGCGGTCGGCGCGCGCGAAGTACCCGAGCTCGAGCTCCTGCGTCTGGTCGAGCGCCTTCGTGCGCCAGCGGGCGGAGCCGCGCGCGCCGAGCGTCTGCGAGTCGACGTGGAGATCGAGCAGGTCGCCGCGCTGCACGTGCGGGTTCTGCTGCGCCTTCTGCACGTCGAGGAGGAAGCCCGTGAAGTTCTCGCGCAGGCGCATGTCGCGCACGATGAAGAAGACCTGCTGCTTGAGGAGCGTGTCGCCGGCTCTCGTCTCGATGTCGCCCCAGACGCTGTAGCGCGACGAGTCTCCCCCCTGACGCCGGTCGTAGGTGTCGTAGAAGCCGATCCGCTCGCTCGCGACGTCGTCGGCGCGCACGACGCCCGCGCTCCTGAACTGCGAGGTGTACGCCTGCGTTCCGAGGCGGTAGCTGCCGCGGGCGCCGAGGCGGCCCTCGTACTGCCCCATCGCGCTGCCCCGCTTGGCGCCGCGGTTCTGCCCGAAGCCGTCGGTGTCGAAGAGCTCGGCGCCCGCGAACGTGTGCGTGCTCTCCCGAGCGGGCCCCCAGAGCACGAGCATGCGGCGCGTCGCGAACGATCCCTGCGTGTACTTCGCGGTCAGCCCGCGCCGCGCGAGCCCGAGGTCGTAGGCCGCGCTGCCGGCGACGGCGAAGTTCCCTTGCCGGGGATCGAACGGGCCCTCGACGACGCGGAGCCCCTCGACGAGCTCGGGGATGATGAAGTGGAGATCGGCGTAGCCATTTCCGTGTAGGTTCCCCGCTTCGTTGATCGGGACGCCCCCGGCCGAAAACTCGATGTCCTGGCCTTCGCGCGCGTCGAACCCGCGGAGGAAGACCTGCTCGGCGTGTCCGTCGCCGCCCTTGTTCGTGAGGAGGATCCCGGGCGCGAGCTTGAGCAGGTCGGCCGCGTTTTGGCGCGGGACGCGCGACAGCTCGCCGACGCGGAGGTTGAAGTCGCTCGCGCCACGGCTCGGCGCGGGCGCGCGCCCACGCACGGTCACCGTGGCGCCCTCGGCCTCTGCGTCGGCGTCGGCGGACGGCGCCGGCGGCGGATCGTCGGCGTTCGCCGGCAGTGCGACCGCGAAGGTCGCGGCGACGGACGCGAAGAAGACGAGGCGAGGGAGGATGGACACGCGAAGACGCTTGATGGGTTGATGAACCGAATCTGTAATGAAGTGTTGAACTTCATTAGGGAATTCGACTCGCCCACCCTACCCGCGATCGCGACGCGGTCAAGCCCCTGGCGTGCGCGCGCACGCCGCGCGCCGTTCGGTCAGTGCTCGTGGGTCGTCGTGACGAGCTGCGCGACCATGTGGCGTGGGCCGTGACGCACGAGCGAGACCGCGACGAGGACGCCGAGCACGACGAGCGACGCGATCTCGATCGGCGTCGCCGGCTCGTGGGCCGCGACGTGCAGCGTCTCCGGGCGATCGCGCGGGAGACCGACGTTGACGATCCAGCCGAGCGCGGTCGGCACGGTCACCATCGCCGCGGCGAAGAGGGCGGCGAGGCGCTTGCCGTGGAGGCTCCGGAGGACGCCGAACGTCGTGAGGTTCGTCGCCGGGCCCGTCAGCAGGAACGCGATCGCCGCGCCGGGCGAGACGCCCTTGTGAAGCAGCACCGCCACGAGCGGCGTCGCTCCCGAAGCGCAGACGTACATCGGCACGCCGAGCGCCGCGAACACCGGAACCTCGACCCACGGCGAGACCCGCGCCACCGCCTCGCTGTCGAGGAGCGGCTCGGCGAAGGCGGCCAGCGCGAGACCGATCATGATCCACGGCGTGGTGTGATCGACCGTGTCGCCGAGGCCGTAGCGAATACCCGACCAGAGCCGCGCGCGGAGCGGCTGCGGAGGCGCCAAGGACGGCATGCGCGCGACCGCCTCCGCGCGGACGGGGCGGCGCGCGAGGCGCGTCACGCCGTAGCCGACGGCGACCGCCGTGACGATCGCCGCGACGCCACGCACGACCGTGAGGGTCCCGCCGAGGAGCGACCACGAGACGAGGAACGTGGCGAGCCCGAGCTCGGGCGCCGCCACGAGCAACGTGAGCGCCGCCGCGCGCGGCGCGCCGCGCGCGAGCATCGACCGGTAAAGCGGGAGCACACCGCACGAGCACACCGGGAGCAGGGGGCCGACGAGCAGACCGCGGAGCGACTGCGAGAGCGCCTCGCCCTTCGAGAGCCACGCGACCACGCTGCGTGGAAGGAACGCGTGCACGAGCCCCGACGCGACGTACGCGACGAGCAGCGCAGGCGCGCTCTCGAGCGCCAGCGTCACGAACGTCGGGCCCATCGCGATCTCGTGCGCGATCTGCTGCGCCGTCGGGTGGCTCGTCGACACGAAGAAGAGGAGCGCCATCCCGAACAACGCGCCGAGCGCGGGCGCGATCTGCAGCCCGCGCTCGTGGTGCGGATCGGGCTCGCCGCTCAGTGACGCGTAGGCCGCCCGCACCCGCGCCGCGTCGTCCGACTCGTCGTGCCCCGGGTGCCCGCAGCCCGGACCGTGCACGTGCGCGCCGGGCGGTCGGCCGCGGCCCGCGGACGCGTGGTGGTGATGGTGCGTCCAGGCGACCGACGGCGGCGCGTGATGGATCACGACGTGGAGGAGAGAGCCCGCGACGACGGCCTGCACGAAGGCGAAGACGGCGGCGCCCGCGCCGTGCGCGAGCTCGTCACCGAAGCGTGAGCCGAACACGGTCGCGACCGCCACGAGCGAGAGCGCGACGACGGCGGTCTTGATCCCGCCGCGCCGCGGACGCACGAGCCACCAGATCGCGAGCCCTTCGGGGATGCGATGAAGCACGACCGCGAGCGCGAGGAGCTCGCCACCGCCGTGGGAGTGGGCGTGGCCGTGAGCGTCGTCGTGCTCCGCGAACGCCGAGCCGTCGAGGAACGCGTGGATGGCGATCCCGAGGAGCGCGAGCACCATGGCCGGCCGATGCTTCGCCGCGTCCCCGCCGCCGACGTGGTCGTGGCGCGGGTGGTCCTTGCGCTCGAGCAGCATCGGACCGACGAGCCCCGCGGCCGCGCCGAGGAACGCCCAGGCTCCACACGACAGGAGCGCGTGGGGCAGGATGTGGATGAGCGCGATGCCGCCGATCGTGACGATGACGAAGCCGTCGACCAGCGCGAGGACCCACGAGCGCGCCCCCGCGAGGGCGACGATGCCTGGGCCGAGCGCCAGCGCGACGATGCTGAGAACGAGGAGCGACATGCGCGCGAGTACGGCGAACGGAGACCGAGCACCGTACTCGCCCGACGAGGCGGCTGGCAACGCGCCGGCGCATCGCTTACGCTTCGTTCGTGCGTCGCGCCGTCGTTCGTCCCGCTCTCGTGGCCGTCTTCGCGGCCCTCGTCTCCAGCGCCGTCGGGTGCAACGACTCTCAGCCGCCGCCGAAGACGCCGCAGCAGCAGAAGGAGGACGGCGTCCCCGCGAACTCGCTGTCGGACGCCCGGCTCCACGGTGAAGAGGACGACAAGGCGCCGGCGGGCCCCTCGAAGGCGGATCCGACCGAGCCGTACACGACGAAGGTCGGCGACGCTCCGCCGGCGGAGCCAGGCGGGGGCGGCGGGGGCGGTGGCGGCGGCAAGACCGGCTCGAAGCCGTCCGGCGGCGGCGGCGGCGGCGGCAAGGGCGTCGTGTCGCGATCCGAGTGCGATCAGGTCATGGACAGGTACCTCGAGCTCGAGATCTCGAAGAACCCGCAGCTCAAGGACGTCCCGCCCGAGATCATCGAGCAAGCGAAGCAGATGGCGCGCGAGAAGCACGGCGACGCGCCCTGCACCGCGACGCGTGCACAATACACATGCGCCATGGCCGCCGGCTCGACGTCCGCGTGGCAGCGCTGCATGAAGTAGCCGGCGCGCGCCGGCAGACGCCTCCACGCGCCGGCAGACGCCGCCGCGCCGCGGGCCACGCGTGCGCCCGAGCTCGCGCGCGCGCCGAGAACCGCAGCGAAATCAACGCCCCCAGCGATCCGACGCGGGCATCCGTCAAAACAGACCGGCGTCCACCTTGACAGAGCGTCCGCTAAAGCGGATGCTTCTCCAAGCCGGAGAGGACCCCGGAGGGCCCCATGCTGAAGAGCAACGCTGCCAACGTCATCGACCTCGAAGCCTTCCGCCAGCGCAAGCTCGTGCGTGAAGAGCGGCCGAGCGACGCCATGCCCATGGCGAGCGGCGCGGCAGCGCACGCGGTGATGGTCCCGGTCTGGTTCTGCTGGGTTCCGATGTGGACGCCCATCGTCGGATGACCCTCGAGCTCGGCTCGTGAAATCCGTTCGAGAGAGCAGCACCAAGAAGAAGAGGGAACCGCAGGCGGAGGCGCGCCAGAGCTCGCCGAGCGCGAGCGCGCCGAGCGGCAGCCCCGACGCGAAGGACTGGGCCTACCCGCCGGCGGAGCCCGAGGCCTCGGATCTCGCGCCGGTCGTCGGCGCGAACCTCCGGCGGCTACGGATGCGCCGTGGCCTCTCGCTCGAGAAGCTGTCGCAGCGCTCCGGCGTCAGCCGCGCGATGCTCGGCCAGATCGAGCTCGGCCAGAGCGCGCCCACGATCAACGTGCTCTGGAAGATCGCCCGCGCGCTCGACGTCACGTTCGCGACGCTCATCGCGGCGGCCCGCGAGGCCGGCGGCACCACGGTCCTCCGCAAGGAGAGCGCGAAGGTCCTCACGAGCCACGGCGGGACCTTCAGCTCGCGCGCGCTCTTTCCGTTCGACGGCCCGCGCCGCGCCGAGTTCTACGAGCTGCGCCTCGCGGCGAAGGCCACGGAGGCGGCCGACGCGCACGCGCCCGGCACCGTCGAGAACCTCGTGGTCGTCGAGGGTCAGCTCGAGCTCGTCATCGACGCGACCGGAAGCGCGCGAGGCCAACCGGAGACGCATCGGCTCGAGACGGGAGACGCCGTCGTCTTCGAGGCGGACGTCCCGCACTCCTACGTCAACGTTGGCGGGAAGGACTGCGTCATGTATCTCGTCATGACGTACGCAGAGCAGGCCGAGTGAGTCGCACCGAGCGTTCCGCGTCTCGCCCGCACGTGAAGACCGGAGGTCTCCGTTGACACAGTCATTCGCCGAGAAGATCCGGAGCGAGCTCGCCGACCACCCCGTCAGCGCGGAGCTCCGCGCGTCCATCGACGAGTGGCTCAAGGCCGACAAGGAGTTCAACGTCTGGTTCCTCGTCACCACGAAGCGCGCGCTCGCCGACGACGAGCTGATGGAGCTGCTCGACGGCTACCGCGAGTCGCAGGAGATCGTCGAGGACGCCTGGGAGAGCTACCTGGAGCAGAAGGACAGCACGATGCTCACCGAGGGCATCACGCAGTCGATCCACCGGATGAAGCTCCTGCAGGAGCGCACCTGAGCGCGCCCGCCGCTCACGCCGCGACGCCGAGGCGCGCGAGCAGCGCGGCGACGTCCGGATCGCGCCCGAGGAACCCGCGGTAGAGCGCCGCGGGGTCGGCCGTATCGCCGCGCGCGAGGATCGTCCGCCGGAACGCGTCGCCGACCTCGCGGCTGAGGATGCCCGCCTCGCGGAAGCGCCCGAACGCGTCCGCCTCGAGCACCTCGGACCACTGGTACGAGTAGTAGCCCGCGGCGTAGCCGTACGCGGCGCCGAAGAGGTGCGAGAACGCGGCGAGCATCGCGTACTCGGAGGGCAGCGCCGTCGGCGAGAACCTCGCGAAGACGTCGCGCGCGAACGTCATGACGTCGCCGTGCTTCGCCTCGTCGTACTCGGTGTGGAGCAGCAGATCGACGGTCGAGAAGCCGAGCTGCCGCATGAGCGCGTTCGCGGCCCGGTAGGTCCGCGCGCGGAGCATGCGCTCCTTGACCTCGGCGGGGATCGGCTCGCCCGTGTCGACGTGACGCGCGAAGCGATCGAGCGCGTCGCGCTCCCACGTCCAGTTCTCCATGATCATCGACGGCAGCTCGACGAAGTCGGAGACCACGCGCGTGCCCGCCATCGAGCGGATCGGCACCTCCGAGAGGAGGTGGTGCATCATGTGCCCGAACTCGTGGAAGAGCGTCTCCACCTCGCGGTGGTTCAGGAGCGCCGGCTGCCCCGCGCCCTGCGGCGGCGTGACGTTCGCGACGATGACCGCGACGTTCTCGCGCTCCTCGGCGGTGCCGGGGAGCCGGTCGATCACGCCGCCCATCCAGGCGCCGTCCCGCTTCGTCTCGCGCGGGAAGAGGTCGAGGTAGAAGCACCCGAGGCGCGCGCCCGACTCGTCGCGGACGCTCCACGCCGTCGCGTCGTCGTGCCAGACCGGCGCCTCGGTGTCGCGCTCGATCGTCACGCCGTAGAGGCTCGTCGCGATCTCGAACAAGCCGCGCAAGAGCCGGTCGAGCGGGTGGTACGGCCGGAGCGTCTCCTCGTCGAACGAGTAGAGCGCGCGCCGCTGCTTCTCCGCCCAGAACGCGATGTCCCACGGCTCGAGCGGCTCGGTCTGCCCGCTCTCTCTCGCGAACTTCGCGAGCGCCTCGTTCTCCCGCGCGAACGCCGCCTCGAGCTTGCCCTTCAGCATCGTGACGAAGTCGAGCGCGGCCTTCCCCGTCTTCGCCATCCGATCGTCCGTCGCGAGATCGGCGAAGTGCGCGAAGCCGAGGAGCGTCGCCTTCTCCTTACGCAGCGCCAGGACGTCGCGGATGATGACGCGGTTGTCCCACTGGCCGCCCGACGCGCGCGTGACGTTCGCGCGGTACAAGGTCTCGCGGAGCGTCCGGTCCTCCGCGAAGGTCATGACCGGGCCGTACGACGGCGCCTGCAGCGTGAGCCGCCAACCCTGCTTGCCCTTCTCCTCGGCGCTCTTCTTCGCGGCGGCGAGCGCGCCATCGGGGAGCCCGGCGAGCCGCGCGACGTCCTCGATCACGAGCTCGAAGGCGGCGGTCGCGTCGACCACGTTCTGGGCGAACTTGAGCGTACGTTCGCTGAGCGCGACGTCGATCTCCGCGAGGCGGGCCTTGCCGTTGTCGTCCAGCTCGGCGCCGTTGCGGCGGAAGTCGGCGAGCGTCTTCGCGAGGAAGCGCGCGCGCGCGGGATCGAGCTCCTTCGCGGCGTCCGTCGCGGAGAGCTCGCGGAGCGCTCGGTACAGCGGCTCGGAGAGCATGATCTTGCTCCCGAACGCGCTCACCTTCGGCAGGCTCTCGCTGTAGGCCGCGCGCATCTCCGGCGCTCCGTCGATCGCCTCGAGGTGGCCCGCGACGTTCATGGCGAAGTCGAGCTCGCTCGTCGCGAGGTCGAGCGCGCCGAGCGTCGCTTCGTAGGTCCGCGGTGCCGCACCGATCGCGTCGAGCCTGGCCTGGGAGCGCGCGATGAGCGCGTCGATGGCGGGCACGACGTGCTCGGCGCGCACGTCGCGGAACGGGACGGGAACGGTGATGGTCGACAGCGGATTGTCTGCGTGCATCGTCGGGCCTGGCGTCGGGACGAGGAGAGAAAGAGAGAACGAGGTGCGTGAGTCTACCGCAGTCGGACGTCGGCGCGTCGATCGAGCCGAGCCGTCGCGCTTGTGACTTTGCGCAGGACAGCTACGCTAGTCATCGTTTCCGCGTGCAAGTGCAGTACCGAAAGGCAGGAGAGCGAGTGGTACGACGTCTTGAGTGGGGGAAGTCTTGAATTTCCGACGCGGCCGGGCGGCCGCTGAGCGGACCACCGAGCGCCGGCGCCGCGAAGACGAGGCCCCTCGTCTGGCAGCGGCCATACCTGACCTCGAGTCGCTCCGGCTGGAGGTGAGCGAGCGCCGCGGTGACGTCGGCATCGCGGAGGCCTCGCACATCCGGCGCGTCGTCGTCGAGCACGCGCCCGCGCTCTTCCTCATCCCGTGCGGCGAGAGCTCCTGCCGCGACGGCGGTCACGACATCACCCGCGCCGTGCTGCGCGGCCTCGAGCAGAAGCTCGCGAAGTACGAGGGGGACGACCCCTGCAACGGTCAGACGGGCACCGCCCCGTGCGCGCGCACGCTCGTCTTCACGGCGTTCGCGACCTACAAGAGCTGACGGCGCCCGCCGACACGAACGGGGCTTCTCAAGGCCCCGCTCGATGACTATGACGCGGCTCGGAGAAGCCAGATGGGTACGCATGCCTTTCAGGCCGAGGTCGGCCGTGTCCTGTCCCTCGTCATCAACTCGCTCTACTCGAACAAGGAGATCTTCCTCCGCGAGCTCGTGTCGAACGCGTCCGACGCGCTCGACAAGCTGCGGTTCCGTGCGCTGACGGAGCCGGCGCTCCTCGAGGGCGAGCCCGAGCTCGTCGTGCGCCTCCGGGTCGAGCGCGACGCCAAGGTGCTCGTGATCGAGGACACCGGCATCGGCATGACCGAAGCCGAGCTCGTCGAGAACCTCGGCACCGTCGCGCGCTCCGGCTCCGCCGCGTTCATCGAGAAGCTCGAGGCGGGCGCGAAGAAGGACGTCTCGATCATCGGCCAGTTCGGCGTCGGCTTCTACAGCGCGTACCTCGTCGCCGACCGCGTCGAGGTCGTCTCGCGCGCCGCCGGCACCGACAAAGCCTGGAAGTGGACGTCGAGCGGGCGCGACACGTTCGAGGTCGAGCCCGCCGACCGCGCCACGCGCGGCACCGAGGTGCGCCTCTTCTTGAAGGACGAGCACGCCGAGATGCTCGAAGCGTGGCGCCTCCGCGACCTCGTCCGCCGCTACTCCGACTACGTCGCCTACCCCATCGAGCTCGAGGCGAGCCCCGCGGACCAGGACGCCGCCGGCGAGAGCGCCGCGGCCGAGGGCGCCGAGCCGCCGAAGCGCGAGACGATCAACCGCGGCCGCGCGCTCTGGCAGCGGCCGAAGAGCGAGATCACCGACGAGCAGTACGAGGAGCTCTACAAGCACCTCACGCACGACTGGGAGCCGCCGGTCGCGCGAACGCACTTCCGCGTCGAAGGCACGCAGGAGTTCGTCGGCCTCTTCTGGATCCCGAAGAACCCGCCGTTCGACCTCGACGACCCGCGCAAGCAGCGCGGCGTGCGTCTCTTCGTGAAGCGCGTCCTCGTCATGGAGGACTGCGAAGCCATCCTCCCGCAGTGGCTCCGCTTCGTGCGCGGCCTCGTGGACTCGGACGATCTCCCGCTCAACGTCTCGCGCGAGCTCCTCCAGGAGTCCGCGACGCTGAGGACGATCAAGAAGCAGGTCACCAAGCGCGCGCTCGATCTCCTCGACGAGGTCGCGACCGACAAGCCCGAGGACTACAAGGCCGTCTGGGCGTCGTTTGGCCGCATCCTCAAGGAGGGGCTCGCGGTCGATCCCGAGTGGAAGGAGCGCGTCGCGAAGCTCACGCGGTGGCCGAGCACGCACGCCGCCGAGGGCGCCGCCGACGAGCTCGTCTCGCTCGACGACTACGTCGGCCGGATGAAGGATGGCCAGGAGGCCATCTACTACGTCACCGGCGAGTCGCGCGGGGCCCTCGAGGGCTCGCCGCACCTCGAGGCGCTGCGCGCGCGCGGCTTCGAGGTCCTCCTCATGACGGACGCCGTCGACACGTGGGCGGCCGAGGGCCTCGGCGAGCACGCCGGCAAGAAGCTCGTCAACGCGATGCGCGCCGAGGTGAAGCTCCCGGACGACGAGGAGGCCAAGACGAAAGAGGCCGCCAAGGAGCTCGAGCCGCTCGTCGCCGCCGCGAAGAAGGTCCTCGAAGGAAAGGTCCGCGAGGTCGCCGTGTCGAGCCGCCTCCGCGAGTCGCCCGCGTGCCTCGTCCTCGCGGGCGCCGCCATGCCCGCGCACCTCGAGAAGCTGCTGGCGCGATCGGGCAAGGAAGTCCCCAAGGGCCAGCGGAACCTCGAGCTGAACCCAACGCACCCCGCGGTGAAGGCGCTCGCGACGCTCGCCGCGAAGGACGCCGCCGATCCGAAGCTCGCCGATTGGGTCACGCTCCTCTACGAGCAGTCGCTCGTCTCCGAGGGCAGCCCCCTCGACGATCCGAACGGCTTCGCGCGGCGCGTGACGGCGCTGCTCGTCCACGCCGTGTCCTGAGCGACGCGACGCCGGGCTCGTTCGCGAGCCCGGCCCGCCCTTCGACGTCCGGCGCCGTCAGTCGGCGAGCTTCGCCCGGCCCTGGCTCGCGAGCGTGAAGCCGATCAGCTTGTAGAGGAGGCGGGCGCCGACGTTGCCGTCCCACTCGTCGCCGTCGTCGGCGAGGTCCGGCGCCACTTCGTTCAGGTCGAAGCCGACGATCGTCTTCCCCGCGCGCACGACCTCGCGGACGATCGCGACCGCCTCCGCGAGCTCGAGGCCGCCGGGCACCGGCGTCCCCGTGTGCGGGCAGTAGCGCGGATCGAGCCCGTCGATGTCGAACGAGATCCACACCTGGTCGGGGAGCGCCGCGGCGATCTCGCGCGCGAGCTTCGCGAACGGCTCGCCCTCCATCTTCCGGCGTGCGAGGCTCCGGTCGTAGAAGACGACGACGCGCGCGCCCTGCGACGCGCAGTACGCGACCTCGGCCTCGCAGACGTCGCGGATGCCGACCTGGACGAGCTTCTCGACCTCCGGGATCCCTTCGAGCACGTTGTGCATGATCGACGCATGCGAATGCGTGAAGCCCTCGTAGGCCTGGCGCGTGTCGGAGTGCGCGTCGAAATGGAGGACGCCGAAGGAGCGCCCGAGGTGCTTCGCCGTCGCGCGCAGCGCGCCGTACGGCACGGAGTGATCGCCACCGACGACGCCGACCACCTTCTCCGCGGCGAGGAGGCGAAGGACCTCACGCTCGACGTGCTCGTTCACCTTCTCGGACAGCGCGTCGACCTCCGCGAGCGCCTTCACGAGCGCCGGATCGTCGCCGGCGCCGCCCACCTCGATGATCCTCGCCGCGGCCGCCTTGCCGACCTCGTTCCACGCGACGACCTCCGACGGGATCGGGAGCATGTGGATCCCGTGCTGGTACGGACGGTCGACGTCGAGGTCGAAGAGGTCGACCTGCCTGCTCGCGTCGAGGATGGCGCGCGGCCCCTCGGAAGCGCCGCCGCCGTACGACGTCGTCGCCTCCCACGGCACCGGGACGAGGACGACGAGCGCCTCCTCGGCGGAGTGCGGGAGCCCGAAGATGCCGGAGCCCGGAGGCGCGGGTGCGTTCGGATCGAAGGCCATGGCCCTCAGTACCACGAGCCGCGGCGTCCGGAGGCACCGACGGAGCTCGGCCGTGCCGCGACGAGCGAGGGCATCTGCCCGCAGCGGCGCGCGACGTCGCGTTCGGCGACGCCGACAATCGGCGCCGGCGATTTCCACACGAGGCGCGGACCTCGGTACGATCGCCGCGAGCGATGCGCCGTTCTCTCGCCAGCGCGACGACGTTCGCGGCCCTCCTGGCCGTGAGCGCCTGCACGCGCAAGGACACCCCAGCGGACTCCCCGTCGGGTCCCGGCGTGGTGTCGACGAGCGCAGCGGCGGACAAGGCGACCCCGCCCGTTCGCGCGGACGCCGCAGCCGACAAGGCCGCACCGCGCTTCGTCGGCCGCTGGATCCCGGACGGCGACGGCATGCGCTGCTCGTGGTCCGGGAGCTACGTGGTCGCTCGCTTCAAGGGGACGGGCCTGTCGGCGCGGATCAAGGACGAGGGCTTCAACCTCTTCCAGATCGTCGTCGACGGCGAGCCGAAGAAGGTGCTCCGTACGGACAAGGCGAAGGGCGCGCACGTCTACCTGCTCGCCGACGGCCTGCCGGACGCGGTTCACGACGTCTCGATCCACCGGCGCACCGAGGCGAAGGTCGGCGAGGCCGTGGTCTACGGATTCGAGGCGGCGGGCGGGCAGCTCTTGCCGCCGCCGCCGGCGCCCGAGCGACGCATCGAGACCATCGGCGACTCGATCACGACCGGCTTCGGCAACGAGGGCCCGAGCGCGACGTGCGGCTACGTCAACAGCGAGCAGAACGAGTACGCGACGTACGGCGCGATCGCCGCGCGGAACCTCGGCGCGGACCACACGACGATCGCGTGGTCCGGCAAGACGCTCCACGAGATGAAGGAGTACTTCGACAAGACCCTTCCGCAGCGCGCCGACGGGCCGCGGTGGGACTTCGCGCGGTACCAGCCGGACGTGGTCGTCGTGAACGTCGGCACGAACAACTTCGCGAACGTCGACCCCGGCGAGGCACGGTTCGTGAAGCTCTATCACGAGCTCGTTCGGGTCGTCCGAGGGGCATATCCGAAGGCGTTCATCGTTTGCGCCCTCGGATCGATGTTGAGCAACGTCTACCCCGAGGGGCGGAACAACCTGACGCAGGCGCGGAAGTACATGAAGGTGGCCGTCGCGAAGCTGAAAGAAGCGGGCGACTCGAACCTGGATTTTCTCGAGTTCCCCGAGCAAAACCACGCCGACGGCCTCGGCTGCGGATTCCACCCCAGCCTGAAGACACACAAGCTCATGGGCGAACGACTGACCGCGTTCATCAAGGAGCGCACCGGATGGTGAGGGGATGGTGAGGCTGATGACTCTCGAGCTGATGCGTACGGTCCTCGCCCCCGCGGCCCTCGCGCTCGTGTGCGCGTGCACGCCAAAGACGAGCGCGCCGCAGAGCGCGCGCGACGGCTCGCCCGACGGCACCTCGCCCGCCGCGGCGAGCGACGCGACGGGCTCGTCGGGCTCGTCGGACGCCGGCGCGCCGACGGCCAAGGCCGCGACGAAGAAGGAGGTGACGGCCGCGGACGTCGCCGACTACGTGAAGAGCAAGCTCCCGAAGGGCGGCAGCGCCGAGGGCGAGCCTCTGAAGATCACGCACAAGGTGCAGCCGGGCGAGTCCACGGCGGCGATCGCGGCGGCCTACCTCGAGCTCACGGAGGTCTACCGCGTCGAGGAGCTCGCGACGGCGATCGGCAAGGGCAACGCGAACGTCTCGCCGGGCGCCACGATCACGATCCCGCGGCCCCTCACGCGGATCCCCGCCGAAGACCCGAAGGAGGACCGGCTCGGGTGGCCCGAGGACAAGATCCTCCGCGGCGTCTTCGTGACCGGCTCGTACGCCAGCATCCGGTGGGCCGACACCGTCGAGAAGGTCGCCGACCACGGGCTCAACGCCATCGTCCTCGACGCGAAGGACTACGACGGATACGTCAACTACCCGTCCAAGGCGAAGATCGCCCTCGAGAGCGGCGCGGTCCGCGCCAAGAACATCCCCGACCTCGCGCGCGCCATCCGCTACGCCCACTGGCACGGCGTCCGCGTCATCCTCCGCATCCCGTGCTTCCACGATCCGTGGACGGACAAGCACCTGCCGGGGTCGCGGCTTTCGATCCGCTACACGCCGACGGGCAAGCCGATCCACGTCAACTGGATCGACCCGGCGAACGCCGAGGCGCAAGACTACGCGATCGAGCTCGCGCGCGAAGGCATCGAGGCCGGCGCCGACGAGATCCAGCTCGACTACGTGCGCTTCCCCGTCCACCTCCCGATGAAGGTCGCGGTCCTCCCGCAGCCGAGCGAGCGCTCGAACATCATCCGCGACTTCGTCAAGCGGGTGCGCGCGGTCACGAAGGAGGCCGGCGTCTACCTCTCGCTCGACTTCTTCGGCGTCGCGGCGACGGGCGTGCAGGACGACATCGATCGCCTCGGCCAGGACATCTCCGTCGTCGCGCCCGAGGCGGACGCGATCAGCCTGATGACGTACCCCTCGCACTACGCCAAGGGGTACATGGGCTTCACGAACCCGGCCGACCACCCCGAGATCATCGGCATCGGCAACAAGATGGCGCTCGAGAAGCTCAAGCCCACGGGCGCCTCGACGATCTTCCGGACGTGGCTCCAGGCCTTCCCCCTCGGCGTCACGCACTACAACTCGCAGTACCTCCTGGCGCAGGCGAAGTCGGCCGAGACCTCCGGCGGACACGGCTGGCTCATGTGGAGCCCCGCCTGCGAGTACAGCCCGGTCTGGAACGGCTGGCCGAGCAAGAAG
>JAHBWC010000122.1 GCA_019637225.1 Labilithrix sp.
GGTCGGGATGCAGTGGGCCATCGAGATCCACAGCGCCGCGTACGTGTACGTCGACCAGGTCCGCTTCTCGAGCGCCGTCGGCGCGAGGTCCTCGTTGTAGAGCGCGGGATCGTCGAGGACGACGTCTTCACGGAGCTCCACCCGGCCGTCGGCGCGTTCGATCTGCTCGTCCCTCGTCGTCATCGCTGCGCTCGACGCTTCCGCCATCTGTGCGACATACACCTGTCACACCGGCCCCGCAAAGTAGGAGCGGCTCGCCCACACCGACGCTGCGCGGCGACAAATCGTGGCCGACCGCACGGTCTAGCGCGTAAACTTCTGCCTTGCCTGCAACCGTCTGGGAGGACGACCGGCGCCGGAGGAGCAGCATGACGCGAACCATGGGCACGAAGTGGATCGTCGGGATCGTCGCCGCGACGGCGATGGTGGGGGTCGGTCAGCTCACCGGCTGCGGCTCGGACGCGGACGTCGGCGGCGGGAGCAGCGGCAGCAGCGGCTCGAGCGGCAGCAGCGGGACCAGCGGCGGCTTCGGCGAGTCCGAGGGCGGCACGGCCGAGCAGTTCGCGAAGATCGTCATCGCGCCCGAGAACGCGATCGTCACCGTCGATCTCTCCGCGAAGACTCCGGTGACCGAGTTCAGCGCAAAGGGGATCCGCGCGGACGGCTCCGAGGTCCCGCTCACCGCGGGGACGTGGAACTTCACGCGCATCGACGCGGCCGCGTTCGACCTCAACAAGCTCGTCCCGACGGGCTTCGTCGGCGGCAAGGGCGAGGTGTCGTTCAACCTCAACGGGCAGAGCGCCACCACCTCCGCGACGTTCAGGCTCCGCGTCGTCGCCGGCACGCCGCCGGACGCCGCGATCGTCGCCGCGTTCGCCAACGCGACCGACGACGACGGCGCGATGAGCCTGGTCTACCCGTACGACAAGACCGTCTTCCCGCGCGGCCTCCCGTCGCCGGTCGTGCAGTGGAACGGCGGCGCGGCAGGGAACGTCTACCGCCTCGAGGCGAAGAGCGAGACGTTCGACTTCGTCGGCTGGGCGACGGTCGACCCGCCGTCACGCTACCCGTTTCCCACGGTGCCCGGAGACGTCTGGGCGAAGCTCACGGACTCGACGGTCGGCAACGTGACGTTCGGCGTGCAGCGCTGGGACGGCACGAAGGCGTACAAGGCGAAGAAGCAGACCTGGGGGATCGCGCCCGGCAACTTGAAGGGCACGATCTATTACACGCGCCTCACCGGCGACGAGGGGTCCGGCGGCTCGTTCATCCGGCGCATCGAGCCGGGCAAGGTCGCCGAGTCGTTCCTCGAGCAGCGCACCAACGGCGTGACGACGAACTGCATCGCGTGCCACAGCGTCTCGCGCGACGGCAGCCGCATCGTGGCGGGTCTGAACGGCGGGCCCAGCGAGTGGGCGACCTTCGACGCGAAGACGGGCCAGGAGCTCTATCGCAGCACGCAGGCGTCGGGCTTCCAGGCGATCAGCCCCACGGGCTCGCACGTCCTCTGGCGGCACTGGAACTCGGGCGGCTTCGGGAGCGACGGCAAGCTCCTTCTCTCCACGTACAACAGCGACGCGGTCCTCGCCGAGTTCACTCCGCCGGGCGGGTCGTCCAGCGCGGCGCCGAGCCACCCGGTCTGGTCGCCCGACGGAAAGAAGATCTCGTTCTCCGTCCGCACCGCCGGCGACGGCCTGAACTTTACCGCCTCGACGCTCTGGACGACGGACATCAGTCTCTCGCCGGCGGCGTTCTCGAACACGAAGAAGATCGTCGACGCCACCGCGACGTACGGCGTCGTGACGTACCCGACGTTCAGCCCGGACTCGGCATGGATCGCGTTCATGCGCGCGAACCAGGCGCGCTCGGACGGCGGCGGCAAGGGCGAGCTCTGGATCGCCAGCGCCGACGGAGCTACGCAGGTCCGGCTCGACGCCGCCAACGGCGTACCCGACGTCGGCGTGGCGCCTGAGGCATCGTGGGGACCGAGCATGCACCCCGTCGCGGCCGGCGGGTACTTCTGGGTCGCGTTCTTCAGCCGCCGTCCGTACGGCAACACGTTCAACGGAGCGAACCGCCAGCTGTGGCTCGCTGCGATCGACAGCTCGCCGCAGGCGGGCAAGGACCCGAGCCATCCGGCCTTCTACGTGACGGGCCAGGACATGGACAGCACCAACGAGCGGCCGCAGTTCACGGTGAACCCGTGCAAGCCGCTCGGTGAGAGCTGCGACAACGGCTACGACTGCTGCGACGGCTACTGCCGCGCGGGCGCCGACGGCAAGCTCGTCTGCCAGCAGAAGGGCAACCAGTGCGCGCAGGACGGCGACAAGTGCACGGTCAACGCCGACTGCTGCAACGGCCTGCGCTGCCTCGGCGGCTTCTGCACCGTCCCGCCCCCGAAGTAGCGCGACCTCGCCTCACGCGTGGGCGAGCACGGCGAGCCCGGCGAAGGCCGCCATCGCGACGAGCATCGCGGTGGCGACCGCTCGCCGGCGGAGGAGGGGACGGAGCGTCTCGCCTTCGGTCTCGGCGACGAGGGCGATGGGCTCGGCCGCGGCGGCGCGGTACGAGCCCACGTTCTCCGGCACGCGCACCAGCACGGCGGCGGCGCCTCCGCGCGCGACCATCGGCGCGAGCGACGGATCGGACGCGAAGCGCTCGGCGGGGACGACGTCGAAGCCCGCGCCGAGGCCCGCGTAGACGCTCCGGAGAAAGCGGAGGCGCGCGCCGTCGACGAGGAGCGCGGCGAGGACCGTGATCGCGGCGAGCAGCATCACGACGAACAGCGGCGCCGCCGAGACGCCGTCGACGAGCAAGAGACCGAACGCCGCGAGGACGCCCGCGAAGCCGGTGAACGGGACGCCGAAGCCCTCGGACGCGTCGTGGCCGGTGAGCCGGCGGATCGACCTCGCCGCGACGACGAGGAACGCCGAGACGAGGAGCGCCGGGATGCCGCCGAGCACGACGCCGCTCGCGATCCAGGGCAAGGGCCCCGTCGTGTCGACGAGACCGCCGAGGTCGCGCACCGCCGCCGAGGGCCACGTTCCGACGTCGCGGAGCACCAGCGCCTGGACGACCATGCCGACGAACCCGCCGAAGGTCGCCGGCACGAGCAGCGACGCGGCGAGCCGGTAGGGCGCGGAGGCGATCGCGCCGATCATCTCGCCGGTGAGGACTGCGAGGACGGCCGTGAGCGCGACGCCGGCGAAGAACGCGTCGTCGCTGTAGCGCGGCACCGCGTCCAGCCACATCGAGAGGGCGGCCACGGTGACCGCCACGAGCGCGAGCGGGAACGTCGCCTTCGGCCCCGCGCTCGGACGCGTGAACGCCCGGAGGGCCGCGTCGCGGCCCGCACCGGCGCCCGGCGCGGGTTCACGAGGGAGCGGGGCGACGGGCGAGCGGAGGAGCGGCGTCACGGTCGTCTTGGACGGACGACCGGGGCCGACGTTTTGTTCCACGGCTCGACTTCGGCTCGGAGGAGGAGCCTCCGGGCCGAATTTCCCCGTGAGCTCGCGGGGTCAGGGACCCTTCTTGCCCGTGAAGATGCGCACGAACGCCTGCCACATCCGCTTCAGGCCGCCCATCTTGAGGTTGCCCTTCTTGGCGGTGGTGCGGTGGACGAGGTGGGTCGGTCGCGCGCCGGGCGAGAAGCCGTAGAGCGAGTAGAGATTGATGAGATCGGTGACGAGCTCGGAGACGCCGCGCGTGTCGAGATCGTGCGCCTGGCAGTAGCTGTCCGGCTTGTTGCGGATCATGCACTTGCCGATGATCAGCATCACGTTCGGATCGATGAGCTCGCCGTTGCCGTCGAGGTAGTGCTTGTAGGAGAAGAAGCGGTCGGCCGGCGCCACCTCCGGCTGGCCGTCCTGCGTCTTCGGCGCGCGCAGCGAGTTGATGACGCTGTACTCGTGGCGGAGGTACGCCTCGATCGTGTTGTTCTCGTCGGCGCGCTCGTACTCGATGAACTTGTGGAACGCGTCGTAGAGCGTCTTCGGGTTCGCGTAGGCGCCGCTGATCAAGTAGTAGAACGTCGCGCCGAGCGAGTAGATGTCCGCCGGGCGGCCGACGGACTTCTGGATGCGGGCGCGCACGTTCGTCTCGCTCGTCTCGCGGAAGGGACGGGCGAGGACCAGGCGCTTGCGCGCGCGGTCGGCGTACAGGATCGGGTACTGCTCCGACCGGTTGAAGAGCGAGAACGAGTCGTTCTTCGCGATCTGGATATAGAAGTCCTCGAAGTACTCGACCTCGGGGAGCCCCTGCTGCACGTTCACGAGCAGCTCGAGGATGTTCGTCTCCTGCTCGGGGCTCTGGAAGAAGAGCGTGCCGGGGACCGCCGCCTTCATCTGCGTCATCCCGAACGAGACTTCCTCGTCCGAGAGCTTCGCGACGTTGAAGTCGGCGAGACGAACCTGCAGCGTCGAGCCGCGGAGGTTCGGATCGGGCAGGCCGACGAGCACGTTCGCCGGCTTGATGTCGCGGTGGCAGATGTTCCGGACGAGGTGCGCGTACTCGATCGCGCTCGCGATCGGGATCATGTAGTCGAGCACGCGGAAGAGGCGCTCGCGCATGTCGGAGGCGAGCAGGTCCTCCTTCGCGCCGCGGTTGCGCGAGCCCTTGAGGCGCTCCTCGAGGCTCATGTCGAGCTTCTCGAGGATCATGAACTCGGGCTCGCACTTGTCGCGGATGATGGGCGGGAGGAAGGTCGGGTCCTCGCCTTCGCCCGACGCGTACAGCTCGACGATGCTCGGGTGACCCTGCACGCGCTCGAGGAGCTCCATCTCCATCTGGAAGCGCATGTGGTCTTCGTCGTTCACGCCCTTCTGCAGGATCTTGATGACGATCGGCCTGCGGAAGTCGGTCTTCGACTCGAGCCAGCGCTCCTCGCCGAGGAACACCTTCGCGAAGCGGCCCGAGCCGAGCTCGATCGGCTGCCCGCGCGCGTCGAGCACGAACGAGTAGGCGCGCGAGCGGACGACGGCGAACGGCGCGCTGCGGCCTTCGCGCGGCGCGGCGTCGGCGCGGAAGCCGAGCGACTGCCCGGAGGTCATGCTGCCGCCGCCCATCGTCGGCGGCTGCTGCATGTTCGGTCCGTTCGGCGACGGCGGAGGACCGGCGAAGGACATGTCGCGCTGAGGCTGGGGCGCCGGCGGCGGTCCGAACATCATGCTGTTCGGGTTCGGCGCGGGCGGTCCGCCCATCGCGTGCGGAGGCACGGGAGGCGCCGCGGGGCCAGGACCCATGCTCGGCTTGTGCGTGAGCGGCTGCGGGCCCGACGATCCTCGCTCGGCGACCGGAGGGATCGGCGTCCCCAGTCCGAGCGTCGGAGGCCGGGGCATCGACTGCGACTTCGGCGGGTTCGGATCGGAGCTCGGGTGATGACCCGACGCGCGATCCGGCGAGGAGCTCGGGGGCCCCTGCGCGTGGGCCTGCTGCGCGTGGGCCTGCTGCGCGTGGACCTGCTGCGCGTGGGCCTGCTGCGCGTGCGGCGCTACCGGCGTCTGCGCGGGCTGCGGCGCCTGCTGGGCCTGCGGAGTGAACGCCGTGGGCGTGTTGTTCTTGCCGAAGTGCACGCGGGGCGGCGCGAGCTTGGACGGAGCGATCGGCTCGGGGGCGGTCCCGACCGTCGTCCTCTCCTCTTCCTCGTCTTCGAGCCCCGGGGGAAGGGGCGGCGCGTCCCTTTGCGTCACGGCACGTTCTTTCGCTCAGCTACGGCACATCACGACGATGTCGTTGCCGCGACTCAACATGAGCACGACGACCTGCTGGGCCTCGGCGTAGGTTATCAGAAGCTGACGACCGTCCACGACAAAGACACGGCCGTTGGCGGTCGGTTGACCGAACGAAACACTCACTTCGCCGAGCACCTGACGTCCGCTGGAGACGAGATCGACGAAGCTGTCCTGGTTCGCCGTCAGCGCGGGCGTAGGGCGGCCTCCGCGCCGGGCGACGAAGCACGAGAGGCCCTTCACGTTGACCGACGTGTTCTGGCCGGGCAGCATCGTCACGCGGAAGCGCACCTGCCCGCCGGTCGGGTCGAGGAAGGAAAGGTCCAGCTTCTCGTGCACCTGCACGTAGCGCAGCCGTCGCTCTCCCTGGGCGACGACGCGCTCGGGCGGCGGCTGCACCACGGGCCGCGCTCCGCCGGCGCTGCCCGAGGCTTCGATCTCGAGGGCGAGCTGGCCGGGCGCCGCGATCACGGGCATCTCCGCCGGACGTGCGACGACCTCGACGGGGTACGGTGCGACGTTGTCGGTGGTGCGCGCCTTGAGCGCCTCGCGGATGTGCTGCACGAAGTCGGGCGCGGTCGCGATGCGGTCGTCCGGGCGCGCGACGAGCGCGTGGGTGAGCACGCGCGCGACGTCGCCGGCCATCCCGAGCTTGGCGAGGCGCGCGTTCACGAGCGTGTCGCTGCGCACGCGATCGTTGAACGTGACGCGCACGTCCTCGTCCCCGAAGAAGACCGTGCCGGTCAGCATGAAGATCGTGAGGAGGCCGAGGGCGTAGACGTCCGTCCGCGGCCCCTCGGGCGAGCCGCAGAGCTGCTCGGGTGCGGCCCAGCGCGGAGAGAAGAGCGCCACGGTGCTGACCGACTCGCCGAAGCCGTCGTCGGCGGTCGCCTCCGGGTTCTTCTTCACGTCGCTGTGCGCGATGCCGAAGTCGGCGAGCTTCGAGACGAGCTCGCCGCGGACGCGCGCGAAGAGGATGTTCGACGGCTTGATGTCGCGGTGGATGATCCCGTGCTCGTGGGCCTCGGCGACCGCGCCGCAGATCCCGTCGAGGATGCCGAGCGCCTCCTGCGTCGGGAGCGGCCCGCGCAGGCGCACGTGCGACTCGAGGTTGCCGCCGTCGAGGTACTCCGAGACGTGGAACGGCGCGCCCTGCGCGGTCCCGCCGTCGACGTCCTTGAGGTAGCCGAAGTCGTAGATGCGGAGCGTGTTCGGGTGCGAGAGCTTCGAGAGCGCGAGCGCTTCCTTCAGGAAGTGCGTGTACGTCGCCTCGTAGACGGCGCGGCTGCCGCTCGTCGATCCCGACCCCTCGACGAGCGTTGTGCGCAGGAGCTTCACGCAGACGACGCGATCGAGCCGGTCGTCGGTGGCTCGATAGATGGTTGCCATCCCCCCGCTCCCGATCCGATCGAGGATCGAATACCGGTCGAGGAGGCGCATCCCTTCGGAGAGCTCGGGCTCTCCCGGTCGGCGATACGGCCGCGCCATACCCGATGAGCCTAACTCGACTTGCCGCCTGAGGTCGACAACCGACACCGGCGATCGACGCGACCCGTGAGGCCAAAAGCCCTCATTTTTGGCCGACGCGAGCCCTCCAGCCCTCACTCGCGCGCGCGCGTCGGTGAGTCGAGGTCTCCGTCGCTCACCCGTCGGCGGCGCGCCAGAGGTACCAGCTCGCCGCGGAGCGGAACGGGCGCCATCGCTCTCCGCGCCGCGCGAGCTCGGCCGCGGTCGGCAGCTCGTCTCGCCGCGCGCCGCGGTGGAACACGCGCGCGAAGCCCTTCTTGACGCCGTAGTCGGCGAGCGGGAGGACGTCGGGCCGGCCGAGCCGGAAGATGAGGAGCATCTCGACGGTCCATCGCCCGATGCCGCGCACCTCGGTCAGCGCCTCGACGATCGCCTCGTCGTCCATGCGGCCGAGCTGGGCGAGCGTCGGGACGGTGCCCGCGGACGCGCGTGCCGCGAGATCGCGGATCGATGCGAGCTTGTTGCGCGACAGGCCCGCTGCGCGGAGAGCGTCGTCGCTGAGCGCGAGGAGCGCGTCGGGCGCGAGCGCGCGGCCGTTCGGCACGAGCGCGCGGACGCGACCGAAGATGGTCGCCGCCGCCTTGCCGTTCAGCTGCTGGTAGACGATCGACTCGGCGAGCGCGGGGAACGTGCCCGCGGTGCTCTTCAGCGTGAGCGTGAGCTCGCCGATCCGATCGATGTGGCGACCGAGGACGGGGTCGGCCGCGACGAGGTGACGTCGCGCCTCGACGGGATCGTACGGCAGCGCGTCGCTCCGCTCGGCGGCGAAGAGGGAGGTCTCCGCCGGCCGCCGCCCTTCGAGCGCGAGGATGCGCTCCTTCGTCGCGACGCCGCCCCACGCCGAGAAGCCGCCCGGCTTTCCCGCCGATGCGAGCACGCGCTGGCAGGGGACGAGGAGCGGGAAGGGGTTCGTCGCCATCGCGCGACCGACGGCTCGCGACGCGCCGGGCGAGCCGACGGCGCGCGCGAGCTCCCCGTAGGTGACGGTCGACCCCGCCGGGACGCGCTGCAGCGCCCGGTAGACCTTCCCGACGAAGGGCGTGACGCGCGACAGATCGATCGGCACGTCGGAGAGGTCCTGCGGGCGTCCGTCGAGGTGCGCCCGCGCGCTCTCGATCGCGGTCGCGACCCACGCGGGGATCGAGCGCGCCGTCGCGCGCGGTCCGGCGTCCGCGGTCCGGGCGAGCAGGCGCTCGCGCGTGCTCTCGCGCGTCTCCTCAGGGAGCTGGAGGCCGATCACGCCGGCGTCGGACCACGCGAGCCCACACGTCCCGAGCGAGGTGTCGAAGAGCGTCCACGGCATGCGGGAGACGATAGCCGAAGGCGCGGGCCTCAGCGGCGCGGAGGCAGGAGCGGGCGCCCGCCGCTCGCGTCGGGCCCCTCGCGCATGCCCTTGTGGATCACGATCTTCCGTCCCGCCTCGCGTCCGTGGGCGTACGCCTCGCTCCGCCGCTGCCCGGCGTAGCGGACGTGGCGGACGTGGGGGTGACGCTTCCGGAAGTAGCGTGAGAGATCGCCGTCGGCGATCCACACGAGGCCGGCCTCTTCGCTCTTCTTCGCCTCGCGCGCGAGCTTCTCGGTCATGCCGGTCATGACGCCCGCGAGGAACGTGCGGCGATCGCGATCGCCGCGGATGCCGAGCTTCGCCTTGTGCTCGCGCCACAAGCGCTCGGCGGTGGCGACGAGGTAGCCGTGGACGTACTCGGCGATCTCGACGTTCTCGAGGCTGCCGCAGATCTCGAGCACGCTGCCGCGCTTTCCCTCGCGCGCGCGGTAGACCGGGATCCAGATCGCCTCGACGAAGAAGTGCTTGCCGAGCAAGAGCGAGAGCACGCGCTCGGCCTCGGTCGTGCGGCCGGTCGGAGTGCCGAGGTGGCGCCAGACGTAGCCCTGCGCGGCGCGCGCGTCGCGGAGCTCGATGTTGTGCTTGAGCAGGAGCTTCTGCGCCGCCGCCATCGCCGCTTCGGCCTCGTGGACGTTCGGGCTCTCCGCGAGCGCGAGGAGCCGCGCGATGCGATCGCCGATCTTGCGCTGCGCCTCGGTCTTCTCCGGCGGCGGCGCGTCCGGCATCCCGGCGGCGGACCCGTCGATGCCGAGGCGCTCACAGACGGCGCGAAAGCGCGGACCGTGGGCGGTCTCTCCGCGCTCGCCGAGGACCTCGGTGACGTACTGGTGCGCCATCTCGTGCTTGAGCACCTCGACGACGACGCCCCACGGACGCGCGAGGACGAGCGCGCGCGACAGCTCGATCGTGCGCGTGGCCTCGACCCACCGTCCGAGGCGGGCCCGCGAGGGCACGAGCTCGATCTGCGGGAGCCTGAGCGCGCCCTTGAAGTACGCGAGCGCGAGGAGCCGGTACTGCTCGCGGAGCTCGTGGAGGAGCGCCGCCTCGAGCGCGGCCGACAGGCGCGAGGTCGCCTCGTCGGCGCCGTCGGCTTCGGGTTCGGAGGTCCGCGCGCCGTCGGACGGGCGCTCGGGAGGGGTGGCGTTCACGAGCTCGGCTCGTCTAGCGCGGGAGCTCGAAGGAGTACACCCAGTCGGAGTAGCTCTGCCGTTTGTCGTGGCAGCCGACGCAGACCTTCGGCTCGCCGGAGTAGAGCGCGTTGCCGTCGCCGTCGTATTCGGCCCAGTACCAGCGGCCGGCGCGCTTCTCCATCACCGCCACGAGGCTCCGCGCGTCGCCGCTGAAGCCCTCCTTCACGATGAGCGCGCCCTCGGGCCAGGTCAGGATCGGCGTGGGGCCGTCGAGCGCCGCCGCCACCTCGGCGTTCACGAACACCTCGACGGCGTCGGAGTGCGCGGTGAAGCTCGGCTGGCGCGTCGCGAAGCCGGGCGCGCGCCGCCACGTCCGGAAGCCTTCGCCCTCGTTGATCTTCGCGTAGAGCCGGCTCGCGCCTTCGGGATCGTCGTTCTGCGTGCAGCCCGCGAGCGACGCGAGGGCGACGACGAGGGCGAACGAGCCAGGCGAGGGGAGCCGCGACGGCATCGGGCGAGTTTCGCCGAGCTCGGTCGTGGAGCAAAGGTCCGAGTGGCGGCGACGTCGCCGGCCTCGCGCGATCAGGCGCCGTCCTCGGGTGGACGCGCGCCGGGGGAGCCGTTCATTCCGCGCCGGACCTCGTCCTCTTGCTGCTTGCCCTCGTCCTCGGCGGCGGCCTTGGCGTCCGCGAACGCGCGGCGCGCGTCCTCGATCGAGCCGCCGCGGAGGAAGTACTGGCGGGCCGCGGCGCCCACGGCCATCGTGCCGGCGAACGCGATCGCGCCGGAGATCATCGAGCCGAGGCCGGGCGCGACGACCTTCATGAGCGCACGGAAGCCCTCGCGCAGCACGACCGCGGCGCCGACGTTCGCGCCCAGCGCGCCGAGGAACTCGGCGGCGGCCTTCTTGTCGAGCGGGCGCCCGGAGAGCCACGCGATCCCGGCGACGAGCGCCATCTGCATCGCGGTGATCGGGAAGACGTCGGCGATCGGGATCGGCACCGCGGCGACGCCGGTGCAGATGACCGCCGTGGCGCGCGTGAGATCCGTCGCGAGCTGCTCCTGCAGCCCGCGGACGCGCGCGATGCGCACGAACGTGCCGCGGCCCGCGTCGGGCAGGTGCTTGAAGAGCGTCCCGACGAGCTCGTCGATGCGCCAGCGCTCGTCGCCGCGGAGCTCGCCGCCGTCACGGAAGGACATGTACGAGCTCACTCCGCGGGTCCAGACGAGGTGGGCCGCGAGCTTCGGGCGCTCCTTGATCTTCGTCTCGAGGTGGTGCTCGACCTCGGCGACGCGCGCGAGCTTCTCGTCGATGTCCTCGGGCGCGTCGACGCCGGGGAGGTGGAGGCGCGCGGCCTTCGGCTCGAGCACGTCGCAGTGGGTCGCGATCGCGACGAGCGGCGGACGGAACCTGTGCTCGCGCTCGATCTCGGCGTAGATGCGCTCGAGCACGGCGAGGTCGGCGTCGATCCCGCTGTCGGCTTCGGTCCCCTTCACGAGGAAGAGGATGACGTCGGGCACCTTGCGCTTGAGCGGCGCGAGGATCGACGCGACGGCGTCCTTCGCGGAGTCGGCCTCGGCGGGGCGCGAGCCCTCCTGGATGCCGCGCGTGTCGAGCACGGACATCGCGCCGCGCTCGGAGGTGTAGTCGAACCACTTGCCCTGGCCGGTCTGCGACTTCACGTGACCGACCTCGGCGACCCTGGAGCCGAAGAGGGCGTTGACGAGCGACGACTTGCCCGCGCCGCGTCGACCGACGAGCGCGAACGCCGGCGCTCGCTGCTCGAGCAGGATCGTGCGGAGGAGCCCGACCTTGGCGCGGAGATCTTTCACTGTGTCGGGATGAAGCGGAAGGAACTGGAGCATCTCTTCGACACGACGGATGTTGTCGGCGATGATCTTGCGCATCTTCGCCTCTTCCTCGGTCTCGCGCTGGGGCATGTCGATCGAAGCATAAGGCGCGATCCGCCGCCGGGCGAATGACCTCGAGCGGAGGGCCGAAGCTCGAGCGTCGCGCGGCCCGCCGCGCGGCGCCCCAGATCAGCGAGCGTGAAGCTCGATCGAGATCCAGCTCGCGAAGCGAGCGCCGCGTGGGGTGGGGCCCCGGAAAACCGCGCTTTTCCGGGGCGGGGCGGCGCGTGCCGCCCCGTGATGACAAGAAGCTGAATGGGCCGAGCATGATTCCGAATCATGCTCGGTCATTCAGAGCGCGACGACGGAGACGTCGAGGATGTCCGGCGTGCACGAGCGGAGCGCGCCCTGGACGCTCGCGTCCGGCGCGCGGTCGACGTGGATGCGCGCGACGGCCGCCTTGCCGCCGTCGAAGACGATGTTCTCGGTCTCCTGGACGTTGATGCCGGCCTTCTTCAGGCAGTCGAACACCGCCGCGAGGACGCCGACGCGGTCGTAGTGGCGCACCGCGACGAGGTGCGTCGCGAGCGTCTTCGTCGCGAGGTTGACGACGTTCGCCGGGCGGCCCGACTGCTTGTAGAGCCGAACGATGCGCACGGTCTCGGCGGCGATCGCCTCCTGCGCCTGGTCCGTCGACGCGCCGATGTGGTGCGTGCCGATGACGCCGGGCAGCGCGAAGATCGGCGCTTCGACGGCGCCGCTGCCGCCGGCCGGCTCCTCGGCGAACACGTCGAGGCCGGCGCGGATGCCGCGCTCCTTCACCGCGCGCTCGAGCGCGGCCTGGTCGACGACCTCCGCACGCGACGTGTTGAGGAAGAACGCGCCGTTCTTCATCGACGCGAAGACGCCGTCGCCGACGAGGCCGCGCGTCTCCGGCTTGAGCGCGAGGTGCACCGAGAGGACGTCCGCCGCGGCGGCGACCTCGGTGATCGTCGCCTTGGCGTCGACGCCGAGCTCCGCCGCCAGCTCGGCCCCGAGCGTGCGGCTCCACGCGACCACGTTCATCCCGAACGCGCGCGCGCGGCAGATCACCTCGCGGCCGATCATGCCGGTGCCGAGCACGCCGAGCGTCCGCCCGTAGAGGCCGCGCGCCTTGCTGTAGTCCTTCTTGTTCCAGCGCCCGCCGCGGAGATCGCTCGACGCGTCGACGACGTGGCGGTCGAGCGCGAGCAGGAGCGCGAACGTCAGCTCGGCGACGGCGACGGCGTTCTTGCCGGGGCAGTTCGCGACCCAGATGCCGCGCTCGCTCGCGGCGTCGACGTCGATCGTGTTGGTGCCCGCGCCGGCGCGCACGACGAGCGAGAGCTTGCCCTTCTCGAGCATCGGCCGCGTCACCTTCGTCGAGCGCACCACGAGGACCTCCGCGCTCGTGCGCTCGATCGCCGCGAGGAGATCGTCGCCGGAGGCGTCCGGCTCGTAGACGACCTCGCAGCCGATCTCCGCGAGCCCACGACGCCCCGAGTCCTCGAACTTGTCCGCGACGAGCACCTTCATGACGGTCTGTCTCCCGAGCCCATGCGTTCGTGGGCGAGCGCGGAGAGCATAGGCCAGCCGCGTGCGCGCGGGGGGCGAGGACGTCGCGCGCGACCGAGCGGGCCGTGGGCGAGCTCGTGACGCACGACGTCGTGAGCGCGACGCGAGAGCGACGAGGGGGTCGACCTCCGCGCCACCCGGGATATGCTCGATCGCCACATGACGATGCGCACGCTCATCAAGGGAGGGACCGTGGTCACCGCGGTCGACACGTTCCAGGCCGACGTCGCCATCGTCGGCGAGAAGATCGCCGCGATCTTCGGCCCCGACGCCGCGCCGCCGGGACCGTGGGACCTGACGATCGACGCCGCCGGCAAGTACGTCCTGCCGGGCGGGATCGACGCGCACACGCACATGGACATGCCCTTCGGCGGCACGACCTCGTCCGACGACTTCGAGACCGGCACGCGCGCGGGCGCCTACGGCGGGACGACGTGCATCGTCGACTTCGCGATCCAGGCGAAGGGCGAGCCGCTCCGCCGCGGCCTCGACACGTGGCACGGGAAGGCCGAGGGCAAGGCGGCGGCCGACTACGCCTTCCACATGATCATGACCGACGTGAACGACCAGACGATCCCGGAGATGGGCCAGATCGTCAGCGAGGGCGTCACGTCGTTCAAGATGTTCATGGCCTACCCGGGCGTGCTCCACGTCGACGACGGCCAGATCTTCCGCGGGATGCAGCGCGCGACCGAGCTCGGCGCGCTCATCTGCATGCACGCGGAGAACGGGATCCCGATCGACATCCTCGTCGCGCAGGCGATCGCCAAGGGTCACACCTCGCCGATCCACCACGCGCTCACGCGCCCGCAGATCGCCGAGGCCGAGGGCACCTTCCGGGCGCTCTGCCTCGCGGAGATGGCGGGCGCGCCCGTCTACTTCGTGCACCTCTCGGCCGAGCGCGCGCTCAAGCAGGTCGTCGAGGCGCGCGACCGCGGCATGCCGGCGTACGCCGAGACGTGCCCGCAGTACCTGTTTCTGTCGCAGGACGACCTCGCGCGCCCGGACTTCGAGGGCGCCAAGTACGTCTGCACGCCGCCGCTCCGGCCGGCGAGCATGCAGGAGGACCTGTGGCGCGGGCTCCGGACCCACGACCTCCAGGTCGTCTCGACCGATCACTGCCCGTTCTGCCAGAAGGGGCAGAAGGAGCTCGGCAAGGACAACTTCGCCAAGATCCCGAACGGCATGCCCGGCGTCGAGACGCGGCTCTACCTGCTCTGGGACGGCGGCGTCCGCGCCGGCCGCATCTCGATGAACCGCTTCGTCGAGATCACCTCGACCGCTCCGGCGAAGATCTTCGGCCTCTACCCGAGGAAGGGGACGATCGCCGTGGGCGCCGACGCCGACGTCCTCGTGTGGGACGGCGAGAAGCGGCACGAGCTCAGCGAGCGGACGCTCCACATGCGCGTCGACTACTCGCCGTACGAGGGCCGCGAGGTCGTCGGCGCGCCCACGCACGTCCTGTCGCGCGGCAAGGTGATCGTCGAGAACGGCACCTACGTCGGCAAGAAGGGCGACGGGCGGTTCGTGAAGCGCGGCACGTTCAACCTGATGTGATCGCGCGCGGGCGCCGCGCCGAAGCTCGGCGCGGTCGCGCTCACGAAGCGCCTGAGCCGGACCGAAATCCGCGGCCTACATGTGGGTGGCAGCCTCACGGGGACGCGCGGCGTCCTCGGTTCGCGCGCGCTCGCGTGCCGTAGCTCAGCCTGGACGCTGCGAAATCGAGCGGAGGCCTTGTCGAAGGGGCGCGGAAGAAACATTAATACGGTGTTGGGCGTCTTTCGAGGCCACCGTCCGTAGGAAGCAGTTAGACGGCGAGACGCCGGCGAGGAGACTTCGATGAGCGAGCGTTATGTCAGGCCGACGGTCGCCGGGTGGCTCACCCCCACGCTGATCGCACCGTGGATCTCGGTCTACGGGGCCGTCACCGCGTTCGCCGCGCTCGGCGTCGACTGGGGGCTCTTCGGCAAGATCGCAGGGTGGGCGGTCGGAATGCTCGTTGGCAGCGTGTGGGCGTTCGCCTTCTGCCTCATCCTCCTGCTCGTCGACGTCGCGCTCCTCGCGGTGCGCGTCCGCACGCTGCCCGCGGGCAAGCGTGGCTGGGGAACGGCGCTTGCGGCGCCGCTGATGGTGTTCGGAATCTACGGCGTCGCGCCGCCCCACACCTTCTGGCACTACGGCGGCTGGGGCGTCGCCGCAGCGATCCTCGCGCCGATGGCGATTGTGGCGCTCGTCGTCCGCGTGTTCGCCGGCCAGAAGCCGCTCCGCTGATCGTCGGCGCGCGCCGGCGCTTCCGCCGATCCACGCGGCGCGGATCGGGGTATCGTGCCGCGCGTGGCGCGCTCGGTTCGTGGCGTGGAGGCTCTCCGCAGGGCTGACGCTCGCGCGGCATGCGCCGCGATCGTCACCGCGGGTCTCGTGCTCGTGTGCGCCGACGAGGCGCGGGCCGGGGGCCCCCTCGGGCCGCAGGGATCGCGGATCCAGACGAGCCAGTACACGGTCGACCTCTTCCAGGGGCCTGTCCTGGCGACGACCCGCATCACCGCGCTCGGCGGCGCCTACACCGCGATCGCCGAGGGAACGGAGGGGATCCCGTTCAACCCGGCGAGCGCGTCGCTCCGGGCGCCGTACTCGACGACGCGCGACGACTTCGACCTCACCGCCGGGCTGACGCTGCCGGCGTCGGTGTCGGGGACCGACTTCGACAACAACGGCAAGGTCGGCTTCACCTACGACAAGTTCTTCTGGCTCACGTTCGGCGGGCTGCTCCAGCACGACAAGCTCGGCTTCGGCCTCATCGCCGCGTTTCAGCAGTACGAGCTCGGCGTGCCGGGCAGCCCGGTGGCGCTCCCGAACTCGGACGAGGTCATCGCCAGCGTGACGGCGCGCCTCGTCCGGCTCGACCCCGTCGTGTCGTACGGCTTCCTCGACGATCAGCTCCACCTCGGCGGCGGCATGAGGTTCACGGGCTTCTACGGCATCGGCAACACGGGCCTCGTCGGGGGCACCGTCGACAACGAGCGGCTCCTCATCAACTCGAACACGGCCGGCTTGCAGGCGGGCGCGCTTTGGGCGCCGCACGATCTGCCGCTGCGCGTCGGCGGCGCGGCGCGCTCGCCCCAGATGCCGGTCGTGAACGACGAGGGGCGCATCACGGCGAACGCCGAGGGCGATCGCGTCGTCGGCAACGTCTTCCTCCCGGAGCGGGTCGAGCTCCCGTGGGAGGTCGAGGGCGGCGTCGCCGTGCAGCTGTGGAAGCGTCCCTTCAACATCCCGTGGCAAGACGAGGAGAAGGTCCCGAAGGAGGACGCCGAGCGCTGGCGGCAGGACAAGAACGGTCAGCCCGAGCCGCACTACCTCGGAGCGCGCCGGCGCCTCAAGGCGCGCTACGCCGAGATCCCACGGCAGCGCGTCCTGCTCGCGGCGTCCGCGCTCGTCAGCGGCGCGGTCAAGAACGCCGTCGGCGTCGAGTCGATGCTCTCGCAGACGATCGATCGATCGGGCGAGCGGACGGTCGTGACGCTGCGCGCTGGCGCCGAGGCGGAGGTGATCCCGAACTGGCTCGTCCTCCGGGCCGGCTCGTACCTCGAGCCCACGCGCTACCGCACCGGTGAGACGCGCCTCCACGGCACCGGCGGCGTCGCGGTCCGCGTCCTCCGGTGGTCGATGTTCGGGCTGTTCGACGAGGACACGCTCTTCCGCCTCAGCCTCGCGGTGGACGGGGCGCGCGACTACTTCGGCTGGAGCATCGGCGCGGGCCTCTTCCGCTGAGGGTGACGGTCGCGGGGCGGCATGATCTGGATCCGGGGGGAGCGGCTCGGGCGATCCCGACCGGCTCGGTCCCGACGTGTTGGCTCGCAAGCAACCGGTGGTTTTCGCGTCACTTCGCTGGACGACGCGGCATCGGGCTTGCTCCAGGGGTCTTCATGCGGACGGCCATCGTGACGCGAGCGGACGCCGAAGACACCCTGGATCTGCCGACCCTGTCGCCGGCGGCCCTGCCGCGGACATCGTTCGCGCTCCGGGTCGTGGCGGGCCCGGACGTGGGCAGCGTGCTGGTGCTCGATCCCGCGAGCCCCCCACACGCGGTGCTCGGAAACGCGAGCTCGTGCGCGATCCAGCTGCGGGACCCGCACGTCTCGCGCCGGCACGTCGCGCTCACCGCCACGGCGACGCACATCCTCCTCGTGGACCTCGGCTCGACGAACGGCACGCGCGTCAACGGCGTGCTCGTCCGCGAGGCGCGTCTCTACGGCGGCGAGACGGTGTCGCTCGGCCGCACGGTGCTCGGCGTCGAGACCGACCAGCTCAGGGCCGCCAACCTGCCCGCGACGCTCCCGCCTCCGGCGGACGACTTCCTGGCCAACGTGGTCAGCGAGCAGCTGCCGTTCACCGAGGCGCGCCAGCGAGTCCTCGCGGAGTTCGAGCGACGCTACGTCGAGGAGCTCCTCGCGCGTCACAACGGCAACGTCACGCACGCCGCGCGCGCGAGCGGGATCGCGCATCGGTACTTCCAGCTCGTCCGCGCGCGCTCGCGCTAGGAGCCTGTCCGCGCTCAGCTCAGGTCGGCGTCGAGGTCGGTCTCGGAGAAGGTCTCGGACCAGCGCGCCAGCATGAGGGCGGACGAGGGCGTGATCGTGCCTCCGCCGCAGAGCTGCTCGAGCGCGTCGGCCGGGAGCGGCGGCGGCGGCGGGTACGAGCGGGGGCGGCGATGGCGCCGGGCGAGGTCGCGCGTGAAGCTCGAGAAGCGGACGTCGTCGTGGTCGATCATCGAGCGCCCGCGACAGCACACGACGTGCCGTCCGACCGCCCCGTGAGACGCGGCGTCGGCGGGGGGAGGGCCGGGCGCCTTTGCCCATGAAAGCCGCATGATTCTGCGGTGGCCTGCGGCGGCCGGCGCCGCCTCGTCGACCTGGGCGCCATGATCGCGGATGTCGTAGCGGTCGCGGCGCTTCGCGAGGGCGCTCGGCGGGCGTCGACTCGCTCGCGGCGCGTCGCGGATTCTGATTTTTTTCTCGAGGCGAGACGCCGCGCGTCGTCAGCGCCGCGTGAAGCGGAGCGAGTAGCTGACGCCGGTGCGTCCGCGGTCGACGAGCTTCGGGAACTCGACGCTTTCGAACACGCCGATGACGCACGCGGAGAAGCCCTCGCTCTCGGCCTTGTCGAGCGAGGAGCGCGGGTTCGAGACCTTGGGCTTGCCGCCCGCAGCCTCGATGAGGAGATCGACGCCGAAGTCCGCCTGCTTCGGCGGCTTCGTCACGTGCCTCGCCCAGCACTGGGCGATCTCGGGAAAGCGCGGCTCGACGGCTTTCTTGAAGGGGACCTTCGTCGGTTCGTCGAAAGGGCCGCCTGCGACGTGCATCCCGATCGTGACGACCTTCACGTTCGGGTCGACCGCCGGGCTCGCGGGCGGCGCGACCGCGCTGCCGTCCGCCGACGCGTCGGCCCCGGCGTCGG